>JAMLHJ010000005.1 GCA_023957245.1 Chitinophagales bacterium
GTTATTTACTTATAGAATATTGAAAAAAATATCAAGAGTGGACTCTTCAGATTATTATTCTCATACTAAACGACATATCCTACTATTAAAAAGAATATTGAAAAAGTAGTTTCAAATTATACTAAAGCAAATACCAAAGTCGTTATCTCTTAAATTGCATATATATGGATAACATCTCTACACGTCTTCTTACAAACTTAAAAATTGAAAAAGACACCGATAAGTCTAATCTTATCGATTTTCTATTGAACATAGAAGAAGAAATGAATTGTCTTGACGCATCTCTTATTTTGGATAACACTCTTTTAGAAAGTCCAAGCGACACTTCTATCAATATAATAATGGAATACGCTAAAGGCTAAGTGCTTTATTTTTCTTCTTCATTTTTCTCAATAGTGCGAGGTTGACTATTTTCAGTGTTGGAGTCTGAATCTAGTTGATTAGTTATAGTATCTAAATTGTCATCATTAACATTAATATCCTCAGTGACAGATTTTGACACTATTTCCTCATTTATATCAGGGATTTCTATGTCAGGAGACTCTGTATGCTCTTTTTCATCTAAAAGGTCTTCCAAATATATCACCTCTTCTGCATCCTTATTGACTTCCTTTTTATTTGACAATTTAAATTTACTTTTAGGGATAGTGAATTGATCTACAATAGGAATAAAAAAATCCATTCCTAAAAATTTGATGTGAACATCACCTTTTACATCCATAGACACCGTATCATTCCAAGTAAATCTCAATAACTGAAAAAGTGCAGTTATATGATTCATTTGAACATCCATAGTAATATTGCGTTGGCTCTTGGGTTCTAGTTTTACTGCTCCACTATATAGCACCTTACCGACTACAAGATTTTTATTCATTAATTGAAGCTCTATACTTTCTAGTTGGACAGGAATTCTAAATTTATTCAACACAATAGATTTATTTTCCAAAAGGACATAAGGTAATTTGATGCT
Organism: Chitinophagales bacterium; assembly: GCA_023957245.1. Classification (GTDB taxonomy): domain Bacteria; phylum Bacteroidota; class Bacteroidia; order Chitinophagales; family JADIYW01; genus JAMLHH01. The sequence continues at coordinate 971 of JAMLHJ010000005.1, forward strand.
TTTTTGTTCTATCATCTCTAGTTGCCATGTGTCTTGAAATACAAATTTTCGTTCTACAATTGGTTGCAAAAAAACTTGAAGCCAATTCAATAATATACTTTTAAGTGACATCGCTTTAAATTACAAAGGGAAAGTATGTAAAAAATAGAGTAAAACCACAATCATATACATTATTAAAAAAAGCATAAAGTAAGAAGTGCTGAAATAATACAGTGTATAATTATAAATTTACACAACGATAAAAGTTTAAAGGAAATAAAATGAAAATTCACAATTTTGGAGCTGGACCTTGTATTTTGCCACAAGAAGTATTTGAAAAAGCCGCTGCTGCTGTTCTTAATCTCAATAACTCTGGACTGAGTATTTTAGAAATTTCTCATAGGAGTGCTGCTTTTGATGAAATCATCAACAATGCCCAAAATTTAGTGAAAGAACTACTAGGCGTGCCAGAAGGATATAAAGTGCTATTTCTTCAAGGTGGTGCGAGCTTACAATTTTCTATGGTTCCAATGAATTATTTACCACAAGATGGCAAGGCTGCATATTTGGATACAGGTGTTTGGTCATCCAAAGGGATTAAAGAAGCTACTTTATTTGGAGAGGTATTAACGATTGCTAGCTCTAAGGACAAAAACTATAGTTATATTCCTAAAGGTTTTGATTTGCCGAAAGATGTGTCTTATTTTCATATCACTACGAATAACACTATATATGGCACAGAAATATTTGAAGATTACGATGTCAAAGTACCTTTGATTGCAGATATGTCTTCAGATATTTTCAGTAGAAAAATAGATGTGTCTAAATATGACCTTATCTATGCTGGTGCTCAAAAAAACATAGGACCAGCAGGTGCAACTGTGGTCATTGTAAAAGAAAGTTTTTTACAAAACAAAGCTAGGGTTGTACCTACAATGTTAGATTATCAAGTTCATGCCAAGAATGATTCTCTTTTTAACACACCTCCCGTATTTCCTATATATGTGAGTATGTTGAATTTGGAATGGCTGAAGGAACAAGGTGGTATAGATGCTATTGAGAAAATAAATATCAAAAAGGCAGAGCTATTATATCAAGAGATTGAAAGAAACTCATTATTTGTAGGAAATGTTGAAAAAGACTCTCGTTCAAGAATGAATATAACATTCTCTGCAATTAATGAAGATATTGAAGCCAAGTTCTTAGCTATATGTAAAGCAAAAGGTATTCACGGTATCAAAGGGCACAGATTATCTGGAGGATTCAGAGCTTCATTATACAATGCTCTACCATTATCAAGTGTAGAATATTTGGTTGAGGCAATGCAGGATTTTGAGAAAGAAAATAAGTAGTCCAATTATTTTTTTTAGGAAACTCTAAAAAATGATTACTGAGTAATTTTATTAGGATTATTTTTTACAAAACTTGCCCAAGAATTTTTACTTCCTCCTCCTGAAGATGTAATGCCATGTTTTAATTTAAAATGATGACAAACTGCAACTGCTAGACCATCAGTAGCATCTAATTGCTTAGGGAGATCTTTGGCATTCAAAATATGGGTCAACATATCCGCAACTTGTTCTTTAGATGCATTGCCATTACCTGTGATGGCTTGCTTAACAGCTTTGGGTGCATATTCAAATACTGGCAATTTATGAGTCAATGCTGCGGCCATAGCTACTCCTTGTGCTCTTCCTAATTTGAGCATAGATTGTACATTCTTAGAATAAAACGGAGCTTCGATAGCCAAACAATGAGGTCGATACTCTTTAATTAATTCTAAAGTCCTATCGTAAATGCATGCTAATCTATCATAATGGTCATCATATTTTTCCATAAAAATAGAACCAACAATCACCAAATCTGCACGGTGTCCATTGGAGGCAATTATACCATAACCAGTAACATGAGTGCCTGGGTCTATGCCAATAATAATTTGTTGTTTTGCCACAGTGTCAAATTTTTCTATTTTTGATAGATTTTACGGTGAAGGTACAAAGCAAATATCTTAATTCAATATTAAAGTTACTCCTCTTTATAGGATTGGGATATGCATTATATAAGCAAGTATTCACTAATACAGATGTCAAAGATGCTTTACAAACATTAAAATCCAATTTGATTCATGGAAGAGGTTGGTTTATCATTGTTGTCGTCTTATCTATATTCAATTGGTCTATAGAGGCTGCCAAATGGAGATATTTGGTTCGTAAGTTTGAACATATTTCATTCTTCAGGTCTATTATAGGAATATTATTTGGTATATCTTTTTCTCTTTTTACACCCAACAGATTGGGAGAATATGGCGGCAGGGTACTAGTTTTAACTCATCATCGTTTAATAGCAATTGTTTCCACATTAGTAGGAAGTTATAGTCAAATCGTAGTCAACATGTCTATTGGAGGATTAGCTTGTTTAATATATTTATGGGTATATGTCGATTTACATGCTTACTTATGGTTAGCGGTTCTATTTATCTACATTTTATTAAGTACGTTTTTATTTATCAGCTTCTTCAATTTGGAAGTTGTCAGCGTTGTCTTTAAGAAGTATAGTATCTTTAAAAAAATAGCTCCCTATACAGAGATTATTGGTCAGTACAATTCAAAAGATTTAAAAAGGCTATTAGCCTATTCTTCGTTTCGATATGGCACATATTGTTTACAATTTTTATTGCTTTTAAAAGTTTTTCGGACAGGAGTTCATTGGGTAGATGGCTTAGTTTTGATTCCCAATGTATTTTTCATTCAAGGGATATTACCAACAATGGCAATTTTGGATATTTCGCTAAGAGGTCAGATTGCATTACAAATCATAGGCAAATATGCTAGTGGAGAAATGATTGATATAATAGCTGCTTCAGTAGTATTATGGTTTGTCAATCTGATAGTGCCTGCAATATTAGGAGGTATATTTGCAATATTTTATAAATTCTCAAGAGGGAATAATCATTCTTGAAGCTACATTATTTATTAAATTACATTATTTTCAAACAAAAAATAAGTTATGGCTAATACAGCTCAACAAAATACAGAAGAATTCTATTTTTCAGACAATACAAAAGGTCATCCAAAACAATTGGCATTGTTATTCATGACAGAAATGTGGGAGCGTTTCAGTTTTTATGGCATGCGTGCATTACTGATCTTATACATGGTCAGCCAACTTCAATACTCAGATGAAAAGGGTAATTTGGTCTATGGTTCCTACCAAGCATTGGTATATACTATGCCACTTTTTGGTGGTTTGATTGCAGATAAAATCTTTGGATTTAGGCGTTCTGTTGTATTAGGAGGATTGTTGATGGCAATTGGTCATTTGATATTGGCTATCCCAGAGGAACATACCTTTTATATAGGATTGGGATTTTTGATTTCGGGTAATGGTTTTTTTAAACCTAATATTTCCAGTATGGTAGGTCGTTTATATCGTCCTGGTGATAGTAGAAGAGATGCAGGATTTTCAATTTTCTATTTAGGAATCAACGTTGGTGCATTTATGGGAGGATTGGCTTGTGGCTATCTAGGTCAAAAAGTCAATTGGCACTATGGTTTTGGACTCGCAGGAATATTCATGGTATTGGGTCTTGTTATATTTATTATAGGTCAAAAATCTTTAGGTCATATTGGAATTGCTCCACCAGCTGAAACTATAAAAAATTATAAGCAAAAGCAAATAGGAGTTGTCGTATTAGGATTTTTGCAAGTTCCTATTTTTGTTCTATTGCTATTGAATTATAAATTGATGGGTTACTTATTATTGCCATTTTGCATTTTGGCAATAATTTGGGTATTAATTATTGCTCTTAAACAAGATAAAGTAGCACGCCAAAAGATGCTTACTGCAATGGTATTGATATTTTTCAGTACGTTTTTCTGGGCATTTTACGAACAAGGCGGTGGTTCACTCAATCTATTTGCAGACAGGAATGTAGATATGTTGGGAATGTCTTCTGCGGCTATCAATAACTCTATTAATCCCTTTTATATCTTATTATTGACTTTCCCAATGGCTTGGCTTTGGGTAACGCTATCTAAGAAAAATATGAATCCATCTACTCCAGCTAAATTTGGAATCGCATTTATATTATTAGGAATAGGATATTATGTATTTGTTTCTGGTGGATTCTTCAGCAATGAAGGTATGGTTAATTTAGGCTTTTTCGCTGGTGGATATATGTTGATTACAATTGGGGAGTTATTTATTTCGCCAATAGGTCTTTCCATGATTACCAAATTGTCTCCGGAGAAATATACAGGAATGATGATGGGGTTTTGGTTTTTAGCAAGTGCGATGGGACAATATCTTGCAGGCATCATTGGTTCGCTAATGGCTGTACCAAGTGAAGGTGGCAATAAAATTTTTACATCAATAGATACATTAGGAATATATTCTAGTGTGTTCACCAAAATTACTATTGCATCTATTATTGTGGCTATTATTCTTTTTGCATTTACTCCATTATTGAAAAGATGGATGCATGATGTGAAATAATGTGGAGATTTGAAGATGTTGAAAATTAAAAATTACGAAGTACGAGGTACAAAATACAAAGTACGAATAAAAAAGCTGGTGGTTAATTGCTTCAAAATTTAACCACAAAGCACACTAAGCTTCTACACAAAGATCACAGAGTTTATTGAAATAATGCGGAGATTTGAAGATGTTGAAAATTAAAACTCACGAAGTACGAGGTACAAAATACGAAGTACGAATAAAAAAGCTGGAGGTTGATTGCTTCAAAATTTAACCACAAAGCTCACAGAGTTTCTACACAAAGCTCACAGAGTTTATTGAAATAATGTGGAGATATGAAGATGTTAAATTAAAAAATTACGAAGTACGAGGTACAAAATACGAAGTACGAATACCAAATTGATGTCCCATGACATCACTCGAATATACCCAACAAAAAAAGACCTTTTAAGGTCTTTTTTTGTTATATTCTATTCAATTTTAATAGGATAGATTAATCTCCACCAGTTCCTTTGAATTGATCTTCTTTAAATCTAAAAAGGATATTAAAAGAAGTCAATGAACCATAGATTCTTGTAATATATTGTTGTAAATCCACCTTTTCTTCATCACTTAATTTAGAAGCATTAATTTTTTGCTCCATCACTCTAAGTCGGTCTCTGACCATTACAATTTTATGAAAGAAGGTTTCTATTGGGATAATTTTAGATTGCAAATCTGAATTTTCTGGTTGAAGTACAAGATTGCCACCTTTCCATTTGTCTCCCAAATAAATCTGTTCAGAAGGAGCTGTAATAGGCTCTAAAATGTCTCTGAGCAATGTTTCTACTTGATCTAAAGAAATAGCATCATCTGGTTTTTGTACCTCTTTGACAATGACATAATTGTCAAAAGTCTTTCCTATTTCCTTTTCACCATGATCTGAAAAATAAATCTCATAATATCTTTCTTCCACACCAATAATGACACCATTTCCATAAGTCGGATGTATCAAACGTGTTCCAATACCCAATTCCATAGCTCTACTTATATTGTCATAATTTCTTCTTCTTTCATTGCCAACATTTTATCCACCTTAGTGATATAATCATTGGTGATATGTTGAATATCTTCTTCGGCACCTTTGGACAAATCTTCAGATAGACCTTCTTTTAATAATGCTTTAATAGCATCATTTCCTTCTTTACGAGCAGAGCGAATTACTACTTTGGAATTTTCTCCTGAAGCTTTCGTTTGTTTGGCTAAATCTTTTCTTCTTTCTTCTGTCAAAGGAGGAATTACAATACGAATATTTTCACCATCATTTTGAGGTGTCACTCCCAAATTGGCTTGAAAAATTGCTCTTTCAACATCACCAATTAATTTTCTTTCAAAAGGAACAATAACAAGCGTTCTAGCATCTTGAAGTTTTACAGACGCTACTTGTTGAAGAGGTGTAGGCATACCGTAATACTCAATTTTGATAGCAGAAAGCATATCAGGGCTTGCTTTACCTGCTCGCACTCTTCTCAAATCTTCTTCCAAATGCTTTAATGCTTTATGCATCGCTTCTTTGGTCTCGTCAATTATAAACTGTACTTCTTCATTCATAATAAAATCTTTTGAATATTATTTAACTATTGTACCAATTTTTTCTCCGTTCAAAATTCTAAGAATATTGCCTTGCTCTTTAATAGAAAAAACAACGATAGGTAATTTATTTTCCTTACATAACGTAAAAGATGTTTGATCCATAACCCCCAATTCTCTAGTAATTACTTCTTGATAAGAGATTGATTCAAATTTAGAAGCATCTGCATTTTTCTTAGGATCAGCTGTATAAATACCATCAACACTTGTGCCTTTCAACAATGCATCTGCACCTATCTCAACAGCACGAAGTGCAGCAGCTGAGTCTGTAGTAAAGAAAGGATTGCCTGTACCTGCTGCCAAAATAATTACTCGACCTTTTTCTAAGTGTCTTACTGCTTTTCTTTTGATATATGGTTCGCAAACTTGTTGAATAGAAACTGCAGACATTAATCTGGTTTCTATACCTCTTTTTTCCAAAACACTTTGGAGAGCCATTCCATTGATGACAGTAGCCAACATACCCATATAATCACCTTGAACTCTGTCAATTCCAAGATTGCCAGCTTGTAATCCTCTAAAGATATTTCCACCACCGATAACAACGGCAAGTTCATATCCTTGATCTACAATACTTTGAATTTCATCACCAAAATGATTAATCATATTAGCTTGAATACCGAAATGCTCGTCACCCATCAAAGCTTCACCGCTCAGTTTGAGTAAAATACGTTTAAATTGTCCCATCAGGAGTTGAAATTATAAAAAAAAGGAGAGAATTTCTTCTCTCCCTTACAAAATATAGTTCTTATTATGATAAAGATACTCTCTTAAAGCTAAGTACCTTCAGATCTTTGTCAACAGACTTCACGTACTGTTCAACAGTTTTACCACTATCTTTAACAAATTGCTGACTTAATAAAGTCGATTCTTTCAACATAGAGTTGACAGCACCATCAGCGATTTTGTCTAAAAGATTTTCTGGTTTACCAGCAGCAACAGCTTTTTCTCTTGCGATAGCACGTTCACGATCTTTCACCTCATCACTTACACCTGAAGCATCTAAAGCAATAGGGTTCATAGCAGCAATTTGCATTGCTACATCTTTACCTGCAACAGTATTTGCATCGTTCAATGATTGGTTAAGCTCAACGAGTACACCCATTCTGTATCCCATGTGAATATATGGCACCAATCCTTTACCAGAAACAGATTCATATTTTTTCACTTCGATTTTCTCTCCGATTTTAGCTACTGTATCTAAAAGGACATTAGCTACTGTAGTACCTCTAAAAGGAGTTGCGTTCAAAGCATCTACATCAGCAGGTTGAGTTTCCAATGCTAATTGAGCGATTTCTTTTGCTAATGCAATAAAATCTTCATTTTTAGCAACGAAATCTGTTTCAGCAGATAAATTTAATAGGATACCGAAAGTGCTATCTTCATTAGTCAAGGCGATAACTACACCTTCATTAGCTTCACGCTCAGCTCTGTTAGCTGCAATCTTAGCTCCTTTTTTACGAAGGAAATCGATTGCTGCTTCAAAATCACCATTAGTTTCAACTAGTGCTTTTTTGCAGTCCATCAAACCAGCACCAGTTTCTTGTCGTAATTTATTTACTTCTGCAGCAGAAATTGACATATAATATTTATTTTTTTGTTTATAGATTATTCGCTATCAGTTGAACCTTCTTCGTCTTCTCCTTCTTCATCGTTAGCGTCAATAACTTCATCAACGACAACTTCTTCTTCTTCAACTTCTTCTTCAGAATCTTTATCACGTTTTCTATCAGCCAAACCTTCTTTAATAGCTTCGATGACGTATTCAGTGATAATTTTGATAGATTTAGAAGCATCGTCATTTGCTGGGATAGCAAAGTCAACTAAAGTAGGATCTGAGTTAGTATCAACGATACCAAAAGTTTTAATACCTAAGTTTTTAGCTTCAGCCAAAGCAATGTGTTCATGAGAGATATCTACCATGAAGATAGCAGCAGGGATACGCAATAAATGCTCGATACCACCTAATACTTTATCCAATTTTGCTTGTTGACGAGCCAACATTAGACGCTCTTTCTTAGTAATGTTGTTCAATGCACCATCAGCCAACATTTTCTCAATGTTTTGTTTTTTCTTGATAGATTTTTTGATGGTAGCAAAGTTAGTCAACATACCACCCAACCAACGTTCAGTTACATAAGGCATATTAACACTAGCAGCTAATTCAGCTACTATATCTTTCGCTTGTTTTTTAGTAGCGACGAAAAGGATTTTCTTTCCAGATTTTGCCATTTGGCGTAAAGCAGCAGCAGACTCTTCGAGTTTAGACTGAGTTTTATTCAAATCTATGATATGAATACCTTTACGTTCCATGAATATATATGGCAACATCTTTGGATTCCATTTTTTCTTGAGGTGACCAAAGTGAGCACCTGCATCCAATAATTGTTGCTGAGATATTTTTTCCATATTGCAGTTACAAATTGTTCTGTGAATAAATTAACGTTTACTGAACTGGAAGCTCTTACGGGCTTTTTTACGTCCAAATTTCTTACGCTCAACCATTCTAGGGTCACGCGTCAATAACTTCTCTGATTTAAGAGTCGGTTTATTCTCTTCATTGATTTTCACCAAAGCACGAGAAACACCCAAAGCAATCGCTTCAATTTGACCCTTAATTCCTCCGCCTTTTACATTTACTTTTACATCATATTGACCTACAGTATTTGTAATTTCGAAAGGTTGAGTTAATTTAATCGCTAAGTGTTGAACGGGAAAATAAACTTTAGAATCTTTACCATTAACAGTAATTGTTCCTGTTCCTGGCTTAAGATAAACTCTAGCAACAGAAGTCTTTCTTCTGCCTAATGCATTAGTATAGGTAGTTGCCATTTCTTATTAAAATTTTATAATTTCAGGTTTTTGCGCTGCATAAGAATGCTCAGCTCCTACAACTACATGTAGTTTTTTGTACATGGCTCTACCTAGTCTTGTTCTAGGAAGCATGTGTTTTACTGCATTCTCAATAATAAATTCTGGCTTTTTAGCCAAGGCTTCTTTTGGTGTCATAAAACGTTGCCCTCCAGGATAACCAGTGTGTCTAACATAGACTTTATCATTTAATTTGTTACCTGTCAATACAACTTTCTCTGCATTGATAACAATTACATGATCACCAGTATCTACATGTGGAGTATAGCTCGCTTTGTGCTTACCTTGTAGAACCTTTGCAATTTCAGAACTCAAACGACCTAATGTTTGATTTTCTGCATCTACTACCAACCATTTACGCTCAACTGTCTGAGGGGTGGCTGATACCGTACGATAACTTAATGTATTCACGGAAATAATGGTTTTCTTTTTTCTAATTAAAATTGGACTGCAAAGATAGTATTTATTTATATACCTAGTTGCAAACTCTTAATTTATTTTTGAAAATAATTATTAACTATTTGATTATCAATGAAATTATCGCACAAAATAATTATAAGTTATGATGGACGATGGACAGTGGACGATGGACAATGGGCGATGGACTATGGGCGATGGACGATGGACGATGGACGATGGACGATGGACGATAGACGATGGGCGATGGACGATGGACAATAGACTATGGACTATGGACGATGGACAGTGGACGATGGACGATAGACAATGGACGATGGACAATGGACGATGGACGATGGACGATAGACGATAGACAATGGACGATGGACAATGGACAATGGACGATGGACGATGGACGAAGAGACGAAGAGACGAAGAGACGAAGGGAAAATACTGGAGGTTGAGCGCTTCGACTTTATTCAGCAACCGCCTGTCAAAACCAGAAAGAAGATGTGAGAAGTAAAAAAATACCTTATTATAAATCTTTAAATGTTAATATATTAGAGAAATGTTTCGTCGTCCTCTAGCAATTATTATTGGAGTGGGTTTGATATTGTTGAGTTTTCTACATTATTCAAATGCGCTTACAAATGATTTTTCTTTAGACGATTATTTGTATTTAGCACAAGTAAAAAATATCCATCGCTGGTCTGACTTGCAATCTATATTCCAAATCCCTTTTGGGATATCAGATTATCGACCTATAACTACACTTTCATTTGGCATTGAAAAATTATTATCTGGAGGGAATATCTACCCTCATATTGCTCACTGGGTCAACCTAATATTATACATTTTATGTAGCTTGAGTCTTTACCGTTTTGTAAAAAAAATAGCTACTCATCAATATTTACCTCATATAGCTATCATCACTACTATTATTTTCATAACAATACCTCTCCACAACTCCATGATATCCAATATAAAATCGAGAGATGGCTTACTCAGTTTTATGTTTGGGATGATTTATTTAAATCTTATTATAGAAGCATTAACATACAAAAGGAATAATCTAGGGAAAATAATTCTATCAATTTTGGCAATAGGATTTGTCATATTATCTATCTTTTCTAAAGTTGATGGCTTCAATTTTATATTCATCACGCCATTGCTTTATATCATCTACTTTAAAAAGTTCAGTTTAAAATATATTATTAGAACAATCATCATCTTCATACTCCTTACCAAAATCAGCATTAGCATATACTCTAATTGGACAACACAAAAAGATACGGCTGTAGAAAAATACAATAAAGTTGTACAAAATGATCCTGTTTTATTCACAGAAAACCCTATCGTCAATTATACTTCTTGGGATGATAAAATTGCATACTCGATTCTCACCTATTATGAATATACTAAAATGCTCTTACGACCTAATCATCATTACTATTATTATGGTTATGATATGGTTCCTGTATTAAAAATAAATGACCCAAAAGTAATAGCTGCTGGAATATTTTTGCTCTTACTAATAGTATCTATATTCCTATTTTACAAGAAAAATAAGGTTTATAGTTTCGGTGTTGCCTTTTATTTAGTTGGACTATTGTATTGTTCCAATTTGATTATCCCTGTTTCTGGTATTGTAGCTGATAGATATGCTTTTATAGCATCTGCTGGTGCTTGTACTGCAATAGCTGTACTCATCCAAATGGTAATGGTCAAACTAATAACTCTAAAGAAACAGGCTATCCCAATTACTTATAGAAACAAAACAATCACTCAAATTCCTACATCTACTATATATCTAATTCCAATATTCTTATTGAGCTCGTTGTTCTATCTACCTGAAAATAGAGAACGGTCAAAAGAATGGGCAAGTCTTCAAAGTATATTTGAAGCAGATCTTCCTGAAATCACTCATCAGTCTTATGAAGGAAATCTCATTGCAATAAAAAGTTTTATGGCAATGGCACAGAATAATGACTCCATCGAAAGTAAGAAATATTATAACAAAGTGCTGTATTATGGAAGTAATGCAAAAAGAATATACCCTGATGGGCAATATGCACAAGACTTAATGATTACAGCATATTATGAACTAGGTCAAATGTATGAAGCTATGGAATTGGCTAGGAAGGTGGTAGAAAAATTTGATTCTACTGAAATTGGATGGAGAGTACTCAACGAATATTATTATATACAAGAATATAGAGATAGTCTAGAAAATTCATGCAAAAAGGTATTAAGTTTTGCTCCTTTAGATCCTGTAGTCAATATGATGTATGTCAGTAATCTCAAATATCTTCATCAAACCAATGTAGCTCAACAATATTTAGATGAACTAGAAAGAAAATATCCTGAAAGTTCAATTCCAGAGGATACAAGAAAATATTTGAACTCCAAGCCTGAATGATTTATGATTTATGAAGACGATGGACGATAGACGATGGACAATGGACGATGGACAATAGACGATGGACGATGGACGATGGACAATGGACAATGGACAATGGACGATGGTCGATGGACAAGTTACATTCTGCCTCTAAAATAATCTAACAACATCACCACATTATCTAATCTTCACGTCTTCACATTAAAAAAGGGTTATCTGAAATCAGACAACCCTTTTTTATTTTGAATAATGAGAAAAATTATTGTTTCACTACTTTGGCATCAAATTCTTTTCCGCTTTCGTCTGTGAATGAGATGATATATGTAGCTGCAGGGTAATTGGCTAAGCTCAATTTGACACGGTTGACACCAGTAGCCAAGTCCACTTCTTTATTACCCATCACTTTGCCATTCATATCTAAAATGCGAATATTGACATGTTGATTCAATTTAGAATTAATTGTCGCTTCCACAGGGCCATCAGTAGGATTTGGATGAAGTGCTACAAATCCATCTCCTTTACTAGCTAAGTTCAACTCAATTTGAATGATCTTAGAATAGTGATGAGCACCATCAAAGTCCACTTGTTTCAATCTGTAATAATTGATACCATTGAAAGGTTCATTATCCCATAATTGATACTGATGTGGATCTGAAGTAGTACCATGCCCTTTCACAGTGCCAATAGATGACCAATTTTTAGCATCATTGCTTTTCTCTACAATGAAGTAATCATTATTCAATTCAGAAGCAGTCTCCCAATTCAACAACACTTTATCTTCTATCAATGTACCTGTAAAATGTACCAATGTAATCGGTAGAACATTAATATCTGGACTGACTCGGATAGCTATACCACCTCCAGAGAAACCATCCCATGCTACTTCTGCAAAGTGAGTACCCAACATATTACCCACTGCACCATAAGGCAAACTTGACAACAAGTGTCCGACATAAACAAAATTATTGATAGTAGTCGGTTGAATATCAGTCGTAGCAGAGTTCACAGGAACACTAAATGCTGTAACTGGACCAGCGACAAATTGTGTATGATCGGTATTTTTGAATACCTGAGCAGGGCCAGTCGTTAAAGGTAATCCACAAGTCATATTATAAAGTGCTCGCCATGCATTTGCTCTTGCTAAAGTCGCAGCTTCCTCAGCTGGTTTATAGAAAAATCTTGTTTTTATAAAGCCGTTAGGAGTACCAGATATCACTCTTACATTCCAATATCTCGGCATGACAAAGTTACCCTCGCATGCTGTCAAATCTTGAGCAAAGAACACATCATCCTGAGTAGTAGGGTTAGGAGTCACTGTAATATCCACCTCTGCAGTAAACAAAGCGGTATTGGCACCAGGTACAACGGATGGTGTTTTCTGAATAGCAAAAAGATATTCATACGGTGTGGCTGTAGTAGCATACCAAGTCCATCCTGCAGTGTCCACACATACTTCAACAGCTGTAGTCGTTGCATTATCTGGAGCATAAACAATATAAGCAGGGGATGATGTACACAAACAAGTATCTACGACAGTAACAGATTTAGAAACAGCACTTGTAGTTGAACAAGGTGCTGGAGCTTCTGCTCTGACGTAATATATGATATTCGTTGCAGGTGAATGTGTAAACACTCCAGTAGTATTAGCAGCTATCTGAGTGCCTCCACTTGTAGGATCACCATTATACAATACCCATTGAGCACCAGCACCTAAAGAACCTCCATGTTGCGTAATCGTAATTGCATCTCCTTTACACACCATATCAGGTGCAGTAATAGAATCTGGTGCAACTGATGGCTCAACAATAGTGACAGTCACAGGTGTAGGAATTGAATTGCCACATCGGTTTTCGATACGAACATAATAAGTAGTTGTCGCAGCAGGTCTAGGTATCTTAATAGTACGATATGTCATCAAGGTATCTCCCTTGGGAACACCTTTATTGCCGATATAGATAGGGGTATGAGGTCCTAAAGTATCTGGTCTAGTATCATAGAAATAGAACTTGCCATCATTACCAAGATTTCCTCCCCATACTCTGAGAGATATAGAATCTGGAGCAGATGCATCATTACATATTAAAGTATCTGAAGCTCGCAAGGAATCTTGCTGTATAAATGGTATCACTGTTACGACTGTTCTTCTCTGCCATCTTGGAGAATAAGTATCTTTACTTGCAGCTGCTCTAAATGCAGCATCAGTAAAGCAACGACCGACCAGATTGACAAAATAAGTGGTAGTTGTATCTATGATGGTCTGTATCTGCGAGAATGGAGCGCGCTTTGTAATAATAGTATCACCAGTAATCGAATCAATTGATGCAACCGCTATACTATCTCCTGTGTATGAAGTATAAGTCAAGAAATCAGTAGTGGCTGAACCTGGGTTTCTGAAACAAGTAGCAGTAGAAATATCTAGCGGGTTGGTACACCTAGAACCAAAGCAAGCGTTAGAAGGACCCAACCTATTATTATAAGGTCCACCTTCTAAGCTATACCACGCATACTGCTGCATAAACTTAGCTTTAAAACCATTGATAGAATCAGTCGGCATCTCCAATGTAATCAATGTGCCTGGACATACAGTATCAGGAGCTATCATCATACAAGAGCCTTGATAATGCAAATAATCATTCAACCCATTTGTAGCATTACTACACCATGCATTGGTATATGGAACAGGAACTGCTGCTGCAGTAGCATAACACAATCCCCAAGGAGTTTCCTTATTATAAATCAAAGAATATACTTCATTACTAGTATCTCTACAAACTAGGTCTCCAGGACTCATTGACACCATACGTCTGAAATAGACAGTTCCTGGATCGGTATTTCCTGGTGTTTGATTAAATACATTCGTAGATGCACTATAAATATTAAATGCTGTACCTACACCAGGATCCCAACTTTGAGCAACAGCACCAATACCTTGTGGTGCACCAGATGTAGTCGGCCAAGAAGGAGCTACAGTGGTCCATACTCCATTCACTTTTATCTGCCATTCATAGAAATAAGTAGTAGGGTCAGAAGGTCCTAATGGAATATTACCATTCATGACACCGATATCCACATTATTCGCAGTAACATTTCCTGAATTTCGTAAAGGAGGAGCAATAGAAGCATTACAATCTGCAGCTGGTGGAATAGGAAAATCAATCAAATTATTAGAAAAATTATCTTTCACAATAATCGTTCGGATATTGGAAGTATCAGAACATACCAAAGAAGATGAAGATACTATTCTATAAAAACGATAAGTTCCATTTCCACTGAAAATTGGAGGAATATACGTTTCATTAACTTCTCCAGACAAAGCCGTAAAGGCTCCTCCATTGGCACTTTGATACCATTGGAATGTCCAATTTCCTCCTGGAACGTGCATAGGCAATGGGAAAGAAACATGTGACTGAATCGTATCTACTTGTCCGATATTACAGATATAAATGGTATCTGCACTCAATGGGAAAGTATTGATTTCATTAACAATTTCAGGATTGACCGTAATGGTGTCATAAATAGGAATAGACCATCCACAACAATTATCTCTTACACGATATCTTACTTGATAATTGACAGGACTTCCAGTATTATTTAATGGGAGTGTCAATCCTGTAGGATTAGCAACGCCATAAATTTCAATATTTGGAACTGGCGCAGTCTTAACACCACCAACAGGAGCTTTTTGAATTATCCATTCATGGTCAATCGGATTAGCCATACCAGGTGTAGAGCTCAAAGAAAAAGTAGTTCCAGAACACATGGTATCTGGGACATTAATTGTTGGTAATGGGCGTTCATATCTGATATACAATTGATTCTGATAAGTACCCCCTGGTATTGTCAACAAATGTTTTGGCCCTAAAAACCCTGTTGGCACATAGACATTTTTGGGACTTGATGTTGGCAAATTTGTAGAAGAAAGATTGTTCGTTATATCATTATAGTTCAATACATTCTGAGGAATCAAGTTACCCCATGAAGTAGTAGCCTTGCGAATAGTGAGTTTGGAATTAGTACATCCAGATGTATAATCAGATTCTACTCTATCTGAAGGATATGATCCATCAGGCGCATCTTTTGTAAAAGTTGAAGTAGGACTGATATATTGAGCCATGTTAAAGCCTGCGACTCCTCCAGGAGCACCCATACCACCCGTACCTCCTGTACCTCCTGAACCTCCATCACCAGCAACTGTTACCTGACCTGCATAACCCGGATTACCCGCAGCTCCCATACCTCCTAACGGTGCAGCAGAAGTAGATACTAATGGTACAAAATTACGATTGGTACCAGAGGAAGTACGACCAATCCATATTCCAAAGGCACCACCACTGCCCCATCCTGGTCTTCCTCCGAATCCACCCAAGCCACCCAAGCCACCAGCATTGCCAGCGTTTCCTCCGCCGCCGCCGCCGCCGCCACCTGACAGACCATTGAGTAAAGGAATACTTTGACCTTTAGGAAAATAATATTGCATTGGTGTCAAATCAGATAAAACTAATCCTACATCGACACCAGCAAATCCAATATCGTCACCCGGCACACCGTCATAACCATTTGTATTCACTGCTCCTCCTGTACCTCTCAAGCCAGGTAATCCCAAAGCAGGATCATTCACAATAGCAGCTCCTCCTGGATTACCAGGAGCTCCATCATTACCTCCTGCTCTATTTCCACACAAATTCCCATAGAAAGGAGGAACAGCACAAGGGGCATCTATTCTTACTCCACTAGAGTCTCCATCAGAGCCTATACCTGCCTGTCCAGCAGTAGCAATGACATTGATGATACGCCATCCAGTAGCACTATCTATATGGATAGCATAATTGCTCAATCCTCTACCTTTGGGATAAGATCCCAAAAGAGCATCTCTAGCAGGAGCATCTGTAGTAGTGATATTGACATCTTGAATAATCCAATTGTTTCCGATAGATCTAAATCCAATTCTATGGATACGATTATCATCAATACGCTCTATAATATTACTTGTGATATTGGTAACCGCATCTGAACGTTTGACCCAAATATTTTCACCTAAGTCCGCATCCCACTCTTCCACATATCCTCCTTCCGCTACGAGGCTATCTCTCATGACCAATGCACGATTGCCTGATAAGGTATAACTTCCCGCTAATATCTTGATATGTCTTATGGTATTACTTGGAGCAGCTGTCACCATATTGAAAGCTTCTTCCAAGGTATAAGGTCTGCTGATAGTACCAATTCCTGTTCCTGGCACAGCCAAGTGAGATGCATATAACACTCCTGTCACCCCTGAGCAACCAGGGTCTTCTGTCTGGAAGTAACATGTAGTGGAATAATTGGTAGCTGATGGACAGATATCTGTTACGACTGTAGTCATCGTCACAGAAACTGTTGTCGGTGAAGTATTTGGGAAAGAAAGTGTTGTTTTCCAAGGAGAGCCTCCTGGAACAGCAGGAGATACCGTACCTCCAGTAGATGCCCATGTATATCTTATCCCTGGAATAGGTGTTGATCCAGGAGCAGGAGGAAGTACCGGTTGCAATTCAATAGAAGCACCCGCTCTCACTTTAGTTGGACTTCCAGCTGTACCACATGCTAGCACACCTGCATCTATAGGGACAATAATACTATCTAATACCGTGATACGTGTACATTGTGTAAATGCTTCAGCAAATTTATCACCATTGGGCGTTTTACTACCATCTCCATTTCTATTGAATACTTTGAGACGATATACTCTTGTTCCGTTAAAAGTTCCAGTATTGAATCCAGTGGGGCAGACACCTCCCTGAGCAGCAGGGACATCTATCCAAGTTGTTCCTGCTGGTGGACAAGCTGGACCAGCTGGTGTATTGACTTCAGCATATTGCCACTGGTAGAAAGTAGAATTTAGGGAGCCTGTCACACTCATTGTATGAGTAGCACCTGGACAAATGATGACATCTCTAGGTCCATCAACAGTACCAGCGATAGGTTTGGCTATCTCCCATCTATATCTCAAACGAGCGAGATGGCTTTGCATTCTATTACCAGACAATCTAATCGGTACATAAATATAATTATCTGTAAATGGAGGACTATTTCTCCAATTGATAGTACCATTGGCAGTAGCATAATTATCATTGTCACTTGCGCTAATCTTTGCCAATTCATTCAAAGGCCAAATAGGCCACACACAGAATCCGCCCAACCAGCTTGGCGCATGAGTATCACAACAATCACTACCGGATCCAATCAAACAAGAAACACAACTATTTGTAGGTGCATCTGTACCACAATCACTCTCCCAAGATTCTATTCTATAACTGAAAGTATTGGCATTGGTGTTAGCTCCAGTAAAAGTTCTATTCAATAATAGCGTATTGGTATTAACCCAAGCTGGATCGTCCTGCGAGGTTTTTACTGTAGGAGCATATCCTGGTTCAGCAGTGAACTGGTTGTCCCATGCTTTGGCTCTTATGTATTTCTCGTCATCTTTTGTTACTGCTTGAGGACCTAAAGGCACATCATTACAATCTTGTGAAATGAATCCAAAGACATCACCCAAAACTGAAATATTAAGACCATCATGGTCAGAGTCCATAAAATGTCCATCAAGCCATACTTGGAGTTTGATGCCATTCATATCATCGTAAGTGGTGTCACAAAGTTGAGCTTGATTCTTTACTGTGTTGGAGTTAGGTTCTTTGAAGCCTGATTGTGCTCCCGTCCAGCTCCATCGATGTGCAAAGACAAGGATATAACCTTCGTTGTCGATACTATTCCAGATACTTCCATCTCTATTATCTGAAACTACAATTTTTTGAGAGGTAAAATATCCCACTTCCCCTGGAGGTGTTCCTCTGAAAAATGCAGGGTCAGTTATAAAACTTATCTTTGAAGCATAGGAGTCATCATAATCGGAAATACCTACTGCGGAAGCAATGATATTCACAATATTCAATGGGTCAAGCTCCCATCCAAAAAAGTTTATACAAGCTCCTAAACCAGCTCCCCATGCCAATCCTGTCACCCCCATTGAGTCCACAATAAGTGATGTCATGATGATATCATAAGGGAAAATAGCCTTTTTACCTTCATAATATTGAGGAAGTCCGAAGGTGGTTTTACAACCGACTCCTCCGATATTCATCACCGCTTCAGAGCCTGAAATATCTGCATCAGACTCATAAGCATCCACTAACTGAAATTGATATCTATCAGGAGCTTTGCCACCAGAAAAGGTAGCATCATAAAGCAAATAGCCTAAAGTACCTGGAGTATTCACTCCTACTGGCCTAGCATATCCATCGACTGTTTGAGGATATGGATTAGGAGCAATATCAGAAACATTTTTAGCCATAAAAACACTTCCTGGAAAAATTGGTAGAGTGGCTTTGGGAAAAGTTGATTCTCTAAATGGAAAGAAAGGGTTCTGCATTCTAAACTTTGAATCATTTACTTTCCAAAAGTGTTGATTATTTTTATCTTTTATGGTGAACCGCATATCCTGCGCAAAAAAGTTGTTCAAAATATTGAACTGCGGGAATCTATCCATAACAAAGCCAGAGCCATTTGCTGCCCGGATACGCAATTTATTAAATTGAAACTTGGTAGGGCCAGTGATGACGTTCTCACTACAGTTGGCATCCGAATAGACGGCATGCAACCATACTTCCAGTCGCATATCTGCATCATTAAACACTTCGTTTTGTGCAAAAGTGTTCTTGCTCCAAAGGACTAATGTTAATATTAATATTAGTTTTGAAATATTGCTCAGAATACTGGGGAAACTGTTGAGTATATTTTTTTTCATAAGCCTCTATATTATATTGTCAAATTACCAAATCTTAAATATCATTACCAAATTGACAATTATCCCAAAGTTAAATAAATATTTCCAAATGTGTAATGTTTTAACAAAAAAAAGAAAAAGAGGGACAATGGACGATGGACAATGGACGATGGACGATGGACAATGGACAATGGACGATGGACAATGGACGATGGATGATGGATGATGGACGATGGACGATGGACGATGGACAATGGACGATGGACAATGGACGATGGACGATGGACGATGGACAATGGACGATGGACAATGGACAATGGACAATAGACGATGGACGATGGACAATAGACGATGGACAATGGACGATGGACGATGGACAATGGACGATGGACGATGGACGATGGACGATGGACGATGGACAATGGACGATGGACGATGGACGATGGATGATGGATGATTTACGAAGTTAGAAGTTAGAAGTACGAATGAAAAATGCTGGTGGTTGAGTGCTTCGAAACTAACTGCAAAGGAGAGTGAAAATTAACCACAAAGCACACAAAGTCTCTACACAAAGAACACGAAGTTTAATGAAGTAATATGGAGATATGGAGATTTGGAAATGTGAAGATGTGAAGATGTGAAGATGTGAAAATACTGGTGGTTGAGTGCTTCGAAGCCAACTGCAAAGGAGGGTGAAAATTAACCACAAAGCACACAAAGGTTCTACACAAAGTTCACGAAGTGATAGACATAACTACACGTTGCGAATGCACCATGCACCATAGATTCTGATGCTGGGCACCCACTATACGAAGAAAGCGTAATTTCTTCAACTGTTTGAGATGGAGTCGAGTTTTGAAGAAATAGCTTTCAAGTATTTAGTGGGTCAGCGAAAAATCCGGTGCTGGTCACTGAGTTTGTCGAAGTGCTTTTGCATACTTTTTCTTCTAAAGAAAAGTATGATAGGAAAATAAAATGTGAAAATGTTGGTGGTTGAGGTTCTCGATTTAACCACAAAGCACACAAAGTTATTCCACAAAGAAGCACTGAGTTTCACAAAGAATTTGTGTGGTGAAATGTGAGAGGTGAAATGTAAGATGAAAAATGTGAGATGTGAGATGTGAGATGTGAGATGAGCATCTTTATATTTGATTCAGCAGAACAAAAAAAGGCTACCTTAAATTAGATAGCCTTTCTTAATATTTTGAAAAGTTCAGTACTTATTCGCCATAGATTTCTGCAATCTCGCGAGCGTATTTTTCTGTAATTACTTTACGTTTGATTTTCATGGTAGGCGTCAATTCCTTAGTATCTACCGTCCATTCGTTGGCAAGTAATTTGAATTTTTTGATTTGCTCAATATGGTTGAAATTAGGATTGGTTTCTTTAACAATATCCTCATACAATTTCACAACTTGATCATTTTTAATAAGTTCCTCATTGTTTTTAAATGACACCCCTTTTTCTTTTGCCCAGTCGTGAAGTGCTTGATAAGCAGGAACAATCAATGCAGAAACAAATTTTTTACCTTCACCCACGACCATGATTTGCTCGACAAAGAAAGATTCTCTAAATAGACTTTCTATAGGTGCTGGAGCTACATACTTTCCTCCAGAAGTTTTAAGAAGTTCTTTTTTACGGTCAGTTATTTTCAAAAATTTATTCCCATTAGCTCCTGTGAGGAATGTACCTACGTCACCTGTATGGAACCAATCTCCGCTCATGACTTCTGCTGTCTTGTCTGGAGCTTTGTAATAACCCATCATGATATTAGGACCTTTTGCTAAGATTTCTCCATCTTCAGCAATTTTTACTTCTACTCTATCAATAGGCATACCTACAGTTCCCAACATAGATCCACCTTCAGTAAATCTATTGAAAGTAACTACTGGAGAAGTTTCTGTCAATCCATAACCTTCTCTGATAGGCACTCCTGCTGCTGAGAACACTCTTGCAATCTTCAATGGACATGCAGCAGAACCTGTTACGATACCTACTACTCTTCCACCTAATGCTTCACGCCATTTGCTGAAAATCAATTTATCAGCAATCTTCATTTGCAAGCCTGGTTTTTGGTCGTATTGATAATCATCAGTCAATGAAAGTGCCCAGAAAAATAATTTCTTTTTCAGGCCTTTTAATTCCAATCCTTTATTGACGATTTTCTCATATACTTTCTCCAATAATCTAGGTACAGTAGTAAAGAAATGTGGGCGAACTGTTTGTAATTTTTCTCCCAATGTATCAATGTCAGAATAATATACATTCACACCATTATAAAGGTAGGTGTAGATAACCATACGTTCAAAGATATGACATAGCGGCAAAAAGCTTAAAGAGATTTGTCCTGCTTCGATAGGCAATTCTTTAGAAACTGCTAATAGATTGGAGACAATATTCTCATGTGATAACATTACGCCTTTTGGAAGTCCTGTAGTTCCAGAAGTATAAATAATAGTAGCTAAATCTTTTGCTTGGATTTTTTCTGCTCTTTCTTTGATAAGATTGATATCGCCATTTTCTCCAGCTTTGATGACTTCTGTCCAATTATTAGCAGAAGCAACTTCTTCCCAAGTATATACATTAGTCAATGTAGCTACTCTATCTTTGGCTGCCATTACCTTTCTGTATAATCCTTCATCAGAAACGATACAGATTTTGGCTTCAGCATGATTTAAAATATACTCATATTCGCTAGGGCTGATAGTAGGATATAAAGGAACATTGATAGCTCCAATTTGGCTGATAGCGATATCGCAGATATTCCATTCTGGTCTGTTTGCAGTAGTTACTACAGCGATTTTGTCTCCTGGTTGGATGCCCAATGAAATAAGTCCAAGGCTAAGTTTATTGGATAACTCAATAACTTCAGCCGTGCTGTATTTTACCCATTGTCCATTTTTTATCCCAGCTAAACATACTTCTTGAGGCTTGTTTTGTGCCTGATACTGGATTACGTCAAATAATCTTGAAACATTCATTTGTATTAGATATTTTCTTTGTTGTTGTAAAACGAATTTATGATTGATTTGTATTTATTATTAATATACTTTCGCTTGGTTTTCATTGTCGCAGTCAATTCTCCTCCTTCTATAGTCCATTCATTTTCTAGCAAAGCTATTCTTTTTATTTGTTCTACTTTAGAGAAATGGATATTCATTTGTTGTACAATATTAAAAAAATAATTATTAACTTCCTTTGATTCTATCATTTCCTTTTTAGAATATAATGAAAGATGATTTTCTTGACACCATTTTTCTAAAAAGTCAAAATTAGGAACAATTAATGCAGAAACAAATTTTTCGCCATCTCCAACTACTACAATTTGCTCAATATAAGGAGATTCTTTCATTTTATTTTCTAAAACAGCAGGTGCAACGTATTTTCCTCCAGAAGTTTTAAAAAGTTCTTTTTTTCTATCTGTAATGACTAGGTATTGTTCGTCAGTAAAATATCCAATATCTCCTGTTTTCAGCCAGCCATCATCAGTAAATGATGCTTGGGTATTCTCTTTATCTTTATAATATCCTTGCATGACATTGGGGGCATTCACTAATATTTCACCATCTTCAGCAAACTTTATATGTACAGATGGTAATGTAACTCCTACAGAACCGGGTCTTACTCCATATTTTTTCAATGGATTGACAGTTAACACAGGAGAGGTTTCGGTTAAGCCATAGCCTTCTATCAATGGGATCTGTGCATTGTTAAATATTTGTGCCATTCTAGCCTGTAAAGGTGCAGAACCACAAATGATAGCTTTGATTTGACCACCTAAGGCTTCTCTCCATTTTTTAAACACCAATTTATCAGCAATTTGCAATTGGATTTTACTCCAAAGACTTGCACTTCCGTCTATAGGAGTCTTTTCTGCTAAGCGAAGTGCCCAAATAAATATCTTCTTTTTGAAAGGAGGAAGACCTCTTGCTTTGCGCAATATTCCTTCATATATTTTTTCTATCAATCGAGGCACAGTGGCAAAATATTGCACTCGAACATCTACTATATTTTGGGCGATTGATTCCAGTCCATCAGCAAAATAAATAGGAGAGCAACTGTACATATAAGTATAATTCAATATGCGCTCAAATACATGGCAAAGTGGCAAAAAACTTAAAGCTTTTTCTTCAAATTGGGTTTGAACTACCTGCACACAATCTTTGACATTGCTCATGATATTATAGTGACTGAGCATGACACCTTTAGGTTGTCCTGTAGTGCCTGATGTATATATAATAGTGGCAGTATCGGTTTCTTTTATCTCAGATTTTAACTTGTATAACTCATTCAGTTCACTATCTTTCAACAACTCTTTCCAATGTTTTATTCCTTCAATATTATCAAATGAATAAACGCCTTTTATTTGAGGCAGATTAGAGATGACTGGATTTAATTTTCTGGCTAGCAATCTATCAGAAATAAAGACATATTGTATTTCGGCATGTTGGAAAATGTATTCATATTCTCCAGCACTAATAGTCGGATAAATGGGGACATTGATAAGGCCTATTTGAAGAGTAGCTATATCTGTAATATGCCATTCAGGACGATTAGTCGAGGAAATAATTGCAATTTTATCTCCTTTTTTTAGACCCAATTCAAGTAAGCCTACTGACAATTGATGGGATAAATCAATGATTTGCTGCGTACTGTATTTTGTCCATGACTTTTTATCTTCCCTTCTTGCAAAAGTATCTTCCAATGCATGCGTACTCAATTGGTGTTCGAGGATATCAAATATTCGGGAAGAGTTCAAGTCTCTATTTATTTATAAGGCTCAATATAAAGAAAAGTTTGCAAAATAGATTTATGAGGTATGATTTATGAAGTACGAAGTTAGAAGTTAGAAGTACGAATGGAAAATTCTGGTGCTTGAGTGCTTCAAAATTTAACCACAAAGCACACTAAGCTTCTACACAAAGTTCACGGAGTTTATTGAAGTAATGTGGAGATGTGAAGATGTGAAGATGTGAGATAAAAATGCTGATGATTGAATTTGCCTCGTAGAGGCTACCACTTGGTAATAATAAATAAATAACCAACTATTGCTCCGTAGGAGCTACCCTAAATAATAATGTCGTCAAATTATACCACAAAGATTCACAAAGAAGAACGAAGTTTCTCAAAGAATTGCTTTGTGTCTTTTGTGCCTTCTTAGTGTTTTTTGTGTAATAGTTTGATAATGAAGAAATGTGGAAATGTGGAGATGTGGAGATGTGGAGATGTGGAGATGTAAAAATTAAAAATTACGAGGTACAAAGTACGAATGAAAAATTCTGGAGGTTGAGTGCTTCAACTTTACTTTAAACAAGCAACACTCAAATCAACTCTATCAAACAATTTTCATTATAATTTTCGAAAAATATTCTTTGATCTTTTAAAGAAGTAAATCTTCCATTTTCTTGTTGTATATCTCCATTTATTAGCCATTCATCAATTTTTCCTGTAAGTGCGAACTGTTGGTCTTGCGCAAACCATTTATTCCATTTCACTGGTGGACAAGTCCATTTTTGATGAAGTGTGATACCGATAAGATATTGTTTTAGTGGTTGTGCAGTATTGAAAAAAATTTTTTTTAACTCCTCCTCATTTAGTCCTATAATATAATTGTGAAGAGGACGCTGATATAATTCATTCCAAATATCGTTTTCAATATTTTCAGTATTAATCAATTCAATAGGATATAATGATGGTAGAATATTCAGATTTTCTGTTTGATGCGAATGAAAATATACTTTATCTATCTTTATTTGAAGTGAAATTAACCATTCTGCTGCCAGCAAAGTAGCATTTACGGTAGGACTCCATTCTAAAAGTTGATGTATGGTATCCACTTCAAAATGTCTATCTAAAACCCATATTGCAGGTTCTTGGTTTTCCTTGACAAAATGATGTGATGACATTATTTATTGATGTCTGTATTTTTCGATGATGATATCACAAGCTTCATCTAACATTTGATAAACTTTCTCAAATCCATTATCATCCCAATAGGGATCGGGTACACTCTTGTTGGCTCCTGGGTAAACTTCATTAAGAATCATTTTTATTTTTTTCTTTTCTTCTTCTCTCGCCAAACCAAGAATATCTTTATAATTCTGTGTATCCATTGCAAATATGAGGTCAAATTCCTCATAGTCTATACTTCTCAGTTTTCGAGATTGCTGGTATGTAATGTCAATTCCATGTTTTTGAGCAACTTGTATTGACCTTTTATCTGGTGGCGCACCATTATGCCAACCACTCGTTCCTGCCGAATCAACTTCCCATTGGAGTTGGTTTTGTTTAATTTTTACTTTTAAGATACCTTCTGCTAATGGAGATCTGCAAATATTCCCTAAACAAACCATTAAAATTTTCATGTTAAAATATATTTTTGAAAGGTAATCATCCTTACATTTATTTACAAATGAAAATACGCTATATCTTTTTTGTTTTCTGCTTCATGATTTGGGATTTTGCTTTTGCTCAAGATACAGTAAGTATTGCCAATCATACTCGTTATGTGATTACTCAATCCTCAAAAGACACAACTCATCCTAAGAAGGGAGACATTATCAAAATGAAGCTTGCTAAATATACTCAGAGCGGAACTTTGCTTTTTGATACAGAATTGTTGAATATGCCTGAAGGTGTAGAGATGTCCATTCAAGATGATTTTGTTCCTGGTGATATTTTAGATGTGTTTCTGAATATGAGCAAGAATGAAAAAGCAACTGCTTATGTTCCAGTCTGGGTAGCTGATAAGGATACAGTCAATAAACATTCCAATGAAACTTATATTTATCAGATAGAGCTTATAGATTTTATCAGTCCAGAAGCTTTAAAAATTCGACAAGCAGAATTATTAAAAACATTAAGGATAGAGCAAAAAAATCTTTTTGATAGTATTGCCCACACTTTGGCTCCTTTATATCATATTGTATATCAGAAAGATGGACTCTATATTTTGAAAACATCTTCTAAGAAAATTAAGAAAAAACAAAAACTTTCTACTGGTCAAGAAGTCAAAGTACATTATGTATTAAAGTTACTTCCAGAGAATAAGGAATTGGATAATTCATATAATAGGAAGCAAGCGTTTTCGCTAAAAGTCAATGTAGGTCAGGTGATAAAAGGTTGGGATATGGCACTTCTTCAATTAAAGAAAGGTGAAAAATCTATTGTTCTTGTTCCGTCTTGGTTGGCGTATGGGTTTTACGGAAGTGGGCATGAGATTTTACCTAATACTCCATTGTTTTTTGAGATAGAAGTATTAAATTGATTTCAAATATTTATTATAATGAGAAGATTGCTTTTTGTTTTGATGGCTTCAGTGCTTTTGATGGCTTGTAAAAAGCAGAAGGTCTGTGTGAAATGTTTTGAATATGATGATATTGATTATGGTCTTACAACATATTGCTTAGGTGATGATTTCACTCCTACTGAGAAAGAATTTAATCAACTAATTACAGACTTGGAAGGTGAAGGGTATCTAGTAAACTATACTAAAAGATGCAGGTAGAATTAAGTAGTACGAGGGACGAAGTAAGAAGTAAGATTTATGATTTACGAAGTTAGAAGTTAGAAGTACGAATGAAAAATTCTGGTGCTTGAGGTTCTCGAAATTCAATAAAATACTTAACTAAACGGCATTAAATAATGAACCATTAGGCATTAAGATAATTAAGAGGTTTCTACGATGCAGTGTTAAAAATGATGAATACTTATGAATAGTAGCAAGTGAAAATTTAGATTTTGGTATAGATTTCGTATTATGGTTTTATATTTGAAAAAAACAGATGAAATGATGAGAACTTTACTATTCACCATATTTATACTTCAATCATTGATTGTGAAAGCACAATATACACCTGTCGATCAAGATACAGATGATTTGAGTTATATGTTTATGAACTTTCAAGCAGGTGTAGAAAGTAATAATCCTCAACTGGCTGCACAATTTATGGACAGCAACAGTATGGCGTACATGGAAGAAATTCTTTATGCACTACAAAACTATGACAGCACTCAATTGGTGGAGCAACGTTTTGGTATCATATTGCCGGTGATGATGTCACGCTTTATGGCTGCAGACGGTCAAATCTCTAAAATGAAAACTGGTCAAGATTATTTTATTTTTTTTATAAAAAATTCTTTAGCACCTATCTATGCTGACCAAAAAATAGTAGATATTAAAGTAGAAGGGAATAATGCTAGAGTATATACTAGAGCTGATGGTTCAGAAAATCTCAATACTTTTTATTTTTTCAAAATTGGGGAAGATTGGAAAATTTCTTTAACTAAAGAACTCGAAGAAGTTGAAAAACTACTAGACAAATCCAAAGGAATGACTTATTACGGTGGAGATAAGGCACTATTAATGAATAAGATTGCAGAAGGTAATGGTTGGAATGGAATGGGACGAAATTTGTGGAATATTCTGCCTTAAAAAATCTATTTTACCTTATCTTTCAAATATTTCACTTATTCATCAAAGGTATTTATTCAAAAAACACTTTTACTCCTAAAATCTACACAATGAAACTCTTGTCATATACCCTTCTATTTTTTCTTATCATAGGCTCATATTCATTCAGCTATGGGAAAGATACGATTCCACAAGGAGAGGATTTGTGGCTGGAAGTACAGGCTGATACTTTCCCGTTTTCATTGACAGGAGATGCTATCAATACCTTGGCAGATGTTTATTTACTTTCCTATTATATCGCCATACAAAAAGCAGACTCCAACACAGCCCGTACAATAGCTCAAGCTTATTATTATAATTTACTGGCGAATAGACCTGCGGTTTGCGATAGCCTATTTTCCTCCTTATCGCCTACTGATTCAGCATATATTCATATCATGGGACACCAGGCACTCAAGGAGTATTCTGGATGTTTCGGTGTAAAATCTGCCCATTGTGATGAAGCTAAGAAAACAGTTTTACCTTTATTGAAATCTGCTTCCGAACAGAGTACTTTAATGCCCAAAGAACAATGGAAATGGCTCTATCAACTGATTACAGATTCGACCTCTTTTCTCAAGAGTGATATTACTCTCCAACTTGCCAATGATGGTATAGATTCATTAATACCTGCTTCAAAAGAAGGAGGAATATTGCGCTTTTCACTTTTTCCTAATCAGCAAAACTTATTGATTTCCAATGGTGTGAAGTCGCCAATACAGATATTACAATTGGACTCTATGTCTCAGTGGAAAGATATTACTGCAACAACGGGACTAGCAAACTATCCAGGAGGAAGTCGCCTCTACAATATTGACTATAATGGAGATGGATGGGATGATTTATTCATTATCAGAAAATCTTCTATAATGAAAAACACTGCTAAATATTATTCCTCTTTATTAGTCAATCAAAAAGATGGAACATTAAAAGATATTTCTAAAGATTTGAAGTTAGATGCGCTGAAACGAGTCAATTGTGCATGTTGGGGAGATATCAATGAAGATGGACGATTGGATGTATTTTTAGGTTCGGAGTTTACTGGTTCAGTATGGCTTGAACAACAAGAAGATGGGCAGTTTGTTAATAAAGCAAATAGTTATAATATACTGACAAGGAAACAAAATATAGTGGATTGTATGCTCACAGATTTGAATGAAGATGGTAAAAATGATTTAATACTTTCTGTTTCAAGTGATTCCAATAGAGTATTTATACAAGAATTGGTTGACAATCAATATATTATCTTCAAAGATGATAAAGAAAAATATCAATTGAAAACACCTATTGCTTCTAGTCAAATCATCCAAATGGACTACCAACTCAATGGAGAAAGCGAATACTTGCTACAAGCCAATTACACCGATGATTATCAGGCTGTTGCAGATATATTGACTGGGAAAGATACGATAGAAGCAGAACCAAGTTTGTTGTTCAGAGGTTCGGATAAGGGAATAAATGAAATCATCGCTAATCCTGAAACCTCATTTTTAAGAGCAGGCATACTCATATACTCGCCAGATAATAGCTATCTCTTGGGCTCAGGTGGTCAAAACACTGAATCTATTTATCCATTATTTGTTTATCAACTTACTGATTATGGTCAAAATATCAGCATGACTCATCCTGATTTGTGGCCTAGCTATATTCATAGTGCGACCGCATATACCGACAAAAACAATCAACCTGTCTTGATATTTAAAGGAGGGGGCAATTATCCATTCATGGAGAATAGACAAGAGAGTTATCATATCCAAATGCCAGAAAAAGGAGAATTTGTAAGAATATTTGATAGAAGCACTGCTATTGCTGGTTCAAAAGTTCATTTTACATATATCGCTCCCAATGGAGACAAAAGTAAAAAAGTACAAATCGTAAAGATTCCAGATAGCAGAGGATATTATGCATTACAAGAATGGCTATGGGTACCCAAAGGAGGAAAAATTGAAGATATTCAGATTGAACTCAAAAAAGGATTAGAACAAGCAGCTCCAACAAAAGCTGTTGAAAATCAATCTCCTAAGGGCAAGAAAAAGAAAAAATAATTGCTTTAAAATTAAATACTAATAGATGACTAGTCAAATTATCATCTATTCTCATCAAATTGTAATCGAATGAAATATCCTTCATCTCTTTTTTGCTTATTGATATTGAATTTGTTTTCTCATCAGTTATTGGGGCAAAAGAAGTCATCTATATTACTCAGTCAAGAAACAATATTTTCTCCTGATGAATATACAGATATACAAATCAGTCCAGATGGCAAGTGGATATCATATATTCAAACTACTCAAAAAGGCAATGAATTATATATTTCAGCAACAGATAAAGATGTTTTAAGTCCCAATAATATTAGCGATTCACAAGGAGTCACTTCTCAATATAAGTGGTCAGCAGATAGTAAAACACTTTTATTTGTCAGTAAAGACAATACTCAGGGAAAAGATATTTTATACTATAGAAGCATCTACAATCCATTGTATAAAGACAAAAATGTAAGACTTTTTGAAGCTTCGTCCATACAAAACATCTATGTTGGACAGCAGGATTTTAATAAAGTTTTTGTAGAAATAGCAGGAGAAAAAAACTTTTCAAATTCAACTCCACTTTATCAATTGAGCCTTTATGACAATCGTGTTCATGAAATAGAAACTACGACTTACAATACTATTCAATATATTTTCAACCCAAAAGATCAAATTGAATATTATATCACTCATGGG
Source organism: Chitinophagales bacterium (assembly GCA_023957245.1). GTDB lineage: Bacteria > Bacteroidota > Bacteroidia > Chitinophagales > JADIYW01 > JAMLHH01. The sequence goes on from JAMLHJ010000005.1 coordinate 31,660, forward strand.
AAAAATGGAGAAAAATTTATTGTCAGAAATACAGAACAAAATCTATTGGACACCTTATTTCAAGTTCCATTTTATAGCCAATTGAAGGATTTTCAATGGAACAAAGAGGGTACGATACTCTATTTTCTTTCAGAGGGTAATCAACAATCATCCTCTCTTCAATTATATACAATAGATAGTACCCATCAAGTTCGTCAACATGGAAATCTCAAAGAAAATTTGGAACACGTACATTTAGATGCTCCACATCAAGGCATTGCTGCATATCAATACGCTAATAGGACAGAATGGATAATGCCTTATTGGAAAACAATTAGTGATACATTACAAAAATATTTTCCTGATAAAAATATTCAGTTATTAAATGTCAATTCGACACAACCTAAAATTTATTTTCTAACTTCTTCATCTATTTCCACACCAGATTTATATCAATATGAAGTGAGTTCTTCGTCTATTCAATTTATTTTAGCTACAAATCCTTCAATAAAGAAGATAAGTCAACAATTTTCTCCATCACAAAAAATTGTTTTCACAAGTAAGGATGGAACAAAAGTCCAAGGTATGTTCAACTATCCATCACAACAGAAAGCCAAAAATCTTCCATTAGTGGTGTGGGTTAACGATAGGAGTCTATTTTCTAATACTGAAAATAAGTATCAGCCAGAAGTGCAATTTTTATTGAGTAGAGGATATGCTGTTTTGCAATTATTTTATCGCTCGCAACTAAGCAGTTCGACCAATCTATATTCCTCTATGTTAGAAGATATTCAATCTGGTGTTCAGGCAATGATACAGAAAGGTACGATTGCGTCTGATTATATTGCTATCATGGGTCAAGGGATAGGTGGTTATTTAGCTACTGCTGCCACTGCATTCTATCCGCAATTGTTTAAAGCTGGAATTAATTTATTTGGCACTACTGACCTTCTATATTCATATCATTCTACCCCTGATGAATGGAGCGACGAGAAAAGAAAAATTCAATACCTCTATGGAGGAAATATATCTGACGATATCTTACAAAAATACAGTTCTTCACAAGCCGTAGAAAGTATTCATACTCCTATGCTGATTGCTCAAGATTCTAGTCATCCAGATGTTTCATTACAAGCTATCAAAAGCATGGTGATACAATTGCACGACAATAATGTTCCTGTGCAATATCTTTTTGCAAAAAATGAAAATTTTCAGTCTGCCAATTATAAACATACGCTTTATCTAGCAATCGAACAGTTTTTAGCTAAATATATTGGTGGAAAATTTAATTTTCTATCAGATGGAGCTACATCTGCAATTCAACAACTCAGTATTTCACCAGAAGTATTAAAAAGTGCTATTTGGAATATCCAAAAAGTAGATACATTTCCTCAAATACAAAACCCTTTCCAACCTAAAGATTTATATTTTCAAGTAACTTACGAATTTCAAGGAGAGAAAAAGGAATATGAATTGGCAAGAGAGGTAAATAAAAGCAATAATCGCTGGATAGTCAAAGATATTTTTAAAAATGATTTTCAACAACACGAAGAAGAAGTCTATTATACACTATCAGGGCAAATCATTTATAGGGAAGCTCTGACTGCAAAAGATACGCTCCAGACCACCTTTAGCCAGGATACAATTTATTATAATAATCATCAAAATGTTTCAAAACAAAATACACCCAAAGCATATTTTGCACAAGTTGCTGGTTGGGATATTGTTGTTGGAACTTTACCTTTAGAGAAATACTATCATACCTATCAATATCTGTATCAACCACTATCTAAGACATTCCAGCTTGTAGAAATCAGTGTTCTTACTGAAGATACTTATAATTATCAACCACATTTTGTCGTAAAAATTATTAATACTGCTAATCCTGACGACTATACACTCATGTGGATAAACAAAAGTACTCGTCAGATGAGTAAGTCTGTACGACAAATTTCTGACAAGGGCCATTTGAAAATTTTCACTGAAAAAAAATAAGGTTTAAAAAAAACTATTACACAAAATACACAAAGCAATTCTTTGAGAAACTTCGTTCTTCTTTGTGAACCTTTGGTATAATTTGACGACAATATTATTTAGGGTAGCTCCTACGGAGCAATAGTTGGTTGATTATTTTTTCTTACCAAGCGGTAGCCTCTACGAGGCAAATTCAATCATCAGCTCTTTCATCTCTCATCTCTCATCTCACCACATCTTCAAATCTCCAAATCTTCACATCTCCACATTGTCTCATTATTTTTTCTTCATACTTTTCTTTAGAAGAAAAAGTATGCAAAAGCACTTCGACAAACTCAGTGACCAGCACCGGATTTTTCGCTGACCCACTAAATACTTGAAAGCTATTTCTTCAAAACTCAACTTCGTCTCAAACAGTTGAAGAAATTACGCTTTCTTCGTATAGTGGGTGCCCAGTATCAAAATCTATGGTGCAGGGCGCATTCGCAACGTGTAGTTCTGTCATCACTCCGTGAACTTTGTGTAGAACCTTTGTGTGCTTTGCGGTTAATTTTAAAAACTATTACACAACAGACACTAAGAAGGTACAAAATACACAAAGCAATTCTTTGAGAAACTTCGTTCTTTTTTGTGAAACTTTGTGGTATAACTTAGCGTTCTTTGCAGTTAATTCGAGAACCTCAACCACCTGCATTTTAATTTTTCCTCTAGGTTTCGAGAAGCTAAGTGACCCTAGTTATGATGGGTAAAAAACAATATTTCGGGATATTGATATGCTAATCTTCGTCATCAAAATTAATAGGAAGAGAGGCTCTAAGCCTTCTTTTGATTTCTTCGTTATAATTTTCTAGAAGCCAATTGAAATAATTTTTTGTACTCTTTGCAGTACAATTGGTATAAACACTCAATCGGTATTTGATTTCATCTTGTAAGATTTTCAATAAATCTAAGCCGTGAAATAAATCTTCAGCGTTTTCCAAGATTCTATTAAAATGGTCATCTACAGATAAGTCAATAGCTTCAATCGTCTTTTTGCCTTTGGAGAGAAGGAAATAATATTCTTCTTCCATATCAAAATCAAAAGTATCAGTTTTGGGAAAGTTCAATTTTACCTCTTCTGGCAAAACATACATTAAACCCTTATCCAATTTTTCTTCTCTTTCTACTAGATGCTCTAGGAATCTTTCGGGATTGACAAAAACATCTTGCCAATCAATATAATCTTGCCACAGACCTAATCTACGTGCATTATTACCTAGGTCAATAATTGTAAACTGGTCTTTATTATCTAATTTTCTACTACCACGTCCAACCATTTGGTGATAAAGTGTTAGAGAACGAGTAGCACGATTGAGGATTATTGTTTCCACAGTAGGCTCATCAAATCCCGTTGTCAAAATACCTACTGAAGTGATAATCGCATCAGGAGTATCTCTGAACCATTCTAGTGTTTCTTTCCTCTCTTGCTTATTATTGGTGCTATCCAAATGGCGAATTTCAAAACCTGCATCATCAAAAAGACGCTCAACTTGTTTGGACATTGCAATACTACTATTGAAAATCAGTGTTTTAGTTCCAAGCGCCTTTTCTTTATAAGCAGCGATTAACCTTTCCTGCATTTCATAACCGCTATAAATTCTATCTAAAGAACTTACAGTATAATCGCCATCCATTCCTATTTTCAATCCACCTAAATGAACATCATAGGTAAACGTAGTAGAAGAGCTTAAAAACCCCTTCTCAACTAGTTCTTTGATACTATCCCCTATAATTAACTTAGAATAATTGTCTTTGAGGGGCAATTGCTGATTGGAACTGAGAGGTGTTGCAGTAACTCCCAATATAATTGTTCCTTTAAAGTAGTGAAAGATTTTTCTAAATGAATTGTAATGAGCTTCATCGACAATCACCAATTCAATATCTTTCAGATAACAGCCATCAGATTTAAGGCGATTATTGAGCGTCTCGACCATTGCCAAAAAGCACATAAAGTTTTCTTGATCGTCCAAATCTCCAACTTCGCTAATAATTAATTTAGAAGGGACATTGGCTTCTTCTAATGCATTGGCTGTCTGTTTTAACAACTCAATTCTATGCGTCAAAATAAGTACTTTACCTCCACTCTGATTAATGAATCTTCTGGCAATCTCAGCAAAGATTACAGTCTTACCTCCTCCAGTAGGCAATTGAAATAAAAGATTTTCCTTCACAGGATTATCTGTCAAGTGCTGAAAAATCTTTTCAATATAAACTTCCTGATATGGATAAAGTTTCCTCGCGGTCTGAGGGCGCTCAAAAATCATCATTTAACTGTTCTCCTGTAAATATTTTTATTCTAAAAGCGAATGTGCAAAGTTGCACAATTAAAATCAATCTATGTTCATCTCTATTTATATTTCAAATTAAGTTCACTTCTATTTGATAAAAGTTTAAAACCAAAAATTGAAATATTAGATTTTAGCAGCTAATCGAGCAGCTTGGTCTATCGCTCTTTTAGCATCTAATTCAGCGGCTTTAAATGCACCTCCAATTAAATGTACAGGCTTATTCAAACTTAGAAGTGGGTTCTCTAAGTCTTTCAAAGATACCTGACCAGCGCATATTACTACTGTATCGCATGGATATACTTTAATAGCATCATCTTTATCTCTATAATGCAATCCTTCATCATCAATTTTTAGATATTCAACGCCATCCACCATTTTCACTTTCTTCTTTTTCAAATTAGTACGGTGAATCCAACCTGTGGTTTTCCCTAATCTTGCACCTATCTTACCTTCAGTTCTTTGGAACATGACAATTTCTCTAGGCGAAATTGGGATTTGAGGACGAATACCTTCTACGCCTCCTCTTACTTCATTATTAGGGTCTATTCCCCATTCTGCCAACCACTCTTGAACACTTGGTTGATGATGAGGGTCTTTACTGGATAAAAATTCTGAAACATCAAAGCCTATTCCCCCTGCACCGATCACAGCTACACGATTTCCTGCAGTTTTTGTTTCTTTTAAAATATCTATATACGAAACTACTTTTTCGTGACCGATTCCATCAATAGTCAAATCTCTAGGAGTAACCCCAGTTGCCAAAATCACTTCATCAAAATCTTTAAGGTCATCAATACTTGCATTTTTATTAAGTATCAATTTTACTCCTGTCAATTCAATCTGCTTTTTAAAATATCGGATAGTTTCGTAAAACTCTTCCTTGCCAGGTATCATTTTTGCCATATTGAACTGACCTCCTATCTCCTTATCTTTCTCAAATAACGTCACTTGATGTCCTCTTTGAGCTGACAGTGTTGCAAATGTCAATCCTGCAGTCCCTGCGCCCACAACTGCTAATTTTTTAGTAGATTTAGCAGGACTATAATCAAAAATCGTTTCGTTACAAGCTCTTGGATTTACTAAGCAAGATGCAGTTTTATTACTAAAAGTATGATCTAAACAAGCTTGGTTACAAGCAATACAAGTATTAATTTCATCAGCTTTGCCTTGTGCTGCCTTCGCAACAAAATATGGGTCAGCCAAGAAAGGTCTTGCCATAGATACCATATCTGCATGTCCATTTTCTATGACCTGATTGGCAACATCTGGCGTATTGATACGGTTGCTTGTACAAAGAGGGATATTGATTTCACTTTTGAGTTTATGAGTTACCCATGAGAAGGCTGCTCTAGGTACCTGAGTAGCAATAGTAGGGATACGTGCTTCGTGCCAGCCAATCCCAGTATTAATAATTGTTGCACCTGCTTTTTCAATTTCCTTAGCCAAATGAACAACTTCCTCCCATGTACTTCCATCATCAATCAAATCTATCATGGACAACCTATAGATGATAATAAATTTTTCACCAACAGCTTCTCTCACTTTTTTGACAATTTCAATAGGGAATTTAATTCTATTCTCATACGAGCCTCCCCATTCATCTGTTCGCAAGTTGGTATGTTTGACAATAAACTGATTAATCAGATATCCTTCAGAACCCATGATTTCAACACCATCATATTGCGCTTTCTGAGCTAAAACTGCTGCACTGACATAATCCTCAATTGTTCTTCTAATATCCCAAGAAGTCATTTGTCTAGGGCCAAAAGGTGTGATTGGAGATTTAATATTAGAAGGAGCAACACTTAAAGGATGATATGCATATCTCCCTGTATGCAATATTTGCATAGCTATTTTCCCACCTGCTTCATGGACAGCTTTGGTCACTATTTTATGCTGTTTTACATGATTATTATTGGTCATCCTAGCTGCAAATGGCTTCACCCATCCTTCCCAATTGGGAGCGACACCACCTGTTACTATCAGCCCTACTCCTCCTTTTGCTCTTTCAGCAAAAAAAGATGCTAGTCTATGGAAGCCTCCTTTAGCCTCTTCTAGTCCAGTATGCATAGAACCCATTAATGTTCTGTTCTTCAAAGTAGTAAACCCCAAATCCAATGGTTCTAGCAAATGTTGATATTTTTCAGATGACATGTTTTTAAAAAATTAGCGACCCAATATAACAAATAATTCCCTTTCAAACTTTAATCAATGCAAGAAATACAAAAACTTGACATCTAATTAGGATGAATCTAAATAGTAATATAGAAAAAGAAAATAATTTGCTTTTTAATTTAATAATATGTATATTTCGTTAAATAAAAAATATTATATCGTGAATAAGTATTTTTTGATTGTATCTTCAAATGTAAAGTTTTTAGTGTTTCTATCCTTTTTTATCAGCAGACGGTCATCGCTTATACCATTCCTGAGAATTGCCGGAACAGTAGTATTCATATCTACAATCTGAACGGTGCAGAACTCAGAAGCTATGCCATCTCACAGAAAGGGAGAGGCAGCATTACTGTGGATGCAGGTAGCCTGAAAGCAGGTATGTATCTCTATACGCTGATATGTAACGGCAAGGAAGTAGCTACCAAGAAAATGATTCTAACGAATTAAAAAGGTGTCAGCGATGAAAAAATTATATTTAATAGCTTTGTTGCTGTCTATCTGCCTGACAGATAAAAGTGCAATGGCACAAGACGAACCCAAAGAGGAAAAGCCTCAATACATTGTGGAAATAGACTCGCAGTTCATCAAGGCTACGCCTTATGAGATTAGTTTTGAAAACGGCAAAGAAATTCACCATGATGAAAATGTGGAATGGTACACAGATGCTCAGATTTATAGTTTTATTCCAAAAATGATGGATGAAAATGGAAATATTATGGAATCACAAAGTTTATATCCTGCAATATTTTTATTATCTGGCGGTGCCTTTGTACAAAAAGATAATCAAGCGGAATTAAACCCTTCGAATAATAGTTTGCACGATAATTTAAAATTAGCTAAAAAGCTAGCTAATGCAGGATATATTGTTAAATGGATAAATTATGGAGTTGAAACAAATGCATTTCATAAACTTAAGATTTTGGGGTTATTAATCAATGCTAATTGTTCTTTCTTAAATGGCAGTGAAGCAAAAGCGAGATTAGAACACGCATCATTAAAGTCGTTCAGGGATTTTAGGGTAAAGTTTAAACAAGAAATCAATAATGCAAATAATTATATTGATCCAAACAATGTATTTGTAGCCGGAATAAGTGCAGGAGCTATTTTAGCAATTTATTCTGTTTTCTTAGATCAAAATGAAATCCCTACAAGTATTCCATATTCAAATTGTGATAATGATTCCCAAACTCCAATCCTTACAGGGGCTAATGTGATTAGTCAAGGATATCCCATGCCTAATATAAAAGGTATCATTCCTATGGCAGGTGGTAGCTTATATAATAATATATTTTCTAACAATACAACTAATACAAATAATGTTGCTGTAAATTTCATGCATGGTACTTGTGATGAACTTCTCAATCAAAATCAAGGAAGAGTAAGTTATAAATTTACCGATGACAGCAGTTGCCCATATACATTTTATTACAATACAAATATAGTAAGCTTATATCCTCATGTTTATAGTTCAAAATATTTATATAATTTGTTGACTTTAAATCATAATAAAATAGGATTTGGGCAAGTTATTAATGGAGGACATGGGGTTTTCGGAGCAAGTTTAAACCCTGATAATTTCTGTATAGGATCTTGGGATTTTATGCAAACTAAAATTCAATCGTCACCCTATATACCTGACATGAGTTTGTCCATCAATCAAAGAGATATAGTATTTCAAAACATTCATTATTTCATGGAAAGTGCAATGGGCAAGCTGGGATATCCTGCGTGGGCGAACCATGCCTATTCCGTATTCCCAGATAAGCCCACTCCTGGATGTTTGTCTGATGATCTCTCTTTAATCACCCCTCCAATAATTACTGTCGATTCTGTTTGTGGTACTGTATCCGCCACCGTGAGCAATCCTCCTGCGTGGGCTACTTTCTCATGGACGGTATCGCCCAACCTACAGATAGTGGGATCTAATACAGGATCTGCCATTTCGTATAAAAGCCTTAGCACTGGCAGTGCTTGGGTAAGAGTCTCTGTGGGCTATGGAGGCGGAGTGAACATTCCTGTGACCAAAAACGTATTAGTACCTGCCACCTGCCCGACATCGTGCAACAGCATTTTATATTATGATAACCAAACAGTGAGCATCAACACCAATATCGTACATTGCGGTCACATCCACTCACAAAATGTAGCGGTCAACAGCGGAGTGTCGCTTGCTTTGGATGCAATGGGATATGTGCTGATTCCCAGTAATTTTGAAGTACCCATAGATGCTACATTAAACATTAACCCTTGAAAATATACAATCATGAAAATTTCAATTATTAAATTGCACATCTGTATCGCCGTCTTGTCTATTTTAATTGGTTGTAAAAAAGATAATGTTTCAAAAGAAGACAATCGAGATATACAAATAACAAAAGTTGAATTTATAGAAAGCAATGAGTTAAGTAAAGGAGTTTATAATTACAAATATGATTCTACAGGCCAATTAAATGATATTATACTTGAGGCATTAGGGTATTCTTCTAATCCCATAGAAATCATTAAATCTGAAAATCAAATACAATTGGTATATCTCGAAGGTGTCGCAGACTTTGGATGGATGGATACTAAAATATTAATAAGTCAGAATAAAGTTGAGAAGATAAATGTGTTAACTAAATTATTAACTATGTTATCCATAGAAGGAGAGTTAGAAATAAATAGGAAAGATAATAAATTTGAAAGAATTATGTTTAGTGATTATGTCTCAAACTCAGTTACAACATATTTTCCAATAGAGTCCAAAGTATTGAAATATAATCAATATGATTTGCCTGAATCAACAGTGATGGATTCTAAGTTTATTCGAAATGATAAATATAGTAAGTATATGGCCTATTTTAACTTCGAATATGTGGAAGCACTTAGTATTCCTAAAAAATTAAAAAGATTAATCAATGAAGAACTATTGTTTTTAAATAGATATGGTGTTACAAACGCTGATTTTGACTTTTTTTTAAATAACAATACAAGTGTTTTATATGGAAATAATAATGGAAATCAATACGGAGAAGGTAATTGGCTGATTTCTTTCGGGCTACCACAGTATTATATTCTTGAAGAAAAAAGTAATTATATGGTATCCAAAAGGACTACGGATATTTATCAAATTGATGAAGCTGGAGAGGAAAAATATCTCAAAACCAAAGTAGAAGATTTTCCATACAAGCACGATGTAGAAGCTAAAATTTTAGAGATTGCGGGACTGAAAATATGGTATGAGTTTGTGGAGTGATGATAGGAATCGGGAATCAAGAACCATGAATCAAGATAAGAGATGAAAGATCTGAAGCCAATACTGACATCATTATGACGAATAGAAAATAGCCATGAATACAACTATCCAATACTGAGACGGTGAGGCATTTTGCTATTCGTTGTACTTCGTCAGGCTATTAGATAAAAGAGAATTTGTCGAAACTAAAGTAATGAAAGTTCCATATATCCATGATGCAGAAGTATAAAACATAGAAATTGCTGAGTTGAAAATATAATATGATTTTGTGGAAAAACTAAGGCACTGGGTCATAACCGTGTCCACCCCAAGGATGGCAAGATAATATACGTTTGGCAGCATAAAAGCCTCCTTTCAACAAACCATGCTTTTTAAGAGCTTCTAATGCATAATGCGAGCAGGTAGGCTGGTAACGGCACTTATTGGGACCTAACATAGGCGAAATCACCCATTGATAGATTTTAATCAATAGTACCAGAGGAAAGATGAGAATCTGTTGTATTCTTTTCATGTTTCTTCACCCAAAGCTGAAAAAGATTTTTTACATATTTTGTAGTCGTAGCACTATCAGGCAATGTATTACCCATGTAAGTTAATGCAAAAAGATATCTAAATTCAGAATTATCAATAATTTGATGCAGAATTGATTGCTCATGTCGAATAGCTTCACGTATCAATCGCTTGATACGATTTCTATCCACAGCATGAGGAAATTTTTTCTTGGTAACACTGACCAAAAAACTAACTTTTTCTTTGCCTTCTGAAAGCTCTTGTTGCAAAAAATAAATTCTAAAAAGACCACTATTTAAAAAATAGCGATGCCTAAAAAGCGCATCAATATCTTTCACGCTTTTTAGGCTTATGCTTCTAGGAAAAGTATTATTATATGACCCTTCCTTTTTCAGAATAGTTTATTTTAATTTTAACTCGTCAGAAACAGAAAGTTTTTTACGACCTCTTGCTCTACGTGCATTTAATACTGCTCTTCCACCTTTGGTTTTCATTCTTTCTCTAAAACCGTGTTTATTTTTTCTCTTACGTACTGAAGGTTGATAAGTCCTTTTCATCTTCTATATTTTTTACAAGGACTGCAAAGATACGCTTTTTTACCTCTTTACAATCTTTTTATGTTAAATAATCTATTATTTATTCATTGTGATTAAAAATTCTTCGTTACTACGAGTACCTCTCATCTGATTTAATACAAATTGGATAGCTTCATCTGGGTTCATATCTGCAAGATGATTACGAAGTATCCACATTTTCTGTTGGATTTCTTTCTTCAGTAATAAATCATCTCTTCTTGTAGAAGAAGCGACAACATCTACAGCAGGGAATACTCGTTTATTGGCAATTTTTCTATCCAATGCCAGCTCCATATTACCAGTACCTTTAAATTCTTCAAAGATAACCTCATCCATTTTAGAACCTGTGTCAATCAAAGCAGTAGCTACAATTGTAAGGGAACCACCATTTTCAATATTTCTAGCTGCGCCAAAAAATTGTTTTGGTTTATGAAGTGCATTGGCTTCAACACCTCCAGAAAGAACCTTTCCACTTGAAGGAGCTGTTGTATTGTATGCTCTTGCCAATCTTGTAATAGAGTCTAACAAAATGACTACATCATGTCCACACTCTACCAATCTTTTGGCCTTTTGTAAGACAATATTTGAAACTTTCACATGCCTATCTGCTGGCTCGTCAAAAGTAGAAGCAACGACTTCCGCATTTACACTTCGTTGCATATCTGTCACCTCTTCAGGTCGCTCATCGATTAAAAGAACAATCAAATAAACTTCAGGATGATTTTTAGCGATAGCATTAGCAATATCTTTTAACAACATTGTTTTACCCACTTTAGGTTGGGCTACAATCATACCTCTCTGACCCTTACCTATTGGCGCAAATAAATCAACTACTCTTGTAGAGAAATTATTAGGTTCTAAAAATAGATTTAATTTTTCAGTAGGAAATAAAGGGGTCAAATAATCAAATGGTATCCTATCTCTAATCAAATGAGGTTGCTTTCCATTAATATTATCGACTTTTTGAAGTGCAAAATATTTCTCACCTTCTTTTGGTGGTCGAATAAGACCGGTAATTGTATCTCCTGTTTTTAAACCCAAGTTTTTGATTTGAGATGGAGAAACATATACATCATCTGGAGAGGAAAGATAATTATAGTCAGCAGATCTTAAAAATCCATATCCATCAGGAATAATTTCAAGTACTCCTTCTGCAGTAATATATGCATCTAATTGAGCAAAAATATCCACACTAGGTTTTTCTATAGACCTCTCTCCTTCTTGGGAATCAGCTTGCTTCTCTCTATCACCATTATGATGACCTTTTTCCTTATTAGGATAAGGCATTTTATTGTTTCTATCTCTATGTTGCTTTGGATGTCCTTCAGTAGAAGCCTCTTTAACAACTTGAGTCTCAGATTCTTTAATATCCTCTACTCCTTTACCAGCTTCTGATTTCTCAAAAAATAAAGGTTCTTTGCTTTTAGGTTCTGGTGTAACAAAATCAAATACAACCTTTTCTTGAATTTTCCTTTCATCTGGAGCTTCCTCAGTTCTTCTCTTTTGATGATGATGTTGAGGTTTCCTCATCTGATTAACATTAGGAATTTCAGGCATACCTGGAGGAGTATCTACTGATTTGCTCAAGATAGTATCTTCTAATCTATTGGTATCATTGTTCTCACTGTCAGCAGGAACATTAGCTTCTTCTTCATTTGAAGATGAATAGTTTTTAGTCTGAATAGCAACTGGTTCGGATACTTTTCTAAATATTCTGTTGCGTTTTTTCTTTTCAAAAGCGCCTAGAGCCGCATCTGTAGCTTCATCTTCTTCCATTACTTCAACTAAATCAGTCGCTGGGGATGTATTAACAGACGATTGCCCTTGTCTATTGATGATAGTATCAATAAGATCTTGTTTCTTCATTTTTGAAACGTTTGTCTTATTTTCTCCAAATTCTAATGCTATTTCCTTTAAATCAAGGAGTAACATCTTTTTTAAATCTTCTATTGAATGCATAAAATTTTAAGTACACTTGTAGAACACACTAAAATATTGGGTTCTTATGAGTTTGTTTTAGAAAACTAACAATGAATATTGTTTATGAAATATAAAGTAATGCAAAGAAATAATATTTTTTGGAACGTTGCAATGTTTTTAGGAAAATTTTGACATTTAAAAAGAGGAATACCCATATTTAAGTACGTTACAATGGTTTATTTAAACATGAAATTTAAGATTTTCTAGTATTGAAATCGTTTTATACTCACCTTATTTTTACCTTGTAACACTGTCCAACAAATATGAAAGAATATCAAGTTATCGGATTAATGTCTGGCACCTCACTAGATGGTTTGGATATCTGTCTAGCTCGTTTTACTGAAGAGAATGACACCTGGAGTTTTGAAATCTTAGATGCTGTTTGCTATGAATACAATTCGGATTTTCAAGGGACACTCCGAAGTCTCCATCAAGGAACTGCATATCAATTGGCAGAAATGCACCATCAATTTTCTGTTATGCAAGCAAAATATATTCAACGTTTTTTTGAAAAACAACAAGGCAATCATCAAGCAGAAATCATCGTATCTCATGGTCAAACAATATTTCATCAACCACATCAATCATTTACAACTCAGATAGGTTGTGGAGCAACATTATCAGCATTGACAGGCAAACCAGTAGTGAGTGACTTAAGAACATACGATATGGCACTTGGAGGACAAGGAGCGCCATTAGTCCCGTTTGGTGAAAAATATTTATTTCCAGAATATTCAAGCTTTATCAATATTGGAGGCATTTGCAATATCAGTATTCACGATGTTAAGTCAATTAAAGCATTTGATGTATGCCCAGGTAATACATTATTAAATTTGCTATCTCAACAGATGGGCTTTCCTTATGATCAACATGGAGAAATCTCACGAATAGGGAAAGTCAATCCATACCTGTTAAAAACATTAGAAGCTGTTCCATATTATCAAAAACCTTTTCCTAAATCATTAGGAACAGAACATCTTTTGAGCGATTGGATGCCACACATTGATGGTATAAATATTTCTATAGAAGATAAATTAGCGACTGTCGTAGAACATATTGCTAAAGAAATCAGCGATTCCATTCAAGGACAATCCAAAACTTTAGTTACAGGAGGAGGTGCTTACAATCAATATCTTATAGAGCGCATTCAGCATTATTCCTCTTCAAAAATTGATGTTCCTTCAAAAGAAATAATTGAGTTTAAAGAGGCTTTAATTATTGGTTTTTTGGGGTTAATGAGATATTTAGGTAGAAATAATTGTCTATCAACAGTCACTGGAGCTAAAAGAGATAATATGGGTGGAGCCATTTATGGCTAATATGATTTTCTCCAATTTCAAACAATTAGATAGTTAATCATTGAAATCAGCGATTGAATGTGCAGAATTGAATTGTTGATTTCTTATCTTTGACACCTCAATTTGTTTTATGTTACAATTAGAAGTTTTAAAATCTAATCCTTCAGAAGTTAAAGCACGATTAGCTAAGAAAAATTTTCAGCAATTAGAGTTGGTAGATACGATTATCGCTATTGACGAAAAAAGACGTTCCACCAAATCGGAAATAGATAATTTATTGGCAGAGAGAAACAAATTGTCCAAAGAAATAGGATTGTTAGTCAAAAACAAAGATCCTCAAGCAGAACAAGTCAAAGTACGTGTTGCTGAAATCAAAGATTCACTCGAAACTTTAGAACTATTATTCCAAAATATTGAGCAAGAATTGTATCAAAATCTGGTTTTACTTCCTAATCTTCCTGCCGATATTGTACCTGCTGGGAAAACTGCTGAAGACAACTTCATTGCTTACCAAGTTGATACTATTCCCAATGCACAAGAAGGAGCTTTGCCTCATTGGGAATTGGTAAAAAAATATAATATTATAGATTTTGAATTAGGCACTAAATTGACAGCTCCAGGATTTCCAGTATATAAAGGTAAAGGAGCTATTCTTCAGAGAGCATTAATCAATTTCTTCTTGACAGAAGCTGCCTCAGCTGGATACACAGAGATGATGGTTCCTCACATGGTCAATGAAGATTCAGCATTTGCCACTGGACAATTACCAGATAAAGAAGGGCAAATGTATCATGCTACTGTAGATAATTTCTATCTAATACCAACAGCTGAAGTGCCCTTGACCAATATTTATAGAGATGTTATTATTGAGGAAAAAGAATTTCCTATCAAAATTACTGGCTATACTCCTTGTTTCAGAAGAGAGGCTGGTAGCTATGGGAAAGATGTTAGAGGTTTGAATCGTTTGCACCAATTTGACAAAGTAGAAATTGTTCAGATTCAACATCCAGAAAAATCTTATCAGACACTGGACGAGATGTGTGCACATGTAGAAGGGCTCTTAAAAAAATTGGAATTACCCTATCGAATCTTAAGACTTTGTGGTGGAGATATGAGTTTTGCAAGTGCATTGACTTATGATTTTGAGGTTTATTCAGTAGCACAAGAAAGATGGTTGGAGGTAAGTTCTGTTTCTAATTTTGAAACCTTTCAATCCAATAGATTAAAATTGCGATACCGAGCTGCGGATAATAAGAAAATATTGGCACATACTCTTAATGGTAGTGCAATGGCATTGCCACGAGTGCTGGCAGCTATATTAGAAATCAACCAAACAGTTGAGGGAATAAAGATTCCTACTGTATTGCAGAAATATACAGGATTTGAAATAATAGATTAGGAAAGTACTTTTCAAATATTTGAGTTCAAAAATGCATTTAAGCTAAATGATTTTTCGTTTGGTCTAACAATAGTCTTCTAACTTTCATTTTCTTTTAAAAATTTAGTATTTTAACTCCAAATTTTTAAATAGATGATACAGTTTATTTCAAACGTCATTGAGAAATACGGAGGTCGTCCAGCAGGTTCTGAACAAGAGAAAGGTGCTCAGGAGTTTACCGCTGACACATTAAGAGGTTTCTGCGATCAAGTAAAAATAGAAGAGTTTAAAAGCCCTCTTTCTTCACACTTTGAATCGCTAAAAATATTTAGCATTATCTATTGGTTTACATTGTGGCTGATGACTACTCTTTATTCTCAAAAGATATTATTGGGAGTCTTGATTTCAGGAGTTGGTGCAATACTTTTCATTTGGCATTTTTTGACATATAGACATGTTTTGGACTTCCTATTTCCAAAAGAAAAATCTTGGAATGTAGAAGGGAAAATAGAACCTACTGGAGAAGTAAAATCTACCCTCATCATTGCTGGGCATATCGACAGTGTATATGAATTTCAATGGTGGTATCATTTTAAAACATTTGGCATGGCACTCAATGTCATAGCTGGCTTTGGCTTTGTCCTCTTGCCTATTTATTTAGGCTTATTATGGATATATTCTTATTTCGCTTTGCCAAAAGGTATAGCTATGTGGCCTTATTACGTATTTGTTGCAATTTCGCCAGCAGCTTTATCTATGTTCTTTATGCATGGAGAAGAGCCAGTAGATGGTGCCATAGATAACCTGACTGGAGTAGCAATGGCAGTAGAAATGGGCAAATATTTCTCTCAAGAAAAACTGAAACATACTCGACTGAAATTGGTCAGTTTTGGAAGTGAAGAACCAGCATTAAGAGGAGCTTTCGCTTATGTAGCTGAACACAAAGAAGAACTATTAAAAGAGAAGGCTGTTTTAATCAATATAGATACAATAAAAGAAAAAGCCAATCTTACGATAGCCACAAAAGAAATCAATACCCTTGTAACATTTCCTGAAAATCTCGTTCAAAAACTAGAAACTGCCTTCCAACAAAGCAATGTACCCGTAAAAAAAGGACCTTTGCCAATAGGCGCTTCCGATGCTTCAGCATTTGCTATTAATGGTCTTCCATCTGCATTTATTTTGGGCATGGACTCAAATAAGTATGACCATAGTTATCATACTAGATTAGATAATTTAGAACACTTGAATCCAGATGGACTTGAGGCGTTAAAAACTGTAATGATAAGATTTATTGACAACTGGGATAAAGAACAAACTAATTCATAAAAATGAATTTTCAAGATTATATACAATATGATGCACTCGGATTGGCTGAGTTGATTCGCAAAGGGGAAGTAAGTGCTTCGGAGGTTTTAGAAGTAGCTATTTTAAGAGCGGAACAAATCAATCCGTCCCTTAATGCAATAGTGCATACAATGTACGGAAAAGCAAGGGAGCGTGCAACTCAAGCATTACCCAATCATATTTTAGCAGGAGTTCCATTTTTAATGAAAGATTTGGAGCTATATCTTGCAGGAGAACCTATGACTCATGGTTCACAGTCAATGAAGAGCTATATTCCAAAAGAAGATAGTTATGCAGTGAAAAAAATGAAAAATATTGGTTTGAATATTTTTGGCAAAACCAATACACCTGAATTTGGAATTACCCCTTTTACTGAACCTAAAGCCAATGGTATTACCAAAAACCCATGGAATCCTGCATATAGTGCTGGAGGAAGTAGCGGTGGTTCAGCGGCAGCGATAGCAGCAGGAGTTGTCCCGATGGCAAGTGCTGGAGATGGCGGTGGTTCTATCAGAATACCTGCATCAGCATGTGGTCTATTTGGCATCAAACCTAGCCGTGGGCGAATCAGCTTAGGACCAGGAAACGGGGAAGCATGGAGTGGTCTAGTATCGTCATTTGCCTTATCTAGAACAGTAAGAGATAGTGCAGCATTATTAGATGCACTCATTGGGGCTGAGCCTGGAGATCCATTTATTTTCCAAGCACCTGAAAATTCATTCCTTTCAGAAGTCAGTAGAGATCCTCAAAAACTTAGAATTGCGTATAGCACTCAACATCCATTTGGACAATCTGTAGATGCTGATTGCCTTGATGCGATACAACAAACTGTAAAGCTTTTAAAATCTCTTGGACATGAAGTAGAAGAAATTCCATTACCTTATGAAGAAGCATTATTGACTAAAACCTTTTTCATGTTAATGGCTGATGTAGCTGCTGACTTGGATATATTAGGAGAAATGAGAGGTCGTGAAATTCAAAAAAATGAAGTCGAATTAACTACTTGGTTACTTAATATTTTGGGACGTACTTATTCTGCAAGAGATTTTGCATATTCTCGAAAACAATGGAACACTATCTCAAGAAGATTTGGTCAAATACATCAAACTTATGACCTTTGGCTCTGTCCAACATTGGCTCAGGCTCCAATTAAAAATGGAGCATTGCAAAGTAGTGCCATTGAGGAATTTGTCTTAAAAATTGCAATCAAAGCTGGATTGGTTCCTTACTTCAAAGGCACAAAGATTATTGATACGATTGCCAAGCGAACATTAGGTTATATTCCTTACACTCCTATTGCCAATATGACTGGTCAACCTTCTATGAATATACCATTATATTGGAATAAAGATAATCTTCCTATTGGTGTGATGTTTACTGCCAAAATGGGAGATGAAGCCACTTTGTTCCGTCTAGCAGGACAACTTGAAAATGCTCAACCTTGGAAAAATAGACGACCACAATTGTAAAATTGGTTTATATTTTAACTATATATTTATATCTATAAATCTGTTAAACTTCTCAGTATTCATGAAAGATCCCAAAACATTAAGTGCCGTTGCAGAATTTCATCAGACATTTCAACACCCTATTCTTGACGCTCCCCAAATCCCTTCAGCAGAGAGATGCCAACTTCGTGTGTCGCTCATAGCTGAAGAATTAAAGGAATTAGAGGAAGCGATAGCTAATAATGATTTGATAGAAGTAGCAGATGCGCTTTGTGATATTCAGTATGTTTTATCGGGAGCTATTCTAGAATTTGGTTTAAAAGATAAATTTTCAGATCTGTTTGATGAGGTTCAAAGGTCAAATATGAGTAAAGCATGCAAAACCCTTCAGGAAGCAGAAGCTACCATGAAATTCTATTTAGAAAAAGATGGTACAGAAAGTTATTATAAAGAGAAAGATGGCTTATTTCTAGTATATAGAAGTGCTGATCATAAAACTTTAAAATCTATTCAGTATTCCCCTGCTGACTTGAAGAAAATATTAGAATAGCATCTTTTAGAGATTAATCTCTAAATCTCAAACTTCGACAACCTCATTTACATCTCTTGACTTGTCCTTGTTCCATTTAGCGTTATTTTAAGTAGCTGATTATCAGATGATGTGGCAATTAATTTAGTGCCGTAAAAAGCACTAAGCATTTTTTGCTGAAATTTCAGATAAATGTCTCAATTGAATTATTTTAAACTTATTGATGCCATTCACCATTTTCCTTATAATCAGACTGGTAAGAGCCAATTGGAGTTTGACCTTAGATATCCTTATCTAAAGAATAGTTAAATGCTATTGTTAAAATATATTAAGATTTCTCTAATGAAATAAAAAACTATATAGATTTAAATATCATTTTTAACCCTAAATTCATTTTTTATGAGAACACTCAATTTTATTATTTTATTATCAAGCCTATTAATTTTTAATGCTTGCAAAAAAGATGAAAGCTCCAACAAAGCAGCTGAACTACAAGCAGGGCATAGCATGGTAACGCTAACTGCTTCAGGTGCTACTTCTGGAGATTTCAAATCCAATGATCTGACAAGTCTAGTTTCGAAGTCTGGTTTCGAGATTAATTTAAGTGCGAGTTCAGTTAACACCTCCACTTTATCCACTGAGATGGTTATGATGTTATTACCCGCAGATATTACAGCTGGGACTTATAACCTAAAAACAATGCCTTCTTCTGCTGTATTACCTACTTTTTCATATATGAAAGGATCTACAGGTTGGGCTGCTGCTCCAACAGATAACTTCACTATCGTAGTATCAAAAGCTACTTCAACAGAAATTGAAGGCACTTTTAGTGGCACACTACATAATGATTCAGATGGCACAGATGTAACAATAAGTAAAGGCACTTTTGCTGCGAAATACTAGAAACAAATTTTAATTTAGTTAGAATTTAATCTTTTAAATTCAACAAAAAGGGTATCAATTTGATGCCCTTTTTGAATTTTTATACAAATCCGAAATTTTACTACTTTATCAATTCCAATAGTCTTAACATCTTATTGGTCTATAAATTAATCTCTAAATCTTTTCACTAAATCTCCATAGTTCTCGATACGTCTATCTCTCAAAAAAGGCCAAATTCTACGCACTTTTTCAGAGCGCACCCTGTCGATTTCAATCACATCAGACACAGCAATATCATTAGGAGCACGATAAAGCAATTCTCCTTGTGGGCCAGCTACAAAACTCTGCCCCCAAAATTGTATTCCATTCGTCACACCACTCCAATCTGGCTCATGCCCTACTCTATTGACTACTATCACTGGTAGGCCATTGGCAACTGCATGACCTCTTTGTACAATTTCCCATGCACCATGTTGACGATTTTTCTCTGACAATTCATCAGTGCTTTCCCAACCAATCGCAGTCGGATAAATCAACAACTCTGCTCCTGCCAATGCCATCAATCGAGCGGCTTCAGGAAACCATTGATCCCAGCAAACCAGCACACCTAATTTTCCAACGGAAGTATGAATAGGTTCAAAACCAATATCTCCAGGCGTAAAATAAAATTTTTCATAATATGCAGGATCATCAGGGATATGCATCTTTCTATATTTTCCAGCAACACTACCATCTTTATCAAAAACAACAGAAGTATTGTGATATAATCCAGCAGCTCTTTTCTCAAATAGAGAAGAAACTAGAACAACTTGATTTTCTTTAGCAGCTTGGCTAAAAATTTCAGTATCTTCTCCTGGTATAGGCAATGCCAAATCAAACATATCAGTATCTTCTACCTGACAGAAATATATTCCAGTATGAAGTTCTTGAAGTACTACCAATTGAGCTCCTTTTTCTGCACAAGATTTAATTCCATCGAGGCTTTTCTGAATATTCTCCAATCGGTTTGTACCACATGAATGTTGTACGATACCTACTTTTAAGTTATTTGCCATAGCTATATTATCAAGTATCACAAAAATACAGATTAAATAAAGACTTGACAAATTCAATCATGAAATTGGCAATATACTTAACGGTATAAATTGGGAAGTCATTCCCTGAAAAATTATTTAAAAGAGGCTTGAGAAGCTTTTTCTTCCTTCTGTTCCTCCATCTTTATTTCCCTTATTTTTCTAGCATCAGCAATCAGACTTTCAATTTCTCTTTTGACTTTTGCTACATCTTGTCCCAATTGGTAATCATGGTCATCCATATCATCAAAATACATCGGTTTACCTATTTTGATAATCACTTTAGATTTGAAAAAATAAGGCACTAGCAATGGTGCAGCTGGAAATCTTAAGAATTTCTCCAAAAAATCAACATTGCCAAAGTTGTACATAATTTCTTCACATCCAGCAATGCCCACAGGAATAATTGGCGATTGAGTCTTTTTAGCCATATACATAAATCCATTCCCAAATCTTTGAAGGCGATACCTCTTAGACCAAGGTTTGGAAATGCCCTTGGCTCCTTCAGGAAAGACCATCACAGCCTCATCATTATTGAGCATTTTGATACAATTTTCTACATCCCCCAATGCTCCACCCATCTGACTGAACCAAATACTAAAAAATGGAATTGTAGGGATAAATCTTTCATACATTCCCTTACTTGCACGAGGGGCCAATGGGTTTTTAGCCAATGCATATCCTAGTAAAATAGCATCTATGGGCAGTTGTCCACTATGATTGGCTATGACTAAACAGCGTCCAGTTGCAGGAATATTTTCGTAACCTTCGACTTCGACTTCAAAATAATCTTCATACATGAATCGACCTAAGGCAATAAATTGCTTGATAGTTTTAATATTGAAACCCCATGCATCAAACCCATATTTTCCTATCTCATTAGGAAATTTGTTTAACATCTCATCTGTATCTTTGCTTTTGGGCAAAAAATCAAGAAATTTATCTAATATGCTGCTCATAAGATGTTTTAAATTAATAGATTTAATTGAAAGTTTCTTAATTTCAAAAGTAGTGAAAAAATTAATTCCTTTTTTAATATTAATAATTACATTTTTTTATGGATGTAAAAATGCTTCTATCGTACAGCAAACCACTCCTTCTGCTAATATAGAAAAGAGCGCTGAGAGTGACTTTAGAATCATGACATATAATGTAGA
Organism: Chitinophagales bacterium; assembly: GCA_023957245.1. Classification (GTDB taxonomy): domain Bacteria; phylum Bacteroidota; class Bacteroidia; order Chitinophagales; family JADIYW01; genus JAMLHH01. The sequence goes on from JAMLHJ010000005.1 coordinate 53,527, forward strand.
AAATCTTTTTGATTTATATGATGACACTTTAAAAAAAGATGACGATTTTCTCCCTTGGGGAATGTATAAATGGAATGCAGAGCGATATCAAACTAAATTAAAAAAGATTTTTAAAGTCATTACCAATCTCAGTGAATGGGAATATCCTGCATTAATAGCACTGACAGAAATCGAAAATCAAAGGGTATTGGAAGACCTTGTTCAAGCGACTCCCTTGACTGAATCTGATTTTAATATTATCCATGAAGAATCTCCAGATGAACGAGGAATAGACGTTGCTTTGCTCTATCGCCGTTCTTTATTTAGACCAATACAACATCAGATTATTCCTGTCACAATGCCTCAAGATCCTCATTTCAAAACTAGAGATATCTTGTATGTCAGTGGCATAATTAACAAAACAGATACTTTGCACTTTTTCGTCGTTCATTTTCCGTCTAGAAGAGGAGGTGAAGCTATCAGTGAACCCAAAAGAATATTAGCCGCAGAAAAAGTAAGGGCAAAATGTGATAGTATTTTAAATAAACAAGCGCAAGCCAATATCATCATTACAGGAGATTTTAATGATGAGCCGAGCAATGCAAGCGTTTATGAGGTACTAAGAGGAAAAGGTGATTTGAATGAGATGCAAGATGGGGACTTTTTCAATATGATGTATGCAGCACACAAAAAGGGACATGGCTCCTATAAATTTCAGTCATCATGGAATATGTTGGACCAATATATTATCAGTCCAGCATTATTGAACCCCGACCATTCTATCTATACGACTACGACCTCTGCACATATTTTTCAACCAGATTGGCTCTCTGTTAAAGATGATGTATATCCTGGTGTCAAACCTAATAGAACATACAGTGGGCCTAGTTATTTAGGAGGTTATAGCGACCATTACCCTATATTTATGGATATTTTCTTTAAAAAATAATTCCCATCTAGGTTCAAATCTATCATTATTGCAAAAGTTGTCTTTAGCATACTAAACTTTATATCCTACTCAAAAGTCTCATACGATTTGTAGTAATAAATAAATATTTTAGAAAAAGTACTATCTTAGGAATAAAATATTCACTATAGAATTGAGGTAAATATTTAGACTTTAAAAAGCCAATGTAGAAGGGATACACAAGTATTATTTAAAATAGTAAATTTACAAAGTGGAGGAACAAGGATATATAGAATTGAAGATCAATGGATTCAATGAAGATAATCTATTAGAACCAAAAGACCTTGACATTACTGAGATTAAAGAAATCATCAGTGACATAGAGTCCTTTTTGTATCCATCAAGAGCTGAAAAATCTGAACGTCCACATATTTCTTATAAATTAGAAAAGGGTTCTGTTAGAAATATTTTTCATCTACCTATTTCCGCAGTATTACTTTTTAATGGATTATGTTCAGAAATAAAAAATAGACAGAATATAGATTTTTTAGACAATAAAAGGGCAGAGATTATTGATAAATTTCAGCGTAAAGCTACTGAAAGAAATTTAGAATTTTCATTTAACAGTTCCACTGCCCAAAAAGCCATCTTAAAAATCAATAAAGATACATCCTATTTTAAGGTAGTCGCTTCATATATCGATACGGAGTTTATTTTATATGGGAAAATTAATGAAGAAGGTGGAAACAATCCTAATTTTCATATTTTGACTAAAGAGTATGGAAAATTAATAGTAAGCGCAACCGAACGTCAACTTTTAGAAGGAGAAAAACGGTTATTTAAAGTTTATGGAATCAGAGCTAAAGGCAAGCAAAGTCTTTCAGACAAGAAACCTTATGACCTGAAATTAATAGATTATATTACTTACAACCCTAACTATGATGAACACAAGTTGGATTTACTGATTGAAAGAGCTTCAACAAAATGGAATTCCATCCCCAATGTTGATTTATGGCTTGAACAAATAAGAGGAGGTTCAAATGGATAGTATTTTAATAGATACTTCTTTTTGTATTCGATTGCTAAAAAGCAATGACACTTTACACCAAAATGCAAAAGACTATTTTAAATACTTCTTAGAAAAGAAAATTGAAATCTACCTTTCCACTATAGTTATTGCAGAATACTCAGTAAAAGACGACCCTATTAACTTGCCTATAGAGTTTGTAAAAGTTATTCCATTTGATTTCTTTGACGGAAAAACTGCAGGTGAATTTCACTCTATTTTACTGAATCACAAGGAACAAGTCGCAAATATTGAACGAAATGTAATAAAAGATGATTGTAAGTTGATGGCACAATTGTACAATAGAAAAATACAAGGCTACATTACTAAAGATAGAAAATCATTTAATCAGATTATTTCACCATTGCAAGCAGTTAAAGATTTTCCAATCGTATTGTTAGATTTAGAAATACCATTGAAAGATTTTAAAGGAGAACTATTTTAATGTTCTACAAAAATCCTTGCATCGCTTTCACCACACCTTTAATATCTAAATCCATTGGGAAATGCCCTCCATCCACTTCGACATAAGGTTCATCAGGCGATCTGACTAGCTTATCCGATTTGGAATGGATACGCAAAGGATGAGGAAGGACAGACAATGGTTTTTCATCTAATGCCAGCACCATGCTTATTTTAAATAATTCTTCATTATTAAAATCTTTCATTTGCAACATTGCCCTTTCCATTGGGACAGCGACGGGTTTGCCTTTGACTTTATCCAACATATATTTTCTCGCATATCTACTCCCCGTAAACCCTGAAATGCTTAAAAATGGTGTAGTGAACCATGGATAGGAAAGAGGATGAACCACTTTGCCACAATCACTAAATCCTGCAATCATACAGATTTCATTTCCAATAATTTCTCTGATTAAAAAAGCAAAATATCCACCAGTAGAATGTCCTACCAATTTATCTTCAGGTTGTATTCCATAATGTTTGATAATCAACTTGACTATTTCCCATCCACTAGTATTGAAAAAAGGAACTTGAGAAAGGATTTTTCGATAATCTACATGCTTGATTTCATAATCTTTCAAATAGGGAATCAATGGGTCGTAGGCTTCTGAATTTTCTCCAAACCCAGGAAATAAAAATATCCTTTGGTTCATTAAGAAAGCATTTTATTCATTCCCCAATTGATTAATTTAGTATAGTTTTGAGGCATCACTCTTGTCATCCAATCAAAAAGATAAGCTTCTTCTCCAATAAGAATTTTGTAATCTTTCTTTTTGACAGCAGTAAGAATGACATTGGCAGCTCTCTCTGGTGAATGAGCAAGCATCTTTTTGAAATTTTCCACTTCTTTCCGTTTTTTGACATCATCTCCAGCATCTTTCAAGGCATCTTCAGCGATATTGGTATTAATTCCTCCTGGATGTACGCAATACACCTCCACACTTGAACCTTCCATCTCTGCTCTCAAAGATTCGGTAAAGCCTCTAACTGCAAATTTAGTTGTACAATAAGGCAGTTGCTCAGGGATACCAGCTATACCAAAAATACTTGAAATATTAACAACGACAGCTTCTGGCCTTTTCATGAGATGAGGCAATGCTTCTTTCGTGCCATAGATTACTCCCCAAAGATTTACTCCCATGATTCTTTCCCATTCAGGATAAGATAATTCTAATAAAGTCTTTTTACCCAAAGCAATACCAGCATTATTGAATATCATATCTATATGACCAAAATTTTGAAGTGAATCAGCAATAAATGATTGTACTTCTTCCAATGCTGCTACATTGCTCTTTTTAGAAAAAACTTTAGCCCCTAATGTTTCAGATTTTGCTACTGTTTCTTTCAGACCATCTTCATTAATATCTGTCAAAGATAAACTTGCGCCTTCCTTAGCCAATTGATAAGCTATTGCTCTTCCAATGCCTGAGCCAGCTCCTGTGATTACAGCTACTTTGTTTTTAAAACTTTTCATATAGTTTGGTTTAAAATGTTTTTTATTGTTTCAATGATGTTTTTCTGCCATACTTGCCTATCAATATGGAAATCTGAAATCGAATCTTTCATTATTTCTTTAAAATAGGAATCTGCTACGCTCAATTTTTCATATCCCAGCATGATAGACCATAAATTGGCAAAGATGATTTTCGCATCTGTCTGATTAAGAATACTCCCCTCTTTCTGACCTTTTTCTATCAACTCTACCAATAAAGAAGTGGTCAAAAATTGAGACATTAGTATCTCTTGATAATAGGAGCTTTCTCTCATTCCAGTTGTAATACCCGTCTCAAAACCAATCTGTCTTGAAGGATGTGACATGCTGAGATATTCCGTAATAGCATGTTGCAGTTCAGGATAATCTTCAATCATTTTGAAATAAAAATTCAAAAAAATGACTATCTGCTCTTTAGAATTTTGATCTTTTATAGCATTGAGTAATTGTTCAGTATTTTCATGAATTTTCAAGATTGAATAATGAACTAATGCCATAAATAAGTCTTCTTTATTCTTAAAATAAAAATATAAAACACCCTTACTGACACCTGCTTCTTTGGCAATATGTTCCATTTTGGTTCCATGAAAACCTTGGAAATAAAATACTTTTGTTGCTGTTTGCAAAAGAAAATCTATCTTCTTATTTCGATGCTTCATGTTCATAGATAATTGAATTTATAAATATTGACCGGAAAGTCAAAATTTTTTCAATAATATTTATTCCAAATAATTCAATAGAATATTATTTCTAATGACGGTCATTAGAAAAGTGCATTTAAAATTAATTGATAAATATAGCCCCACAACACACAATACTTTCATTTTCAGAGGCTACATTTATGAACATAGGGCTACCCAAACTGGCAGCTATATTGATTAAAGTAGTTTCTCAACACCAATCTGCCCAAAACACACGTATGCCTCACTCAGTCACGCTGACGAATACCAAAAAGTTCTCCTTGATTCCAGAAAGTAGCCTTTGAAAATATGAGATGTCAAGATTGAAATACTACATGAATGTAGTATGTGCTAGAAAGAAGCAGAAAAGTAGGAGAAAATTGTTGCGTTAGGACTTATCTCTTTGTTCTTTGATGAGTTTTTCTAATTGGTCAATTCTTTTTTCTATGGTATCAAATTTTTGAATTAGGTCAGGAGGATAATTATACTGCTTATGAAAATATCCTTGAGAATGAGGTTGAGATTGTGAGTGATTTATAAAGTTAAATACCTGCTTTTCATCAAAAGTAAGAATGTCTAAATAGTTAACTTCAAGAACTTCAGAAATAGATTGCAATTTATCTAATGTAAGTGGAATTTCATCTCTTTCTAATCTGCTATAATTTGCTGCTGACATTTCTAAATGTACAGCCATATATTCCTGAGTATAGTTTTTGAATTCTCTTAGCTTTTTGATTTTGTGACCCACTTTCATATCCACATATATTCTTTCTATAAAAGTAGGTTGTTTATTTTGATTCAGCAATGAAGTTGTATTATTTCAATAAAAAACGGAGTAATTTTTTCTAATATGCACGTGACGTATATATGTCAATCTTAATGTAGAATGTTTGCATTATATACAAGATAAACATATTGGCTTATTTTTATTTTTACGCAAATGTAATTAACTATGAAAAATTTTATGCGTGTACAGTGCAGCTATGCTTTCCTAAATGCTATTTGCCTAATTACTTTTTTAACAGTTTTTTCATCTGACAGTCTGGCTCAGAGTTTTGCTTCTGTATCTGTAGGATATGGAACACAAAAAATCGCTGTCAGAGGGGATTTTAATGTATCGGAAAGCCTTATAAATGTGGACAATTCCTCTACCCGTGTTTATATTGAGCTGGGTGGCGACTGGCAAAAATTTGAGCAGGAGACTTTTCTGTTTAATCGAATCCCATATAAGTCCAATGTATGGATGTTGGGAATTGGTGCAGGTATCGGTCAAGAATTCATCTTCAAAGATGTTTTTGTATTGTATCCGTATTTCGGCATTTACTACAAATATGCAAGATTTACAGATCAGGCTTTGGTAGAAGCGATAGGTACTCAGGGCATTCAGAGGTATGTAAATAATTATACTCGTGCCGTGGGCAAAGTAGTGAATAACGGATATGGAAACTTATTTACAGTTGACTTAGGTACTCGCATTGGGTTTCGCATAAAAGACAAATTTGAAATAGGCGGCACAGTTGGCTTGTGTCCGCAAAGATTCAGCACTCCTAATACGCTTTTTGGTAGATACTGGGCTGAGAAGCCATACGAAAATGAGTTGTATATCAAGCGTAGCTTACTGAAAGCTGAAGCTAGTCTGAAATTTCATTTCTGATAAAATATAAATGATTAGTACATGAAATCGCTATTCATCATCATGCTGTCATTGTTTACATTTTGTATTGAACTAATGGGACAGACATCCTATGAGGATGTGGTTTATCTGAAAAATGGAAGTGTCATACATGGTATTATCGTAGAGCAGATACCTAATGAGTCCATTAAGATAAAAAGTGGGAACAACGTGTTCGTCTTTAAATTATCGGAAGTTCAGAAAATGACAAAAGAAGAAATTATATCTTCTTCAAATCAGGGAAACAGAACTAATGTCCAATATGATGAGAATGAATTAAAGACATACTTGGTCAAGAAGCTACAGACGGAGTCCAAAAGTAACTTGCAATTTGTGGAATTTCAAAAAACAAACGGAGCGTCTAAAATTATTAATGGACAGGATTATTATGAGATTTGGTTTACATTTTCATTTAAACCTGTCAAACCTGTATATAAAGATGGGAACTCATGGTTAGTATCCTCAACTCAAGGTGGGGTTTGGAGAAATTTTGAAGTAGCTACGCAAAAAGCAGGTGGTTATGATGCTTTTTTATCTGTTGATGGGCAAAATGAGTATGCTTCTAACCGTGTCATAAAATTATCAGGTAAAGCAGAATTGAAAAAAACGGAGCAGACATGGCTTATAACACAATTGTCCTTTAGTAAGGAAGAGTTAGTTGCTGATGTATCAGGAGTGGCACGTCATCTTAACATAAATGGTAACATTCAAGAGGGCGAAAACTATTTTTTGATAAAAGATGTACCTCTTACTGGTAGTGGATATACTATGTATCAGCCGGTGCAGATCAATGTCCCGGGAACAATAGCGGACTTAGCTAAAAACATTGTTTACAAAAGCCTTTCCGGTTTTAGAAGAGGGCAAAAGGTCTCAGCAGACGAATACAATGCAGCCACTGGTGAGAAATGGATCGTCACCATGACGATTGAAAAAGCCAGTAATTCTTTGAAATCTGGTAAGGCATTGATTGGCGGTAAACCGTATAGTGGTTACCAGTGTGAGATAGAAATGGTTTGGAAAATGTCCAAAGTAGGAGATCCTTCCACATCTTTCACAGAAAGAACCACCGTCAATACAGGAACTCCTATGGATAACAAAACCGAAGAAAAAGCGATGCAATCTGCACTAAGTAAATTTGAAGATGAGGTAAAAGAAACCTTGTTGAAATATGGTTCTTTTCAGGCTAATGTGTTAGAAATTAATGAGTTGGATAAAAAAGGACTTCCCAGAGAGATCACTTTGGATAATGCCCAATACCTATCTTATGGAAAAACGATATACTTCTTTATTACCAAAGAGAAAGATTTATATGTAGGGTATAAAAATGCTATCTCAATGAGATCTGTGGTAGCTACTGGTGTCTATCGTACTACTATATCGGGTAAAATAGTCTGTAAAATTCTAAGTGGAGAGCAAAACCTCTCCAGAGAACTGGCAACAGGAGAAAAACTAATAGCTATCTCAACGATTTCAAGACCTACAAAAGTAGATTAAATAAAATTTTTAAAAGACGACAAAATATTATTATGGAGAATAAATTATTACCCTTAACAGCCACTTTAAACTTGACAAAGTTTATCTGCAATGTTGGGATTTTAATTGGTTTGTATTTTTTTCTTTATGAAGGAATTGTAGAACCATTGTTCCTTCCCGGTCATCATTTTAGTAATGATGATTCATTTCAACTGATACTAGGCTTTATACTGATAACAATCAGTCTTTTTGTCCAAACATTCTGTGAGGTGGTAAAAGCATACATAGATATGCGTATAAAACTGTAGTTGAGTCAAAATAAATTTACCTCATGAAATTAAAACATCTCTCATTTTTGCTAGTAGCAGTCGGTTCACTATTACTTACAGATTGCAAAAAGGATAAACCGGAAAACCAAACGTCAATAGACCAAACGCCTGTTACTGGTTTGGAATTTACTGATGAGGAAACTTATTCTGCTATACCGGAAGCTACCGGAACTTTTGCAGGTACATTTCCATCAAATTTTGAATTGCCGTTACCTACTCCTCAGCATCAAGGGAGAGAAGGTTCCTGCGTGGCTTTTGCCGCAGCCTATGGTGTGATGGGTTTTTATATAGGTAAAGATTTAGGGAACTTGATAAACACGGATGGTACAGTAAATGGGCACAGAGTTGGCAGCCCGGAGTTTTTGTATAATCTTACTGTCAACAGGTTATTAGGTTGCACTGCAGGTTCCCGTTTTGTCGGAACATTTCTGACAGGAAAAGGAGCATTGGATGTACTGTTGGAAGATGGAGTCAGCACTTGGGCAAGTATGCCATATACAGATGCAGGATGCTCTGAAAAACCTAACAGCACTCAATATGAAAATGCCCGGAATCATAAAATTGCAGGATACGAACGAGTGAAAGATTTTGGGCAGAATAATATTAAAGCACTTCTATTGGACGGATATCCTGTGTTGATAGGGTGTAGGGTGGATAACGAGTTTGCAAATGCTCAAAGGGGAACGCATATTTGGAACAGAACCAATGGGTCAGATATCGCAGGCAACCATGCTATGGTCATCATGGGATATGATGATGCAAAAGGTGCATATAAAATTCTGAATAGTTGGGGTAATAAGTGGGCAAACGAAGGGTATGTATATATGGCATATAACTCTGCTCAGAATCTGATACAACAGGCGTATATAGTAGATCCCTTGATTACCAAACCTTCTGTGAGCATCCCTGTTGTCCAAACTCTTGCGGTGTCATCCGTTACAAATAATAGTGTGGTGTCAGGAGGGAATATAACAAGTAATGGTGGTGCAACTATTACAGAAAGAGGTATAGTATGGAGTACTGCTCAAAACCCCACTATTACCAATAATGTATTGCAAGCCACTAGTAATGGAACTGGACAATTCGATATGACCATTCATGGGCTTCAATCTAACACCACTTACTATGTGAGAGCATATGCCTCCAACAGCGCAGGTCTTGCGTATGGAAATCAAGTGAGTTTTAAAACTACAAGCGGGGGAACCGTTACTAATCCATACCTGAATCCCAACCTGTCTTATGGTTCGATAACAGATATAGATGGCAATAAATACGCTACGATACAGATAGGTTTCCAGACTTGGATGGCTGAAAATTTGCGGACTACTAAATATAACGATGGCACATCTATTCCTTTTGTTTTAGATCATAGTGAATGGATAAACCTTTCTACAGGTGCATATACGATTTATGATTATTCTCCTGAAAATGAACCCATATATGGAAAACTGTATAATCAATATGCTGTTATGACTGGAAAGTTATGTCCTAAAGGCTGGCATATACCTACAGAAGAGCAGTGGCAACAATTGCAAACTTATCTTGGTGGTCAAAATAATGCTGGGGGATCATTAAAATCAACAGGTACAATCTTGTGGGAATATCCAAATACAGGAGCTACAAATCAAAGTGGATTTTCAGCACTTCCGGGAGGGTATAGAACCAATATATCATATCAGACAGGTAGTTTTTATGATTTGAATCGTTACGGATATTGGTGGTCTTCTTCATGGAATATAATGTATGAGTTGTCAAGTGATGATACTTGGTTTTATCGTTCCAATTATAATGGAGAGAATAAAGGAGCTTCCTGCCGTTGCGTGAAGGATTAGTTTTTGGAGAAAACCTAAGACAAGAGACGGCAGAAGATGATAACCTGAAATGTGATTTCTTGAAAGAGTAATCATTAAAATGGACAAATTATTAAAACTCTTAAATAGAATGATGAAAAAGCAGTTATTGACATTATTATCCATTATAGCAGTCGCATTTCTCCTGCAATCCTGTGGCAAGGAGCTGTCGAGATCCAAAGCAAAAGAACTGATTATTTCGGACAAAGGTTTACCTTATGACGAGACCGTCAGGCTGCCTAAGAAATATTATGTCCGTCAGTATAATGAAGGAGGCTGGCTGCCGGCTGTGGGATTATGGGGAGGTGAAAAGTATAGTGATGAAAAGGATAAGCTGGATATGCTACTGAGTCAGGGAGTGATTACTTTAGAGGATATAGATGAGAGGTTGCCCAATGGGCTTCATTGGGTGTATAAAGAAATTCGACTGACCGAAGAGGGCAAAAAGTATCTGACCGAAGAAAATGAAGAAACACTTGTCATGAGAAGCTGCACTATTGATTTCGGTGAGGTTACAGGCATTCAAACAGATGAGCAGTACGGAGCATCAGATGTTCACTATACTTTAGTGAGAAAAAACATCACTCCGTTCGGACAGCATTTATCACAAGACCCGATAGACAAACTGGCTAACTTTTCCCTTTATGATGATGGTTGGAGGATAGGGTTATAAAACAAAAAAGCATGAAAAAACTATTGTACGTATTGGGTGTGACAATGGCACTGACAGCTTGTCGGTCAGGTAGCGGAGAAAATCCGTTGAGCGGAATTCTGAATACCATTTCAGACCCCAAAGAGGATTTGATTGGATCTTTTTCCGAAAGAGAGAGTGGAAGGATTGAATACAAAATCTACAAAGAAGATGGTAAATATTTCTTGTACATGGAGGGTGGTAACGGGATCAAGTCTGAAACAGAAGAATTGGTGGACGGAATTGAAGTAGCACAGAATACATTGAAAAGAGAATTTGGCGATGAATGGAAAAGCTATGTAGAGGCTGCGCTTGTGATGAAAGACGAGCATTCATTCGGTTTCTTTAAGGTAAAGAAAGGTTATGAATACAAAGGACACACATTTACAACCGGATACTATGCTCAGTTTTGGGGCAGGGGGGACGTTTATAAGGTGGAATCTGAGAAAATAAAGGAAGAAGTTAATTCCAAAAACTTGATTATGACTTTTAAAGAATATAGTGAAGGAGATTACCCTCATTTTATATTTGAAGATCAAGAAAGTAAAAAAGGATACGATTTTAGGTTTATTAGTGATAATAATTTAGGTAACCTACCAATTTTATTAGATGATGATGAGGCAAGTTTCGGATTAAAAGCAAATCCTAAATTTATTGGCAAATCCTTTAATGTGAACATTGTTAAGAAAGAGGTCTTGGATATGGGTTTAGATGGCAATACTATAAAATCTAAAGAGTGGGTTATTGAGAAAATATCTTTGGCAAAAGTAGAAGAACCGAAATTGGATTTGCCATTTGTTGGCGAGAAATGGGGAGGTAATAGCCGAATCGGCTACTCTGTTACTATTAATGCAAATGGTAGTATAGTAATAAAAAGCAATTATTTAGGGAAAAACGAGTATATAATATATAGTGGAAGATATGCAAGTATTATGAAAGCAGAAGATTCAGAATATTACTATAAAATAGACAGCGATAAAATGACAGCAGTAGATAAAAAAGGAAATATAGAAACAGGTTGTGATGGGATTATAGACCAACCTTGTGAGTGGATTCTTAAATAAGCTAAAAATAAATATGAAACACGTTAATATTTTAATTACAATTATTGCATTGCTCACTTCTTGCGGACAAAGTGCAGATAACGAGAGCGTTACAGAAGCAACAGAGCCTGTAGCAGTTGTTGAAGAAAATGTTGTGTCAGAACTGGTAAAGGATGAATCGCAAAAGCTTTCAGACAACGAGATAGTAGATGAGGTCAGGCAGCTTATAACAAAGTTGAACAATTTTGAAAATCATAGTTATGACCTTAAAGAAGAAATTCCAATCACTATTGTTGACCTAAATAAAGATGGCTATAACGATGCGATTGCTGTAATCAGTGGAGGCAATACCTCCGGTGGGAATTCATGGCGTGAAGATGTTGCTGTTTTTCTCAACAATCCACAAACAAATAAAATAAAGCATTATAAAGACTTGAACGTTAAAGATGATTTGAATTATAAAACAATAGATAAAATAGAATTATCGAATGATGGCAAGTTTATAGTACACGCAAGAGGCTACAAAGATGAGGACGGGCAATGCTGTCCTTCTTTGCCAATTAAACTGCATTTTGGATTTGTAGGAAACGAGCTAAAGAAAGCAGAAGAAATTTTTAGACCAGACAAGCTAATTGGCAAATATAGAAAATGGAATGCTGATATAAATCAATATGATTTAATAGAAGTAAAGAAAAGTAAAGTAAACTATGAAGTTGATTTTTGTGTAGAGTATCCAGAGGAATTAGAGTATGGTGCCTGTTGGAGCAGTACAATGAAAGTAAAGGGAAAAGAATTGTACAAAACACCAACAGAAGATGAAATTGGTTACTCTATTTTTTGGGAAAATGGAAAATTGGCAGTTAGGTGGTCTTACGATAATACAACTGAATACTACACAAAATTCTAAAACCAAGCAACATGAAAAGATTTTATCTCATCACAATCATTGCACTGCTTGCATCTTGCGGACAAAGTACAGATAACGAGAGTATTGCAGAAGCAACAGAGCCTGTCGCAGTTGTCGAAAGAAACGTTGTAACTGAGGAGGCACCAATACTTGAATTGATAAAGGAAGAACCGAAACTGAAAGTGGGTATCATCCCTGAATCTGAATTGCCACCAATAGGGGGAGAGTCTTATAATTTTTCTGAAAAAGAAGTAGGTGAAAAAAGCCTGATATTTTATAACGCTACTGAAAATTCAGGAAAGATTATTATCAACAATAAACCCTATCGGTTAAATAAAATGAAGCAAACAGGAGATTCTGGATATGAAATTACCGGAAACGGAATACGTATCACTATAAATAAAATCAACTGGAAAACAATAGGTGAAGATGAACCTGTTGGCGACTGTTCTATCGCAACTGTGCCCAGTATATCAATATCTACAGATGAAAGGGAAATTGAGTTGAAAAATGTCTTTCTCCTATATTGTTACATAGGTGAATAGTAAAAGTATGAAAACATTAAAATCAGTATTTGCCCTTGTGTTAGCCTTTACGGCACAAATAGCAATGGCGCAATATTCCGGAATTTCAGACGAAGAAATTTTACTGAGAAAATGGAGATCTTATGGGCACTCTTTTGAAGACGAACAGGTAATAAAAAGATGGCTTTATGAATTTGATAAGAATAATTATTCTTCTTATTCAAAGAATGATTTTCAGTTAAGAAGCAAAATGGATCAAACCAAAAAGAGTTTGGCTCAACGTTTTTCTAATCTCAAAAGCCCTGCGATTTTTTATTATGAAACAAACAGGAATTTTGGTGCTTATGATTTTGACAAAGAAAAGTTTGCTTTTAAGCCTTTTAAAAATATAAATTTAGAAGCTACGTATAACCTCTTTGCTCCGTTTAGTACTCAGGTTAACAATATGTTTTTTGGAGTATTAAAGATTGTAGATCTGGATTTTGTAGATGGTATAGCTATGAATAAAGATAAAGCAGAGCGTTTTTATAATAAGAGGTTAATAAAGAACTCCTATGGTCAAGACTACAACAAAAGAGTATATCTGAAAGTATATTACACTCACTCATTGAATGATAACTTTCCTGTAAATACAAAAGATGGAGGACTTGGATATCTAAAAGGGAGTCCGGCATTGGTTCAGGCATTCGATGATAAGGATTACAGCAGCTTTATCTGCGAATGGTGGAGTCCGGTACTATCCAATGATATAAAACAACAGCTGATTTCTAACAGAATACCGAGAGAGGGCTATCAGAACAACGCTCCAATCGGAGGCTCTCCCAGATTGGATAATAACGCTGTATGGGGATTACTGTATCCGTACAACAATACATTTGACAGCAATAAGCGTTTGGTCAGAAAAGTAAAAAAGGGCAATGAATACAATCATTACAGGACAGAGATAGGAAAAACATTTTTTTATAGTGCCGGAAGTCAGCAAAAAGCTGTTGTCATTTTATTTTCTCATTCCTCTGACAGCGGAGGCGATATATTCGAATGTCATGCTTGTCATCCTGAGTTTGATGTTGCGACATTTATTTATTCCAATGGAATATGGATAAAACAACGCTTTATAGAAAATTGGAGTGGCGGATCCGGATCATGGGGTAGTCCGGATAAGATAACATTGGAATATTACAACAATAAAAACTGTCTGAAAGTATCGGGAAGTTATGGCAATCATGGAAGATCTGTGGAGTACATGAGCTATTATGATATTGAGACTTTAGACAAGATTGCAAGTTTCGAGAAGGAAAATTAATATGAAACACGTCATTATTTTAATTACAGTCATTGGACTACTCGCGTCTTGCGTAGAAAATGCAGATAACGAGAACAGGGAAGAAGTTTCAGTTGTTGAAAAAGATATTATTAAAGATACAACCATAGCACCAGAACAAATAACGGAATCAATTCAAGCAGAAAATACAAAAGGTCGCTATCGAATTACGGCAGAGAAAGTATTTTTCCATCATCAGCCTGATAAAAATACTATCAGGAAATCTTATGTGATAAGAAATGATGAAGTAGATGTGCAAATGCAATCAGGGGCTTTTGTTTTGGCAGTTTATACTTCGTCCAAAGGCAAAAAGACAGAGGGGTGGTTATTGTTAGATGATTTGCAACTTATAACAAACAAATTGAATACTTCTGAATTTAGAGAGGTTTCTTTACCATTTGTTGGCGAGAAATGTGGAGGTAATAGTAGAATGGGGTACTGTGTTACTATTAAAGCAAATGGCAGTGTAATTATAAGACACCTTTACTTAGGAAGTGGGACAATAGAATATAACGGAAAATATGCAAGTATTATAAAAACAGAAAGTAAAGATTTTAATTATAAAATATACAGCGATAAAATGACAATAGTAGATAGAAACGGAAATATAGAAACAGGTTGCGATGGGATTGCAGACCAACCTTGTGAGTGGATTCTTAAATAAGCTAAAAACAAATATGAAACACACCATTTTTATAATTACAATCATTGCACAACTTGCTTCTTGCGGACAAAATGCAGATATCGAGAACATTGCAGAAGCAACAGAGCCTGTCGCAGTTGTCGAAAGAAACGTTGTAACTGAGGAGGTGATTCCAGTGCCTGAACCAATAAAGGAAGAATCGCCACAGTCAAAAGTAGAAGAACCGAAATTAGATTTGCCGTTTGTGGGGAAGAAAGAATTTGAAACAATGCCCGGAATTTCAGGTAGAGGAACACCACAAAAGTATATTGAAATAATGAACAACGGAGATGTCTATTTTGGATTTGTACAAGAAAATCAGGCGGATAATAGTATAACTAAAGAAAGGTATTACTCAGGAAAGTTTACAACATATATGAAGTCTGTTTTTAAGAAATGGGGAAATGAAGTCAATTATTATAAAATCACCAAAGACAAAATCTATGAAGTTGATAAAAACAACAAACAACTTACCGGAATGGAATGTTGCCGTTACTACGATAATGTTGACTTAGAAGAAGAATGCCTTTGTGTCGACAAATTCGATTGAAATAAATAAAACACTGTTATTCATTTATTTAACTCAGAAAGCTAACAAGAATGATGGAAACAATTCCCATCACAATCATTACACTGTTTGCATCTTGCAGCCAAAATGCAGATAACGAGAACATTGCAGAAGCAACAGAACCTATCACTGTTGTCTAAGGAAACGTTGCAGCTGAAGACTCAACAATGTCTGAAGCTGTTGAAGCAGAAGATATAGTACCTGAGCAACTGACTGTAATATTAGAGCAACTGAGTACCAAAGATGAATTAAGGAATGTGTATTTCAAAAAATTAAAGGAGACATTTGATAAAAAGATAAACAAAAAATTAAAAATCTGACGGCTGATGACTTTATGACCTATGAAGGTAAATATATTGAGGAATGGCTATCTGAAGTTGCTTTTCAGGTCTCAACTTGCCGATTAAAAAAGGTCTCAAAAGAGGTTTAAAACCCTAACTTCGCCATTAATTATCCCCTTCTAATTGTTTTTCTAGTGTATTGAATGTTCTAATCCTTGCCTGGCACAATAGAAGACAGTTGATTCATTGCTCTATGAGCGGGTAGCCATGACATGACCAAACTGATGAAAATAATTACAAAAACAATTAAAATGATATCTGTACGATAAATTTCAACTGGATAATATTCTATCATGAAGGAGGTGCCTGGCATCTTGATAAGACCAACATTTATCTGTAAAAGACAAAATCCAAGTCCTATCACTAGTCCCGATATGGCTCCTAATAATGAAATCAATAAACCTTCTATCAAAAAGATATTTCTTATAGTATTTCTATTCGCACCCAATGCAATTAAAGTAGCAATATCTTGTTTTTTCTCAATTACTAACATAGAGAGAGAACTGATGATATTGAATGCTGCTATTAGAACTATAAAACTCAAAATCGTAAAAACCGCCCACTTTTCTGTGCGCATGACCTTATAAAGTGTTTCGTTCTGTTCGTATCTCGTCTTGATAATAAAATCTTTTCCCAATGATTGAGCTAATTGTTTTTTAACAGCATCAGGATTTGTCATAGAACGAAGTCTGATTTCTATCTTAGAAATTTTATTGCCTGCTCCCATTAAATTCTGAGCAAAATCAATAGGCACCAATATATAATTATCATCAAAATCTTGTTGGACAGAAAAAGTTCCTTGAGCATATATCTGACTATTTCGAAATGCATTGGCAACATCACTCACATTGGACTTATCATTACGAGGTAAATACAGATTAAGTAAAGTATTGGGTAGGTTGAGATTAACTCCTAATTTATAAGCAACACCCACACCTAATACAGCCAATGGGACATCTTCTTCATACAATTTTGAATTTCCGCTATAAATATGATCCAACAATTCCCAGACGACTTCATAGTAGTTTTGATCTACACCTTTCATAGTGAAAATATGCTGCCTTCCTCCATATTCAGCCAGTACATTTTCTTCTATCACCTGAGAATAACTGATGATATTTTCATTGTTTTCTAATAGTTGAAGGATATTTTCTTCTGGAACAAAAAATTTCCCTTCGGCAGGTTGTATCAATAAGTCTGTATAAAATACTCGATAAAGAGATTTGACTAAGTCTTCAAAACCATTAAATGTGGACATGACAATAATCAATGCTGCAGCTCCTATTGCCATTGCAAAAGCTGTCACCATCGAAATTACATTAATCACTCTGGTAGATTTGCGAGAGAAAAGATATCTTCTCGCTATGGAAAGAGCGGGAAATCTCATTCCATGATATTTTATTCTTCTTTATATGGATTTGTATCCACAAAATCACTGTTATCTCTCAACTCTTTAATCTTATCATCTTGTTCTTTGATATCTTTCAAAAGTCCTTCCAATTTAATCACTTCATCCATTGTATCATCTCTGTAAAATACCAATTCTGGAATGCTACGCATTTTATTTCTTATTCTATTTCCTAGCAGACCTCTAATCTCTTTGGTATTATGTTGAATCACAGCAAGTAACTCATTGGGATTAGCCACGTTGTAAATGCTCAAATTTACTCGTGCAGTATATAAGTCAGGAGTTATTCTAATAGACGCTACAGTGACCAATGCACTTCCCAAAATCTCTCTAGCTTCCTTCTGAAAGATATCACTCATTGCCACTTGTATCAACTTATTAACTTGTTGCTGTCTTTTTGATTCCATCACCCTTTCTATTTCTGCCATAAAAGTAAGAAAAGTATAGATATATTTGTTGTCAGCAAATGAACAAGGTACAATTACTATTAAGAATCGTCAAAAAGTATCGGACACGAATGGCATTAAATATTGTTTTCAATATTCTTTCTGCCTTCTTCTCTGTATTTTCTCTACTGATGATGATTCCTTTCTTACAAGTATTGTTCTATCAAGGAGAAAACATAAGCGACCTTAGCAAGTTGCCTAAAATACCGTTTATAGATATTGTTTATTTGAAGTGGGTTTCCCTATTGAGCAGTCATGGTCGGCAATATGCATTATTGATACTTTGTATTGCACTTATAGTTGCATTTATTTTAAAAAATAGCACTCGATACTTAGCTGCCTTTTTCTTAGTGTCAGTACGGACAGGACTTATGAGAGATTTGCGTATTCAGATATATGACAAATTACTCTCTTTGGATTTTAGTTTCTTTCAGAATAAAAGGAGAGGAGATATCTTGACAAGATTTGGAAGCGATGTGCAAGAAGTGGAATATGGTATTATCAACTTTATAGAAACAGGTATTAAAGAGCCTTTAACAATAGCTATTACGTTGACTAGCTTGGTGATAATGAGCCCTTATCTTACTATATGGGTTTTGGTATTATTACCCGTTTCAGCATTGATTATTGGGAAAATTGGCAAACAATTAAAAAGAGACTCCTTCAAAGCACAATATCAACTTTCATTATTGCAAATGATGGTGGATGAAGTCATGCATGGAATAAGAGTTATACAATCATTTAAAAATGTAACTATTCTTGCCCAAAAATTTCAGAAAATCAATCAAGAATATAAAAATCTGCATACTGAAATGCTCAGTCGCAAGGAGCTCGCCTCACCACTTTCAGAAGTGTTGGGGATAGTAGTTGTAGCAGCTATTTTACTCATTGGTGGCAGTACTATATTGAATGGTAGCAGTACACTATCACCAGAAGTATTTATCACCTATATAGTCGTGTTTTCTCAGATAATATCTCCTGCAAAAGCTTTTTCCAATGCTTGGTATTTTATCCAAAAAGGAGCTGCTTCGCTCAATAGAATTCAAGAATTATTGGAAGAAAAATCTTTTTATGACCAAAAGAAAGGAACCATTTCCAAATCGACGTTTGACAAAGACATCACTATACAAAATCTCAATTATTCTTTTGGCGACAAAACTGTTCTAAATAATATACAATTAAAAATTCAAAAAGGTCAAAAAGTTGCACTTGTTGGACCATCGGGTGGTGGAAAAACGACTTTGTTGAGGCTTCTTTCTAGAATTTATGACCTTCCTGACAATCAGATATTAATTGATGGAGAATGTATTAACAACATCAGAATAGAAGATTACCGAAGTCTATTTGCTTTAGTTACACAAGACCCTATCTTATTTTTTGGAACTATTGAAGAAAATTTGAGAGTAGCCAAACCTCAAGCCAGTTTTGAAGAGATGATTGATGCGTTGCGACATGCCGATGCTTTAAATTTTGTTCTTGAATTGCCAGAAACTCTCGCTACAAATATTGGAGAGAGAGGAGTAAGTCTCAGCGGTGGACAACAACAGCGGATAGCCTTAGCTAGAGCCTATTTAAAAAATTCACCCATTCTTTTTTTAGATGAAGTGACTTCTTCATTAGATGGTGTTTCTGACCTTAGTATTCGCAATGCTTTAACAAAAATCACTCAAGGGAAAACTGTCATTTCTATCGCACATAGATTGGCTTCTATTTCTGATTTTGACCAAATTATATTTTTAGAAGAAGGTAAAATTACAGGAATAGGAACTCATGAAGAGTTGTTGGAACAACATTTTTTATATCGTCAGATGGTCAATTCACAACTTATACAGCAGTAGTTTAATTAAGAGATAGTTGCGTATTATTTTGCAACATTATTTCATACTTTTTAAGTCTGCTAATGAAATTGATTTGAAAACTATACTCAATAGTTTACTCTATCAAATACTGCTTTAAAATTTGAGATTTAGAGGATGATAAACCTCCTTTACTTCCCACTTGCAATCGAGATAAATTTCGCAGCAATTCTCTCGCATATTGCACCCTTTCATTGGGATATTCATTTTGAATGATATTGGTCAATAATTCCATACCTTTTTGAAAAACACTATCATCTAATGCCAATAGATAGGTTTGAAATGAAGTATAAATTTGTCTTGAAAAATATCTATTCATTGTAAATATCAATTCTTCAAAAAAACTAAAGTCTTTACTTTCAGGATGTAAAGAAAAAACATGCGCAATAGCTGTTCTGAGATAAATATTCTTAGCTGGTAATAATTGACTTGCATAAGGATAAGTATTCTCTGCTCCTAGGGAATCTAAAATGATATTCAAGCAAATATATTTCATGTATTCTGAGCTATCTTCTGCTAGATGTTTTTTTGCTATTTCAAAATAATCACTATCTCTAAGAACTTTCAACTGTACAATCGCAGCTGACCTATCACCAGGGAAATCAGAATTTAGCATGAATTTGAGTAATCTGAGCACCTCAGACCTATATTCATTGCTAAACCCACCTACAATATCTACAATCTTTTCTTGAATAAACCAATGCTGTTGCTCAAATCCCGGTATTAAAATCTGAGCTGCTAAATCAAATTCTTTGTTTTTTGTTAAAACATCGATGACATAAGCCTTGTCCAATATTTTAGAAGATTTTTGATAAATATATTTCAATTCTTCTATTGGTGAATGGTTCACTATTTCCCATAATTGTAACTTTCCTGGATCTATATTTATAGCCAAAGGTACACGCTCTGAAGGAAAATTGAGATGTGTCTGCTTACCTGTCAATGTGATAGAATGTGTTATTGTAGTGTCCTCATAAATAAAATCAACATTGAATAAAATCTTATGAATGGGAACTTCTGTATGATAATTAACATCTTGTTTCTGATAGAAAGAAAGCAGTACTTCATGGTTAAGGGAGTCATATTTTTGCTCTATTTCTATATAAGGGTGACCTGCTTCAAAATACCATTGATTGAAGAACCAATTCAAATCTTGACCTGTTACTTTTTCAAAAGCAGTTCTCAGTTGTGACACTTCGGTAGAAGAGAAAGCATTTTGGTGCAAATAATATTTCAAGCCTTCAAAAAAAGCTTCATCACCAATATATTGACGCAAAAGATGAAGCACCATGCCTCCTTTTTCATATCTATGTCTATTAAAAACTTCTTTAGGTGTATCATAATAATATTGGACGATAGGCTCTGCTCCTCTATTTGTAAATTCATTCATATACCTTTGTAAATTTTCATACCAATGAACTTCAGCATCTTCTCGACCTTTCCATTTTTCTAGCCATAAAAACTCACTATAATTGGCAAAAGATTCATTCAAGGTCAGATTTGCCCAACTCTCACTTGTCACTAAATCTCCAAACCAATGATGCACCAATTCATGAGCGATAATCAAATCATCATTCCATCTGCTATATTCGCCAATACTATTTTTATCTTTCATCAATCCCTCATGGAATACAGAAATTGAGGTATTCTCCATCGCTCCACTGATGAAATCATAAACTGCTACCTGCGCATATTTGTCCCAAGGGAAATCGTAGGAAAATAAATTAGAAAAATATTCTATCATCTCAGGAGTGCGACCATATACAAGTTGCACGTCTTTATAAAATTCCTGCAAAGCATAATAATCCACATCTTTGTTCTTCCATTTGTCCTGATATTTTTTGAATGGGCCGATGACCAGCGCAAATAAATAAGGCGAATGTGTCAAATCTTGTTTCCAATAATCGGTCTTCGTGCCATCTGAATGAAAGACTTCTTCCATCAATTTACCATTGGAAATACTTACTAAAGTATCTGGAATTGTCACAAAAATTTCTTGAGAACACCTTTGATTAGTAGCTTCAATCGTAGGAAACCAAAACGAAGATGATTCTGGTTCGCCCTGAGTCCAAAACATTATTTTTCTGTATGGATTGGTTTGATTGCCATTGATAAAATAAGCTCCTTGACCATCCCCTTTCAATACCGAACTCACTTCATCTGGTCGAGCGACATATTGAATTTTGACTTCAAACGTATCTTTCCTTGAGACTGATTGAGGTAACTCAATTGATAATAACCTACCGTTATAATTATATTTAGCTGGAGAGTTAAACTGGTCAAAGCTCAATAAAATAGAATCAAAACTCATTCCCACAGCATTAAGTACCAATTCAGATTGAGGGTAAAAATGAGAAGTCAATTTCAATGTTGCTATTCCTTTGATGGCCTTGTCCTTAAAAGAAGGAGTAAGCTCCAAGCGTGTATGAAGCAGGTCAAAATATTGAGTATAAGAACCTTTGTAATCCAATATTTCATCTAAAGGATAGATATCTAGCGTATCTGCAACGATATATTCTACTTTATTTTTATGCTTAATTTTCTTTTTGGGTCGAGCTTCAACTTTGTAAAATGATAGAGAAAAAATCAATAAAAATAGGAATAGAGAGAAAAAGCGTTTATTTAAAATCATCTTAATTAACAATTAGGTATATTAAAGCCTAAAATTAGGACAGAATAATTTTCTATCTTGCCCTAGAATTTACAGACCAACAATAATATTCATGAAATATAAGGTTAATGACTCAAAAGAACATACAATAGACATTTCTTTTGAAGGAGAAAAGATAATATTGAACAATGAAGAGGTAAAATTGGATTTTGGAAGTCTTTCTAAAGGGAAATACCATGTCATCAAAGACAATCAATCCTACAACCTTGAAGTTATTTCTTCCAATATTGCCGATAAAACATTTTCCATTAAAGTCAATGGACAAATATTTCAACTCTCTGTTGAAGATGCATTAGATCAACAGTTGAGAGCAATGGGAATGTCCAAAGCTAATGAAGATAAAGTAGATAAAATCATTGCTCCTATGCCTGGTCTTGTCCTTAAAATACTCGTTGTTCCAGGTCAAACTATCAGCAAAGGTGATTCTTTAATCATCTTGGAAGCTATGAAAATGGAAAATGTGATTAAAAGTAGTGGTGATGCTGTTGTGAAGGCTATTCATATCAAAGAAAAAGATGCCGTTGAAAAGAACCAGTTACTAATAGAAATGGAATAAGATGTCAGAATTACTGAGTAATGAGATAGAAGATTATATCCATAATCATTGTTCGGAAGTTTCTAGTGCTTTACAGCAACTAGAGAGGAAAACTCATACCGATATTTTAATGCCTCGAATGTTATCGGGAAAAGTCCAAGGAACATTCTTATCTATCATCAGTCGATTGATGCAGCCAAAAAGGGTATTAGAGATTGGAACTTTCACAGGTTACTCTGCTATATGCCTTGCGGAAGGCCTTCAAGAAGATGGTATTTTGATTACAATAGATATCAATGAAGAAAGAGAAGACATTGTCAATGAAGCTATTCATGCAGCGGGAATGGACGGTAAAATCAAGCCACTTATTGGAAATGCATTAGAACTTATACCTACTATTGACGAAAAACTAGATATTGTTTTTATTGATGCAGACAAAATCAATTATAGTCAGTATTTTGATTTGGTGATTGACAAAGTGCGTCCTGGAGGAATCATCTTAGCTGATAATGTGTTGTGGAGCGGAAAAATAGTCGCTGATAAAAAAGACAAAGACACTGTCGCATTAAAAATATTTAATGAAAAAGTTCAACAAGATTCCAGAGTGGACAACGTTATTCTTTCAATAAGAGACGGGATTACTTTAATTTACAAGAAATAAAAACTAAAATATATGAAAAAAATATTGTCGATACTTTCATTCATTTTTATCATGAATGCCTCTATCGTATCAATATTTGCTGATACAGAAGCGACTGCTGAAGAATATATACAAATGTATAAAGGAGTAGCTATATCAGAAATGAAGAAATATGGTATTCCTGCGAGCATTAAATTGGCACAAGGTCTTTTAGAAAGTGGTATGGGAACAAGCCGACTTGCTGTTCAAGGCAATAACCACTTTGGGATAAAATGTCATGAAACATGGAACGGACCAACTATGAAGCACACAGATGACGCTCCAAACGAATGTTTCAGAGTATATAATGACCCTCGTCAATCTTATATGGACCACTCTCAATTTCTATTGACACGACCAAGATATGCTGGGCTATTTCAATTGAAAACCAATGATTATAAAGGCTGGGCTGTTGGATTGAAGAAAGCAGGTTACGCTACTAATCCCAAATATGCAGAAATGCTCATTGATGTCATCGAACGTCATCAATTATTTGTTTATGACATGGATATTTCTGAAAGAGAAATGGAAGTATATCGCCAAAAACTCATTGGCGAAGAAAAAGAACATTTAATTGCACTTCAAAAACAAAATACAACTATTGGCAAAAATGGGACAGATGTTACACTTCCTGCAAGTAATAAACCTTCAATCGCACACAACCAGAAAGGTGTAGATTTTTACAACAATAAGGTCAGAGTTATCAGATTGAAAAAAGGAGAATCTTTAAAAGATATCAGCAAAAAATACAATATCTCTAGCAATCAACTTAGAGAGTTTAACGATTTGACACCAAAACAAGAATTGAAAGAAGGACAGCTTGTCTATTTGGCTCCTAAGAAGAATAAAGCTAAGGCAAAAACTCACCTTGTACTTTCTCATGAATCATTGTGGAGTATCTCTCAAGATTATGCAATAAAGCTCAGTAAGATTTTAGAAAAAAATCATCTAAAAGCAGGTGAAGAACCAGCAGTAGGAACGACATTATATTTAAGGAAGAAAGCTCCTAAAAAACCCAATTTGAGAAACCCTAAAGAAATTACCCCTTCTCAAATATCTATTTCAGTACCGACCAATGGAGAGATTGTCCTCCCAGCAAAACCTGCACCCGAGTTCAAAAATCCTGAAATTGAAACCAAACAACCCATCTTCAATCCTCGACCATTTAATGAGCCTTATAATACAACTTCTCAAACTTCTACAGCGACAGATAATCGCATCTATCACACTGTAAAGCAAGGAGATACATTATACAATATCTCTAAAAAATACAATGTAGATATTGAAAACATTAAAAAATGGAATGGAATATCTGACAGTGGTATTCAATTGGGTCAACAATTAATTATACTTCAATAATCTTTTAATTATGAATAATATTCAAATTGACGGAAAAGAATTTCAAGTATTTATCTCCGAAGAGCAAATTCAGAAGAGAGTGAAAGAAATGGCGTTAAAAGTCGAGAAAAAATACAAAGACAAGAATCCTGTATTTATTGTCATCTTAAATGGTGCTTTTGTATTTGCTGCCGATTTCTTCAAAACTTATAATTCTCCTTGTGAAATAGAATTTGTCAAACTTATCTCTTACATAGAGAAAGAAAGTTCAGGCGAAGTGATTAACTGTATCGGTATTACCGAAGAACTAGTTAAAAATCGTCAAGTAATCATCTTGGAAGATATTATTGAATCAGGTTTGACGATGGAATATTTTATTGATTATCTTAATCATTTTACACCTAAATCAATAGAAATCATTTCCTTGCTATTTAAGCCAGATTGTTTACGCAAAGACCTTAATCTGAATTGCTTTGGATTCAGTATAGATTCTGGTTTTGTTGTTGGATATGGTTTAGATTATAACAAACAAGGAAGAAACCTAAACAATATTTATCAAATTGTTAATCCATAAGAACGGAGATTATCTTATTTTTGTAAAAATATTCTTTCATATAACATGCTGAATCTAATACTATTCGGACCTCCAGGAAGCGGGAAAGGCACTCAAGCTCAATACTTAGTGGAGAAATATCAATTATTGCATATCTCTACAGGAGATTTATTAAGAAGTGAATTGAAAAATGAAACTCCTTTAGGCTTGGAAGCCAAAAAATTTATTGACAAAGGTGAGCTAGTACCTGATGAAGTTGTCATTGGTATGATTAGCAAACAATTGGATTTGAATATTGGCAAAGTAAAAGGATTTATTTTTGATGGTTTTCCTAGAACGAAAGCACAAGCTGAAGCCTTGGACAAATTATTAGACTTTAAAGAAACTGCTATCAGTCAAGTATTGGCTTTAGATGTTTCTGAAGAAGAAGTAGTCAACCGTATCTTAAATCGTGGGAAAACTTCAGGCAGATCTGATGATAACAATCAAGAGATTATTAAAAACCGTTTTAATATCTATTTGAAAGAAACAACTGCTGTTGCTGAACACTATAAAGAGTTTGATAAATTCACACTGATTCCTGGTGAAGGAACAATAGAAGAAGTGTTTCAGGCTCTTCAAGATGCTATTGACGCATTGATATAAAAAATCTTTTATCAGAGATATAAAGGAGTTGTGAGATGCAACTCCTTTTTTTATTTGCAAAGTATTGGTTTATAGCATTATAAAAAGCAATAATTTTCTACTTGAGCTACGTATTTTTGAAAGAGTATGGGAAAGATTTTTTTACAGGTTGGCGTTGAGTGTCATTTCAGCAAAATAACCCAAAAGAAAAAAACTATTTTTATAAAATTCAATTAAATAGTATGTTCAGAAGAAAGAAAAACGCCCTATAACATAAGGGTTTCTGTGATAGTTTAAGCGTTCTATCCCACTCTAACTTCAGTGTAGCCTTATTTCAGATATTGACTCACTATTATTTCCTGAGAAAAAGAAGAAGAAATCCCTAAATAAAAAAAACTTATCAAAACTGAAGAATTATATTTTTTAAATTTACTCTATGAGCAGTATTAAATTATTTGAGAGTAAAAAAATTCGTTCTACCTGGAATGAGGCAGAAGAAAAATGGTATTTTTCTGTTCAAGACGTAGTTGAAGTTCTAACTGACAGTGTTGATGTAAAACAATATATCAAAAAAATGTTAAGCCGTGATGAACAGCTTAAAAGCAACTGGGGTACAATTTGTACCCCAGTTGAAATGATAGCGGCAGACGACAAAAAACGTAAAATTCAAGCATCTGATACTAAAGGATTATTACGTATTATTCAATCTATTCCCTCTCCAAAAGCAGAACCATTTAAACTTTGGTTGGCACAGGTAGGCGCTGACCGTTTGGAAGAAATAGAAAATCCTGAATTAGCTACACAACGTACAAGAGAATTATACAAACTTAAAGGCTATTCTGACGATTGGATTGAAAAACGTATGCGAAGCATTGCCATTCGGGAAGAATTAACAGAGGAATGGAAAAACAGAGGAGTAAAAGAGCAAATGGAATATGCAATTTTAACTGCTGAAATTTCAAAAGCTACATTTGGACTAACGCCATCAGAATACAAAAAAGTAAAGGGTTTGAAGAGCCAAAATCTTCGTGACCACATGACCGACCTTGAATTGATTTTTTCAATGCTTGGCGAAGCATCTACAACAGCAATTGTAAAGACTCAAAACCCAAAAGGATTTCAAGAAAATAAAAAAGCTGCCAAACAAGGTGGAGCAGTTGCTGGAAATGCAAGAAAAGAATTAGAAACAAAAACTGGGGAGAATGTAGTATCCAACCAAAACTATCTACCAGAAGAGAAGAAAAAACAAATTGATAAAAACGACAATAACAAATAGCTACACTAAAGCAAGCACATTTGCAATTACTCACAAAGCTTTAATATCTTATAAGGTGTTAGTGACCTTCGTTTCTCACAAGCCAATCGTACAAAGCTAAAATTGCAAAAGAACCACCAAGACAAACCACAAATGAAAGGATAACCTCTTAACGAATAGTAAAAGCCACGAACACAGTTTTCTTATACAAAGACTATGAGATTTTTGGCTAGTAGTTGTACTTCATCAATACAAATTATTGAAGGTCTTTTACTCAGTATTTATTGCTTTTAAATATCAATGATATTTTGAAAGATTTCTTTTTATAGACTGGCGATGTCCCACATCTTACCAAACTAGAATTATAAATAGTATTTTAATTCAAATCCAGTTTTTTTCATAATTTTATCAAGGAATACTACAATATTATGAGTACATCTGATTTAAAAATTGATTTAATTACACAAATTACTAGTATAACTGATAAAGTTAGACTTAAGGAATTGTTGCAAATTTTAAAATTTGAATCAGAAAGTTCAATTTATGTTACCAATAATGAAGAAAAGGAAGCAATTTCTATTGCTCAAAATCAAATAAAAAATGGAGAATATATTTCTCACGAGGATTTTCAAAAAGATATAAAAAAATGGCTAAGCAAATAGTTTGGTCTAAAAGAGCTCAAAATGAGTTAATAGAAATTTTTGAATATTGGATAAATAGAAATAAATCTAACTCATTTAGTTTAAAATTGAACTCATTAATTGAGGAACAATTAAATTTACTTCAAGAAAATCCAAAAATTGGGCGGAAAACTGACTTCGAAAACGTTCATATAAAAGTCATTCACAAATATCTTCAGTATTACGAGTTTACAGATAACCAACTTTATATCTTAACAATTAGACATGGAAGTAAAAATCCAAAAACATTGAAATTATAATAGATAGACATCGTCAAACATCATAACGAATAATAAAAGCTATGAATGCAGTAATCTAATACTAAGACTGCAATTCATTATACTTGCAAGTTCGGTCACCCCACTTCTCAATTCATATATCTTACATTAAAGTTACCATTCTATAGCTTCCTTTTGATGCCGTAAAAAATCTCCTATGCTTTAACTACCTTTGCACTTATGGAAGGAGGCAATTTTGTTGATTATGTGAAGATTTTTATGCGTTCAGGCAATGGAGGAGCAGGAGCTGTTTCTTTTTGGCGTGAAAAATTTGTAGCTCAAGGAGGACCTGACGGAGGGAATGGAGGACGTGGAGGGCATATTATCCTCAAAGCCAATCAACAACTTTGGACTTTATTACACTTAAAATATCGCAAACATATTCACGCAGATAATGGTGGTAGAGGCGAAGGAGGAAGACGTTCTGGAGCCAATGGTGAAGATATCATTTTAGAAGTGCCATTAGGAACTGTCGTCCGTGACGCTGAAACAGGAGAAAAGAAAGCTGAGCTATTAGAAGATGGTCAAGAAGTTATCTTAATGCCTGGAGGTCGTGGAGGACTAGGTAATGAAAATTTTAAAAGTGCTACGAATCAAGTTCCTCATTACGCCCAACCTGGAGAGGCAGGTATCGAAGCTTGGATGATATTAGAGTTGAAAGTATTAGCTGATGTTGGATTAGTAGGATTTCCTAATGCGGGAAAAAGCACTCTCCTATCTGTCATCAGTGCCGCCAAACCAGCTATCGCAGATTATGCATTTACTACAATAGTCCCAAATTTGGGCATGGTCTATTATCATGACAATCAGTCATTTGTAGTAGCAGATATTCCAGGAATTATTGAAGATGCACACAAAGGAAAAGGTTTGGGTGCAAGATTTTTAAGGCATATCGAGAGAAATGCTGTTTTATTATTCTTAGTGCCTGCAGATAGTGATGATATCAAAAGAGACTATACCGTATTGCTCAATGAACTTAAAGAATACAATCCTGAATTGCTACATAAGGATAGAATATTAGGTATCAGTAAAAGTGATTTATTAGATGATGAGTTAAAAGAATTGATAAAAGCAGAGTTGCCAAAAGATGTTCCTATAGTATTTTTCTCTTCTCTTACTCAAACCAATCTCAATCAATTGAAAGATACGCTCTGGAAAGCTATTCAACATACGCATCAAGCTGAAAACTAGTCACTGAATTTTTATTGAGCCAAAATCATTAGGACTGCACTTTCCATAATTGAGCATAAGTACCACCTCGTGCTATCAATTCATCATGATTGCCTTTCTCAATAATTTTCCCATGATCGAGAATAATAATTTGGTCAGCTTTTTTCATTGTTGA
Source organism: Chitinophagales bacterium (assembly GCA_023957245.1). GTDB lineage: Bacteria > Bacteroidota > Bacteroidia > Chitinophagales > JADIYW01 > JAMLHH01. Next base: position 83,182 of record JAMLHJ010000005.1, read on the forward strand.
CAGTCTATGTGCGATAATGATTGCAGTCTTCCCTTGTGTCAATAATTGTAGATTGTCCTGAATAATTTTTTCGGTTTCTGTATCGACTGCACTTGTTGCCTCATCCAGAACGATAACAGGAGCATCTTTTAAAATAGCTCTTGCGATACTCAGCCTTTGTCTTTGACCTCCACTAAGCTTAATACCTCTTTCTCCTACAATCGTATCATATTGTTGTGGTAATGAAATAACAAAATCATGCATAGCAGCCTTTTTTGAAGCTTCATGAATTTCTGACATAGAGGCATTTTCTTTTCCATAAGCTATATTTTCTGCAATAGTACCATGAAAAAGATATACATCTTGACTGACTAAAGCGATGTGTTTTCTCAATGAATGTGTATTGAGCTTAGAAATCGGTGTTTTGTCAAAAAATATCTCTCCACTATTCAATGGATAGAAACCTAAAATTAATTTCACTAATGAACTTTTCCCAGCACCAGTTGGACCTGCGATCCCTGTTACTTTTGAAGAAGGAAAATTCAATGATAAATTTTCAAAAACGGGTAAGCCATCTTTATGATATTGAAATGAAACTTTATCAAAAGAGATTCCTGAGCTTAAATTTTCAATTAGCTCAACTTCCCCTTTGTTCTGCTCCTCTGGTTCATCAATCAATTGAAAAATACGACTTATGCCAGCCAATGAACGCTGCCATTCATCAAAAACTTTTCCAAGACGGGTCAAAGGCCACAACAATCGCTGTATCAACATTCCAAATAATGCCAATTGCCCTACACTTATATCATTGAGTCCATTAAGCACCCAATAAGAAGCTATCAGCAATACACCTGCAAATCCAACTGCTACCAACATTCTGATGATTGGCGTATATAAAACTTGATAAGAAATTGCTTTTTGATTGGCAGCTAAATAATCCTTTGAAGCAGTTTCTACTCTTACTTTCTCAAATTCTTCTGTAGCAAAACTTTTGATAACCTGAATACCTGACACATTATTTTCCAATCGAGCATTGAGTACACCTGCTTGGTTTCTGATATTTTTATAATATTTCCCTATCCATTTCTGGTAAAAAATACTTCCACCAATAATAAAAGGAATAGGTATTAATGCAAAAAGTGCCAATTGCCATGAAACACTGAAAAAAGCAATAGTAGAAAAGATAAGCAATACAGCAATTTGCACCATTTCATTATAGACATCATACAAAAATCTTTCTAGCCTATTGACATCATCATTGACGATAGATAAGATATTGCCAGTACGATTATTCTCAAAAAAAGATAAAGGTTTGCGTTGGAGTTTTTCATAAGTATCTACTCTCAAACGATGTTGTACATCTTGTGCAATGGACAAAAAACCTTTTGAATACAACCATTCAGTAAAGCTCTCAAAGAAAAAGATAACAAATGTTGCGATTCCAATAAAAATAGCTCCTTTCCATGGGTCATTGTCTGTATATGGAGCTAGCCAAGATGGTGAATGACCACTGACAATATCTACCAGCCAGCCGACTAAAAGAGGAGGCATCAAGTCCAAAACTTTATTGAGGATACTAGATAAGGTAGAAAAATAAAATTTAGCTCTGTAGTATTGAAGATATTTGACAAGTCGAAACATCTTACAAAACTATGAATTAGTCTTAATCTTTTCTTCGATTTCCACCAAAGCCAAAGCCAAAACCCATTTTTAAAATCAAAGGAAATGAGCCAAAAGTTCCACTATAAATAGATTCATCTGAATCCAAAACATTAAATAGGGCTGAAATATAAAAATTTCCAGTCTGTCCTATAGGTTGAATATAACCTCCACCCAAAAGCAGAGAAGAGACATTGACTCGGTCTGTACTGAAATAAGATTCTTTATTGACTAATTCATATTCACCATGAGCAAATATGCCATTCCAGATGACATAATCTACATAAGCTCCACCACCATACAAAAAGCTTTTCCATTTTTGACCATTATCGTATTTGACACTTTGGTAAATAGATTTCGTACTTAATCCTACTTGTAATTTTTCAGGAATAATCCAATATCCAAAAGTCGGAGACAACTCTACAAAAGTGATACTACCAAAACTCAAACCAAAATTTCCTCCTACTCTAAATAGATTCCATTTCCATTTTTTGTCATCATCTTGTTCTTTTACCTTCTTACTTTCCTTTTCATTAGATGAATCTTTCAACTCTTGAGGTACTACTTGCTCCGCTTTATTAATACTCTGATATTCTTGTTCCTGAGCATTTAATGTCTGCCCCGACAAATTAAATACACAGAAAAAAATAATTGAAAAAATAAACTTTTGCATATTGGGTCGTACTATTTAGGTTTGCAAGTATTTCTATTGTAAAATAAAACGATTATAAGATAACTTCGTATTTATAAGTCAATAAATTTTGGTTTTCAAATGATAATAATTGGTAAAATAGTACAGAATTTTGTTTTTTTCATGTTGATAGCTTTGGCTACAATGGACGCAAAGGCTCAATCTACTTTCAATTTGGAAGATATTTTTATCCATCAAAAGTTTCAAGCTAAACAATTGCCTCAAATGCAATTCATTGATACTGCGAACTATATTACTATTGACCATCAGCCAGACAAAATGACTAGCTATGTTTACAAAGAGAATATTTCTACCCATCAGAAAGAGATGATTTTTGATAGCAAACATCTAAAAGATTTATTCTCATTGAAAGATGCACTCATTCAACGATTTGATTTTATTGATAGCTCACATTTTTTAATTGGAATTCAAACTGAAAAAATCTATCGTAGATCTTCTAAAGCAATGTTTTTTTATGTGGATTTAAGCAAAGCAAATATTACCCAAATTGGAGGAAATGAAAAAATCATGTATCCAACAATAGCTCCAGACCAAAGTAAAATCGCATATATTAAAAATAATAACATCTTTATTTTTTATACAAAAAATGAAAAGACTGTACAAATTACTAAAGATGGGCAAAAAAACTTCATCATCAATGGTGCTTGTGATTGGGTATATGAAGAAGAATTTGGAATGACAAATACCATGTCTTGGTCGCCTGACAGTAAAAGTCTTATGTATTTAAAAACAGATGAGTCAAAAGTCAAACAATATTCTTTTGACCTTTATTATCAAGATTATCCTATTACTTTTCAATATAAATATCCACGTGCTGGTGAAGATGTTTCCACTGTATCCTTATGGGTATATCAAAGCAAGAAAAAACATTTTAAACTCGATTTGGACGACACTTATATTCCCTTATTTAGATGGAAAGATAATAAGACTGTCGCAGTATTGACAATAAATAGGTTACAGAATGATATGAAAGTTTTTGTTTTTGATATCAAAAAGAAAGCAAAGCAATTGTGGTACAGAGAAGAGGACAAAAGGTATGTTGAGCTTCCAAGTCTTTTTACTTTTTTACCTACAGGCGAATTGGCTATTACCTCTGAAAAAATGGGGTATAATCATTTGTATTTTGTCAATTCTAATGCAAATATTCAACAGATTACTCAAGGTAATTTTGACGTTTCTGAGATTTTGAGAATAGATTTAGAAGATAGCATCATCCTATTTTCTGCTCATTTACCTCAACCTGAATGTAAAAGTTTATTGTCATGGAATATGAAAAATCAATCTTTGGCATATCTTTCAGATACTACAGGAACTGTCAATACAACAATGCTAGGCAATGGCTATTTTCTTGAAAAATATAGTAGCTCTTATACTAGGAATAAAGTTTCACTCAAATCAATAAAAAATCTAAGCACCATTACACTTATCAATGATCAGCGAGAAGAAGACTCTGTTCTGATAAAAAAAGATTTTTTCTGGTTGCCCATAAACAACTACCTTTTACGTGCATGGAAAATGTTACCTCCAGGTTTTGATAGTAAAAAAAGTTATCCCGTTTTATTCTATGTCTATGGTGGTTCTGGCTCAAGTACTGTCAATAATGAATGGGACAGAAACTTAATACTATGGCTCAATTATATGGCTCATCAAGGATATATTGTTGTTTCTGTAAACAATAGAGGAACGGGTCGCAGAGGTACTGAATTTAAAAAAATAAGCTATTCTAAACTGGGATATTATGAAGTAGAAGACCAACTCGAATCCATAAAATATTTCTCACAATTGCCTTATGTGGACAAAAACAGAATAGCTATGATGGGATGGAGTTATGGTGGCTACATGACTTTAATGAGCATGATGAGTGACACTCTTATTCAAAAAGGGATAAGTATTGCACCTGTAACTGATTGGAAATATTACGATGCGATATACACAGAAAGATATATGCGTACACCCATAGGAAATCCTACAGAGTACATCAAAAGCTCACCTATAGAGCAGGCGGAAAAATTATCAGGAGATTTACTGTTGATTCATGGGACTGCTGACGACAACGTTCATTATCAAAACAGTATGGAGCTTGCTAAAAAGCTGATTCAATACAATAAAAAATTTCAGATGCTCTCCTATCCCAATAGTAATCATGGCATTGGAGGCTCAAAAACCCAATTGCATTTATTTGAAACACTAAGCAATTTTTTACTCCAAAAAGAATAATCAACTAAGGCTGATATAGGCTGAATTGTTTTTCATTGGTAGCCACAATCTGAGGTTTACCCTTATATAACTGTACCAAACCTTTTATACATATCAATTTGCCATTGAGATAAACCTCTGGTTCGTAAGTAAAATTGACTCTGTCTTTACCAAAAACTACGACAGAAAAAGGAGAATTGGGATATGGTTCATCAAAATTGACATAGGTAATTCCTGTGCTAGTATTCTTATTATATCTTGTACCTACCACCTTGCCACATACATTACATTCTGTCCCTACAAAATATATAGCTTGCTTAGTAGGGATATGATTGAGGTCATATTTGAAATTAGGAGCTTCAGAAATTTTAGTTTTAGAAAATTGCCAATTTTGAATATCTATATCTTTTTCAAAAGATACAGCATCAGGAATATTGGGAAAAAAATTAATTCCTGTCAGTGCTTCTATACTATCTATTGACACCATATACTTGGCAACTGGGCCAGTCACAGGAGTATTAGGATACAAAAATGCAATCGCATGAGGAGTGGGAGTATTGATATCCAAAATAATTTTATAATAAGCTTCTGGAATACTCAATCTGTATGAGCCTTGTTGAACTTTAGGCAAACCATCCTTCAATACTGGTCCAGTAATCACTAGCAAATCTCCATGTTCAACCACCCATTCTCTCACTTGAATTTCTAGATTATTCCATCCATTTCTATTCAAGTCAGGATTTTGAGGACTCATATTGCTATAATAGTAAGATTCGCTCAATGCATTCCTACTCCATCTAAAATCTGCTGACGGAGCCAAGTGTCCACGGTCATAGCCACTATCCCAATAATCAGTAACATCTGCCGAACCAGTACTGACAGATGAGTCTATTCTGAAATCATTTGTTCGAGTGATAGTTCCAGTAATCACATCTTTAGGGATAATATGCATCACCCAATTGGCTTGTTCGTGCTCTTCATTATAACTCAACATCATAGCTGAGTGAGTAATCAATTCATATTTTTTATTCTCTTGAGGAATATAATTTTGCAATAGCTCTCTAATTTTCTTCAGCTTTAAAGCTTCAATTTCATCTATAATATTTTGAACTTGGCTTTGCTGTTCGCTCAGTTTTTCTTGCTGAATTTCAATCAATTCATTAGTGACTTGTGCATTACAATGCAAAGAATTTATAAGGAAAACGATACTAAATAAAACGATTGAAAAATATTTCACTGAGACAATTTTGTAGCTTATATATCTAATTATGTGCCAATATACCAAATTATCATTAGAAGAAAAACCATTATAGAAAGAGTAAAAAAGCGGCAATCATCAAAGATAGCAGCGATTATTCCCAGAGATTTTCTATCTCATCAAGGCTTCAATATCTTTCATTTCTCCAAATAAAACTAAAACATCATCTTTCTCCATGACAATTTCAGGAACAGGAGTGTCAATGACAATAGGCTTAGATTGTATATTTCCTAAAATACTTTTTTCATTTTCTTTTCGGATAATTGCCAATAGTGTCACTTTATACCTATTTAATAAATCAGCTTTCTCAACAGAAAAACCAATATATCTAGCTGGTAAAGTGATTTCCATAATTCTATAATTTTCAGAAATTTGAAAAGAATCTATCACATTCTTAATATCTAAAGTATTTGCCAATCTATTAGCTGTTTCAGTTTCTGGATCCACAAATTCGGTTATTCCCATCGCTTCCAAAACGTTTTTCTGTAAAGGTGAAGTAATCCGTCCAATAATCCTTTTTACATTCAATTTCTTTAGCAAAGCAGTCGTCATAATAGAAGCTCCTTCATTTTCTCCGATAGCAATTATTACAGCATCTGCATCTTTCAAAGGAAGACCTCTAACAGACATTTGGTCGGTACCATCCATACAAATAGTGTGAGAAATATCTTCTTTGAAAGCCTCTACCCGATTCATATTATTATCAATCCCCAATACTTCATGTCCCATATTGGTCAACCTACTCGCTAGAGCATATCCAAAATGACCTAAACCAAAAACGATAAATTTCATACTACTAATTTATTAAAAGATTATTTCCTGACTAGGGTACTTTAATTTCTTTTTGCTTCTTTTATAAAGAAAAGCAGTGAATAATGTAAGCGAACCTACCCGACCTCCAAACATAGCGATAGTCAATACAACCTTACTCTCTGGAGAAAATGAAGCTGTATTAATCAGACTCAGACCACAATTATTAAATGCCGAAAATACCTCAAAAACAATATTCATTAACGCTAATTCTCCATCAAAGCTATAAACTAAAAATGTAAAAACTCCCATCAATACAATTGAGATAGACAATACAGCATAGATACGCTTCATTGATTCGGCTCCAACCTCTCTTCCAAATATTACAAGCGTTTCATTTCCTTTAGCAATATTCCAAACATTTAAAAATGCAACAGCAAATGTTGTCGTTTTGATTCCTCCTCCTGTACCCGCTGGAGAAGCGCCTATCCACATCATCAACATATAAAACAAAGCAGTAGGATATGTGATAAGTTCCATATCTACAATCGTGATACCTGCCCCTCTAGGTGTAGTCGCTAAAAAAAATACGCCTATTATCTTCTCAATAAAAGTTTCTTGGACTAAGGTATTGTTCCATTCTAATAAGACAATAACAACAGCACTTAACACCGTCAAGATGAAAGTTGTCCATAATGCAATCTTAGGATTTACACCAAATGAATGTGCTGGAAATGAATAATGTTGCCTCAAAAAGATTTTATTATAGATATTTCTAATGAAATTTTTTATCTGAGAATAAAAGGCAAATACAATTGGGAACCCTATTCCTCCAATGATATACAAAAAGGCAATTATTAATTGATACCAATGATTAGTCTCTATTATTCTTCCATCTGAACTCAAGGTTATTCCCACATTACAGAAAGAAGAAATGCTATGAAATAAGGAAAAAAATATTCTGTCCCAAGCACTATCAAATGCATACTCCAATGAAATAAGATATAAGCAAAATGCACCTATCCCTTCCACCAATAAAGTCACAAAAACAATCTTGTAAATTGTCCCCATCACTTCACTGAGCTTATCCCCCAAATCTATGATCTCACTCATTTTCTCACCCATAATAGTATCTTGCAAGAGCATTTGCTGCTGAAAAGATATACCCGACGAGAACATTCTCCCCAAAATACCTGCAAAGGTCATCACGCCCAATCCTCCGAATTGCATCAACAACATGATTATCCAAAGCCCAAAACCTGTAAAGGTGGATGAGGTATCCACAACCGTGAGTCCTGTCGTACATACTGCACTTACAGATGTCAGTAATGCATCTATAAACCCAATCCCATCATGAGTTGACTTGGGCAAAAGAAGACCTACTGTGCCTAATCCTGACAATAGAAAAAAGGTAGAGAAAAGCAAGAAAGAGGCATTGGCCTTTTTACTATAAAAACTTGCAATATTCTTTGATATAGAATATAAAAAAGCAAGAAAAAATACTGGATAAATATAATAAATATAGCTTTCATACAAGAAGCTTATACCTTGCCAATTTTGTCTTTGTGTCAACAATTCATATCCACCAGCAAATAAAACAAGTAATACAAATTCAATAATTTTTTGTCGCAATGGTTTGCCCAAATAGAATATATTAAAAAATATCCTTATTGCACCAATAATCAAACATGCAATTATGTATAGTAAATAAAACGACCTAAACTCCTCAACATCATCTCCACTATCTTCAAATCCTATATCATAGATTACTCCCAAAATCGCAATAATCCCCAAGAAGAATAATATTCTGTCTGATACTTTGACCACTATTCTACATATTGGCTGAATCCAATCTTGTACCTTCTGATATGTATTGATGACATTCATTGATTAAAATTGAATTTCTTGTTGAGGATATTTGACCAACTGAGAACGTGGATTCCTTATAAATGCTGATAGAAAAACAATAGCTCCTACTCGACCTATAAGCATTAACACTATCAACACTAATTTACTATCACCTGAGAGTCCTTTTGTAATTCCTTGCGTTAATCCTGCTGTACTAAATGCCGAAAAAGATTCAAAAACAATCTGTTCCAATGAAAACTGAGGATCAAAATAACTTATCATCGAAACAGCCAATCCTATCAGCAATAAAGATAATGTCACGATAGCAAATGACTTATTGATAGAATAAGGAGTAATTCTTCGATTTTGAATGATTAAATAATTTTCACCTTTAGATAAAGTAAAAAAATTGAGCACCATTATGGCAAAAGTTGTTGTCTTTATTCCTCCTCCTGTACTTCCTGGCGAAGCACCTATCCACATCAACAGTACGACCAAAATATATGTAGGAAAATGAACTGCTGAAAAATCTATTACACTGAAACCTGCTGTTCTAGTGGTAGCTGATGTAAAAAAAGATACAACGACTTTCTCAAAAAAATTAAACTCCCTCAAAACACCATTATATTCAAATACAAAAACACCTAATGTACCTACTACTAAAAGTACTCCTGTCACAATCAATATAATTCTCGAATTGAGATTGAACAAATATGGAACATGAACAAATCTCTTCTTATGAACAAAATAGTTCCATATATTTTTTACCTGTAATTGAATATACTCATAAAAATTGAGCATTATCGGAAATCCTATACCTCCAAGAACAATCAAAAAGCTCATGCTCAAAAGAAAGAAAGGATTAAATCTTAAATCTACATGCTGCAACCCTTCCGGATAATTGGAGAATCCTGAATTACAAAAAGCAGAAACACTATGGAATATTGAGAAAAAGATTTGGTCAAATTGATTATCAAACATTGTTTGAGGAACTAATTGATATATCATTAATGCCCCCAAAATCTCAATGACTAACATCATCGCAATAATTTTATACACTGCGCTTATCACATCATTCATTCTTTGACTATTGGCAATCTCTCTCAAAAGCAATCGCTGCTGAAAAGATACATTAGTCCCAGAAAACATGAATCCAATAAAACTTGCAAAGGTCATAATGCCAAGACCTCCAATCTGAATCAAAATCAATATCACCAACTGACCCAGCAAAGTCAAATCTTGTGAAATATCTATTACTGTCAAGCCTGTCACACAGACAGCTCCTGTTGCAGTAAACAAGGTGTCAATAAATGAGAGTGGACGAATTGCAGAGTTGGGCAAAGAAAGAAGGATAGTCCCAATAAACACAATCAATACAAAGCTCAATACCAATATCAATGCTGGATTGAGTCGTGGAGAATAATAACTGACTGCATTCCTAGAAAATTCAATGAAAAATATCAATGAAAAAATAGGAGTGATAAAATATTTATAAGAAGGAAGAAAAGACAAATACTCATTGAAAGTGCCTTCAAGAGAATACAGTTGTGTCAAAAAGACCAAAATCAATAAGATGAAAAAGTCTAAAATCTTTATCCTTAAACTCTTACTATCATTAAAAATATTGAGAATATTTCTTCCTAAGAAGAAAAGAGTTAAAGACCATTTGACAACTCTATAAAAGTTTCGAAGATATTGTTCTCCTTGAATATTTTGAGCAAATCCTAAATCATATACAAATACAAAAAAAAAGACGATTCCTAGATATAGAATAAAACCACTAATAGATTCAGATATCCTTTTTCTATAAAAAAGAGTCCAATCTAAAAATTGCTGATAGTGCTTTTTATCCATTTAAAATGACTGCCAATAAATTTCAAAGATATTATTTTGAAGCTTAAAGTTACCTTTCCATATAAAACAATATAGGCTATCCCAAAGAACAGCCTATCATTTTATTAAAGTTGAACTTAATTTTTAAGCTAATAAAGCCTTTACAGTAGCCGAAATACGACCACCTTCAGCTTTTCCTGCAAGAGTTTTGCTAGCGACACCCATTACTTTGCCCATATCTGCAGGACTTTTTGCTCCTACTTGTTCAATAATGGCACTCAATACCGCTTTCAACTCCTCATCATCCATTTGCTTAGGCAAGAATGACTCCAAGATGTCCATCTCTTCCTTTTCTGTTTTTGCCAACTCTTCTCTTCCTTGTTGTAAGTACACTGTGTAAGATTCTTTTCTTTGGTTGAAAAGTTTTTGGATGATTTTCACTTCTTGCTCATCTGTCAGCGTTCCAGTAGAACCTTTTTCAGTTTTTGCCAACATGAAAGCAGATTTAATAAATCTTAAAGTTCTCAATCGAGCTTCATCTTTTGCCAGCATTGCCTCTTTAATGGCACTCATTATATTGCTATCTATAGCCATGGCTTTAAATTTTATTTTACTTCTTCGTAATCTATATATTCTTCTCCTGATTTACGAGGTTTTTCTTTAGAAATATCCATTTTATTTACATCTTTTGGCGTTTGTGGAGCAGAATATGGAGGATTTGTCTTTTTGATAATTATGACTCTCCCAAACAATCTGGACAATACAAAATAGCCTATCAGTGCAATAAATAATATTTTAAACATCTCCTATACCTTAACCTTATTTGCTCAAGAACATAGATTTCTCTTTATATAGCTCTCTGAAATATGGATCTTTCAAATCTTTTATAAAACGAATTGTTTCACCAGTAGATTTCATTTCAGGCCCCAATTCTTTATTGACTCCAGGGAATTTGTTGAAAGAAAACACTGGCTCTTTAATTGCAAAGCCTGTCAATTTCTCCTCAAATGTATAATCTTTCAACTTCACAGTACCTAACATCACTTTTGTCGCTACATTCAAATAAGGAATATTGTACGCTTTACAGATAAAAGGAGTAGTTCTGGAAGCTCTTGGATTGGCCTCAATAACATATACATTATCATTTTTGATAGCAAACTGTATATTGATTAATCCTCTAATATTCAGAGCTTTACATAATTTTTCAGTATGTTCTTTCATCGTTTCAATAATGAAAGGACCTAAGCTATATGGAGGTAATACAGCAAAACTATCTCCAGAGTGAATACCTGCAGGTTCGATATGCTCCATTACACCCATGATTTGAACTGTCTCACCATCATAGATAGCATCAATTTCTGCTTCTTTTGCACGATCTAAGAAGTGGTCAATTAATATCTTATTATCACCTACATGCTTCAATAAATCTATCACAGAACGCTCTAACTCATCATCATTGATAACGATTCTCATTTTTTGCCCTCCTAATACATAAGAAGGTCTTACAAGTACTGGATAACCAATTTTATTAGCAACAACTAATGCTTCATCAGCAGAATAAGCTGTACCATAATTTGGATAAGGAATATCCAATTCTTTCAACAAGTCAGAGAAACGCCCTCTATCTTCTGCAAGGTCAAGACTGTCATAAGATGAACCAATAATCTTCACACCTCTTGCAGATAATTTTTCAGCCAATTTTAAAGCTGTTTGACCTCCCAATTGAACGACAACACCTTCTGGTTTTTCAAATTCGATAAGTTCCCAAAGATGTTCCCAGAATACTGGTTCGAAATATAATTTATCAGCAATATCAAAATCTGTAGATACTGTCTCTGGGTTACAATTGACCATTATAGCTTCGTATCCTTCTTCTTTTATCGCTAAAATACCATGTACGCAACAATAGTCAAACTCAATGCCTTGACCAATTCTATTCGGTCCAGCACCTAAAACGATAATTTTTTTCTTATCTGAACGAACACTTTCATTTTCTACGTCAAAAGATGAATAGAAATAAGGAGTTGCAGCTTCAAATTCTGCAGCACAAGTATCTACCATCTTATATGAGCGAACGATACCCAATTGTTTACGTTTTTCATAGACTTCATCTTCAGTCGAGTTGACACACCATGCAATCTGTGCATCTGAGTATCCATTAACCTTAGCAGATAATAACAAATCTCTACTGATATTATCAAGATGATGTTTTTTCAATTCCTTCTCAAGATTCACCATAGATTTGATTTGGTCCAAGAACCACATATCTATACGAGTCAGTTTATGAATAGATGATAAAGGAACACCTAGGCTGATAGCATCACGAACTTTGAATATTCTATCCCATGATGGACGTTCAAGGCTATCAAGAATATCTTGAGTCCTTGTCCAACTCTTTCCATCAGCTCCTAATCCTATCTTATTATTTTCCAATGATTGACATGCTTTTTGCAATGCCTCATTAAATGTCCTTCCTATACCCATTACTTCACCTACAGATTTCATTTGAAATCCTAGAGTAGCATCACAACCAGGGAATTTTTCAAAATTCCATCTTGGAATCTTTACAATTACATAGTCTAACGCAGGTTCAAAGTAGGCAGATGTTGTTTTTGTGATTTGGTTTTTTAGTTCATCTAAAGTATAGCCAATTGCCAATTTCGCTGCAATCTTTGCGATGGGATATCCAGTCGCTTTAGAAGCCAAAGCAGATGAACGAGAAACTCTTGGGTTGATTTCAATAACGATAATTTGTTCCGTTTCTGGATCTACTGCAAACTGTACATTACAACCTCCTGCAAAATTTCCTAAATTTCTCATCAGGGTAATAGATTGACTTCTCAATCTCTGAAACACAGTATCAGGAAGTGTCATAGCTGGTGCTACAGTGATAGAATCTCCTGTATGCACTCCCATTGGATCAAGATTTTCAACAGTACAGATAATGACAACATTATCATTAGTATCTCTCAATAATTCCAATTCAAATTCTTTCCAACCAAGTACTGCTTTATCTATCAACACCTCGTGAATAGGAGATGCTTTTAATCCTCTTGAAAGTAATTGTTCGAACTCTTCCGCTTTATATACGATACTTCCCCCAGTCCCTCCAAGTGTAAATGAAGGTCTAATCACTAATGGGAATCCTAATTTTTGAGCTGCATCTTTCCCCTCCAACATAGAGTTGGCAACAATAGATGGAGCCACTTCAAGTCCTAAGTTGATACAATACTCTCTAAACAACTCTCTATCTTCTGTAGTGTCGATAGTCTTTAGATCTACGCCTATCACACGCACACCATATTTTTCCCAAAGACCTACTTCAGCAGCTTCCATACATAGATTTAGCGCAGTTTGTCCTCCCATCGTTGGAAGAACACTGTCAATATTGCGTTCTTGCAATATTTGCTCTATGGATTCTATTGTCAATGGCAATAAATAGATATGATCCGCTGTCACTTCATCGGTCATAATAGTAGCCGGATTGGAGTTGATTAACGACACCTCTATCCCCTCTTCTCTTAAAGATCTTGAAGCTTGAGAGCCTGAATAATCAAATTCACAGGCCTGACCTATAACAATAGGACCGCTACCTATTATAAGTACGGATTTTATTGAGTTATCTTTTGGCATGGGTATAAAATGAGAAAGAATTAGACTTGAATAAATCGGCGCAAATATAATGTATTCTTACAAGAATCTGAATTATTTCCTATTAGAATTGCTACTTTTTCTGTTAAAGTTATATTACCTACTTTTATGAATATCTTTTGATACTCTAATTTTCTCTTAACTTTGAAGAAAAAACTAATAGATTATTAATGAGGAAATCCTTGCATTATATATTATTAATTATCTCTTGTCTTATTTTTTCTACAAAACCAACATTTGCAGAACATCTGACAGGAGGAGAGATGAAGTACGAATATATTTCTTCTCTACCTGGTAATAAGCAAGTTTATGCCATTATTATCACAATATATCGAGATGCCTTAGGTATGGGAGCAGATTTTGACAATCCACTGTATCTCACAAGGTATAATATGGATAACTATTTCACAAAAAACATTGAAGTCTATTTGGACAGAGCCAATGTAAGCACATTACCATTAAACGATCTAGGCCCTTGTGCTCGCAATATTCCTAATGTGAGAATTGAAAAAGCCATATATACTACTTATGACACTGTTAGTATTAACAATTATGGATACACATACGCTCATCAAAGATGTTGCCGTCCTTCTAATATCTCCAACTTATATTTTCCTGGAGAGCAGGGTTCGACTTATTCTGTATTTCTAACACGTACAGCTATGATGGAGAAAAATTCTAATGCTGAATTTCTCCAAGACCCACCTTTGCTTGTCTGTATTCAATCCAATTTTCAATATCAGTTTACAGCTTCCGATAAAAACAACAATAAGCTCAAATATTACCTATGCGAACCTACCATTGGAGGGAATAACATAGATGACAATGGTATTCGTCCCATCACAGCATCTGCCCCTCCATACTCTTCTGTTCAATATGGTAACAATTATTCCGCTTTACAACCATTTGGTCAAAAAGTAGATGTAGAACTTGATGCCAATAGTGGATTGCTTTCTTTTCGACCTGATAGAGTGGGGATTTACACGGTGGCAGTATGTATAGAAGAATTCGACTCAAAAAATCAATCTTTAGGATTTACAAAAAGAGATATACAGTTTAATGTTGCCAATTGTATAGTTGCTTCTGCCGTTGCTTCTATTGATGCTCATCAACCAATAGAAGGAACCTTTGCCACTTGTAGAGGGAGAGAAGTTCAGTTTAAAAATAATAGTACAGATGCCAAAACCTATTATTGGGATTTCGGTGTCAAAAACACAACTAATGATACATCGACATTAAAAGAACCTTCTTTTACATATCCTGATTCAGGTTCATACCCAGTTACTCTCATCATCAACAAAGGAGAATCTTGTGCAGACACAGCTAAAATTACAGTCAAAATTTATCCAACACTCACTCCAAATTTTGATTTTAATATCTTATGCGAGAACAAACCTGTCTCTTTCAAAAGTACATCTACTTCAAGCATTGATCCTATTGTAAAATATACTTGGCTCAATAAGAAAGATACTTTATCTCAAAGCCAAAATCTTGCTCATACCTTCTCTGGTAAAGGGCCATTTCCTGTTCAACTATTAGTAGAAACTAAGCAAGGGTGTCAAGATACAATTACAAAAATGGTAATACTTCCTGCTTTTAGCCCTTCCAATTTTGACATTGTCGGAATACAACCTAATGCTCAAGATATTTATGTCGTATGTAATACCCAGTCTAAAATATCTTTTAAAAATAAAGCTAATAATAATATTCCTGCTTTATGGAAAGTAGATAACAAGCAATTCACAGACAATTCTATTGATTACACATTTTCTAATATCGGAGATTATAGCGTTCAACTCATCCTTAATCCCAATACTCCTTGTGCAGACACTTCTACTAAATGGATAAAAGTTGCTCCTTTGCCTTCTCCCTCATTTTCAAGCCCTCCAATCTGTTTGCACACACCTCAACTCCTACAGAACACTTCAAGTATTTCGCAAGGAACTATCAACAGCTATTCTTGGAATATCCCCAATGTCGGCACTTTCACTAATATTTCTCCAACATTTACTTTTATAACAGCGGGTACATACAATGTCACATTGAAAGCTACAAGCGATATGGGATGTACAGCGAGTATTACTCAGCCTATTGAAGTTCTCAAACCATCCATTGTAGATTTCGAGCACAACAATGTCTGCTTCAAAGCACCTGTTTTCTTTACCGACAAAACCAATTCTCCGTATTCAGACATCAAAAAATGGACGTGGACATTTGACAATTCAATAGTAAAAAATGGGAAAAACACATCTTATACATTTTCTTCACCAGGCTCACATACAGTTAAATTATTAGTAGAATCATCCAATGGTTGCAAAGATTCGATCATTAAACAAATAGATATCGCTCCAGCTCCAGTTGCAGATTTCATTTTAGATGGCAATGATTTGGGCAATCACAAATTTGTAAAATGTGATGATACTTATAAAATTAATTTTTCAAATACTAGCCTTTATAATACTTCCAACTCATGGACTTTTGATAAATATGGAACATCAAAAGATGATTCTCCATCTTTTACTTTTCCAGATACGGGGCGATATTTTGTTCAATTGACTATCAATGAAGGTTCTGTTTGCAGTGATAGCCAAAAAATACAATTAGAAATTTTACCTGATTTAAAACCCGATTTTTCATATTCAACAGCTTGTGAGAAAAGCGAAGTTCAATTGAAAAATATTTCACAAAGTGCTCTAAATGACATCATTAATTCAAATTGGACGATTGACAACCAAGATAAAAAATCTGGAAATTTAATTTCTTATATCTTTAATAGTGATGGACAACACTCTGTCCAACTCCATATTCAATCTCAAAGGGGTTGTATAGATTCTATCAAAAAAACAATAGATGTATTTCCTCTACCCATCGTTAATTTTGATTTTCCTGAAGCATGTTTAAACCAATCCATGACCATCAAGAACACCTCAAAAGATGTTGGTGTCGGTCAGATTCAATCCTATTTCTGGACACTCAACAATTCGACTTCCATAGAAAGAGACCCTAGCGTAACTTATAATAATCCTGGGATTTACCCTATATCACTTATTGCTACAACAATACAAGGATGCAAAGATAGTATCACGAAAGATGTACTTGTCAGAGAAATAGTCGTTCCAGTTATTGAGCAATCAAGTATTTCAGGTTGTGAAAATGATTGGATTGTTTTTAATGGAGTCAGCTCAACGGGCAATTATCAAGATTATAGTTGGGACTTTGGCGATGGACAGATATCTACTTTAGCCATAGATAGCATACAATATTCATCTGGAGGGGATTATGATATTCAACTTACGTTGACAGATAAGCTTTGCGGTCAATTTGAAAGTTATTCTTCTATCAATATCACTACTGCTCCAGATATTGAAATCGGAAATGACTTTGCATTATGCCCATTATTGACCAAACCTATCTCTTTATCAAGCAATATTTCTGCTCTGGATAGTATAAAATGGAATACCGGAGAAAAAAACATTTGGGAAATTATCGCCAATGGCAATTCTGGAACTATCGTAGTAGAAACTTTCTATAAAGAATGTCATATTTCAGACACTCTTCAAGTCATTCCTAAATGTGATGTCAATGCGCCGCAAGCGTTTACACCCAATGGAGATGGTCAAAATGATTTTTTCAATTTGATTCCTGACAATGTTCAAACTTTTGAGCTATTTGTATATAACAGATGGGGAAAATTAATTTTCCAGACCAATACACTTTCTCAATCGTGGGATGGGAATTATTTGGGACAATCTCAACCAATGGATAATTATACTTATTATGCCAAAGGTGTGAAGACAGACGGCAATGATTTTGAAATACAAGGAGCCGTTCTGCTCATTAGGTAAATTTATAAAGATTGAATAGTTATAAATTTTAGCTATCTAGTTATCTATTTAATCAATTTTTTAATTCATAAGCGATTTAGTAATTTTGTGACAATTATATGACTATGAAAAAAACATACGCCATCCTAGCAATATCATCTTTCCTGCTTTATGCTTGTGGAAATTTTGATGAACAAAAGAGACAAGATGAAGAAAAGCTTCAAAGTGCTCAATATGATGTGAGTTTAGAAAAAGTAATGGGCAATTTTTTCAAACCTATTCAAGGGGATAAAGATTTGAAATTAAGTACAGATCCTAAAGTCAATTTAGGCTATCATTTATATTATGACCCAAGATTATCAAAAAATAGCACTATAAGCTGTAATTCTTGCCACAACCTAAATACTTATGGAGTAGATAATGAAGCTACATCTTTGGGTGATGATGGAGTTACTCGTGGAGGTAGAAATTCACCTACGGTATTGAATGCTGGAGATCATATAGCGCAATTCTGGGACGGAAGAGCTGAGACCATTGAAGATCAAGCAGGTATGCCTATCACTAATCCAGTAGAAATGATGATTCCAAGTGAAGATTTTCTTGTACAAAGATTAAGAGAAATTGATTTGTATAAAAAATTATTCAAAAGGGCTTATCCTAAAGAAGAACAACCAATCACTTACACAAATATTAGAAATGCAATTGGTGCATTTGAACGCAAATTAACGACTCCTTCTCGTTTTGATGAGTATTTGAGAGGCAATAAAGAAGCGTTGACATTACAAGAGAAAAAAGGAATGTTATCATTTATCAATGTTGGATGTACGACTTGTCATACTGGGCCATTATTGGGAGCTACTATGTTCCAAAAATTTGGTGTATTCCACAATTACTGGGCATTGACAAAATCTCCAAACATTGACAATGGAGTCTTTGATGTAACTAAAGAAGAAGATAAGAAATTTGTATTCAAAGTACCTTCTTTAAGAAATATTGAGCATACAGGCCCTTATTTCCATGACGGACATGTCAAAAAGCTAGAAGATGCAGTAAAAATCATGGCGACTGTACAATTGAATTATAAGCTTAGCGATGAAGAAATCGGAAATATAACTGCTTTCTTAAAATCTCTTACAGGCGAGATTCCTACTGCAGCTCAACAAGTGCCTTATGCTTTAGCACAGAAATAATATTATTAAACAGCATATTATCGAAGCCTCCAAAAGTTTTGGGGGCTTTTTTTATTAATTCATAAGACTATATACTCAGAAAAAGACATATAGCACTTTAAAAGTTTAATATATTTTTTTAGAATTGTAGAAACATTTCAATCTTATGCAATCTTCTTCTCAAAAGGTATGGCTTTTAGTATTAGTGGCCTCTCTGGGATATTTTGTCGATATCTATGATTTGATATTATTCAACGTCATCAAAAAAGAGAGTATAATGGACTTGTTTGGACATTTACCTATTGAAACTTTGATTGAATACGAGATGAATCTTTTCAGCTATCAGATGATAGGTATGTTGGTAGGTGGTATTCTCTGGGGGATATGGGGTGACAAAAAAGGTAGAGTCTCTGTCATGTTTGGTTCTATCACCTTGTATTCATTAGCTAATATAGCCAATGCTTTTGCTACAGATTTTACAACATACAGCGTTTTGCGATTTGTTGCAGGATTGGGATTGGCAGGAGAATTAGGAGCAGGTATCACATTGGTAGTAGAATCAATGAGTAAGAAAAATAGAGGTTGGGGAACTATGATAATTGTAACAGTGGGTGTATGTGGTGCTGTTGTTGCTTCTCTGATAGGTACAGAAGGTCATGTTATTGCAGACTGGATATATCCATTGACAGGTGTTAAATTTTTAAGTTGGCAAGTAGCCTATTTAATGGGAGGAATAATGGGGCTAATGCTATTAGTGATGCGAGCAGGAGCTTTAGAGTCTGGAATGTTCAAAAATATCCAATCTAAAGATGCAATTTCAAAAGGGAATATTGCCTTATTTTTTAATGACAAAAGGAGATTTTTCAAATACCTCAATTCAATTTTGATTGGACTTCCGATATGGATGGTTGTAGGCATATTGGTGGCACAATCAGACAAAATTGCTATTGCTCTAGGAGTAGAAGGAGAAGTGAAAGTGAGTGATAGCATTATGTTTGCATATATTGGATTGTCACTTGGCGATTTTTCTAGTGGATTTTTTAGTCAAATCTTTAAGACACGTAAAAAGATTATTTTAGCATTCCAAGCTCTTTTATTTACTATCTGTATAGTCTATCTGTTCAATAAAAATGTAAGTGTTACCTATTTCAAAGTGATGTGTTTGCTTTTGGGCTTCGCTGCAGGTTATTGGGCTTTATTTGTTACCAATGCAGCAGAACAATTTGGAACTAATATCAGATCTTTGGCTTCCAATACTGTCCCAAATTTTGTTCGAGGAGCGGTATGGCCAATTTCGGAATTATTTAAAGCTATGCTTCCACAGCATGACCCTATTTCAGGAATTTTATCTGCAGCTATCTCTATCACGATTGCAGTATTTATAGTAGCATTTATCGCTACTTACTACACAGAAGAAACTTTTGGGAAAGACCTTAATTATATTGAAGAATAAATAATTCGATTTTCAATTATCCTCTAATAAATGCCCAATGCGCACCCTTACTCATTGGCTCGCTATAACTATAGCCTTCTATGTCAAAACCTTTCAACTTTTCAGGTTGATTCAATTTCCTATCTATAATATATCTAGCCATTAATCCACGAGCCTTTTTAGCATAAAAACTAATGATTTTATATTTCCCATTTTTGAAATCATAAAACATCGGCGTAATTACTTGAGCTTTTAATGAATGATTGGGAATCACCTTAAAATATTCTTCAGAAGCCAAATTAATGAGATAGTCTGTTTCACTTATTTCTTTATTCAATTGATCAGCTACTTGATTATCCCAAAATTGATAAAGATTTTTTGTAGCTCCAACTGCCAGCGATGTTCCCATCTCCAAGCGATAAGGATGTATCAAATCCAATGGACGCAACATCCCATATAACCCAGACAATATCCTTAAATGCTTTTGTGCAAAATCAATACTCTTTTTATCGAGAGAATAAGCATCAAGTCCTGAATAAACATCCCCATTGAAACTATATATCGCAGGACGAGTATTTTCTTGATGATTGACAGACCAAGACTGATATCTATCCATATTCAATCGAGCCAAATTGGGAGAAATACCCATCAATTGCTTAATCTCATCCTCTGTCTTTACTTTAAGCGTATCCATCAAAATTTCTGCCTGAGCTATCCATTGCGGTTGAGTATATTGATGAGCAATAAATTTAGAATTCCAATCTAAAGATTTGGCCGGTGATAAAACAAAATGCATAATTGAAGATATAATAAAAAGATGGTAAGGTACAATTTTGATGAATGTTTTAAGACATCTTTCAGTCATTATAGGTATAGAAAAAGACAAATAAAATTGGTAAATTTGAATGAAACTGATTAAAAATGGGCAATTCTAAGTTAAAACTATCTCCTTTTATTTAAACTACTGTTATAAGATAATTTGTTCAATTGGCATTAAAAGAAAACTATTTTAAAATTTGAGAAAAGAGCTTAGATGGATACGGAATTACAAATTCAAAATAAAAAAATAGAATTGATACAGCGTGTATCAGTTATTGAAGATTTAAGTTTTCTAGAAAAAATATCAGATTTAATTTCGAGAGAAAGTAAAAAAGATTGGTCAGATGAAATTTCTGCTGCAGAAAAAAAGTCTATAAAAGAAGGTATTGCTCAAGCCAATGCAGGAAAATTGAATCCTCATTCAAAAGCAAGAGAAATTTGTTGTTCAAGAGAAAATTGAGATAATTTCATTTTTTTCAAACAGACAAAATCCAGAAAGAAGAAAAATATAGAAATATCATTGCCAATATCATAACAAATAATTGATTCAAAAATCAGTATCCTTTAGTAAGATTAAAGACTAACAACGTTCTTTCTAGCTTCCAATGTGAAAAAAATATTCAAAAATTGCTGTATTTTCATACACTAATAGCAATGAGTAAGAATAGAATCCATATCCATATTCAAAATCAAAGAATGGTTATTCTTGTTCCTGTCAAGAAGCACAAGAAACAATTATTATTGATACTGCTTCTTGCATTGCCTTGGGTGCTGGGATTGTGGTCTATTATTGAGCTATTATATGCTACATCTGCCTCCTTTTGGCATAAAGTGCTGACGATATTAGTCATTATATCTTGGTCGGCTATAGGAGTAGTCGGCTATGCTCTACTTACTTTTATGTTTTTTGGTAGGGAAAAAATCTTAATTACACCTCAACAAATACTCATTGAAAAACCACTCGTTTTTTACAATAGAAGAAATTATTATTTAGTTCAAGATATTTCCAAACTCAGAGTAGGCATAGAACAATATAAAGCGAGGGAAAACAAAGTATGGGTCGATAGGGAACGAAGTATCCTTCAACTAGAATACCCTGGCAAGTCTGTATCATTTGCTCGTGGAACTTCTCCTGAAGAGGCGCAATGGATTCTCTTAAAGATTGCACAAAGTGGATTATTGCCTAATCAAGCATTTGCAACTTTTCACCATGTTTGAAATAAATACGAAAGCGTAGAAAATTAATTTCTCGTCACCATGATTTTGTCAATACGCACTCCGTCCATATCGACAATCTCAAATTCATAATTTTCCCAAGTGAATTTTTCTCCTGTTGATGGTATATGTCCAAGCTCTTGCAATACAAATCCTCCCAATGTATTAAAGTTACCTTCAATGGCATCTTCGTCGATTTCAAAATATTCACAAAACACATAATAAGGAATCTGGGCATCTATCAACCATGAATTTTCATTTCTTTCTACAATCTGAAACTCATCTTGGTTGTATTCTGTCATATCTCCCAATAATGCATCTAATACGTCATCCATAGCCACCAAACCTTCTAATGCACCATATTCATCTACAACAATACCATAATGAAAACGATTTTCTTTGAATTTTTCAAGGACTTTATAAACTGGTGTATTCTCTGGGAATATGATAGGTTTGCGTATAAAATTTTCTACCTTAAAAGGTGTATTCTCAAATTGAACAGGGAAAAGTTCTTTTACAAATACCAATCCTTTCCAATCATCTATCTGTTTGTCACAAACTAAATATACAGAATGGAGTTCATCTTTGATTTTTTCTTTGATTTCTTCCATACTGTCTTGAATGTCCACCCACAGAATATCGCTACGATGGGTCATGATTTCATCCACCTTTCTATCTCCCATTGAGAATACTCTTGCAACAATATCTTGTTCAATCTCTTGAATCTCACCCGCTGTAGTACTTTCTTGAATGATAGCTTTGATTTCTTCTTCACTCACATGCTCTGTTTGCTGATTGTCTAATCCCAAAATTGAAAGTACAAATTCATTAGTAGTTGTCAATAACCAAATAAAAGGTCTTGCAATCGTAGATAAGATTTTCATAGGAGCAGCCACGACTGACGCTATAGATTCAGGAAACATCATACCAATCCGTTTAGGTATTAATTCTCCGAAAACGATAGAAAAGAAAGTAATAATAACAACTATAATTGCCACTGCTAAAGGATGAGAATAAGGTGCAATAGCAGGGAAAATAGACAGCCAGTTTTGTAATGGCTGAGTGAGATTGTCTCCAGAATAGATACCTGTCAATATACCGACAAGAGTGATTCCTATTTGTACTGTAGATAAAAATATATTGGGACGTGCAGCCAATTCCAATGCTTTCTCTGCATTGCCATTGCCTTTTTTGGCAAGCATCTCTAGTTTATATTTTTTAGAAGAAACTAAAGCAATTTCACTCATAGAGAAAAGCCCGTTGACCAATATTAAAATGATAATAATTAAAATTTCCATCGAATGGGATAAGTATCCTTTTTTGTATTATAGTTTGATATTCAAATAAAATATAGCGTAAAAATATATTAAAAACCAATCTTTAGATATATTTCATAGGTTTCAATACTACAAAAATATAATAGTTAATCTATTCTTATTCTGTAATTAACGTTCCCAATAATCTACAGAACGAATATTATCAAGGATTGCTATATAGGATTCATACCTTGACTCTGAAATATCACCATCAATTACTGCCCTTTTTACAGCACAATTAGGTTCATTTTCATGAAGACAATTGTTGTATTGACAACCACTGCTATAAGCTCTAATTTCTTTAAAATATCCACTCAACTCCTCTGGTTCTATCTCGATTACAAATAATTCTTTTATACCAGGAGTATCTATAATATAGCTGTCTTTAAAGATTTCATACATAGTAGCAAATGTGGTCGTATGCGTACCTTTGTTCCATTTATTAGAGAGTTGGGCTGTCTTTAGATTCAATTGAGGATTAATAGCATTTACGATTGAAGATTTCCCCACACCAGAATGTCCAATAAGCAGAGTTGTCTGCTCGTTCATCAATGACTGAATGGCATCAATTCCCTTTTTCTCTTTTGCAGAAACTCCAATTACTTTATAACCAATGCTTGGATAAATCTCCACAATTTTATCAAAGATGATCTTATCTTTTGGCTGAAGTATATCTATTTTATTGATAACGATAGTGACAGGAATATGATATGCCTCTGCAATTACTAAAAATCGATCGAGAAATCCCAAAGATGTTCTTGGCTGAGAGATTGTTATTACCACTAATGCATTATCAATGTTTGAAGCGATAATATGTTTCAGATGTTTTTGTCTTGGTGATTGTCGAACGATATAGTTCTTTCGCTTTAAAATTTCATCAATAATAAAATCTCTAGACTCAATATCTTGTCTGACTATCACTTCATCACCAACCGCAATAGGATTTGTAGAGGAAATATTTTCTTGCTTAAATTTACCTGGCAATCGACAATTCAAGAGTTGCCCAGCATCAGATTTTATTTGATACCAACTACCTGTTGATTGCAAAACTTTAGCCTTCATAGCTTCATCAAATATCTAATGATGCCAAAAGATGAGGGTACTGTTCAATAGCCGTCCCAATCACAGCAATATTGGCTCCAGCCTCAAATACCTTTTTTAATTGTTCTGCATCTTTAATACCTCCACCGACCATTATTGGAATATCAACAGATTTTTTCACTCTTTCAATTACCGGAATAGGTACAGCATTCAATGCACCACTTCCCGCTTCAAGATATATCAATTTTAAGCCAAGCAATTCTCCAGCAATAGCAGTTGCAGCGGCAATATCTGGTTTGTCAGAAGGGATAGGCGTTGTATTACTAATATATGAAACAGAAGTATTTTTTCCTCCATCTATCAAAATATAACCAGTAGGTATCACTTCCAAGCCACTTTGTTTTATCAATGGAGCTGCTTCTACATGACGACCAATCAACAAATCGGGATTACGTCCAGAAATAAGTGAAAGCAAAAGCAATCCATCTGCACCTTCATCAATCTGAGAAGGATTGCCTGGGAAAATTACCACAGGAGTATTACATCGAGATTTTAAATAATCTACAATGAATTTCATCTGATTTTTAAACACCAAACTTCCTCCTATCAAGAAAAAGAGAATCTTCCCTTCTTTTGCATATTCGACAAGCAATGAGAGACGCTCTTCAGAACACTTATCTGGGTCGATTAGGACAGCAAGTTGTTGAGTGGCTTGAGTTATTTGAGATAAAATCTTCAATATCTATTCATTTGTGTCAAAGTTATGATTTTCATCAATATAATTAACAATTGCGTTTCATTAAAGATTTTGAATTTTATCTATCTTTCGCCTCGCAATGAAAGAGAAAAGAACAATCATACAATGGTCTAATGAAGTTATTTGGATAGTAGCATCCATTGTTATAGCCATTTATTTTACATGGAATATTCAATCTAGAATTAGCACTACTTATTTAATTTATTTGTATTTAGTTATCATATTAGCAATCAATTATCTGAGATGGATCATCTTTCCTAGAAATTCACCTTTAATGTATTCCTTTTGGTTCAAAGCAGTACTTACATTGCTGAATATCCCTTTGTTTATTGTAATTATAAAATATTTTTTGTCAGTATTGGAAGTGTTTGATTCTTTCAATTTTTCGTATGGAAATCATGCCCAAAATTTGATTTTACAAGACACTCCTTTCCAAATGATTATGTATATCCGAACACTTTCGATAGCTGCAGTATCCTCACTTTTAGTATTAATTGTTATATTTGAATTCAGGGCATTGCAACTTATATTCAAATGGAGACAAGTCCCTCAATCTATTTTAAAATAAAATTATGAAAATAAAATTCAGCTTAGTTCTTGTCCTGATTGGCTTTTTGATAGTGTCTTGTTCTGGAGATTGCAAAAAATGCAAAGGAGGATTTATTGAATCACCTATTCCTCTAGATCCAGTAGAAAGTGTCAATGTTAATTTTCAAGGCACATTATATCTCTATCAAGATACTTTTCAATTTGCTAGTGTATTAGGTCCTGAAGCTACTATTTTGGATATCAATCGCACTGTCAGAAATGGCGTATGGGATCTTTCCTATCCAGATTGTTTTGCTTGTGAAGATAAAATAGAAGTTGTTCTAGTCGTACCAAATATTAAAGAAGTAAAATTACTTGGTTATGGTAATGTGATTGCTGAAGAAAAATTTCAGCAAAACCATATTTCTATCGTCAATCAAGGTTCAGGAAATATTCAGTTTGCTCAATTATCTGTTGACTCTCTCAATTGTTCCGCAGAAGGAAGTGGAAATGTCAGCTTGAATGGAGCTGGTGCTCGTATTGCTAATGTCGCAGTCAGTGGAGCTGGAGAAATAGAATTGTATCAATTCCCAATTATAAATTTATTTGCACAGAACTCTGGAAGTGGAAATATCTATTCAACTGTCATTGAATATCTCAATGCAAAAATCACTGGCAGCGGAAGTATTTATTACAAAGGCTCACCTTCAGTAGATGAGTCAAATATAGGTAGTGGCACCGTCATTAAACAACCTTAACCTTTAACTAATCTTGCTTTTTGAATCATGTTATTGATGATAGAAGCAAAAATATAAAGGATGACGACAACACTCAATCCTAATTCCTCCATTGTGAATAAGGTAATGATTGAAGCAACTATAAAAAGTATTTTTATCTCATTGCCCTTCCATCTGAAAATACCGCCTTTCAAGGCAAACATAGGAATTTCACTGACCATCAAATAGGATAACAATCCTACGATTGTAAATAATGTCAATGTCTGGAATAATAGCCTAGAAATAAATGAAGGCAATGCATCAAATTCTTGAGCAAAGAAATATAAGTATAAGCCCAATACAAATATGGTAGCAGCTGGCGTAGCTAAACCAATAAAAGTTTCTGACTGACGTGTGTCGATATTAAATTTAGCCAATCTCAAAGCAGCAAATAGTGTAAAAATAAATCCTAAATAGGAAATATGACCCACTTCATAAGAGCCACCTCCGCTCATATTGGACATGCCTATTATTTGAACAAGCATCATTCCTGGAAGCAAACCAAAACTGACCATGTCTGCCAAAGAATCTATTTGCGCCCCCAATTCAGATTTCACTTTCAATAATCTAGCTGAAAGACCATCTAAAAAATCTGCCGCTAATGAGATTATAATACAAATAGGAACAAGCTTCCAATTGGCTGTGGCACAAGCATATACCCCTATGCTACCTGAAAACAAATTAAGTAGGGTAAGCATATTTGGAACATATTGACGAATCATATTAGAATGCTGATAGAGTTGAAAAATGATTTTTTAGCTTAAAATCCAATTATAGGACAAAGATTAATCTTTAAAATGAGCTATTCAAGATTTTTTATCAAAATATTAGCATACTCTACAAACAAAAAAAGGATAATGATATTTCACATTATCCCTTAAAAACACGAACCTTAAAATAAATACTTTCAGTACATCAATATTTACTGTACTTACTGATAAATTCTCCTGATATATTTTCCTTCTGATTGACAGAAGATAGATTTACAATATTTACATTAAAATTTCCAGAGATAGACCTTTTATCAGTATTCACTTCTGTAATAGATACTATTCCATCTGTAGAAATCATTTTAGAAGTCTTATCTTCTCCTCCTTTATCAAAAATCACTATCGACTTCATATCACTAACTGAAAAAGGATAATCTCCTACTTTATAACTTTCAACTACTATTGAAATAGAAGATTTGTCATCATTTTCCCCTACAATCATTAATGAATCGTTTAAGATTATCGCTTCAACATCTTCAGACTCCCATGTATAAGAACTACTTTTACTAGTACTCTCAAACTTTACTTTATAATCAGTATCGTCTTTCGAGCAACTTATAAATAATAAAAAAACTAAACTATAATAAAAATATCTAGACACTAAATGTATTTTAATAGAAAACGAATATCTATTTATATCCGTTGCATGACTCTATTTCGATTAACAATACTTTAACCTTTTCAGGTGCAATCATAAATTATAGCATTAGATTATTGAATTGCAAAACATATCAATTTGCTAAAAAATATTAGACATTTACTTTTAAAAATCTTTACTCAGCAAGAGAAAGGGTTCTTCTATTGATAAAAAAACATATTACCCAAAATTCACCTTCCTTAGTTAAACATATTTTTGTATTTTTGGGAGTTTTTTACTCAAAACTCGATTGAACAGTAACTCATGCTTTTTAATTCCATAGAATTCCTGATATTTTTTCCGGTATTTCTAAGTATATATTTTATACTTCCACAAAGGCATAGATGGTTCTTCACTTTACTATCCAGTTTGTTCTTTTATATGAATTACGACCCCAAATATGTCGTATTATTGATGTTTAGTACTGGAATATCATGGTATAGTGCAAAAAAAATATCAGAAAGCAACCAAGAAAATATCAGAAAAAATTGGCTGGCTATCGGTTTGATTTTAAATATCTTACAACTTGTCATTTTTAAATACCTCAACTTTTTTGATGACAATTTCAGAGAAGTATTTGAATTGATAGGATTAAGTTACCCAGTTCCAGAACCTTGGTTCAACAATATTATTCTTCCCGTCGGGATTTCATTTTTCACCTTTCACTCACTCGCTTATACCATTGATGTCTATAAAGGAATCACACCAGTGGAACGCAGTTTTGCTTTTTACACTTTATTTGTTTCCTATTGGCCTCAGTTATTGGCTGGACCTATTCCTAGAGCCAATCAGCTTATTCCAGAGCTTCGCAAACCAGTAGAAGTCGATTATGAAAGAATGAAGAGCGGACTTATTCGTATGGCGATAGGGATGTTCAAGAAAGTAGTTATTGCAGATAGATTGGCAATATATGTCAATCATGTCTTTGACAATTACACTCACGTATCTGGTTGGACGATAGTTTTTGGTGCTTCTTTATTTTTCATTCAAGTATATTGTGATTTTTCAGGTTATTCAGATATTGCAATTGGAGCCTCTAGGATGATGGGGATTAAATTGATGGAAAACTTCAAACGTCCATTTTTCGCTAAAAACCTTGCTGACTTCTGGACGAGATGGCATATTTCCTTATCTACTTGGCTTACAGATTATGTCTTCTTCTTCTTAGGAGCCTATAAATCTTCTGGATTAAAAGTTGTCTTTAACGTAATTTTTGTGCTGACGATTTGTGGTTTGTGGCATGGAGCTAACTGGCCTATGGTATTGTCCTTTTCTATTATTGGAGTCATGATGGCTATCAGATATCTATGGCAATTTAATATTGTAAGACAGATAAAACCCAGCAACCTATTTCGTTGGTCAGAAATTGTCCTTACAGATAATGTTCATAGAGTCATTACATTTTCTGCTCTTATGGTTGGATTTCTACTCTTCAGAGTTCAGACAGTAGTAGAGCACATGACGGCAAAGGGGCTAGATGTTTCTTGGACTCATATAGCTGGAAAATTGTATGGCAATATTTTCAAATTGTGGGAAGCCAATTTCTTTGGTGAAGTGATAGAACACAAAGGAGAAACCAATTTTATTTTGGCAGTTCTTTCAATTTTGTTTTTATTTCTAGTAGAGGCATTGTGCGGAGATACACCTATTGAAGATATTATTGTCAAAAAGAAAAAAGCATTCAGATGGACTGTATATGTTTTTATAGCTATCAGTATCGTTTGGTTTGGAGTATTTAACGAAACAGAATTTGTTTACTTCCAGTTTTAAAAGATGTTTAAGCTCGTCAGAAATATAATTTTAGTTATCGCGATATCCGCCGCAATAGGAATCCCATTAGGAAATGCGCTATCTTCTTTTGGTTGGGGAGATAGTACTTTTTATACCAAATCAAAATATTTTCTTGACCATCCAGAAAAGTTCAATGGTGTTTATGTTGGTGGCTCATTAGAATATAGACATATTGACCCATTTGTCATTGATGCTATTGCTCAAAGTAAAGGTGTAGATTTAAGATCTTTTAATCTAGGCAATGACGGATATAATCTTCCTTTGCAAGTATGGGTGACTGAAAATCTGATGAAAAAAAATCAAGGGAATATCAAGTATATTTTTCTGAGTTTGTCTTCTGATCCCTTATTCTATAAGGGTATTTTACATACAAAAGAGTGGAATTATTGGCAAAATGTTAAAAGTGTCATCTTTTCCATTAGAGTTTTGTACCAAATGGATATTCCTAGCAACTTAAAACGTCAATTTTCTAAATTCTATCTTAACTCTTTGGCAGAAAATATGTTGAAAGTCGAAATGATGGATGATTTGATACAATTTCATATCAAACCGATTGTTGCAGACTCAATATATCTAGGACATAACAAGAATGGATATTTCCCTTATGATGAAGAAGAAAAATATCTATCGCTCAGAAAAGATTTGCCTGACGAGATTGTCAGTAAAATGCAAAACAATGAGCTTTCAAAAATAGATTATCAAAAAAATCAAGCTAAAAGAGATAGTCTAGAATTATTGTGGGCCAACCAATTTGCTACTTATGTTCCTGGTACCGCTCCTATTCCTTTATATTTAGCCACCTATTTGGACTTATATAAGAGATGTGAAGAGCAGGGAATCAAATTGATATTTGTCATGCCGCCAAAAGGAAGGACAGACTACCAATTGCTTTCTGCCATCTATGAGCATCTTCCTGAGAATAGCAAAATAAACCTTGCCGACCCTCGTGTATATCCAGAGTTTTTTACTTTAGAAAACGGATATAATTACCATCACATGAATGCCAAAGGTTCTGAAATATATAGCAAAAAGCTAGGAATGCAGATTGCTAATTTGCTTTCCAAATAACATCTTGACTAGTAACAACGCTAATAAAACTCAGCTTTTATATCTTCTGTTTTGAAATGAATTGACATTATTCGCCACTAGCAATTCTATCATTTCAATAAATCCCGTATCTTAGATAAATTCCTAAAATGATTTACCCATGAAAATGTTGTGCAATATTAAAGGTCTATTATTATCAATTGGAGTCCTTGCAACTTTGTCCTTACAAGCACAGATTGCAACGCTTCCTCATACTGAAACTTTTGATAAAAAATTTATTACAGGAAATAATGTGGACTTTATTCCTAATTGGTTAGGCAATGAAGTAGATGTCAATTCTAGAATTTTCCAGACAGCAAACAATGAATTGGGTATGATTCCTACTAGTTCATTTGCACCTGAAATTCAAGTACGCCTTAACCTCAGTAGCTATGAAAATGTCGCAGTTACTTTCAAAGCTAAAAGTCTAGAAAATGGGGAAGGAGATAGAAGTAGCACCTTATATATAGAAACTTCTTATGATGGTGGTTTTACTTGGAATACTCAAAAGAAAATTCATGAATTTGAAAATGATGATACTCCATTTGCAACATATAAATACAATTTGCCTGGAATTGTTGATTTTAAGAAAAATATACTGCTGAAAATATTTTTGAGAAGAGGAGAAGAAGGTGACGGCACTTCTGCAAAAGTTATTATTGATGATTTTAAAATTGATGTACAACCTACAGATAATATACCTCCAGAAGTAATAGGTGCTAGTGTCATCAATTCCAGAAGTATTCGTGTAAAATATAATGATAAAATGGGGCCATCCGCCTCACTTATTAGCAACTATAAAGGCTTACCAAATTTATCTTCTATTACGACATCACCAGACAGCACTTCATTTACTTTAGTCTTCTCCGAGCCATTTGGCATAGGAAAATCTCTTGATTTGACTATCAGTAATGTATTTGACAAAGTAGGAAATAAAATTGCAAGCCCTTACACTCAAAACATTATCTACAATGACACTAGACCCAATCTCTTCATCACGGAAATCATGTTTCACTCACCTGCTGAAGTTGAGAATTTGGAGTTTTTAGAGATTGTAAATAAAGGCTCTGAACCAGCATTGCTAGGTGGTTTATTTTTTTCAGCAGGATTGACTTATACATTGCCAGAATACACACTAGGTGTAGGAGAATATTTTCTGATAGCCTCCAATGCAGCAGCAGCAAAAGCTCTTTTTGGTAAAACTTTTTATCAATGGACTGCAGGTTCATTGGATAATTCAGGTGAAAAGATTGAAATCAAAAACGCACTTGACCAAGTTATTACTTCAGTGAAATATGAAAGAAGCTGGGGAGGCGATGGCAATGGACATTCTATCTCTTACTGTTATCCCATATTACAAACTGACAATAACAATCCATTGAACTGGAGTTCTACTCAAGATGTAACAGGGAAATCTGTTAATGGGACACCTATATTTGCTTCCCCTGGCAAGGGCTGTAGTGATATCGTTCCAGAAATCAGATTTGAGTCTTTATCGACTTATGCTTTTGAAGGAGCTACCAAAGTTAAAATTGCCATGACCTTACTTAATCCTAATAGCAATACAAGTAGTATTACATTGGCTATTGATAATGCATCTTCAGCGACATTAGGCTCTGACTATACCTCATCAACAAACTTTCCTGCAAATATTCAATTTCCAACTAATACCGTTAAAAAAGAAGTAGAAATACAGATTTTAGATGATACTAAAAGAGAAGGGCTTGAAGTAGCCATTTTCAATCTTATCAATCCTACAAATGCAATCATCGGAGGTCAAGGATATTTTAATCTTAATATTTTAGACAATGATGCTGCTATTACTCAAGTATGTATCAACGAATTGAGCGCATCCAATAATTCTCTAAGTGGAATAAAAGATGAAAATGGTGATGCAGATGATTGGATTGAGCTAAAAAATGGCAGTGATTCTCCTATTACACTCGCAGGATATTTTGTTACAGATAATCTTGACAATCTCACTAAGCACCAGCTTCCTTTTGAAGATGTTGAAGCCATCACCATTCCTGCTAATGGATATCTCATTTTATGGGCAGATAATGAACCCGATCAAGGTTCAAATCATCTGAGTTTTGCTTTGAGTTCTTCTGGAGAACAATTTGCCTTGGTCATGCCTGACGGCAAAACTATCATTGATGATATCAGTTTCTCAGCAATTAGTACCAATCAAAGCTACGGAAGGGCTGAAGACTGTAAAGATTCATGGAAAATATTTGAAACACCTACCTTCAAAGCCAATAACAAACCTACTTCTGTTATCTATCAGACCAATAAAAGCCCAATTGTAATTTATCCCAATCCCAATCAAGGAGATATTTTATACCTCACCGAACCTATTGACTATTTTATCTATAATCAGATAGGTATTTTATTAAAAAGTGGGCAAAAAGAACAACAAATTGACATCCAATCCTTACCAAATGGTTTATACATTATCTCTACAAAGGAAGGATCATCTACAAAATTTATCATCAATAGATAATTATGACAAAAAATCAACATATACAATTTATGAAAAGGGCCGTTGAACTTTCTAAACAAGGAATGCTCAACGACAAAGGGGGCCCTTTTGGCTGTGTTATTGTAAAAGACAACCAAATCATTGCAGAAGGATATAATTCTGTCACCTCCACCAATGACCCTACAGCTCATGCAGAAGTCGTCGCCATAAGAAATGCATGTAAAAATCTCAATTCATTTCAACTAGACAATTGTATCATATACACCTCTTGTGAACCTTGTCCCATGTGCCTCGGTGCAATATATTGGGCTAGACCACAGAAAGTATTTTATGCCAATACTCGAACCGAAGCTGCAGAAATAGGGTTCGATGACGAATTTATTTACAAAGAAATTCCTTTACCACTTCAAGAAAGACAAATCCCTTTTGAACATCTTCAATTAGAAGAAGCTAGAGCAATTTTTGAATTGTGGGACAATAAAGAAAACAAAAACAGATATTAATATCAAGTAAAAGTCTTTACTCATACATTATTGATTTTTAATATTTTAGTAACAAAATTTAAAATTTTGCCTTTCACAAATTTTGTATCTTTATTATACTTCTAGGCATAGAAATTGATTAACATTTAAAAACAAAACTATGAAAATGAAAAATTGGATATTGGCAATTGTATCTGTCTTGTTAGTTTCAAGTGTAACATTTGCAGCAGAGCCTCAAAAAGAAACTGTCAACCTAAAAATCACTGGGATGAAATGTATGGGTTGCGAAAAGAAAGTAAAATCTATCTTAAAAGACACAAAAGGAGTACTGAGTACAGAAAGTGTAGATGCTGCTAGCGGAACAGCTGTTATCGTTATTGATAAAAATGTGACTTCTGAAAAAGAAGTAACAGAAAAATTAGCAGAAAAATCTGGCTACAAAGTATCTTCTACTACTTCAGGAGCAAAAAACAAAAGTAGCAAAGCAAAAAGTTCTTGTTGCGTAGGAAAAGCTCCTTCATCTTGCGAGAAGAAATAAATTTTCAAGCCTGATTAATACTTAAAGTCTGTGATTTTTCATAGGCTTTTTTTATTTGTATGATTCAAAACACTCCATAAACAATAGATATTCAGCCTTTATATATTGAAATAAAATTGTTTTCAATAGATGTGGATATTTAAGATTTGAAACAATGCTTGGAAATTCAATTGAAGTAGTTAAATTCAATGCATGGTTATCGGATTTGATGCAAAACGTATTTACGACAATACTACAGGATTGGGCAGTTATAGCCGAAGTCTGATGCACAATCTATTGAGATGGTTCCCTCAGTATGATTATAAATTATTCGTACACGAGAAATATTACCGTCCAAGTCCATTTAAGTATCAAAATTTTGTTGACAAGACTATCGTTTCCAATCATTATATACCTGATTTGTGGCGAAGCATAGATATCGTTCAGGACATTAAGGCCAATGGAATAGAAATATTCCATGGTCTAAGTAATGAATTGCCTTTGAATATGCCCGATAATATCAAATCGATAGTTACCATTCATGACATCATTTTTCATAAATTTCCTGACTATTTTCCCTTATTGGATAGAAAGCTATATCGTTATAAAGTCAAAAAATCTTGTGACCAAGCCAAAGCAATTGTTGCAGTCAGTTCGAATACAAGAAAAGACCTAATAGAAGATTTTAAAGTTCCAGAGGAAAAGATTTTTGTAATCCCTCCAAGCTGGGGGCGTGAGTTTGAGTATGAATACACCAACTGGTTCTCTGAACTATTAAGACAAAAATATAAGATACCATTTCATTTTGTCCTTTTTGTAGGTTCAACTTCTCAACGGAAAAATCTTAAAGTCGTCATTGATGCATTGGAATATCCAGAAAATAGTGAATTTCCTTTGGTTGTGGTCACCAATGGTGGAGATACATTGGAAGAAATGGAAAACTACATTTACAATAAAGAAATTCGTCATAGAGTATTTTTTTTGAAAAATGTTCCTTGGTATGAATTGCCAGGTATCTATAAAATGGCAAAATGTGTTGTCTATCCTTCTTTTTATGAAGGATTTGGTTTGCCGATTATTGAAGGGCTTAAAATGGGCATTCCTGTAGTCGCTGCAGACAATTCATCTTTACGAGAAGCTGGAGGTTCTGGAGCAACCTATGTAGATGCTTCTGACACAGATGGATGGGTGGACGCTATCAATAAAACGATACTGGATACCGCTTATGCCAACCAATTAATTATCAATGGTAAAAATCATATCCAAAAATTCACTCCACAAGTAGTCACTTCTGCCCTAATAGATTTATACTCTTGGGTGTATGAAAACTGAGCTCAATAAACTATTTAGCATTATCTTACGTTAATCACTATAAAATAGACAAAACGTGATTGCTTATTCTCTCATAGACGACACTATCAAAAGTGTTCATATACAAGATACTGTAGCAGATGTTCTTTCTGTTATGGCAGATTGTATGATGGAATCACTTCCTGTGATTGATAATGAGAAAAAGTATATAGGCAATATTCAGGAAGGTGATCTTTTGGATATAGCAGATACAGATAAAAGCATTGAGCAATATGTCATTGAAGAAACTGGTGTTTCTAGAGATGAACACTTTCTAAATATTTTAAAAAAGCCTAGCTTACTCAATTATCAATTCATTGCTATTGTCGATAGAGAAGGATTGTTTTTAGGATCTATAAGCATCAAAACTATCATTAATTTCTTAGCACAGACACGGTCTATTGAAGAACAAGGAGGAGTAATAGTATTAGAACTCAAATCCATCAACTACTCTTTAGCAGAAATATCAAAAATTGTTGAAAGTAACAATGCAAGTATCATTCACTCATTTATTACTAATAGTCCACAATCTGAGAATATCTATGTTACGATTAAAATCAACAAGACAGATTTAAAAGAAATTGTATTGAGTTTTGAAAGATTTAATTATCAAGTGCATGATGTTTTCCATAGTTCTGAATATGAAAAAGACCTTCAAGAAAGATATGACTCTTTGATGGTGTATCTCAATGTTTAGGTATTATCAGAAACTTTCTATCTTTAATAAAATTTCAAATAGTATCTTTTTAAGATTCATAACACCAAATTATAAACAAATACTTCGGATATTGATTATTTGTTAGAAACAGGGGAATAATTTAAAAACTACCATTTAGTAATAATTAGTGATAAATTGAATATTAACTATATAAATGGCAAAAAGAGATTATAGCAACCTGACAAAAAACCAGTTGCTGAAAGGCAACCAATATATCGCTCTTACAGACCACTTTAACTATTTTATTTAT
Source organism: Chitinophagales bacterium (assembly GCA_023957245.1). Classification (GTDB taxonomy): domain Bacteria; phylum Bacteroidota; class Bacteroidia; order Chitinophagales; family JADIYW01; genus JAMLHH01. The sequence goes on from JAMLHJ010000005.1 coordinate 120,028, forward strand.
CTTATTCCTTGGTTTGACAACCAAGGCAACAAATATATCGCTCTTACAGAGCTACCAAGCAAAACATCTAGTAGTTATACATCAACTATTGGAATATCATATATTGAGCCGCATAGCGGCGTAGTGTCGGTAACATGGAGCGTTAGCTCCGTGCATAACAAAACCAAGCCACAGCGTGGCGAAATAACTTAATAAAAATGGCAAATAGTTACACTCATCTATACATTCAGTTTGTCTTTGCTGTAAAATACAGAAATGCACTCATCTCAGAACATTGGGAAGCTGATTTATATAAATACATTACTGGCATTGTGCAGAATAATCATCATAAACTAGTTTGTATCAATGGCATGCCAGACCATATACATATTCTCGTTGGACTTCATATTACTCAATCAATTGCAGATTTAATGAGAGATGTAAAAGCCAACTCATCTAAATGGATCAATGAAAACAATCTTACCAAAGAAAAATTTGAATGGCAAACTGGTTATGGGGCATTCAGTTATTCTAAATCTCATGTGCAAAATGTAATTAACTACATCAATAATCAAAAAAGACATCATCAAAAACAAACATTTACTCAAGAATATATTACTTTCTTAAAAAAATTTGAAATTGAATATAAAAAAGAGTTTAGCTTTAAAGAATTAATATGACTATAAATTTAAAAGAATATCAAGTCAAGGCAATTAACCAATTATGGGAGGATTTTGACAACAATATTTAGCCCCTCATTTCCAATAGGCTAACAGAATTTGCCTATCATAACATAACAATCATCAAAAACGCTTTCTTACATTATCACATATCTATACCTTTGCATGGATAATCCTTACTTGTTTTGAAGATTTTAAACACCATTATCTTTTTCTGCATGGCTATAAATGTTATGATGGCTCAGCCTGAACTGAGAGCACCGTCATTAACAAGTATCCTTAAAGACTCAGGAACAAAAGCTTATCTTAAAGATGTAGATATCACAGGCAATAAAATCACTAAAAAGAGTGTGATTGTTTGGGAAATGGGATTTGCTATCGGAGATTCTATTCCTATTTCAAATATAACAGCCACTCTTGAAAGAATAAAACTCAACCTCCTTAATACCAAACTATTTACACAAGTACAGATAAATGTAAAAGATTGGGATGACCAAGGCTTAGTACTATCTGTAGCCGTTTCAGAAAAGTGGTATATCATTCCTATCCCAATATTTCAATTGGCAGACCGAAATCTCAACGAATGGTGGGTGGATAGAAATAAAGATTTTAAACGTATTCAATATGGGCTTACCCTTAACTGGTCCAATTTCAGAGGTCGAAATGAAAATCTCATTATTTCTGGTTCTTTAGGATTTGCTCAACTATTGGACATCCAATATGTCATGCCCAACTTGTCCAAAAATGAGAAAATCGGTGCCGCTTTCAGAGTTTCTATGATGCAAACCAAAAGAATGCCTTATAACACGATGAAAGATAAACTAAAGTTTTATTATAGTGATGATATCATCAAAAGGGCAATAGATGTCGCTCCTCGAGTTATTTTTCACAGAAATATCAATACCCAATTTTTCATTGAAGCTCAATATAGTTATAGATGGGTGGACAATATTATCAGGGATTTGAATAAAGATTATTTTTTGGATAGTAATAACTCCCAATCTGTAATATCATTGGAATATGGCTTCGATATTGACAAGCGAACATTAAAAGCGTATCCAACTAGTGGTTTTCAAGTCAAAGGTTCCTTCAAAAACTATGGATTGGGCTTGCAGAGAAATACTAATCTGACAACTGCCGAAATCATGGGAAGCAAATTTTTCACCTTAGACAAAAGAGGCAAACATTCGACAGGGCATTCGCTTCAACTCAAAGGTTCATTTCCTAAAAAACAACCTTACAACCTTCAAAGCGGATTGGGTTATGAGCAAGATTTTGTCCGTGGATATGAATACTATGTGATTGATGGACAGAGTTATGCACTATTTAAAAATGAATATAGATTTCATTTTGCTTCATGGAAATGGAGTATCAATAAAAACAAAAAGTCTGCTAATCTCAAACCTGTTTTGCCTTTTGATTTTTATATCAAAGCATTTTTTGACGGTGGATATGTAGATGATGATTTTTTCACAAAGAACAATACTTTGCGCAATCAATGGATGCTGGGTTCAGGTGTTGGCTTGGATATCTTGCTCATGTACGACAAAGTTATCCGAATGGAATATTCTGTCAATCGAAGGAAAGAACATGGATTTTTCGTGCATTTGGAAATGCCTTTTTAGAAGATTGTAAAAAGTAAAATGGGAGATGAACAAGAGGTATTTATTCCTCTCCTGATTTAATAGACATGTATGCACAATGTGATTTGGACATTCGTCATAAATTCATCCATCTCGAAAAAAATCATAAAATTCTTTCTCAATTCAAAAATATAAATTAAATTTGTCAATAAATGACAAGTCTAATGAAAGAAACTTTTGGGGAATATATTAAGCGACTTAGAACTAAAAACGGTTTAACGCTTACTCAATTGGCAGCTAAATTAGATTTAGACTCTGCCAATCTTAGCAAAATAGAAAATAACAAAAGAGAGTTTGACGAAAGGAGATTAACTCTTTTGTCTGAAGTTTTTAATTTAAATATTGACAAATTAAGAACTGAGTATTTTAGTGACTTAATAGCTAAAAAAATCTATGAAAACAATTGCGATGAAGAAACTTTGACTTTAGCAGAAGAAAAAGTTGCTTACTTAAAATCTAAAAAAGACTTATTGATATGAATATAGTATCTTTTTTTGCGGGTGCAGGCGGACTTGACCTTGGTTTCCAAAATGCAGGATTTAACGTTATTTGGGCAAACGAATACGACAAAGAAATTTGGGAAACTTATAAAAAAAACCATCCAAACACTATTTTGGACAAACGAAGTATTGTAAATATTCCGTCTGACGAAGTCCCCGAATGTGATGGAATCATTGGAGGGCCACCTTGTCAGAGTTGGAGCGAAGCTGGTGCAATGAAAGGGATTGCAGACAAAAGAGGTCAATTGTTTTATGACTTTATCCGAATTTTGGAAGCCAAACAACCTAATTTTTTTTTGGCAGAGAATGTAAGCGGAATGTTATTAGATCGCCATTCAGAAGCATTAGAAAATATCAAAGAACTATTTAGAAATGCTGGGGTTGGTTATGAACTTTCTTTTGAAATGGTAAATGCTTGTGATTACAATGTTCCACAAGATAGAAAAAGGGTGTTTTTTGTCGGCATCAGAAAAGATTTAGGTTTTACTTATCAATTTCAAAAGCCAAATTTCAAAAAATTAACTTTACAAGATGTTATTTGGGATTTAAAAGACAACGTCCTTCCTGCAAAAATAAACAACAAAACTAACGGAAACAACTGTAAAATTCCAAATCACGAATATATGACAGGTGGTTTCTCTACTATTTTTATGTCACGAAATCGTGTTAGAAGTTGGGACGAACAATCTTTTACTATTCAAGCTGGTGGTCGCCACGCTCCTATTCATCCACAAGCTCCAAAAATGAAATTTATAGAGCAGAATATTCGTGTTTTTGTCCCAGGAAAAGAAGAGTTATATAGAAGATTAAGCGTAAGAGAATGTGCAAGAATTCAAACATTTCCAGACGACTTTATTTTTCATTATGATAATATTTCTGCTGGTTATAAAATGATTGGAAATGCTGTACCAGTAAATTTAGCTTACTTTCTTGCTAATAGCATAAAAGCTCAACTATTGCAAAACGAAATAAAAAATCAAACTAAAATCATCAATAAAGAAGCTGTAGCCGTATGACAAATATTTTAGAAGCCATTGTAAACATTTCAGATAATCCAGTTTATGAAATCAAAAACCATTACTCTGGCAGAAACAGAATGAACAATGTAGGTGAAGCATTGGAAACATTTATTAAAGATGCATTTGCAAATACGATACAAACTGATAATGAAACACAAAGAATACGTAAATACAACGAGAAATTCTCTTGGCTAGGCAATGAAAATCATCCACCTGATATTTTGATAAAAGGAGGAGATGCTATCGAAGTTAAGAAAACTCAAAGTGCAAATTCCGATTTGGCATTAAATAGTTCATATCCAAAATCCACTGTTCAAGCAAACAGTACGATGATTACTCAATCTTGCCGAACTTGTGAAGATTGGACAGAGAAAGATTTGATTTACTGCGTTGGACACACAACAGATGACAGTATAAAATCTTTGTGGATGGTCTATGGCAATATTTATACTGCAAACCACGAAACTTATCAAGTAATTAAACAAAAAATTTCGGAGGGGATAAACGAAATTCCAAATGTAGAATTAGCAGAAACAAACGAATTAGGGCGAGTAAATCGAGTTGACCCATTGGGAATCACAAATTTGCGTATTCGTGGGATGTGGCAAATACAAAATCCAAGACGAGTTTTTAATTATTTGTATGCATCTTCTGAAAGTAGGTTTGAAGTTGTTGCATTAATCCCAACTTCTAAATATGATAGCTTTCCAAAAGAAAGTAAATCTAGAATAGAAACTATGGGAAACACGAATTTAACTATACAAAATGTACAAGTTAAAAACCCGAATAATCCTGCAGATTTAATTGATGCAAAACTCATAATATTTAAAATACTGGAATAGTTCGCATAGTACATAACTTCAGCTTTACAAGAGAATGGATTCCCGTCTCAGTTCAAAGATTTTCACTAAATTTGAAGTGTCGTCTTCGTTTTGAAGTTTTAGATTAAAATCCGCTCCCTCTCAAAGCTGCTGGGCGTTGATTATAATCAAAACAAAGCTGTCGAACTTGTCAAAACCAAACTATTCAAAGTCTTCTTAGAAGAAGAAATAATTCATAAACACTAGGAAGAGTCTATTTCAAATAAAGCACAATTAAATTTCTTCGATAGGAAAAGTATCAACAGATTTTAATACTGCTGACTTCTGAAAATAATCTTCAACTGGAGCATAAATAAAAAATAAACTCCCTCCAGATATAGCCTTAATGATAGCTTGGTTCTTCTCTTTAGGCAATGCTGGGCAACCTTGGCTTCTTCCCAATCGTCCATGAGCTTGAGCAAAACTGTTACTGACATAGTCAGCAGCATGAACGACAATTCCTCTTTCTCTAGCTAAATGATTAATCTGAGGTTCCAATCCATCTAATTTCATTGAAAAACCTTTAGAACCGTTATATATTTCTGCTGTCTTATAAAATCCTAAACTTGACTGATAAGACCCTGAACGATTTGAAAAATTTTTAGCCCAATTTTCACCAGTGTTCTGTCCATGTGCCACTAAAGATTTAAAAAGAATTGTTGAAGTTGCCAAATCAATTACAAATAACCTTTCTTGAGTAGAAGCTTTAGAAAAATCTATCACCGTAATGATATCTGAGTTTTCAAATTGAATTGACTCTTGCAAAATTTGCCTTCCCAACATCGCATCTCTGAATGCCTCCCAACTCAATTCATTATTTGAAAGTTGAGTATAGGCCACTCGGATTGAATCTTTTTTATTCAAAACAGGAAGAGTCGCTTTCTCCACATCAATAGATACCAATGGAGTATTAGCAGTATAAGATTCGGTTTCAAAAGGGCGAAAAGAGGTAAAAAAAAGTATCGCCACCAATAACCCAAAAAAACGTTTCATCAAATAACTTCTCTTTGTTGAATCACAAAGAAAAGCAAGAAGTTCTTTTTAGAAAAAAGATTAACAGAGTTTTATGCATTAACATCGACCACAACATCAACTGAAGATTCCATCTTATCTCCAGTAGTCGAAACCAATTTTAATGTGAAATTTATTTTCTCACCATTCAAAGGTCTCAAAAAGTCTATTGAAACAGATACGGGAATTTCTATTCCTGCATGCATATCGACATTGGAAGTAATATCTTTCAACAATGTTCTTTTTAACTCAGTATTGTCTAACAGATTTTGTCCTTTCAACACAAATCCTTCCAATCCATAAATAGATAAATCTAAATCTCTGTCTATTGAAAGTGAAGTTCTCGAAGCATCAAAACTCGTCAATGATGTCTCAACAACAATGCAATCTCTTGCATAAGCACTTGGAAATAAATCAAATCCAATCGTCCTTTTGTTATTGGAAGCAATAAAAGATTTCTCAGGAACGAAAACAAACTGATTGCGTGTACTTCCTATTGTCGTCTCAGTATTATGTCCCTCACCTTTAAAGAGTCCTCTATTATTACTATTGATTTTAAAAGAAAATTGGTGAACTAAATAGTTCCCTTTTGAATCACAAATACTTTCCTTTTTACATGCTATTGAAAGCACCAGCATCATCGAAAATAGTATAGAAATTTTTTTAATCATAATTACATTTTTAATCCTTCAAAATAGGAGGTGTTTAATAGTTTCCAAGTACTGAAATTTACATGATATTTTCCACTAAACAAAAATCTCAAATTCATTCTAAAGAAAAAATAAATCACATTCCAATATCCGATAAAGCTCTTTTGTTTCATCAAATAATATACCTTATTTCTTGTTGTCAGATGAATATGAAAATTTCCAAACTTAAATTTTGTAACTGTACCTGACTTAGACTGAGTAAGACCTCCGACTTTGTGATAAAATTTTACAAATGGATAGTATAAAATCTTATGCTCTCCATGCTGGGTTATTCGATAAAAATAATCTGTATCATCAAAATAGGCAAAGTATTTTTCATCCATATATCCAATATCTTCAATGACTTCCCTTTTCATCATCACTAAGCATGTAGGCGCATAGTCCACATCTATAATTTGATCATATTGTCCTTTGTCTTGCTCTTTTTGTCCTGTATGTGGAGCCATATATCCTCCCTTCACATCCCATTGACAACCAGCGTACCAGATTTTATCCTTTTCACTATCATACATCATTTTGCAAGTGACCAAAGAATGGGCACTCTCTTGCATTGCATTGAGCAATTTTTCAAACAATGTACTTTCAAATTCAACATCATTATTCAACAACATAACCAATGGAAGTTGAGCTTCCATCGCCATTACCATTCCTTGATTATTGCCAGTAGCAACGCCTACATTCGTGTCATTTTTCACCACTCTAATTCTTGAGTCAGAATATTGAGCAATTAATTCCAAGGTATTGTCCTGAGAAACATTATCTATGATGTAAAGAATAAAATCTCGATGCGTCTGAGCCAAAACACTCTCTAAAAATGGAACTATCACTTTCCCACTATTATATGTAATAGTTACTATCCCTATTGTTTGATTTGAGTGGTTCATCTGAACGCCAAAGATACATTTATGAATCGTCAAAAAAATGTTCTTTCTATTATTATAGTTCTACTTATTCAAAAAGTAGCTATTTATCCATTGCATAACAAGATGCGATTCATATCCTTTTTGAATGGCATATCGATACAATTTTCCTTTCATTGTGAAAATATCTTCTTCCTTCATCATAGCCACTTTACTTTCCAAAAGTTGATGCAACCTATCGGTATAATTATTCTCATCAATTCCTTCTAGTGAAGACTCAATAATATTTTCATCGATTTGTTTGGCAATCAATGCCGCTTTAATCTTTTGTTTGCCCCAGTTTTTGATTTTAAACTTACCATTGACAAACAACTGACCATATCTAGATTCAAGGATATATTTATTCTCTTTAAGGAAATTAATTGTTTCAGCAAATAAATGTTCAGGAACATTCCAAGATTTCATTTTCTTTATGACATCACTTTCGCAACGTTCCGTATAAGCACAATATCTTTCTAACCTACTAATTATCTCTTTCTCGTGTCCTTCTTTAAACTGATATGGCTGCACTTGCTTCTTTAAATGTCCCATACTGGATTTCTTTGAGTTTTGACCATATATCTAAGATTGAGGACAAATGCTAAGGATAGATATATAATCACAGGAGAGCCTAATGCCAAAAAGGATGCATAAACGAAAAATAATCGTACTTTCTTAGATGGAATATCTAACTTTCGACCTAAATACGCACAAACTCCATAGATATTGGTTTCTATAAAAGTTCGAGATTTCTCAATAGGTGAATAGTCAAATTTCTTCATATAGCTAATATAATAAAAAGAAATTAGCTAATAAATACAAAAACTCTATCTGCTATAATTTGGAGCTTCATGAGTGATAGTCACATCATGAGGATGGCTCTCTTTTATTCCAGATGCCGTAATTTTTATAAATCTTGCATTCTCTTGAAGTGCAGGAATATCTTTAGCTCCACAATACCCCATTCCTGCTTTTAGACCGCCAACAAATTGATAAACCACTTCTGATAAAAATCCTTTATAAGGTACTCTTCCGACAATTCCTTCAGGAACCAATTTTTTGATATCATCTTCAACATCTTGAAAATACCTATCTTTTGAGCCTTCTTGCATCGCTTCTACAGAACCCATACCACGATAAAGCTTATATTTTCTACCTTCAAAAATGATGGTTTTGCCAGGAGATTCTTCTGTTCCTGCGAATAGCGATCCTGCCATTACTACTGAAGCTCCAGCAGCAAGGGCTTTTACAACATCTCCAGTATATTTGATTCCACCATCTGCAATCACAGGGATATTTGTTCCTTTTAATGCTTGAGCAACTTCATAAACAGCTGAAAGCTGAGGGACACCGACACCTGCAACAACTCTTGTTGTACAAATCGAACCTGGTCCAACACCAACTTTAACTGCATCGACACCTGCTTCTACTAAAGCTAAGGCAGCTTCGCCAGTTGCGATATTTCCTCCAACAACATCTAATGTAGGAAATGTCTTTTTTGCTAATCTCACTGCATCTAAAACTCCTTTAGAATGTCCATGAGCAGTATCAATACAAATAAAATCTACACCTACATTGACCAATGCTTGTATTCTTTCTATCATATCAGCAGTAACTCCTACTGCTGCTGCTACTCTGAGTCTCCCAAACTCATCTTTACAAGAATTAGGATAATTTTTTACTTTCAAAATATCTTTGTAAGTAATCAAGCCCACTAAAGTATTGCTATCATCAACGACAGGAAGTTTTTCAATTTTGTACTCATCTAAAATAAGCTCTGCTTGTTGAAGAGTTGTGCCCTCTGGAGCAGTAATGATTTGTTCAGAAGTCATAAAATCTTTCACCAAACCACTATGATTTTTACAAAATCTCAAATCTCTGTTAGTCAAGATTCCTACCAATTTTCGGTTTTCATCTACAACAGGGATTCCTCCAATCTTAAAATTAGCCATTATTTCAACTGCTTCTGCAATTGTCTGAGAACCTTTTAATGTGATAGGATCTATAATCAATCCGCTTTCAGATCTTTTGACTTTTCTCACCTCTTCGGCTTGGCGTTCAATACTCATATTTTTATGCAACACCCCGATTCCACCTTGACGTGCCATAGCCATAGCCATAGCTGACTCAGTCACGGTATCCATAGCTGCTGATAAAATTGGAATATTGACTCGAATATTCTTAGTTACATTTGAACCTGTATTTGTCTCTCTAGGTAGTACTTCTGAATATTGAGGCACAAGTAAAACGTCATCAAAAGTAACGCCTTCTCCTAAGAAATGATTGGAAGAATTAAAAGATAGATTTCCCATGTGCAAATGTACAAAATTGACTTGATACTTATAAATAGATGTTTTGTTAATTTTTGTTTACGCCTCCTTTTGTCCTTGAAAAACTATCATGATATTATTTTTCATTTGTTTCAGCGAATCATAGTTTTATTTGTATTTTTAAAATTCAACATCAAATCAAATGCAAAAAATCTCACTTCCACTATCCGAAAGGACTTTAACTTTGGAATATTATTCTGGAGGAGAAGGGCAAAAACCTGCTGTAATCTTTTTTCATGACATTATGGGAATTGTACCTGCTCTAAGAAAAACAGCAGAAGCACTCTCAAAAATCGGTGTTCATGTATTTTTACCAGATTTATATACTGATGGCGGTGCAAAATATTGTATTCGCTCACTATTTTCTTCTGTTTTTAGAAATAATGAACCTGATAACAATCCATTTTTAGATGAAGTACATGAGATTATTACTGCTATCAATCAAAGAGAAGATGTCGAAAGTAATAATTTGGGAATAGTTGGACAATGCCTGACTGGGGGATTTGTGCTACATGCAGCGATACGTGATGAGGTAAAAGCACCTATTATTTTTCACCATTCATTTGGCTGGAAAGGAAGCGGTATTCCTAGTAGTTGTTCTGCACAAATAGAAAAGCAACTTCAAGGACACTTTTGCAATATTGACCCTATGTGTCCAGATACAAGAGTCAAAAAGTTAAAAGAAGAAATAGGTTTGCAATTAGAAGATTATTGGTACAATCTCCCTCACGGAATACCCCATTTCTTTTTCAATACAGACCAAGGGAGAGATGCTTTCGAAAGAATGTTAGCATTTATCAAACTCAACTTATTACAAGAAATAGAATAACTAAGACTCCTTGTAATTCAATGTCGTTTAGTTATGTATTTTAATGAATCTTAGGATGCTTATCAGCAAGTCAAAAAAATCATAGCGAGGAACGAAGCAATTTATATATGACTTCAATATTTCCTCTTCATACTTTTCTTTAGAAGAAAAAGTATGCAAAAGAATCGCACCGGATTTTTCGCTGACCCACTAAATACTTGAAAGCTATTTCTTCAAAACTCGACTTCGTCTCAAACAGTTGAAGAAATTACGCTTTCTTCGTATAGTGGGTGCCCAGCATCAAAATCTATAGTGCAGGACGCATACGCAACGTGTAATTCTATCTATATAACTTCCCTGAATTGATTTCAGGGTCGTCTCTTTGGCTACATTGTTCTATGGATGCTTTGCAAGCCCTGCATGACAATACCGCTGTCATTCTGAAAGAATCTCATAGCGAAGTAATATTATTTAGAGATGCTTAACAACATGACATTTTACTATAAAAAACGAACTATTTCGTGTCATTTTGTAAGAATCTAAGCCAAACCAATTCTTAACTAAACGACATTACCTTGTAATTACTGATTTATGTGATGCTAAAAAATAAATATGCGACCATTATTGCCATCAGCATACCAATAAAATCTGCAAACAAGCCTATTCCTGCTGCATATCTTGTATTTTTGATACTCACAGAACCAAAATATAGTGCCAAAATATAAAAGGTAGTATCTGTTGCACCATTCATAATACAAGCCAATCTGCCTGCAAATGAATCTGCTCCAAATTCATTCATCACATCTACCATTAAACCTCTAGCACCACTGCCACTAAATGGTTTCATCAAAGCAACTGGAAGCGCATCTGTAAATGTAGTATCCATTCCCAACCATGCAATTGTTTTGGATATTCCTAAAGTCAATAAATCCATTGTTCCTGAACTTCTCAGCAATCCAATACCTACTAACATGGCCACCAAATAAGGTATAATTGTGATAGATACTTGAAATCCTTCTTTGGCTCCTTCAATAAAAGTTTCATAGACATTAACTTTTCTGAAAAATGCAAGAGCAATAAATGAAACCACAATACTCAGAATAATCAAATTGCCAAACAAGTCAATGACTTTACTGATTTCATTCTCAGGTAAAGAATGAACAAGCCATGCTAATCCAGATATTCCACCTATAATTGCGACAAAATATGCAATCAGTACTTTGTCAAAAAGATTAATTTTCTGAATAATAGCCAATGTAAGTATTGCTATTACCAAAGAGCCATAAGTAGCAATAATCAATGGAAGAAATATGTCCGTTGGATTGGCTGCACCTGCTTGTGTCCGAAACGCCATAATACTTACTGGAATAATAGTCAAGCCAGCAGTATTGATAGTCAAAAACATCAACATGGCATTACTCGCTTTTTCCTTGTGAGGATTGAGTTCTTGCAGTTCTTTCATGGCTTTCAAACCTAATGGTGTTGCTGCATTGTCCAAACCCAACATATTGGCACTGAAATTCATCAAAATACTTCCCATTGCAGGATGTTCTTTTGGAATTTCGGGAAATAATCTTGAAAAAAATGGTCCTACAATCTTTGACATCAATCTTATCGCTCCTCCAGCTTCTCCAACCTTCATCAAACCCAACCATAAAGTCATTACTCCTGTTAGTCCTAAAGATATTTCAAATGCAGTCTTAGACATATCAAATGTACTATTGACCATATCGGGAATCACCACTGTATTACCTAAAAACAGTTGAGCGATGGCGACTATAAAAGAAACCAGAAAAAATAAGACCCAGAGATAATTCAATACCATAAGAATAAAAGTAATCATTCATTGGCTTTTTTATGCAAGTCTTCACTATAAAATCTCAAAGTGATAAATAATATTTTTTGTCGATAAAATCCACTTATAAATCATTAACTCTTTATCGTTATTTTTAGATATGACGATTCAAGTTTGAAAAAAAACACGCATATTTATTATCAAATACTATTGTGCTTATGTCTGTGTGGGAAAATATTATAAATCATTTAGTGAATGTTCAAAATGGGAATATGGAAGCGATTCACACGCTCATGTACGAATATGGACCATTGTTATTTTTGGCATTTATCGCTTTAGTGATTGGGAAACTTTTTTGGGGAAAAATAAGATTTCATTGGTTTAACTTTTACAAAAACAAGGGCATCTCCAACGCTTGGTCTGAATTGTTAAGTAAAAACAGTCATTATCAATTTATTCAATCTTGGAAGAACTATTTTGCAGATAAAACCAATAGAGTTTATTTTATTACTTCTGCTCTTGTCTGTATAGTTGCTTTTGTCCTCAGTGCTAAATTGATGGCATTTAACGCAGGTGCTCCTGGCAAAATCCTGAATGATCCTATTATGAATTTACTTCCCGTGACAGATTGGTCTAAAGAAATTTTTATCATTGAATATATAGCAGTGATTTTAACCTTGTTTAATGTCAGTGAACATCCTCAACGGCTCATTAATGGTCTTTGGGGTGCAACTATTTTACAATTAGTTCGCTGTTGTTCATTTATTGCTATACGCTTATCTCCTCCTGGAGATATGATATTTTTGGTTGATCCATTTGTGCAGTTTTTTTATGGAGAATCCGTACAAGTTTCAAATGATTTGTTCTTTTCAGGTCATGTATCTTTAGTCGTTTTATTCTTCTTTTTAGCTCATAACAAATACATCAAAATATATCTTTTCTTTGCAGCTATTACAGTAGCAACATTATTAGTGTGGCAACATGTCCATTATTCTTATGATGTCTTATTTGCACCGATTGCCAGCTATTGTATATACAAGTTAGTAGTTGAAAAAGATTGGAGTAGCCAAATCAAAAGAAGATATAGAGAATATATAGAATTGAATTAAGCAAAGCATATTTTCAAAAAATCATTCTTATATTCGTATTGTGGAAATTAAAGGAATTACAGATTCGCCAATCTATCAAAGACTGCAACGTGTGATGCCTAATAAATATCTTGTTGTACTTACAGGATATTTACTCTATATGATTTTTTTCGATTCCAACGATTTCAGATCTCAATATCATCTTTGGAAAGAAGTAAAAAATTTGAGAAATGAGAAGCTCAGCTTAGAAGCCTCATTACAAGAAGTAAAACTCAAAAAATCTCAGCTTTTTTCTGATAAGAAGAAATTAGAAAAGTTTGCTAGAGAAGAATATTCAATGAAAAAAGATGATGAAACTCTTTTTGTAGTTGTTGAGCAACCATAATCAAATTTTAAAAGTCCAGAATTTTATATTATGGATTTAATTGTTTTATCTATACCGATATTTTTCCTTTTGATAGGAATAGAATTATTGTATCAGGTCATTAAAAAGAAGAAAATTTATAGACTCAATGATATGATTTCCAATATTAATTGTGGAATCGCTCAACAGATAACTAATATTTTCAGTAAATCTTTGCTCCTAGTCACTTATTATTGGGTGTATGAAAATTTAAGAGTTTTTACAATAAAAGACACTTGGGTTTCACTTGTTATATTGTTATTAGCGATAGATTTTTTATACTATTTTTTTCATCGGTATGCACATGAAATCGCTCTATTCTGGGGTTCACATGCAGTACATCACCAAAGTGAAGATTATAATTTTTCAGTGGCACTCAGGCAATCTTCACTTCAGACATTTGTCTCAGCGTGGTTTTATTTGCCATTAGCCTTTTTGGGATTTAGTTTCAAATCTTTTCTAACTGTAGCAACAATACAGACATTATATCAGTTTTGGATACATACTGAGATGATTCACAAACTCCCTAAATTTATTGAGTTTATTTTTAATACACCATCTCATCATAGAGTTCATCACTCTAGCAATCCAAAATATATTGATAAAAATCACGGAGGCACATTTATTATTTGGGATAGAATCTTTGGAACATTTAAAGAGGAAGAAGACGCTATTGACTATGGTGTAACCAAACCTGTCAACTCATGGAATATTTTGTGGGTCAATTTTGAATATTATAAATGGTTGGGAGCATTATTTTTCCAAGCAAAAGGTTGGGACAAACTACGCGTACTTTACAAAAAAACGGGATGGAGACCTGAATATTTAGGAGGGCCGTTGTTGCCAGAAAATCGCCAAATAGGCTATCAAAAATATGACATTCAAGTGGATGGGAAAATGAAGATTTATTCAACAATACTATTTGTATTGACTTTGCTTTCTGTAGGTGGATTTTTATTCATTTCTCCTCAATTGAAAATATTTCACAATTTAATTTACGTTATTTTAATACTGTGGACAATATTAAACATAGGAGCAATTATTGAATCAAAAACATGGTCAGGTTGGAGCGAATTGATAAGAGTATCAATTAGTTGTATAATTTTAATATATCTATTTTTCGACTATGAATTGTGGATAAAAATCCTAATTTCAATTTTGTCATTTGCCAACTTTATGATTTATTTAACTTTCTATTATGCAAATCAAAGGTCAAAAAGTTCTATTTTAGCAAAAATAAATTCTGGAAATTAATAAAAGGCCACGTTTTGAGACCAAAAATTAAGATCACTTTATTAACGATAAGCATAATTACACTAGGAATTATTTCCTCTGCTTTCAAACTTTTCAATCATCAAGAATCAGGTTATAGACCACTTGTCAATCAAGTCTGTCAAAATAAATCTTTTCTTTTTGACATCCGAATTGACACATTATCACAAAAAGTATATTATCCTAAAAAGGGAGAATCTTTCAAGACCGTTCTTTTGAAAAATGGGGTGTCAAGTAGAAAAATTGAACCTTTAAGAAGAGCTTCAAGACAATACCTCAATATCAATAACAGTGTTTCAGGACTTCCCACTACTCTTTTGAAAGACTCGCATGGCGAATTAAAATATGTTATTTTAGAGAAAAAATTAAATGATTATTTCATTCTGGATATTGAAGCTGTTTATTCAAAAATAGAAAAGAAAGAAATTGTAGTAGCCAATAGAGAAGTTGTAGGAATTATCAGAGGAGACCTTTATACAACTTTCAAAGACTTAGACGTTCCAAGAAACTTGATTTATCAGATTGATAAAGTTTACGATTATACTTTCAACTTGTATAAATTGAGAAATGGCGACACTATCCGCCTCCAATATGAAGAACAATTAGTAGATGGAATTGCCAAAAGTGCTACCCAATTGAATGCTTGTGTTTTATCTAATAAAGGAAAAAGATATTACGCTATTTATTACAAAACTCCAGGAGAAAGCAAAGGAGATTATTATGATGAAAATGGAAATGCCCTCAAACGTTCTTTCCTTGAAAAACCATTAAAATACGGTCGTGTTTCGTCTAAGTTTAGTAAAAACAGATTTCACCCCGTACTAAAGGTTGCAAAAGCACATTTAGGGACTGACTTTGCGGCTCCTCATGGCACACCGATTATTGCTACTGCTGACGGAGTTATCATGGAAGCTTCTTCTTCAAAGTACAATGGAAATTATGTAAAAATCAAACATAATAACATGTACACGACCCAGTATCTTCACATGTCTAGATTTGCAAAAGGCATGAAAAGAGGAAAGTCTGTCAAACAAGGAGATGTAATTGGATATGTTGGTTCTACTGGCTTAGCAACTGGGCCTCACGTATGTTATAGATTTTGGAAAAATGGAACTCAAGTAGATCCATTTAAAGAGAATCTTAGATTTGCAAAAGCTATGGATAGCAGAATAAAATCTGGCTATCTTAAACAAGTCAAATCTATTGACCAAAAACTAAATCAAATCAAACCTTTGAACCACTCCAATATCTTTAAAACAGCAGTAGCATCTACATCTTCTGCAGATTAACCAAGTACGGTTTTTGTTGAGAAAAGATTGAGTTTATTCCTTTTTCTTGAACCCAAATGGGTAAAAATAAATCAGGTCGAAGCTGTTATCCCCGACCTGATTAAAACCAATTAAACATACAATTATCATAGCAATTCGTATGCCAAACATTGATTTTAAAATTTTATTTTTTTCAGATAATTATTGTAAAAATGCAATAGTTTGAGTATCAACAGCTTGCGATAAAATATTTATTTTTCTTGAATTTATCATTTCAAATACGGAACTAAGCAAAACCCCTTTTCTATTTATCTTCGTGAAAATCATTTGTATATTTATTTAAGATTTCTCGATGAAAAAGTCTAAAATAAAAAAATATGGGTGGTTAGCTGGGCTATATACAATCTTAGGAATGGGATTCTATTGGTGGCCTATCGTAAGAGATGCACACTTATATGTATTTGGGACTGGAGCCAATAGTATCAAAAGCTATTTCACAACTATATATTATATTTTATACGACAAAAACGTACACTTTACAGGACTCAACTATCCATTTGGAGAACATTTGGCCTATGTTGATGCACAACCAGCTATAAGTATTTTTTGCTCATGGCTCTTAAATGAAAACCACGAGTATATTGGAAACATTGTAGCGATATTAAATCTACTGATGTTAGTATCAGTTCCGATAGGAGCTATTTACCTGTATCGAATCTTTACTTTGTGGAAAATGCCGACTTCTTTCAGCACTATCATGGCTGCTTGTATCACATTGCTCAGCCCACAAATCTTACAAACTACTCAAAACTTTGCACTATCTTATGTTTGCTTTTTCCCAATGATATGGTTCTACTCAGCCTCATGGATGCAATCTAAAAAATGGACTTCTCTATTATATTTATCTTTAACCTCGGTATTCTTTAGTTTCATACATGCCAATTATATTATTCTCACTACTATCTTTCTAGGTTTGACCTTTTTGTTTTATACAGTATATGAGATTAAAATTCCTTTTGCAAAGAAAAAATCAATCTTTTTAGCAATTGTTGCAATATTTCCCTTAGCAATTTACTACGTTTGGCTGCAACAGACTGGAGCACACGCTATATTAGATAGACCAGTCCGACCTAATAATTTTCTAGATTACGCAACTGGTTTTAGAGATGTATTTATTCCTGCCAGTGGAAAAATAAAAGAAATTTTTCAAGTGTTCCTTCCTTTCAGGGAAACTCGACCTGATATATATGCTTATGTTGGTACTGGAGCTATCCTCTCTACTCTTACAGGAGTATGGGTATTAAGAGATAGAATTACTGAAAAAGAATTTTTACCATCAGGTTTAGGTGCATTTTTAATGGCTTCGATTGTATGTCTTGCATTTTCAATGTGGATTCCATTTAGATTTATTCCTGAATCATGGATGCCAAATTTCTTCCATGTCTTTCAATTAAATTCAGAAGGAGCTTGGGTTTTTTATTATGTATTTTCAGCTACGTCTGTTTGGCTACTATTTATATTATCAGAATATTTGAGAAAAAAAAGCCATTCGGTTACAGCTACTACTATAATAATTTTTATCGTCTTAATATGGGTAACTGAAGGACTATCCCTTCAAAAACAACAATCCAATTATATTAAATCTAAAGGAGCGATTGCAAATGATTATCTCTCTTTTGAAAATAACTATGCTCAATTATTGGAAAAAATCGGTCAAAGCCCTGAGTATTTTCAAGCGATATTAACTTTCCCTTATTTTAATATTGGAAGCCAACCTTTTTATATCAAAAGAGGAACCCGCTCCTTTTACTATGCTAGTAAATTAGCAATAGATATGCACCTCCCTATTATTCAAAATTATTCAAATGAAATTTCAATAACAGAAACTTTAAAGTCTATTCAACTATTAAGTCATCCACTTATAAAAAAAGAGATACTTGAAGATATCAAGGACGAACGGTCCATCTTATTAGTTACAATTGGTAATCAATTTGAAGATGATGAAAAATATCTCATACAGCAATCTAGATTATTACTCTCAGAGAAGGACTTAAACTTATATGACCTTCCATTAAGTGCATTTCAACAAAAAAATCCTAATATCGATTCTCTGAAATCTATTTATCCAATAAGGAAGCAAGATGAGATTCAATATGTCGGAGCTCCAAACAGCACTTTTTTTTGGAAACAGTTGAATGGTATAAAAATTAATACCTCAGAAAGTATTTTAGCTGAATACAAAACTGGAGCAAGAAAAGATACTTTAGAAGCAAGTTTATGGATAGATATCCCTAAGAAAAATATTGGCTTTCCTACAATATATGCTGATATCTATAATAAAGAAGACCAACTTATACAAAGCTACCAAAGCTTTCCTTCTTCATCTACAGATATAGAAAACAATCAAGTCAGAACAAAAATCCTTATTCCATATAAAGAGTCCCAATCTTATATCATCATTCGTGCTAAAGGAAGAGGACAATCTTTTGGTTCATTATTTATAAGGTCTGCCTCACAAGACTTTTGGATTGAAACTTCTGAAAAACAACAATTTTTCAATAATTTCCCAATACAATAATTTTTACTTCAAAATTTCATTGAAATAAGTTATTGTCTTAAGCAACCCATCTTTTCTATCTACTTTGGGCTCCCAACCTAAAATGTTTTTTGCTTTGTTAATATCTGGGCATCTTTGCTTGGGGTCATCTTCAGGAAGCGATAAATAAACAATTTTACTATCAGATTGAGTCAATTGAATAATCTCTTCAGCCAATTGTAATAAAGGAATTTCCTGTGGATTACCAATGTTCATCGGTAAATGATAGTCAGTCATTAAAAGTCGAAAAATCCCTTCTATTAAATCATCAATATAACAAAATGATCTTGTCTGCTTTCCATTTCCAAACAAAGTAAGGTTTTCATTTTTAATTGCTTGAGACATAAAAGCTGGAATTGCTCTACCATCATTTGCTCGCATACGAGGCCCATAAGTATTGAAAATTCTAGCAATACCAGTATTGAGATGATGGTAATTGTGATAAGCCATTGTAATAGATTCCATAAAACGCTTTGCCTCATCATATACCCCTCTAGGTCCTATAGGATTTACATTTCCCCAATATTCTTCTGGCTGTGGATGAACTAAAGGATCTCCATAAACTTCAGAAGTAGAGGCAACTAAAATTCGAGATTTTTTCTCCTTCGCCAATCCCAATAAATTATGAGTTCCCAATGCACCAACTTTAAGCGTTTGGATAGGAATTTTCAAATAATCTATTGGACTTGCTGGAGATGCAAAATGTAAAATATAATCTAATTTACCAGGGATATGAACAAATTTTGTGACATCATAACTCGAAAACTCAAAACTCCCAGAATTAAACAGATGGTCAATATTGGAAAGTGAACCAGTAGATAAATTATCCATTCCAATGACGAAAAAACCTTCTCTTACCATTCTGTCACACAGATGTGAACCTAAAAATCCAGCAGCCCCAGTAATAAGAACAGTTTTACGCATCTTACAAATATTTTATCTACCAATACTAAAATAGTTGAATTGTAATGATTTCAGTTTATGAATATCATAGAGGTTTCTCCCATCAAATATTGTCTTTTCTTTTAGTAATTCAGCCATTTTGGTAAAATCAGGTGTCCTAAAAATTGTCCATTCAGTAGCCACAACTAAAGCATCTGCATCCACCAAAGCATCATACGGATTATCAAAATATTGTACCAAATTCTCTAATTTTTTCCGAGCGTTTGAAATTGCCTCTGGATCAAATACAGATATCGACACCCCCAATTGAATAAGAACTTCTATCATGGCTATTGAAGGAGCTTCTCTGATATCATCTGTATTCGGCTTGAAAGATAATCCCCAGAACGCAATTTTCTTCCCCGTCAACTCTCCTTTAAAATGTGAAATGATTTTTGGAAGTAATGCCAATTTCTGATTTTCATTGACCTGATGAACAGCTTCCAATATTTGAAAATCATATCCGTTCTCTTTTGCAATAAAATTCAACGCTTTGACATCTTTAGGAAAACAGCTACCTCCGTATCCTATACCTGCAAATAAAAATCTTTTACCGATTCGCTCATCTGAACCAATTCCTAATCGTATATCATCAATATTGGCACCAACTCGTTCACAAAGCTGAGCGATTTCATTCATAAAAGTAATCTTAGTCGCCAAAAATGCATTTGCAGCATACTTTGTCAGCTCAGCAGATTTTTCATCCATAAAATAAATGGGATTACCTTGCCTTACAAAAGGAGCGTATAGTTCTTTCATGATATCTGTTGCCTTTTCAGAGCTTGTCCCAATGATGATTCTATCTGGTTTCATAAAATCTGCTATTGCCAACCCTTCCCGCAAAAACTCAGGATTAGATACAACATCTACTTCATGAGAATTATGCTTGGAAACAATATTCTTTACCAATTCAGCAGTCCCAACAGGCACCGTGCTTTTATTGACAATTATTTTATAACCATTGATATGTGGAGCCATTTCTTCTACTGCAGCTTTCAAAAATGAAAGGTCTGCAGATCCATTTGGAGCAGAAGGAGTAGGAAGAGCAAGGAAAATAATATCAGAAGCTTTTACGGCTTGAGTAATATCTGTGGTAAATGAAATTCTTTTATGAAACAAATTTCCTTGAAGAATTCTTTCTAAACCAGATTCGTATATAGTAGGTATTCCTTGTGAAAGTGTTTTAACTTTATTCTCATCTATATCTACACAAATCACTTGGTTGCCTGTCTCTGCCAAACAAACTCCTGTAACAAGACCGACATATCCTGTCCCTACAACTGCAATATTCATCCCTCTAATTTATATACTTAAAGTATTCATTAAACATTCTTTCTTGACTAAAATTCTCTTCTGCATATTTTCTCGAAATTTGAGACATTTTAGCTACTTGTTCTGGCAAAGCAAATAACACTTCAATTTTTTTAGCTAAATCCTTTTCATCACCAGTTTGAAATAACCATCCATTCACACCATCTTCAATAATGGCTTTATTGCCTTCAATATCAGAAACCAAACAAGGGAGACTACATGACATTGCTTGCATAATAGCGGTACTCATCGTTTCACACAATGAAGAATGAATATATAAGTATGATTTTTTTAAATATTCAATTAATTTATCTTCAGATACCATACCTAAAAAGGTAAGTTCGTTTTTTAAATTTAGCGAGGTTGCTAGAGTAACACTATCTTCCATTGTCTCCCCATCACCAGCAATATATACATGAAAATCAAAAAGATGTCTATCTTTAAGAATTTTAGTAGCTTTTATCAAAGTTTGAAAATCCTTCATCCACGAGAAGCGACTTGCCATTATTAATGTAAATGAACTCATTTGTTCATAAGATTTTAAGGTAGAAAACAAATGGGTGTCTAATCCATTATTGATAATTACAGGATGACCCTTTTGATGATATTTATTTCCAAATCTCTTTTCATAGTCCTCATATTGAGATGTTGTCAGATAAACTTGTACGTTGCTAAAATATCGCAATAAATGAATCGCAGTCCATTCACTCTTAGTTTTTGCATCATTTGAATTATGATCAACAGAGATCACTTTTATTCCCAACATTCTAAAAAATATAACAATTGGGAAAAGAGCAGTACTATGCAAAATAATTGTATCAGGATTTTGATTTTTTATTGTCCAAAATGCTTTCCAAAGAGCCTTCCATTTGGGCATATTTCTAATTACAACAGCATCATTATGAATACCCTTACTTGCACATTTTTCTAAATATTCCTTCTTGACAGGCTCTATGCCAAAAAATACTAACTGATGT
This sequence comes from Chitinophagales bacterium, assembly GCA_023957245.1. Taxonomy (GTDB): domain Bacteria; phylum Bacteroidota; class Bacteroidia; order Chitinophagales; family JADIYW01; genus JAMLHH01. The sequence continues at coordinate 142,119 of JAMLHJ010000005.1, forward strand.
TGAACTTGATGGTTGATATCTCCATCAATAAATGAAAATGCGACACTTCCATGCCCACCTAGTCCGCTATACAATACTTGTGTAACCTTTTTCATTGAATAAAAATCGTAAATTTACCATTTCTTACTTACTAAATATACATAATAAATATACTAATGAGAGCCATCATTCAACGAGTAAATCAAGCCGAAGTTGTTTCAGATGGAATATTGACTGGCAAAATCAATCATGGATTATTAATTCTCTTGGGAATACATCCACAAGACGACCACAATGATATTAACTGGATAATCAATAAGATCATTCAAATGAGAATCTTTTCAGATAATGATGACAAAATGAATCTGTCTTTAATCGATGTAAAGGGAGAGTTACTTATTGTCAGTCAATTTACCTTATTTGCAAGTACAAAAAAAGGAAATAGACCTAGTTTCATTCAAGCGGCTCCTCCTGCAATTGCAATTCCTCTCTACAATCATTTTATAGATGAAATAAATAAGAAAGGCCTCCAAGCGCAAGCAGGTGTTTTCGGAGCAGATATGAAAGTAAGTTTAACAAATGATGGTCCTGTTACCATCCTTCTTGATTCTAAAAATCCAGAATAAAATAATTCTGAGCACTGCAAAAGATTATCTCCCATTCTATTTCGGACAAAATTGTCATAAATGTTTAATAAAAGTTATTTCTACTGTTATATTGCTGTGAACTACTTAGATTCATTCTAAGCTTTTGAAATAAAATGCTATTTTTGTTAAAGTTTCTAATAATAAAAAAAATGCAAATAACAGAAGAAATTGTGCTCAAGGCATTAGGAACAGTTATAGATCCTGACTTTAAAAAAGACTTAGTGTCTTTAAATATGATTAAAGATCTTAAAATTGATGGTTCTGATATTTATTTTACGATAGAATTAACCACTCCAGCTTGCCCATTAAAGGATCAATTGGAAAGAGATTCAAGGAATGCCATTAAAGATATGGTCAGTGCAACTGCTACTGTACATCTTGAATTCTCTTCAAGAGTAACTACTTTAAGAGATTTTAGATCTGATGTATTACCAGGTGTAAAAAACATCATTGCAGTATCTTCTGGCAAAGGAGGAGTCGGCAAATCAACAGTATCTGTCAACTTGGCTTTAGCTCTACAACGCAGTGGAGCAAAAGTAGGATTAATAGATGCAGATATTCATGGGCCTTCTATTCCTACAATGCTAGGCTTGAAAGGATTAAGGCCTGGAATTGAAAACATAGATGGTAAGCCAAAAATTGTTCCTTTATATTACAAAGGATTAAAAGTGATTTCTATCGGCTTTTTAGTAGAGGAAGGTCAAGCTATTGCTTGGAGAGGCCCGATGGTCACCTCTGCATTGAGACAGTTTATTACTGATTGCGTATGGGGAGAATTAGACTATATCGTTTTGGATATGCCTCCTGGAACAGGAGATATCCAATTGACCTTGGCACAAATTGTTCCAGTCACAGGAGCAGTAATTGTTACTACTCCTCAAGAAGTCGCACTTGCTGATGCTAGAAAAGCTATTGCTTTTTATAATATTGAATCTGTCAAAATTCCTATAATCGGAATTGTTGAAAACATGGCGTATTTTACTCCTGCAGAACTTCCTGATAATAAATATTATATCTTTGGGAGAGATGGAGGAAAATCTTTAGCAGCAGAATATAGCGTACCATTTCTAGGAGAAGTTCCTTTGGTTCAGGCTATCAGAGAAGGTGGAGACATGGGAGTTCCTGCTGTTTTAGACACAGATACTGTTTCTGCAAATGCATTTGAATCTCTTGCTAGTAATATTGCAAGAAATATTGTTGTAAAAAATGCTGAGATCACTAGTGTTGAAGCATCTTAAATATCTTTTTTTATGGAGGCTGAAGAAAAAGAAATATTAATAGAACGAGCTCAAAGAGCTTTAGATTCCATTCGTCCATTTTTGGAAGCAGATGGAGGAGACATAGAAGTAATAGATTTGACGGGTGATTATGAATTGCATGTCTTGATGACTGGTAATTGTGAATCTTGTCAAATGAAAGAATCAACTTTAAAAGGAGGAGTAGAGGGCACTATTTTTAGCTCTGTCCCTGAAATCAAAAAAGTAGTAGCCATATAATTGAATTTTAATTGTGAATAGACAGGAGCTCATACATCAAATTAAAACAAAATCATCTTATTTATGTGTAGGTCTTGATCCTGACATTCAAAAGATTCCTCCTCATTTATTAAAATATGACAATCCTATTCTTGTTTTTAACCAAGCAATAATAGAGGCAACTTCAGATATTTGTGTAGCATATAAACCCAATGTTGCTTTTTTTGAAGCATTAGGATTAAATGGTCTTCAAATATTGGATGAAACTCGGAAGTTGATTCCAGAAGATTGTTTTACGATTGCTGATGCTAAAAGGGGAGATATTGGGAATACTGCGACTATGTATGCGAAGGCATTCTTAGAATTGATGAATTTTGACTCTATTACTGTTGCGCCTTATATGGGAAAAGATTCTGTAGAACCTTTCATGCAGTTGAAAAATAAATGGGCAATTGTATTGGGTTTAACTTCCAATCAAGGGAATATTGATTTTCAAAAACAACTTATTAATGGAGTTCCATTGTATGAAATCGTAATGAAGACAACAATGCAATGGGGAACAGTTGATAATTTAATGTTTGTAGTCGGAGCAACTAATGAAGAAGAATTTGCACATATCAGATCATTCTGCCCTGAACATTTTTTATTAGTTCCAGGAGTAGGTGCGCAAGGTGGAGATTTAGAAAAACTTTCTCAATACGGATTAACGAAAGATGTTGGGCTGTTGGTCAATTCAACTAGAAGCGTAATATATGCATCGAAAGGGGAAGATTTTGCTGAAAAGGCAAGAGAAGAAGTATTGGCTCTTAACGAGCAAATGAGTTCTTATATTTCTAAATACTGTTCGTCCTCTATCTAATAGAAGATTTCATTAACGTAGCTCATTTTTCAAATTGCTCTTTGTCTTCAAAGAGGATTCAGTACATTTGCATAATAAAACTTTTACGAACATGTCAGAGTCAAAAACACCCTTCACTCCTATCAGTACAATTGGAGAATTTAAACTGATAGATAGAATTGCAGAAGGGATAGAATGTGTACACTCTTCTACAATAAAAGGTATCGGAGATGATGCAGCAGTCATTCATACTCCTCTTCATCAGGTTATCACTACTGATTTACTAATAGAAGGCATTCATTTTGACTTGATGTACACACCTTTAAAGCACTTAGGCTATAAGGCTGTTGTCGTCAATCTTTCTGATGTCTTTGCGATGAATGCCCAACCCAAACAAATACTTGTTTCTTTAGCTCTTTCTAATCGATTTTCAGTTGAAGCTGTAGATGAATTATATGAAGGAATAAAAGCTGCATGCAAAAAATACAATGTAGATTTAATTGGTGGAGACACAACTGCATCTCCTAAAGGATTGACTATCTGTATTACAGCTATTGGTGAGGCAAAAAAAGAAAAGATTGTATATAGAAACTCTGCAAAAGAAGGAGATTTACTTGTTGTCAGTGGAGATTTGGGTGCTGCATATATCGGACTACAATTATTAGAAAGAGAAAAGCAAATTTTCATAGAAAATCCCAATGTAAAAACAGATTTAAAAGGTCATGATTATACCGTAGGAAGACAATTAAAACCTGAAGCAAGAATGGATATTATAGAACTTTTGGAAAAATTCAATATTCTACCTACATCCATGATAGATATTTCAGATGGATTATCTTCTGAGATTTTACATATCTGTCAGCAATCAAATGTTGGGTGTGTACTTCATGAAGAGTATGTGCCTATCGACCCGAATACTTATAATACAGCATTAACTTTCAATATTGACCCTATCAATTGCGCATTAAGTGGAGGGGAAGACTATGAATTGTTGTTCACAATTCGTCCTGAAGATGCTTCCAAAATAAAGAATCATCCAGATTTGAGTATTATTGGAGAAATCATAGATGCCAATTTAGGAGTAAAACTCCACAGTAAAGGGGATAATTATTACGATTTAATCAGTATGGGATGGGATAATTTAGATGCTGATAAGTAGTCTTTAAAAATTATTTCTCCCTAAATTTTTACTAAAAATATAAAAATGAAACAAGGTCAAGCTGCCAAATCTGTCCGAATCTGGCTCATCATTGGTTTAATCATGGTATTTGTTCAAATATTAATTGGAGGAGTAACAAGATTGACGGGTTCGGGGTTGTCGATTACAGAATGGAGTGTTATTATGGGAACTCTCCCTCCATTAAATCTAGAGCAATGGAATGAAGCTTTTCATAAATATCAGCAATTTGATCAATTCAAACTCGTCAACAGCCATATTACACTTAGCGATTTTAAATTCATTTTCTTTTGGGAGTGGTTTCACAGATTGTGGGCAAGAAGCATGGGTTTTGTCTTTCTCTTTCCTTTTATTTATTTCATTATTAAAGGTATTATTCCCAAAAATCAGATTATTAGATATGGTATTCTCATGATTTTGGGAGGGCTAGCTGGAGTAGTAGGATGGATAATGGTTGCTAGTGGATTGGAAGAAAATAAAGTATTAGTCAATCCTATGAAATTAATGCTACACTTATTAGTGGCATGTTCAATTTTTGTTTATCTATTCAGATTGCTTATCGAAGATACTTATCCTAAAGAGAGAAAAAGATTTGATGCTAAAGTCAGAAATTTGACTACACTTTTATTAGTATTCGTCATCTCTCAAATAGCAATAGGAGCATTAGTCGCAGGCTCTAAAGCAGCACTGAGCTGTACCACTTGGCCATTGATGAATGGCTCATTTATTCCTCAATACATTGGTTTTCATACTCCTTTTGACGAACATATACCTGAAAACAATATTACAATACAGTTTCTACATAGAATGATAGCTTATTTTATTACTCTATTTGCTGCATATTACTATTGGCGCACTAGACAAACAATGGCTCAACCTATCTTCCATTTGTATAGAAACTTAATGCTATTAATAATTGCCATACAAGTAACTTTGGGCATCCTTACACTTATCAATAGTAAAGGAGAAGTTCCTGTCTTTTTAGGAGTCCTTCACCAAATGACAGCTTTTGTCTTATTAAATATTATTGTAGGATTACATTATTTTGTAAAATACAAATCCATTTCAAGTTCTAGTCTGAGATAAGATTGCAACTTTATTTACATCAAAATATTGTAGAAAGATAATTTTATTTTAAAAAACAACCTGAAACACCCCTTTTTTATCATTATTTGATAAATATTTGCATTAATTTGGCTTTTAATTTTGCACACAAAACAAATATTTAATACCTTTAGGCAATATAATGTGGAAAAGATTTACATATAGCATTTTTTTAGTACTGATTTTATCATTATCATCAGTTCTATTTGCACAATCTAATGCAAGATTGTCAGATGCTGATATGGTAAAAGTTTATCCAAATCCTATTACTTCAGAAGCGATTATCAAGCTAGGAGATAATATTGATAAAGACAATCACAAAGTTTCGATTACGTTTTACAATGTAGTAGGTAAAGAGATTTTAAAGTTGTCAAATATCAGAGAAAGCGAAGTAAGATTCAATAGAGATAATTTTGTTTCAGGGATATACTTCTATCAACTCAGAATTGATGATAGGACTCAATATACAGGTAGAGTTACTGTGAAGTGATTTTTAGAAACAAGAGATATAAAAAAGAGCGACTTATAAGGTCGCTCTTTTTATTTCAAATTGAGAAATTTCCTCTTTTAAACTAAGCAAATAATCTATATCATCATATCCATTGATGAGACAAGTCTTTTTGTATGGATTGATATCAAAGCTCACATTAATTCCTATTGAAGGGACTTCCAAAACTTGCTTTTCTAAATCTACGATTAGTTCAGTTTCAGGTTGAGATTGAATCTGTTGTAAGATTTGTTGCAAGACATCTTCTTCAACTATCAAAGGTAATAATCCATTATTCAATGCATTATTTTTGAAAATATCTGCAAAAAAGCTAGAAATCACTACCTTAAATCCATAATCATGAATTGCCCAAGCTGCATGCTCTCTACTACTACCACAACCAAAATTTCGTCCTGCAACTAAGACCTTACCAGAATATTTTGAATTATTGAGTACAAAATCTTGTTTAAGAGTATTATCTGAATTAAAACGCCAATCTCTAAAAAGATTATCTCCAAATCCTTCTCTCGTAGTTGCTTTTAAAAATCTCGCTGGAATGATTTGATCTGTATCTATATCTTCTACTGCCAAAGGCACTCCAGTTGTGCGTAAAAAAGTAAATTTATCCATTTTTATATTTTTTTGATATCAAAAACTAAGTTGTTATTGATATGTTCATCTATTTACAAAAAATCTCTTACGTCTGTTATTTTACCTGTTATTGCAGCAGCTGCCGCAGTAAGAGGACTTGCTAATATTGTTCTAGCTCCTGGACCTTGACGGCCTTCAAAATTTCTATTTGAAGTAGAAACACAATATTTTCCTGCAGGAATTTTGTCTTCATTCATTCCTAAACAAGCAGAACAACCAGACTGTCTCAATTCGATTCCAGCCTCTTCTAATATTTTGTCAATACCTTCTTTTCTAGCAATATCTTCTACTTGCTTAGAACCTGGAACCACCCACACAGTTACATTTTCAGCCTTTTTCTTGCCTTTAATCAGATTGGCAAAAAGTCTTAAATCTTCAATTCTTGAATTGGTGCAACTCCCTAAAAACACATAATCAATTGGTTTGCCTATCAACGACTCTCCTTTATGGAAATTCATATATGACAAAGATTTTTCCAATCCAGCATCATCTTTATTTGGAATAAAATCATCAATTTTTATACCCATTCCAGGATTGGTACCATAAGTTACCATCGGTGAAATATCTGCAGCATCATAAGTGTATTCCAAGTCAAAGACAGCATCATCGTCTGTACATAAAGAAGTCCAATAGGCTACTGCTTTATCAAAATCTTCTCCTTTGGGAGCAAAATCTCTTCCTTTGATATATTCATAAGTAGTTTGGTCAGGAGCTATCATACCACCACGAGCCCCCATTTCTATACTCATGTTACAAATAGACATACGAGCTTCCATAGACAAATTGCGAATAGCTGATCCAGCAAATTCAACGAAGTAACCCGTACCTCCACTTGCAGAAATCTTGGAAATGATATATAGAATAATGTCTTTTGACACAACACCCTTCCCCAATTCTCCTTCAACGTTGATACGCATCTTCTTTGGCTTGGTCTGTAAGATGCACTGAGTTGCCAATACTTGCTCTACTTCTGATGTGCCTATACCAAAAGCGACTGCACCAAAAGCTCCATGAGTAGAAGTATGGCTATCTCCACATACAATAGTCATTCCTGGCTGGGTAATTCCCAATTGAGGCCCAATCACATGAACAATCCCTTGAGAAGGATGACCCAAACCATATAACTCGATTCCAAACTCTTTACAGTTCTTTATTAAAGTCTCAACCTGATGCCTAGAAAGCGCTTCTTTAATTGGCAGATGTTGGTCTTTTGTCGGAATATTGTGATCGACAGTAGCAACAGTATTTTCTGTTCTGAAAACAGAGATCCCACGTTTTCTCAATCCATCAAAAGCCTGAGGGGTTGTCACTTCGTGAATAAAATGTTTATCAATATATACTACTTGTGGTCCATCTGGAATAGACTGTACAACGTGACTATCCCAAACCTTATCAAATAATGTTCTTCCCATTCTTGGTATATTTTTAAGCCCTGTAGCTTCTCTCAAAAAGAGTCACTACAGGAATCCTAACTAAAAAATTAAATTTTATTAAGTGCATCAATATATGCTTTAGCAGATGCTAAAACAATATTGGTATCCGAACCAAATCCATAATGAAACACTCCATCGTGAGAGATTTGAATATGAACTTTTCCTACATCATTACTGCCTCCAGTAATTGCTTGTACTAAATATTCTTCCAATTTCACTTCTTGTCCTACAATATTATCAATTGCTTTTACTACTGCATCGACAGGGCCATTTCCATTAGCTTCTGAAGAAAATTTTTGTTCATTTTTCACTAGAGAAACATAAGCTACAGAATTTTCTCCGACACTATTGACATCTAAAGATTCCAATTGATAGATTCTATTGTCTTTACTATGTCCCAACATTTCAAGCAAATCTTCGTCATAGACTTCCTTTTTAGTATCTGCTAAATCCAAAAATTTAGTGTACATGATATCCAATTCTTCTTTTTCCATTGGGAAACCTATTTTCTCCAAACGATGTTTCAACGCTGCTCTTCCACTTCTTGCAGTCAATACGATTAAAGATTCTGGAACACCTACATCATGAGGGTCAATGATTTCGTAGTTTTCTCTATTTTTCAATACTCCATCTTGATGTATTCCTGATGAATGAGAAAATGCATTTCTTCCTACAATTGCTTTATTAGGTTGAACTGGCATTCTCATCAATCGAGTAATTAAGCGACTTGTTGGATATATCTTTTTGATATTAATATCTGTATATAGATTTAATGATTCTTGATGAGAACGAATCACCATTGCTACTTCTTCCAATGATGTATTTCCTGCTCTCTCACCAATACCGTTCATCGTTACTTCTACCTGTCTAGCACCTGCTCTTAATCCAGCGATAGAGTTGGCAGTAGCCATACCTAAGTCGTTGTGGCAGTGGCACGAAAGAATAGCTTTGTCAATATTAGGGACATTGTTCATCAAATAATTGATTTTCTCATAATATTGATCTGGAAGGCAATATCCTGTAGTGTCTGGAATATTTACTACTGTAGCACCATTGGCAATCACAGTTTCTACCATTTTAGCCAAAAAATCCAAATCAGCTCTACCTGCATCTTCACAGAAAAACTCAACATCATCCACAAAATTTCTTGCAAACTTTGTCGCCCACGCTGCTTTTTCAAGAATTTTTTCTCTGGTAGTATGCAACTTATTAATGATATGAATATCTGAGCTACCAATTCCTGTATGAATACGACCTCTTTTAGCAAATTTTAGTGCATCCGCTGCTACTTCAATATCTTTTTGAACAGCACGAGTCAAGGCACAAATCGTAGGATGGGTAATCACTTTGGAAACTTCTACAACAGAGTTAAAATCCCCTGGACTAGATACTGGAAATCCTGCTTCTAGTACATCAACACCCAACTCTTCTAAAGCTAAAGCAACTTCAATTTTTTCAATAGTGTTCAATTGACAACCAGGCACTTGCTCCCCGTCTCTCAATGTGGTGTCAAATATATAGACCTTGTCACTCATTTCTTTACCCTTTACTATTTTTTTCTGTAACCCATAAAGTTACGATTTATATAATTAAGAATAGTTAATCTAGCATCTTAAATTATTGTAAAGTCTGATGTAATGAATATTGTGAGAAGTAAAATGTAAAAAGAAAGATGTGAGATGATGTGCTAAAATTGATATACTATACCAACTCCAAATTTAAGAAAACCTCCACCTCCCCATCTCAGGCTTTCATTGGTTGCTCTATTATAAGCTCTCTTACTCAAATCAGAAAAATAATGATGATAACCTGCTACTGTGTTGATTCCCAATCCATTTTTAAAAAAATAAGTATAGCTAAGATTGCCTGACAATCCAAGGTCGTTAAAATTTTCAAATCTTGAATTGGTATAAACTGAAGCAGGGTCATTAACCCCCAATGGCTGAACCAATCCTATCGTAATAATATCAGACACATTGCGATATTCTATACCCAAGCCTAACTTCAAGTGGTGATGGTCATTTTGAATACAATAAAAATTGCCCATCACATTCACAAGAATACTTGATGTCATACTTGGAAAATCAAATCCACGACCAGAAATAGGGTAGTTCAACCAATCTTTTCTCCAATTATTGAGATTGACTTGAGCACGATTCATGCCTATTGAAGCACCGATACCCACCCAACGATTAAAGATATATCCATAGCTAGCATCCATCATTATCCCTTTGCTATAATATTGGTTATGAAGGTTGTAGTAAATATTTCCATTGACAAAATGTGGCTTTTCTACTGCCGAAGCATGATAAGCTAATGAAGAAACAAAAAGGATAGCTAATGTTAAAAATATTTTCATTGAAAATTATTAAATATGAATAATAAAGTATAGTATTTGAAAATTGAACTTAGGTAGCTGTATATCAATAATATTGAAATGAAAATTTTCCTAATAAATTTGCGTCATCATGATAGCTCATCTTTGTAATCTCTCCATTGATATTTGACTCATATTCAAATTTAGAAAATAATCCATCTTCGACTTCCCAATCTTCTATTGTAAAAAGCCATTTATCTGTCAATCGCTGATCTTCCTTCCAAATATAATATCCTCTCAATGATAAAAAATAAAGCAATAATGGCTCTGCTCTTTGATCTTCAAACCAATAACCAAATTGGCGCAAACTCTGCATTGGCATTGGCACTTTTGATTTTTGTTCAGATTTATAAATTTTACTTCCTACATGAATGGTATCTTGTGGAGTCATAGGAGATTCATGGCTTATATACTCTAAATCATAGGTATAACCATAATCTACCTGATTAAAATTGTACATCGTAATAGATGATACAAATACGAAAAAAATTCCGTAAAAACAATTAGTAGAATTATATGCAGTACTGAGAATACCATTTACATATTTGGGGTCATATACATTAGAATTCCCATCATTGATTCGACGTATCAGCTTTCCACTAGTTTCAATCGTATAAACCATCTCTTTTGCATTAGAATCAGTATATCTAACTTTAATACTATTTCCGTCTATCGACAGCCATTCCAAACATATTGAGTCATTGCGATACACTCTCAATAGCTCTCCTTCATCATTATATTGGAAAGAGTATATACCTGTGACAGTATCTCTACCGAAAAGACTTTCTTCAATACGCATTGACTTCAATTTTCCTCTCAAAGGACTTTCTTTAATAGGTATTCTAATATCCTCCTTTTTACAAGCACCAATGCCTAAAATAAGAACTAATATGACTAATAGTTTTTTCATAATAAATTGATTTAATGTATGGAAATCCAGTTTATAATATCACTTCTTGTTTTATTAAGAACTTCTGTATGGAAAATAGAATTATTTTCAACAATCATACCATGCCCAACTCCATTATATAATCTTATCAAATGCTTTTGAGAAAGAGAGGCAGGAAACGCTGTTGATGGGCATACATTATTCTGACTCAAAACATTTCCATTTAAGCTCAACTTATTCTCCATATTTAAAGTAGCTTGATTATATGGGACTAAAGCATCATTATTTCCATGAATAATAAAAGTGGGAATATTCCCAACCTTTGTTTGAAAAGCTGGGCTAATTGATTCATAATCTGAAGAAGTGGGGCTGGGTTTTCCTAATAACACTTTTAGCAAATTAATCCCTTTAAATAATCTAAATGTATTAATAAGTAGATGAATTCTACATCCATTATCAAAATAATTACTTGAAATCAATGGTAAATTTCTAATAACTAACCAATAGAAAGGAAAATCTATATTAGAGAAAATGCTATACAAATTATTATTACAAGTGTTCGCATCAGTATTAGTTCCAGCATTATAACCATTTAAACAATTTAAGTTTGATGCAGGATTTGAAATCCAATTAGCAAATTGAGACATATTAGTAGGAGCATATAAAGAAGTAACTGATTTCACAAAGGAAGTATCGCCTCTTGTATATGCATACATCAATGCAATATGTCCGCCTGCACTTTCTCCGACAATATGATATTTAGTATAGTTTTGTGGTAACGCACATTCCCCATCTGACATTTTATTTCTAAAATGCTGTATAGCATCCTCTATATCATTTAAAATTGTATCCATCTTATTACCATTGGATATAATTTGGGCATTTGTAGTTCCTAATTTTGTTAATCGATATAATACTGAAATTACTGTATAGCCATTATCTCTCAAGTCCTTAACTAAAGATTGAGTATTATCAGTAGAAAACCTTGAAGGAAAACCAAGAACAGTTTCAATATTTGGACCTGAATACCATGCTCCACCATGTATTAATACTACTACTTCATTTTTGGGATTTACATTTGATGAGGGATTATAAACATAATATTGCTGACGATCATCATTCCCATATTTCCCATAAAAGGAAATTGGATTTTCAAATAAATCACATTTTTTTACAGATTCATCTCCAGCCCCACAAAGTGTATAAAAATCTTCACAACTCCCTCTACATCGAGACCCAATAGGAGAACAAGTTTGAGGAAAAGTATCAGGAGGTCTTAGTTGTTCCATTTTTTCTAAATAAGAATCTGCTGGTACAGCCATATAAGGGTTAAAAAAATCCAAAATCTCCTTCTCTTTTAATTTAAGATTGAACTCTTCTATATTTTCTTGCCCCATTACAAATGTAATAAAGTTAAATGCTAAGGTTATTAAAATGACCCTTTTCAAGTTTATACGGGAAGGCATAATCAAATGTAATCAATAAATCAATAAATCAATAAATCAATTGAAAAATTGGTATTATTTATCAATCCTGTCCTAAATAAATTTTATCAGGAATAAATTTGACGTATTTATTGGTTTGTATCAAGGTTTTTCATTTTTTTCAAAATAGAACCCTTTGTAGTGGATTCGTTTTAGGAGGTGGTTCGATATTAAAGGGCTCATTTATCCATTTTATTAAATCTACTTTGACAAAAAGATTTAATCTTATAAATGCCACTAAATTTGAAAGATACCAATCATATTTTGCAATAGCTTTCAGATACTTTAAGATAAGTATTGTGATTAAAGCCGTCCATATTTGTATCATCACAGCATTATGTGAAGTTCCTATAAAAGATTTGATGTGTAAGAGTTGTTTTATCTCTCGAAAGAATATTTCCACCTGCCACCTCGCTTTATAAAGTTCACTTATCGTGTTTGCTGTCCAAGACATTTGATTGGTGATAAGTTCTATTTCCTGTTGATTCTCTTCATCCCAAATAGCTACTCTTCTCAATTGTTTTGGGTATTTGTTTTTGGCTTCATCTCTTTGTAATTCAATGATTTCATCTTTTAGTATATGTTGATGTCGGTTATCGGGTAGCTCCCTCTCTTTAATACTTACAAACTTGAGATTCTCTTTATGTCTAACCACAAAAAACACTTCATTGCTGTCCCAAACGTGTAGAAGTGAAAAATCATTGTAAAAGCGGTCTGCTACTATTACACATTGTTTGATGAGCGGTATGTCATACGCTCCTTTATTATCTGCTGTTTTCCCATCTGTGACATTTACATAAGCTGGAAGCAGACCATCATATTCTAAGAGTGTATGCATCTTCACTGCTCCTTTGGCAGTTTTATACTTTGCCCAATCAAATAGGCTTAAACACAATGAAATGACCGTTGAGTCTAGTAAGAATATTTTTGACTTTATCTTGAATTTTATCCTTTTGCGAAAAGTCTGTTGTCCTAAAGTTTGAAGTAATACATAATAGTATTCTCTGAATAATTCCCAGTTACGCCGTTGATTTTGATAGCTCACAGTTGATTTAGATGGGGCAGTTTCTATCCCTAAATGGTTGAGGTTGCCTGTAGCTGAGCGAAGCCCATTACTTATATCTCTTACTGATTGACTTTTGGCAAATTGGCAGAAAAGCATAGAGATTAAATGCGTCCAACTATTAAACCCCTTATTATGTTTGTCGGTATTCTTTTCTTTGACTATTTTATTGAAAGATGAACGGTCAAGTTTGCTAATTATTTGAGAAAATAACGTTACATTTGTCATGGGAGGATGTGTTTTTGTTCAACCCCAAAATAATAATTTTGGGATAAATTCATCCTCCTTTTTAAAACGTTTAGGACGCTATTGATTATTTATAATCGAGTAGGAAGCAAAGGTAGGTAATTACTCCTAACTTTGCTGTCCTCTCACACCACCCAACGTACGTTTCTCGTATTAGGCGGTTTCTTCAATGTTTAACCGTAATTTGCAGTTAGACTGTATAATCCTTTTTCCTTGAACCATTTTAGATTCATCCCCTCGTGAGCAGCTGGGGTATTCGACAGTCTGTACCAACCTTTTGAACTTCCTGCTATTGTCCAGCTTCGATTCCAAGAAACTTTCAGCTTGGTCAAAAACCTAGCTATACCCAACGCTCGTTTGCATTGCTTTAAACGATAACACCTTAATCTACGCCGAAGCCATGCTTCTGTTTTGCTTAAACGACTTCTCATCTTGGCATTTTTGAAGTAGTTTAGCCAACCTCGAAGAACCAGATTTAGTTCATCTATCAATTGCTCAAAGCTAATGCCCCTGTTGCGTTTGGTAAGTTGTTTAAGTTTTGCTTTGAGGCGTTGTTCGCTCTTTGGGCTCAATCCTAAACTTCCATCCTTTAAAATGCTATGTCCAAGATAATTAAGTTGATAAGGTCGGATGACTTGGCTCTTTTCTCTGTTCACCTTCAATCGCATACGATTTTCAATAAACCCTGAAAGGCTTTCCATCACTCGCTTTGATGCTAATTCGCTTCCAACCATTATAATAATGTCATCAGCATAGCGTACAAAACTATGTCCTCTTCGTTCTAATTCCTTGTCCAGCTCGTCTAAAACTATATTAGACAATAATGGAGATAAAGGACTGCCTTGTGGCGTTCCTTTTATCCGTTGATTAGTCATTCCTCCGCTGAGCATTCCTGCTCGAAGAAATTTACCAATCAGTTTAAGCACTCGATTATCGCCAAGTCGAGTACTTAATTGCCATAGCAAACGGTCATGGTTGACCTCGTCAAAGAATTTTGCCAAGTCTATATCAACTACCCAATTCTTACCTTGTGCTACATAGTTGCCCGCTTTGCGCAATGCTTGGTGGACATTGCAATTCGGACGAAATCCGTAGCTATGGTCAGAAAATGTAGGGTCATAGCGTTTCGACAAGACTTGACTTATCGCTTGTTGAACCAAGCGGTCTTTGACAGTAGGAATACTGAGTTGGCGTTGACCACCGTTCGGCTTAGGTATCAATACCTCTTTAACTGCTGTAACTTGATAGGTGCCTGTCATTAACCAATGTTGTAGCTCTACATAGTGATGGCAAAACCATACCTTGAGTTCTTCAACACTCATCCCGTCGATGCCTGCACTCCCTCTGTTACTGATTACTTTCCGCAATGCGGTTTTAAGATTCTTTAAGTCCGCTATCTCACTCATCAAATCTTGGGTTAAGGCTCGTTCTTCCCTGCACCTTGACAACCACTCACACCGTACCAAACCGCTTCGAGTACTGAATACGTCTGTACCTTTCACCTTTTGGCTACTCTCCCATTCGTCAAAAAGACACATCTGAAAGTTTTCGTATTTCTCTGGTTTCAACATGGTTGTTACAATTTGCAGAACTACTGCTCCTTAATTGAAAATTCAGCCCTTCCCTATATTGGCGTTACCCAATAATTATAACGGTACTATGGCTTCTGCTGACTTCTTCAAACCTCTCGGCTCAAAGACCTCCTACGTTAAGTTCATTATCTTCCAGTTGATACCACTGCATTTACTACCCCGAATTACGAAAGACTTTGGGGCTTCTGTGTCTTATGCCACATCACCCTTCGGGTAAGCCTTAGTATGCAGTTTCTGTTCGTTAGTACCAACCTTTGCTTGTGGCTTCTTTCAGATTCTATCTCACGATAAACACCCTTGCCTTCAGCTAACGGTTCTCGTCTAATTAAGCCCGTTCGGGACTTAAACCCTATAGGTAATGAACATGCATAGCAAACATAAAAAAAGGGCTTCATAAAAGCCCTTAAAATATTATTTTTTGATTGATCTACAGTCCGTTGATAGATATTCCGAATGAAAGCGGAGTCATTCTTGGTCCTTTGTCATTGAAGACATCTGATAAGGAGTAATATGCAAAAAGATTCCAGATACCATAACCTCCTCTCAGCATTACGCCATATCTGAATTTATTGACATTTTCAATGTCATAAGTTTTAAACTTCTCTCCTCTACCGAAATCATCTCCTTTGTATTTCCACTTATTCTGAATCATTAATCCTGCTTTGATTCCTGCTGCTATTTTCCAAGAATTGCCTTTTTTGTTTAATGGAGATCGATATCTCAGTTCCACAGGGATGTCTGCATAAGAAAGAGCTATTTTACTTCTTTTTACATTGACACCATCAGGATATTTGCCAAAATATGTTCCCAAAGAATCTGAACTTATCGAATATTTATGAAAATAATTATTGTTGCCAATTCCAATTCCTGGAGCAACACTGAATCTAGATTTTCCGATAACAATATCATAAGTAAAATAAACATTCACTCCTCTGGAAAATCCTTTCATTTTGATACTATCAGGTAGATTTAAGAGCATATCATAAGAGAAATCCACGACAAATCTATCTTTTGCCTTATTGATATCTTTCTTCAATTCAATAAAATCATCTGTATGAGTGTCAATATTTGCAGCAGTTTCTTCTTGTGCTTGGACTGCAGTAGTAGCCATTAATGTAAAAAACAGAAAAAGATATTTATACATAATTTGTGATTTCGTAATTTAATTTTGCGGTGAAGTTACTATTTTCTTGGAAATTCAATTCCTAGAAATTAATTGGAACATCATAATAATGGTTAAACAGTCTAGTATTGAGTCCTACACTGAACAACTTGAGGTCTGCTGTCTTAGCTGCAGGGATAGAATTGTCCATTTGATATTTTCGCAATTGTAACTTAGCTTCCAACATCATATTGAGTTTTGGATTAAGTAAATATCCTACTCTGAATTCGCTATTGACAACTTTATAGCTCAAATACCCTTGTCCTATCTTGGTTTTATCATCAAAATAAGCATTGCTTGTAGATAATAAGATATCTGTTCCCACATTGCCATCAATAAAAAATCCGCCTATAGGACTATCAATTGACGATCTCCCCCCATTGATTTTTATTTCTGTAAAAAATCTTTTATAGCGATAATTTGCCAAGAAAACAAACTCATCAAATCCCGCTCCCATAGGGTGAGCAAGTGCTTGATTATAATGTGAATAATGCAGTACGCTATCAGTAGCATTCTGATAAGAATATGGTCTTACAATATTATACTCTGCTAGGAAATTCAAATTTTTCACCCCAAAAGCTTCATAGTATTTAGCACCCAATTGCATACCTGAACGATTATCAATGGAACGAATCTCTGTTGAAAACTGATTAATCATCACCTGACCATATAAAACAATATTTTTAGGCAGATTTATACTTGCATTGAAGCCGTAAATTTTATTGGCATCGAGATTATTCTGTAAGGCACGAATACCAATTATAGGGTTGAGAAAATTGGCATCAAATTTCCTTTTGCCATCAGCGATAGAACTTCTCCAAATAATTCCCTCAAAAACACCGATAGACAACCAAGGTGTTGCTGCCAAACTCAAATAATTAAAAGTTGCTGTTTTTCTAGGAAAGCCTAATGTGAAATCTGTTTCATTTCTTACATTATTAATCAACTCTGAATAGATATTGACATACTTTATTTTCCAAAACTGGGTGGAAAGCTTGACATAAGGATATACAAAAGCATTGTCACTCAATAATAAAGAACGATATCCATCGCCAATAAAATGTTTGCCATTCCCTACTTCAAAATTAAAGTATTTGCTTGGTGCATAGTTAAGATGACCTATTGCCTGTGAGAAGTCAAATCCATTCTCTTTAAAATTTCTTACTCTTCCATCACCTGGAGCAGTACGAGTCTTTTGAACAAATCTTTTGATATAATCTGGGAAGGCTGCTTGGCTTTCAATAAAAGCAGTATAAATAGATAATTTTTCACCAATATTAGCACTGAACTCTATTCCCCTTTGATTGTATGAGTTTTTGTTTTCGTTATTCCCTTTCCCCAATTCAAAATGAAGAATAGGATTGGCTGAGATATAAAATTTTCTTTTAGTATATCCCTTATTTACTTTATTTACTTCGATGGTATCACCGTCAACAATCTGAGTTTCAGTAGATTTGACAAATCCTGACTCATCAAAAGCGACCCAATCTCCATATCCTATTGAATTGATAGCTTTTTTAAATCCATTTTCTGGATTGAGTTTTTCCAAACCATAAGTAGTATCAGGATATACTTGTTGATATACTTCGGAAGCTATATAAGGTTTTACAGAGGTATGAAACGGCTTTTTCTTATCTGTATGATAGAGATATTTTTCATAATTCAAGCGATGCTCTCTATTGAGCGGAAGGCTGTTTTGCTGAGCAAATGATAAAGTTATATTGCAGAAAAATACTGCAAAAAAGATAGTGTTAATAAGCTTTTTCTTCTCCACGAATCATATTAAATATAGTCATAAAAACAATACGAATATCTAGCAAAAAGCTCCAATTTTCAATATACCAAATATCCGCCTTCACTCTTTCCTCCATTTCATGTGGATTTTTGGTTTCTCCTCTGAACCCATTTACCTGCGCCCAACCAGTAATTCCTGGCTTGATAAAATGGCGCACCATAAATTTATCAATTATTTTTGAGTATTCTTCAGTATGTTTCAACATGTGTGGTCTTGGACCTATAATTGACATGTGTCCTAATAGTACATTTATAAACTGTGGAATCTCATCTAGGTTGGATTTTCTTAAAAATGCACCTAATGGAGTAATACGAGTATCGCCCTTTGTTGCTTGTATAGTATTGGCATCTCCATTGACATACATTGTCCTAAATTTGTACACCTTAAAAGATTTATTTTTAATACCTGTCCTTTCTTGAACAAAGAACACTGGCCCTTTTGAGCTCAATTTGATTAAAATAGCAATCAATGGAATCAACCACCAAAGAATTGTCGCAAAAACTGCAATAGTAAATACAAAATCAAAACCTCTTTTTGCTGCCCTATTGATAAATAATTCCAATGGCTCCTGACGAATCATCATGACAGGATAAGTGTCAAAATAATCTATCTCCAATTTATGAAACTGATTGGTCAAAAAGTGAGAGAAATCTGGAACAATTTTCAATCGAATTAAATATTTATCAGAAAAATTGATGAGGTCAATAATCTTTTCTTCTTGTTTATATGGCAATGCACAGAAAATCTCATCTATCTGATGCTCTCTCGCAAAACGCTTTGCATCACTGACGTTGCCTTTAATCTGTTGTTGTAATTGAGGGAAACGCTCTGGTTCATCATCAAAAAATCCAAGTACAGCAATTCCAAATTCCATTCTACTTTCTAGCATTCTTTTAAATTCTTGTGCTGTAGGTCCTGCTCCGATAATTATTGCTTTTTTGATATTGTGACCTCTAGATCTAAAATAACGCACCAATTTAAAAAAGCTAAATCGCCAAATTGTTGTCAAAACTAGAGATATACCATAAGTGTATAGCAATACTTCTCTAGAAAGTTTGAAAGTATCGTTAAGGTCTTTGAAAACAACGATATATGAAAAAGACAAGATGATTTGAAAGAAAAACAACTTGACCAACATGGCAGCAATTGTGGTCACTTGTGTATTTCTATACATATTAAAAGTGCCACTCAATTTCCCTGAAATTAAATAGATTAAATTCAGATAGATAAATAGTTGCTGATATTTAGCATCTAACAAATAATACAAACTCCCTAGCGAGAAATATAACGCACACAAGTAGCTTATCAATAAGATAAATAAATCGCCAACCGAGTGTAGAAATATATATATGTTTGTGAATCTACGACTCATGATAAATAATTACTGTCTTTATGGGTGTTAATAAATTAAATTGTGCAAATTTAAACGTTTACCAATATTTAGTTGTCTTTTAATTAACTTTGGTTGCAATATTTATTAAAAGGTTTTATGGATTTTTGTTAAAAGTCACTCTTTTAAGTAAATAAAGGTAAAAAAACATCATTTATGTCTGCAAATAGAGAAGAAAAATTGAAAGCTCTCCAACTCACAATGGACAAGTTGGACAAGTTGTATGGGAAAGGTGCGGTAATGAAACTAGGAGATACCTCAGTAGTTGAAGCTGACACTATTTCTACGGGTTCATTGAATTTGGATTTAGCATTGGGAATAGGAGGATTACCTCGAGGTAGAATTATAGAGATTTATGGTCCTGAATCTTCAGGTAAGACGACATTGGCAATTCATGCTATCGCTGAAGCTCAAAAGAAAGGTGGATTGGCGGCTATTATTGATGCGGAACATGCTTTTGACAAAGTATATGCTCAAGCTTTAGGTGTAGATGTTGATGGATTATTGATTTCTCAACCAGATGATGGGGAACAGGCTTTAGATATTGCTGAACATCTAATACGTTCAGGAGCAGTAGATATCGTTGTTGTGGACTCTGTAGCAGCATTGGTACCTAGAGGCGAATTAGAAGGAGAAATGGGTGAATCTAAAATGGGTTTACAAGCTCGATTAATGTCTCAAGCAATGAGAAAATTGACAGGAGCTATCAACAAGACTAATTGTACTTGTATCTTTATCAACCAGTTACGTGATAAAATTGGAGTGATGTTTGGCAGTCCAGAAACCACAACAGGAGGAAATGCACTTAAGTTTTATGCTTCGGTTCGTTTAGATATCAGAAGAATAGGTCAAATAAAAGATAAAGAAAACAATATCATTGGCAACCAGACTAAAGTGAAAGTTGTTAAAAATAAATTAGCCCCTCCTTTCAAGACTGTAGAATTTGATATCATTTATGGCAAAGGGATTTCTAAAGTTGGAGAACTAATAGACATGGGAACAGATTTGGGTATTTTCACAAAGAGTGGAACTTGGTATAGCTATAATGGACAAAAATTGGGTCAAGGGAGAGATGCTTCTAAACAATTTTTAGTAGATAATCCTGAATTTGCTAGTGAAGTAGAAGCTCAAATCAGAGAGAAAATCAAACCTGCATAAAGATATTTAGTAGCACACAATGTAAATAAGAGTTCGCTAAGATTTAAAACTAAACCTTGACGATAGTATGTCACAAGAAAATTTGACAAGTGAGCAACATGTAGTTGAAAAATTCAGGGAGATGGTTGCCAAAAGATATGTCTATGAAGATTTAAAAACTCGATTTAATCTTCCATCTACCATTACTCCTGAAGTGATTGATGATGTAAAAGAATATTTTTTAGGCACTATTTATCCAGAATATCAGGAAAGGCAACGATTGGAGAACGCATTTGGCAATTTAGCTACTTATATCCGACAACCTAAAAAAGTAATGGGATTGTTTGGGAATATGACGGGAGCACTATTTAAATTTGGACGACACTTTTTCCAAGCATTGAAAGCAGGATTCGCTTCTTTAGATTCATTTGTTGGAGCTAAGAAATTTGAACATGGGATGGCTGAGATTGCTAATAGAAATAGTATTTCACCGCCTATGTCCGACGAAGAATACGAAGATTGTTATTATCAGATGGACAAGGCAGAAATCATTCAATTTATCAGCGATGTTAAATCTTTATTTGGAGCTATGGTCAACACTCCACTTTTGCTAAAAACAATAAATATCCTTGATGATGTCACCAAAACCATGCAAAAACATCCTAAAACTTACCCTCAGGAAGATGTTGAAGGCATACAATTAGGAAGAGAATTACTCAACAAAGGCTACAATTTGTTTTCGAAATACGACGAAACAACAAAACAAGAAATGGTCGATATTATCTATCAAAATGAAATGTGGTATGTCGATTATATTTACAATAAAAAAGAGAATAATAACTAATGGCAAGAAAAATTATTTATACAGAAGCCGCTCCTGACCCTATTGGTCCGTATAGCCAAGCAGTCTTTATCAATGGAATGCTATTTGTTTCTGGACAAATTGCATTAGATGCTTTTTCAGGAACGCTTATCACTGACAATATTGAAAAAGAAACCTTACAAGTCATGGAAAATATTCGAGCGATACTCCAAGAAGCTGATATGGATTTTTCTAATATAGTGAAAAGTAGTATTTTTCTAAGCGATATCAATACCTTCCCAAAGGTCAACGAAGTATATGGAAGGCATTTTTCTGAAAACCCTCCAGCTCGTGAAACAGTAGAGGTGTCAAAGTTGCCAAGAAATGTAAATGTAGAAATTTCAGTGATAGCTGTAAGATAAAAAAAGCCCCCGATTGGGGGCTTTGCTATTTCAATAGACCTTTTTCTCTCAATTCATCTAAAGATGCCTCATATTTGTCCGAAAGGACGGTTTGTCCATCTACCCATTCCGTAAACCTTTTGATGCCTTCTTTAAAAGATACTTGTGCTTTAAACCCAAGTAGTTTTTCAGATTTTTTCATATCAGCAAAATTATGACGAATATCCCCTTTCCTAAATTGACCAGAAATATGAATCGGCACTTCCACACCATAGTTTTTCATCAATTCTTTGGCTACATCTGTAACTGAAGTAGGAATACCAGTCCCTACATTAAAAGATTGATAATTGGCCTCCTCTCTTTCTATCCCTCTTATAGTAGCATCGACAACATCGTCTATATATACAAAATCTCTACTCTCTGTTCCATCTTCAAAAATATTGATATCCTTATTCCCTTTAATTCTTGTCGAGAATATTGACAAAATTCCAGTATAAGGATTATTCAAAGATTGTCCTGGACCATAAACATTCTGATATCTAAAAGCCACACACGGAACTCTAAGTGCTTGGCAGGTAATCATGATAGATTGCTCTTGATAATATTTTGTCAAGCCATAAATAGAGTTAGGTTGGATTCTAGACCACTCATCTGTAGGCTCTGGACTAACATTCACCCCTGTTATTGGGCATTTGACTTCAAAATCTCCATTGACCATATCCTCTTCTTCTCTTCCCAATGGATATACAGAAGATTGAAGCTCAGGTGAAAAATATTTGCCTTCTCCATAAATTGCTCTTGAAGAAGCGACAATTACCTTTTCGACAGTATGCTTCGTATTAGTCAGAATATCTAAAAAAATAGATGTGCCAGATACATTGACATTGGAATATTTTTCTATTTGGTACATAGACTGACCAGTACCCGTCTCTGCTGCGAGATGCACAACGATTTGCTGACCGACTAGTGCTTTTTCCCAATCTGCTTTATTTTGCACATCTCCTAAAATAAAGTTGACTTGATCTTTAATCTCTTGATAGAGTACAGATGTTTCTGGATTGCCATGAATCTGCGGAGAAAGATTATCTAATACTGTAATTTCATGCCCCTTTTTTATCAATTGCTTGGCTAATCTAGTGCCAATAAATCCTGCTCCTCCAGTAATAAGTATTTTTTTTGATACGCTCATCTTATGCTCGTAATATTAATTTTAAAGAATTGTATAGTGTGTTTTTAAAGAATTTGTTTTTGATAATCAACCATTTTCTTTTTACTCCTTTGGTAAATTTTAATCGAATAAAATCTTCCAACATTTTATTTTGTTCTTGGGTTAATTGTGCTCCATAAATCTCATGAATAGCTTGAGCTTGCAAGACTTGTTTATCTAAGTATTTTTGAAAATTCTGATTATTGATTTTATTGGCAAAATCATTAGAAATCTCTTTCTGATGTGCACTTCCAGCACGACTAGCATTGTTATCATGTATTCTATGATATACCAAGACATCATCAAGATAACATAAACAACCTGACAGAGAAGCTACCAAAGCCAGCCAATGGTCATGTAGCAATGCTCTATCATCAATCGGTACAGCCGTTTCCAATAGTTTTCTATTGATAATAGAAGCACAACCATAAGGCACATTTTGCATTAATAAGCGATGTGTTTTAATCGCTCTCGTGTCCAACCTATCTTTCTCAATTAAAGATGGACTTACCACATTCATGGCTTGGTCACAAATAATCAAATCGCTGAAAACCATCACACCTTTATTTGAATGATTATTCTCAATCTTTTGAATAAATGCTATTTGCTTGCTTAGTTTTTCTGGTAGCCATTTGTCATCTTGGTCTGAAAAACAAATATATGGTGCTGAAGAAAGCTGCATCAACCGATTGAAATTCTGAGAAGCTCCTAAATTCTTATCTTCATCTTCTATTATCTCTATTTTCTGAGGATACAAGCCTTTCCATTTAGCCAATATATTTAAGGTTCCATCAGAAGAACCATCGTCTCTCACCAAAACTCTAAAATGATGATAGTCCTGATTGAAAATAGATTCTAACTGTTCGTCTAGGTACTTTTCACCATTATAGGTAGCTAATAATATATCAACTATTACCGACATAAATCTGAATTAAATGATATTATCATAGTTCAATTGCTTCATCAAAGGTTTATCCTTGACTTTTAAATATACATCTATTGCTTCAGGATTCTTAGTAAATGCAAAGCTTCTATCACTTTTAACAGATTTCACCTGTTCATTAATTTGCTGCTCAGTAAAATTTAACCCACAAAAAGTTGCAATGGAATGAAGATGTAAAGAGGGTTCTGCTAAAAAATCTTCATACCTCACATGTTTCATATTTGGGAAGAACTGCTCTTGCTGCATACATTTAGTAACATACTCTTCCCATAGATTATATCCTTCTTCTAGAGAATACAATCTAAAGTTGGAATGATAATTTTTGCTTATCAAAAGCTTCCTCTTCAATGCTTTTTTCCAATTGAGCTGATATTTGTCTTTCATTTTCAAATCTCTCTCAATAAAGCTACTAATAGAGTCTATAGGATTGCGATAAATATGAAGAACAACCGCATTGGGAAAAATTTCTTTCCATAAATCAATTGTAAATGAATTTTTAGGGTCTTTCCATCCCCAAGGGATATCCAAATCTTTTAGACTTTTATATGCATTGTTTTTATCGCCCAAGAATTTTTTCTTCTGACTACTTTGAACAAAATAATTCAAATCGTCTATTAATATTTGTCTTGTTCTTGGATTGAGGTACTGAAAGTTATGTGGTAAATCTGCCCTACTGCATGCAATTTCAAAAATCCAATTATTGATATCCCAAAAGAAAAGAGCTTCATTATTGATTTCCTTTTTATCTCCAACAAATAATCCTAGATTTTCCAACATTTTAGTAATCATGGTCGTTCCAGAACGATGCATTCCTATTATAATAACTGGTGGAATAGGCATTAATATCAATTGATTTGCAACAAAAATATTAAATATTTACCACATAGTTGAAAATAACATGAAATAATAAGATGATACAGACGGCTACATGAAGTGCTTAAAAGGTTTTTTCATGATAATGAAGATTTTAAATCTCCACCATACAATTCATTATCTTTTTGCAAAAATATAGTCTTCCAACTGTTGAACACTACTTGAAAACCTAAATGCATCATTGACTCGATAATAATTTTGTTTGTCCACACAATTATTATAAGCCTCTTTGGCAAATTCCAATCTACTGTCCTCATAATCGAAAGCTGTCATGATTTCTCGGATTTGGTAGGTATCCAACAAATTATTGTACAGCCCTTGACGAGCTACAGATAATTTATCACTCTCAAATTTTTGATTCTTAATCGTATAAAGAAAATCTTTGTAATTGAAGTTGCTTGAGTAAGAAGAATTGTTCCCATAATTAGGACTTACAGTTTGAACGACTTGCACAACTGGTCGTGGGAATAACACGGGCCTAGGAGTGATAAAGACTGTCGGTCTAGGATAATAGTTTGAACTATGTCCATGATTGCCATTGTAATGGTAATTATTGGAATAGCCATAATGATGGTTGTGATTATTATGGCTGTTATTGCCATATTGCCCATGATTATGATTGTTATTATGCCCTGAACCATAATGATTGTTTCCATGGTTATTATTCGATGAACCATGGCTCCCATTATGATTATTGCCATAATTGTTATTGGAAGAATTGTTTCCTCCATTATGCGAATTACCATGATTGGTATTCTTAGGAAAATCTCTAGGGTTGGCCAATAATATAGATATACCCCAAAAAGAAATTATGCTGAATGTAAATAATCGTTTCATTTTAAAAGAATTTAAAAAACCATTTGCAATCTGTATGCCATATTTTTTATATTGAGAATCTTGTAATAAATTTGAAAGAACATAATCATGAAAGGAATTTTCAATTCTTCATTGTTATATCTTTAGTTGATGATTTTTTATGAGTACAAAAAGGCCTGTTGAAGTATGTATTGTTTCAGATGTTCATTTGGGGACTTATGGTAGTTGTGCTAAAGAACTCAATCAATATCTTAAAAGTATTGACCCGGGTATTATCATCATCAATGGAGACTGGTTGGACATTTGGAATTTTGGATCTAACTATTGGAAGCCTGAACACACCGAAAATCTTTATTTAATCTTTGATTTTCTTAGGAGTGGAGTGCCTGTATATTATTTAACAGGTAATCATGATGACTTAGTAAGAAGATTTTCTGGTTTGAAACTAGATAATTTGGAAATTCGTGATGAATTGATATTAAATCTTGACGGAAAATCACATTGGATTTTTCATGGTGATATTTTTGATTTATCTGTAAGTCACAAAGCTCGATGGCTTGCCAAGTTAGGAGGGAAAAGTTATGACTATTTAATCAGACTCAATCGATTGATAAATTTCATAAGAGATGGCATGGGCATGGAGAAAATTATGCTTTCTAAGGCAATTAAAGATAGTGTGAAAAGTATTGTCAAAAAAAAGGTGTCAGATTTTGAGGAGATAGCTATCGAACACGCTATCGAACATGGTTATGACTATGTGATATGTGGACATATTCACAAGCCTCAAATCAGAGAAATCGTCACCAAAGAAGGCTCTGTTATCTACTTAAACTCAGGAGATTGGGTGGAAAATATGACCGCTTTAGAATACAATAAAGGAGAATGGAATTTATTTTATTACCAGAATGAATTGGCTTTCAAGGGAATTGATAGGAGTTGATACTCATATTACTTAGGAATATTATCACCTTCTACATTGACGATTCCTGTTATTTTACTCATTTTATAGTTTCTGAAATTGTCATCAGAAATCAGTCCGTAACCTTGAATAATATCAGTTGGAGTAGAAATTTTCACCTTTCCTTCTATACTTACTTGAGATAAGCTTTCATTCCAGACTAAATCTTCGGACTCCATTTTCTCCTTTTTATAATTAATGATTTTGATGCCCTTAGAAGCTTTGACGAGCTTCGTACTCTCATCCTTTTCACCATATCCAGCATTGATAATAGCGGTTAGTGTTTCATGCTCATAGAGTTCAATCTGCAACCCTTCAGGAAAGGTCATTTTGTTTTCATTCTTGGTATAATGATACAGAAGAGGTGCAGTAATAATGGCAGAAGTCTGCCCCAACTCACTATGAATAAGTCTGATATCTTTAGATATCTCTATATAGATATTGTCTGGATCGGCAAATTTCTTCACATCATCGGTCTTGTTTTCACAAGCAACCAATATGATCATAAAAAAAAGATATCGTCTGATTTTCAACATAAAAGTTATAAATATAAAAAACGGGAAACAATGTTGTCAATGTTTCCCGTTGAATATTTAATTTCTAATCTATTAGTCTTTTGACAAGATGGTAGTTTCTTCTTGTATCCAGCAAGGTACAGTATAAGTTGCTCCGACTTTCAATCCTTTGGCAGCAATTTCTGACCTCGTAGGTAAATACTTTTTATAGTCATTCATCAACCCATCAACAATCTCAGTATAAGTAGAGTCTAATTGTTTGGCTTTATTAAAGTAATCAAATGCTGGCCAAATCACTCTTTGAGAATCAAAACCTGTTCCTGGTCCACATTTTTTACCACTAGACAAATACAATACCCCGATAAAATAATAAGGTTTTGCAGAAGCAGAATCTAAGCTTATTGCTTTACGAGCAACATCTCTAGCTTCTGGGAATTTGTCTAAATTTCTATACGTATCTCCTAATGCTAATAACAAGTTGGCTTTGCCTTTAGCATCTTCGGTCAAGTCAATTGCTTTTTCAAAATAAGGAACTGCAGCATCAAATTGTTTGATTTCATAGAAATGTGCTCCTAAATTATTAGCTCTAATAGCACTTGGATTTCTTTCAAACATCAATTTATCTAATTCATATCTGATATCTGAATTACTCAAAGCTGTATCTCTACTAATATTGCTCAAGATATCTTCAATATTTGGAGTAGAATTATCTGAAGCCACCCATTGTTTTACAGAGTCAATCTTTGTCTGAGTTGACCAAGTATGCCATTGTGCTCCTTCAGCAAATCTTTTGGGCAATACATATTCTTCAAGATTATATGTCATAGATGCTTTAGTCTGAGCATAAGCATCAGCGTTCTTCCCAGCTTGAATATTTGCATCACAAATAGCTACTAATTTTTTGTACTCACTTTTGATAAACTCATTACTCACACCAGCTTTGGGGTCATCTTTAAGGTTAATCAAAAGATTGAAATAAGTCGCTATTCCATAATATTTGCTATCTGTTTGGTCAATATTGATAGCTTCTTGTAGAATATTTTTAGCTTCTAGATATTGAGTCGGTCTAAATTTTGCCAAATCACTTCCTTTCAAAGTCAATACATAACCTTTGTCTCCCCAGCATTGAATACGTTTGTCATAAATCGCCATTAAGGTGTCAATATATCTCTCACGCAATTCGCCATTTTCAGTATTAGAAATCAAGTCAGCATAAATATCTGGACCATCTACAAAAATAGATTTTCTATATCCTGGGCTTTTAAAATATGATTCTCTCCAAAAAGGCAATGCTCTATCAAAAGCTCCTTGTTTGAAATACTCTTTATATAAAGAATAGTTTTTTGCTGCTTCTTTTTCATCTCCAATAGGGCAATTTTGAGCATTGGCTACAGAAACAGAAAGGATTAATCCCAATAAAAAAGTCGGTAAATACATTTTTTTCATCTCACAAAACTTCTAAGTGTTGTTGTTAATAATATTTTCTTTTTTGAAACCAAGCGTTGTTTAAGTTAATTCCAAGTTTTATTTTGCCGTAATTCTCTTTTATCAATTGTCCATTTAGTGTTCCTCTAGAGCCGGCTTCAAAACTTAAATTAAAAGCATACACATACATTTTGGTATTCATTTCATCAAATAATCTTATGACTATTGGGATACCAAAACCAAGATTTATGCCAAACTCATTAATAGACTGATTTCCTATCTGCAAATTGGTCTGCGCATAGTGGAATCCTGCACGATATTTCAACTTTGAAAAGAACTTAGCACCAGCCGCAAGTGAAGGCAAAAACTCTCCACCTAGACCCATTCTCCAGCTGTTTTGGAAAATAATATCTCCATGATTACCATATCCTGAATACTTGCTCCATGACTGATATCTATAGTCCATCCCGACTAACCATCTTGCACTATCTGCCAATGTAAATCCTGCCTGAATATATCCTGGTACATGAATTTGAGCTGATTGATTTTTGCTAACGCTAAGAGTGTCAAAACTTTCGGGATAAGAAGTATAAATATCACTTAAAAAATCTTTCCATGATTCTGATTCAGATTTAGTACCAATGAATTTACTATCTATTGCAAAGACAGATTCATCCATTGTGGATCTTTTACCTAAGTTGTACCCTGGAGCTCCAGCTAAACCAACAGTCAATTTGATTTGCTTGTGATTATCTTTTCCATAATGGAAAGCTTTGTGGTATTGAGCTCCTAAATTAAATGTAAAACTTTTGACAATCAATGTACTGTTATACCATGAGCCATATCCTGCTAAATCAGGAAAGTCTTGCTTCAGAGCATAAGCAATATTATTATTAGAAAGATTACCAAAAAGATATCCGACATTAAGACCCAAGCTATATTCTTTATAGCTGACACCATTGGACCAGAAGAAATTATATAGATTTCCGTTATTCTCGTTTTGTATTAATCCTTTGTGACCATTGACATCAACACTATCACTACTATAACTATCTTTTGTAGTATAAGGAATCAGCCCTGCTGCCATTCCCCAACGATTTTTGATTACAGGGAAAGACATAGAAAGATATTGCAATCCTGCACTGCCAATCTTTGCACTGCCAAAATCTGTTTTTCTCTTGCCAAACTTTCCATATCCTCCTGCTTCAAAAGAAGTCAGCATTACTGTAGATAAAGAGGCTGGATTATTAAAATTAAATCCATCTGGAGAACGATATGCTGCTCCAAGTCCACCCATAGAAGAACTTGGTACATAATCATTTTCGTTTAAGGTACCTATCCCATACTGGGCATAAGGTGTGCTTTCGTCTGCAAGGACACCATTGGCTCCAAAACATGAAAAGATGATGATAAAACACCATTGAAGGTGCGTTTTTGTATTATGCATTATAAATCGCAATTTTCTGAAGTCCAATAAGAACCAAATTAGGGTTTGCAAATATCTCATTTTTAAGTTTATAAAAAAATAGGTCAGCATCTCCTCCCGTCAACAATACCACCAAATCTGTATATTTTTCTCGATATTCAGCAATAAAACTATCAATTTCATATACGGTTCCTTTAATTGTTCCTATTTGAATACACTCTTTTGTAGATTGTCCAACAAGTTTATCAATCCATTCTTTCTCCACCAAAGGCAATTTTCCTGTATAGTTATGAAGAGCTCGGAGTCTCATTTTTATACCTGGGTGAATACTTCCTCCATGATATTCTCCAGATTGACTAACAAAATCCAAAGTAATACAAGTTCCTGCATCTATTAACAAGCAATTAGTATCAGGATATAAAGAACTTGCAGCAGCAGCAAGAGCATATCTATCAGCTCCCAAAGTACGTGGTGTATGGTATAAGTTTTTAAATGGGAATTTTAAATCCGAATTTATAGCCAAAAATCCATTTTGGCTTTTCAAATAATTTTCAATCTCAGCATTAAGTTTTGCTGTAGAAGAAACTATAAATCTACTTTGAGGATGTTGTTCTTGTAATTCTATGAAAGTATTCAATTCATAATGTTCAAAATGAAGAAATTCAGCATCCTTATCTGGATGGAATATTCCAACTTTCATCCTTGTATTTCCAATATCAAGACAAATATGATACATTAGGCGATGCGTCTAGAAGTTGAATTGGGTAATAATGTTTTATCTGTTCCGACATTTTCTATCAGAACTATTCCTGGCGTTTTATTGACTTCGATTGACCCTATTTCACTGTCCCACCCCAATGCTTCTGCTCCGTTCAATGTTGCCCATTTTAAGACTTGTTCAAAATCAATATAAGATTGATATTTCAAAATAGTTTTCATTTCTTCTAAAATTGACAATTGCCAGTTGGAGGTCAAACTATCTGTACCTATCGTCATTTTTGCATCTTTATCTATAAATGCTCGATAGTCTGGTAAACGATTTTCAATATAAAGATTAGCATTGGGACAGGTCGCCCAATAAACCTGTTGAAGTTCATTGTGAGCTGCTTCAATATCTTCTCTGGTCGTCAAAGTGTTGTGTACAAATAATGTTTTATGATGAGGTGATAAATTTTCCAACACATAATGAATGGCAGATTTACCTGTCGGTTTAAAATTATTTAAACTCAAATTAAATCTTTCATAAAAATCATTAAATTGTCCTTCCCCGCTGATAAAAAGTTCATTTTCTGGAGGGGTTTCTTGATTGTGAATTGATATCGTTAAGTTTGGATTTTGGTTTAGTCCATTAATCAAAGCAAACAACTCTTTGGACACAGAATAAGAGGCGTGAGGAACCATACTTTTTTTGAGATGTGCCGATTCTTGTAAAAGGTCATACACTTTTTTATACATTTCAAAGTCAGAGTGTGTTCTTCCTTCCTGCATAAAATCAAAGTTTTCAATAAAAGTATAATATCTAATCTTAGAATTTTCTTTAGTTAAAAAAGTATCTGATTTATTAGAAATATCACCTACTGCAACAATTCCACTATCCAACATATATTGATCTGCTTCTTCAATGCAATGCTGAATCCATGATTCATCAGCGTTCCGTTCTTTAACTACATTTCCAATAAAAGTTAGTAGCCCAGTTCCTGTAGGTATCTTGCCTTTCATGTGAGAAAGTTCCAGATGACAATGCGTATTGACCATTCCAGGCACAATTACACCTTCAAAAATTTCTAATTCAGATGCATTATATTGGTTTCTTTGACCTATTTCTAATACTTTCCCATTATTATCAACAACTACAACTCCTTTTTCGATTTTTGTAGTACTCACTGGATAAATATAGTCTGCAGATATTTTTCTGAACATAAAATTAAATATACAAAGAAGTATGATTAATGCAGGTCAATAGAAAGTAATTCGTCATAACAATTCACTTTCATTATTCTTCTTTAAAAATGTCTATTTGCTGTAATGACACTTCTTGATGATAAAATAACTGTGTCGTCTCCTTAAAAGTGTCTGTATAATCTGAAACAAAAAATTGATGTTTGCTCTTTGAGCCTAAGCTAATTAAATTATCTCTTTTCAGTGTATCATATACAGCTTGGGCAACAATCTCATTAGTCGCAATAATATTCACCACTTGATTATTATCTATAAAATACTGTTCGATTTCTTTCTTAATAAGTGGATAGTGCGTACATGCTAACACTAAAGCATCAATCCCATTTAGAGATTTATCTGCAAGATATGTTTCAATGACAGCCTTGCTAATTTCTCCTTTTACAAATCCAGACTCTATCATTGGAGCCAATAATGGTGTTGCTAAAGCAGATACTTTTAATTGTACATCCTTTTGGTGTATTTTTTCAGGAAAAATTTGGGAGCCTATAGTTGCTCTTGTCCCTATCACACCGACATGATGATAATGATGATTGGTAATATAATCGACTACAGGGTCTATTACATTGATAACTTCTACTTGTTGCACTTGAGCGAGTTCACGGACATAGTCAAATGCAGCTGAAGATGCACTATTGCAAGCAATGACAATCATCTTCACATCGCTTTGTAATAAAAATTCAGTGATAGAGCGACTATACTTTCTAATCATCTCTGGAGATTTGTCTCCATAAGGCAAATGGGCAGTATCTCCAAAATAGACGATGCTTTCATTGGGCAATATCTTTAAAATAGCATTGGCGACCGTTAAGCCGCCAATACCAGAATCAAATATCCCAATAGATTTTTGAGTTTTAGACATTATTATTTAGATGCTGGAGCAGTCACTGGAAGACCAAGCTTCTTTTTCAAGACATTGATAATATTTTCAGAGTCATCTGCATGAAGAATTACTCCTGAACTAGAATCAAAGATATAAGTATAACCACCTTCTTTTGCAACATCAGCAATAGCTTTGTTGATTTTGTCAACCAATGGTTGGTATAGAGTTTGGCGTTTTTTGCCTACCTTTTCTTCAGCTCCATCTTGAAAATCTTGAATTCTTCTTTCTAAGTCTTGAATTTCTTTTCCTTTAAATTCTTGATCTATTTCAGAGATTTTACCTTCTTGAACTCCTTTTTGGAAATCTTGAATTTTCTTTTGGTACTCACCGTACATCTTTTCTAAACTTGCATATAGTTCATTGCCGTATTTATCAATTTCTGCATCAGCCGCTTTCTTTTCAGGGATAGCATCCAACAATTCTAATGAATTAACATAGCCAAATTTATACGCTTTAATTTGTGCATTCACTTGAGATGCAAACGCTGTCATAACAACTACAGCAAGGGTAAAAAATACTTTTTTCATTGTAATAATTTCTGGTTTTTAAAATTAGTTAAGGTTCGTTTAAGGTTGAATTGATTTAAGTACTTGTTCACTCAAATCATATTTAGAGTTAGTAAATAAAAGTGTTGCTCCGCTAGATGTTTTGTCCAATATAAAGTCATAACCTCCAGTTTTTGCTAATTTTTCTACTGCATTGTAAACTTTCTCTTGGATAGGCTGAATGAGTTCTTGACGTTTTTTGAATAGGTCTCCTTCATAACCAAATCTTTGCTTTTGCAGGTCATTAGCAATTTGTTCTTTAGCAATGATTTCATCTTGTCTTTTCTTTTTCAGCTCATCAGTCAAAAGAAATTCTTCTGCTTGATATTTGGAATACATTTGTTTGACTTCTGCATATTTAGCATCAATCTCTTTATTCCAAACTTCTACAACATTATTGATGCTCTTTTGTGCTTCTTCATAAGCAGGAATCTTATTCAAGATATAGTCAGTATCTACATAAGCAATTCTCTGTGCAAATGCTCCATAAGAACAAAAAATCGTTGCCAATAAGGTAAATAATAATTTTTTCATGCCTTTCATTTTTATTCTGGTTCAAACCCTAATATAATCGTAAAAGAACCGTTTTTCGCTATATAATCGAAAAATCCTTTTGCTGATTGAATTCGGTTATCGTCATCATTTTTGGGTTGGTCAAATCTTATGCCATAATCTACACCCAACAATCCAAACATAGGCAAAAATGCTCTAATTCCCAATCCCACACTCTTATTAAGTCTAAAAGGATCATAAGAAGCAAAGTTTCTATAACTATTTCCTGCCTCAGCAAAGACCAATCCATAAATAGTCGCTGAAGGATTGAGTGAGAATGGATATCTCAATTCCATAGTGAATTTATTGAAGATAGCATCTCCTCCACCGTCAGAATACACACCATAACCTCTTTGTGAAATAATATCCTGTCCGAATAACACAATATTACTTGGCAACCCATTTCCTCCGACTTCAAATCTTTCAAATGGAGATAATCCTGTTTTCTTGTTGTAATAGCCCAAGAATCCAAACTTAGCAGCAGCTCTAAAGACTAATTTATTCTTCTTATCTAAGGCTTGGTACCAATCAACTGTCATTCTCCATTTGTGGTATTCTACCCATTTCCATTTGTCCTCTACACTTACATCTTTATAGAAATCATCTTTTCTAAATAGAGAATATGGAAGTGTAAATTGTCCTGAAAGGCTGACATTTGAACCACTTGTCGGATACAAAGGCTGGTCTAATGAATTTCTTGACAACGTCAAACGCAAGTTCAAGTTGTTGAAGTTACCATTTTCAATTGTAGTCTTTTCGCTATAGATACGTTCACTAAAATTATTTAGTGCATAATTTTGATAGTTCAAAGATGTCTGGAAAATAAAGTAGTCATCAGGGAATTTCAATCTTGTTCCTAAAGCGACAGACGCTCCATTTGTAATCTGGCTACCATAAGCTTTGTTGGTAGAATAATTCATCAACTGATATCTAGATCTGAAAGCAGAGAAAGATAAAGCATTTGGTTTACGTCCACCCAACCATGGTTCAGTAAATGAGAAATTATAAGTCTGATATTGTTTACCATTACTTTGAACACGTACACTCAATTTTTGTCCATCGCCAGTTGGTAAAGGAGTCCATGCTTTTCTGTCTTTAATATTTTTTATAGAAAAGTTATTAAAAGAAAGTCCAAGTGTTCCAATTATTCCTTGTGCGCCACCCCAACCAGCAGAAAGTTCTATCTGGTCTGCAGATTTCTCGCTGACAACATATTTGATATCTACTGTTCCATCTTGAGGATTAGGAACTGGAACGACTTGTGTAGCTTGAGGGTCAAAAAATCCTAAGTTGGCAATCTCTCTCTGAGAACGAATCAAGTCTGTTCTACTGAATTTTTGACCTGGCAATGTTCTCAGCTCTCGCCTAATGACATTCTCACTCGTCTTATCATTGCCTTCGATAATCACATTTTTGATATTGGCTTGAGGTCCTTCAGAAATTCTGATTTCCAAATCAATAGAATCACCATAGATTCCCATTTCTTTAGGGTCAACCGAGAAGAAAAGATATCCATCATCATAGTACAAAGAAGAAATATCTGCTCCATTAGGATCCATATTTAATTTCTTCTGCAATAATTCCGTATTGTAAACATCTCCTTTCTTAATACCTAATACTTTGCTCAACAATTCATTGGAATATTTGGCATTGCCTTTAAAGTCGATGTTTCTGAAATAATATTTTTTGCCTTCGTCAACTTTGATTTTAATTTTCACCTCATTGGAAGATGGCATATAGACTGTATCGAAAACGATATTGGCATCTCTATAACCTTCTTTGTTGTAAAGGTCAATAATTGCTCTTTTGTCAGCAATATATTTTTCTTCATTGAACTTGGTACTTTTAAACAAACTAATGGTTACTCTTTCATCAAAAAACTTTTTAATAGACTTATAGTTAAAATTGGAAAGAGTATAAAGAGCCCTTTTTAAACGTTTTTTATCGGTAAGAATTTCTTTATCAGAGGCATTAAACAATTTGATAGCACTCTTTTGGTGAGTATCTTTCATCGCTTTCCTCACTTTGCTATCAGGTAATTGATCGACACCTTCCAATTCGATAGAAGATATCTTAGCTTTCAATCCTTTTTTAACATCAATATATAGCGATGCAGTATTCAATGCAAATGTATCTTGTGTAGATTTGAATGTAACCTCAGGAGATAAATATCCTTTTTCTTTATAAAATTCTAAGACCGTATTTCTAATTGAATTTTCCAATGATGGAGTAATCGGTCTTCCTTTTAGATTGGTGATTTTTTTAGAAATATCTTCAGCCTGTCCTTTCTTAATTCCTTTGAAATAATAATTAGACATTCTAGGTTTTTCAACTACATACAAACTTAAATCTACTCTATCGCCATTGATATTGCTAATTCTAAATTCGACATCTGTGAATAATCCTTGCTTCCATAGCGTCTTAATCGCTTTGGCAATTTCATCACCAGGTAATTCAATTTCTTGTTCAACATAGATTCCTGTAATACTTCTAATAATATTCTTATCAAAATATTGTGAGCCTATAATATCAAATTTATTGATAGTATATTTTTTAGGATCTTTAAAATTGACAGCAGGTTGTTCTTCTGTATTCTCTTCTTGTTGAGATATTACAGCGATAGAGTCTGTATCAACTTGATTTTCTGTTTCTTGTGCCCAGGATTTTCCTGCTATAAGCAATATAAAATATAATGCAAATAAATGCTTAATACGATTCATTAACTGTTTATTTGTTCACTGGTTTTTCCAAATCTTCTTTCTCTCTGTTGATATTGATAAATGAAGGAATAAATATCTTCTTTTTCAATTTCTGGCCATAGTTTGTCTGTAAAGATAAATTCTGTATATGCAATTTGCCAAAGCAAAAAGTTACTTACTCTACATTCTCCACTGGTTCTAATCAATAATTCAGGATCGGGGATTTGATGGGTTTGTAAATAATTTTTAACACTTTCAGGCTTTAAATCCTGTAAAGAGATTTTTTCATTTTGTAAATCTTGTGCCATTTTCAAAAAGGCTTCAAATATTTCTTCTCTAGCACCATAACTCAATGCCAAAGTCAAAGTCATTCTTGTGTTGTTCTTTGTCAGCTCAATTGCTTTCAGTAATTCAGCTCTTGTTTTAGCTGGGAGGCTATTTAAGTTACCAATGGCATTCAATCTGATATTATTTTTCTGCAAGGTTTTTACTTCTCTACCAATTGTCAGCACCAAAAGTTCCATCAATGCAGTTACTTCAAATGAAGGTCTGCTCCAGTTTTCAGTAGAAAATGCATATAAAGTGAGGTATTTTACACCGATTTCAGCACATGCTTCAGTTGCTTCTCTTACAGCTTTTACCCCATTTTTATGTCCAAAAACTCTAGGTTTACCTTGCTTTTTTGCCCAGCGACCATTCCCATCCATGATGACAGCAATATGCTCAGGCAAACTATTATAGTCTATTAAGTCTTTGTATCCTTCTTGTTTTATGCTCTCCATACTTTCAGACTTTATTGAATGGTTGGACATTTAATCGTATTAAAGGTATAGGTTATTCCTATACTGTAAAAATTAAATCTGTCATTGTCCTTTGAAGACCCTCTTTGCTTGCCTGGATACCCAATAGGAGCTATGCCTAGCTCAGGAGATCTATCAGACAATGCCTCTGAAAAATTGACTCCATCTTTAATATAATTCAATTCAGAAGCATCTGGATAAACAGCGTGAACATCATCCAGATTGTCATTAAAGGTTTTTCTAGTCATCAGCTCTACTTGAACTGTCCAGTTTTTATTCAGACTATATTTTATACCTCCTCCAAATGGGATAGAAATTGCAAAAGGACTATATCCACTTTGAGTCTTTTCACCTATTGCATTGGGATTCTTTTGACCTTCTGTTCCTATTGGTTCCAAATTGACCTTTTGTCCTTTGTATGTTGTGTAACTGCTAAAATGGTAAAATCCAATACCAACGAACATATACGGTGTCCATTTTTTCTTTTTGATAATTGTTTGTTTGGAGCCACCTTGTTCCCAATCAAAAAAATTAATTTCATACAAGCCACTCAGTTCAATAATATTTGACTGAAAACTGAGATTTCTTGCTTGTAAATAAGGTTGGTGTTGCGATAATTTTTCATCAGAGGCAGCAACCCATGCATGAGAAACCCCCACTCTGACAGCCATTCTATTGTTGAGATTTAATCTGTAAAACAATCCTTCTCCAATTCTGTTTTGTTTGAAAGAATAGTTGGGGTTCAAATCTCCAAAATAGTTTGTAGAGGCTAAGAATAGACCATATTCACTCTTTTGCGCACTTACATTAAAGGCACACAAGCAAATTGATATGATGCTGAGATATGTTTTCAGCTGTTGAGACACTTATTCTTTAATATTTTTGAGAGAACAAAGATAGATAAATAACGAAGAAAATAAACTTGATTATATAATGGATTGAGATATTGAAATTTTTAACGTTTTTTATCGCAATTTGTCAGTTAATTTCTAGTGTCTTCTCCCCACATTAATTTCTTTCTGAGCGTCTTGATATATGAAGCCTCTGACAATCTTAATA
Organism: Chitinophagales bacterium; assembly: GCA_023957245.1. Taxonomy (GTDB): domain Bacteria; phylum Bacteroidota; class Bacteroidia; order Chitinophagales; family JADIYW01; genus JAMLHH01. The sequence goes on from JAMLHJ010000005.1 coordinate 180,905, forward strand.
GTTTGAAATCAAAAGACGCTTTTCTAATTGCTAACTTAAAATCTTTCTCTACTTTTTTATACCTCGAATCTATAGAACATAGAAAACTTTTGGCTCTGGTTTCGACTTCAAAAGACAAGATTGTATTATCAGGAATAATCATCGGTCTTGCATTCAAATTATGTGGAGCCACAGGCGTTAAAACAAAAGAATGTGCAATCGGAAAAACAATTGGACCTCCACAACTTAGAGAATAAGCTGTTGAGCCTGTAGGTGTACAAGCAATCAATCCATCAGCCCAAAAGGAGTTGAGAAATTCTCCATTCAGATAAGTATGGACAATAATCATTGAAGAAGAGTCCGTTTTAGTCAATGTTACTTCATTCAATCCAAAATTTACTTCCCCAAAAATAGGTCTTGCAGTGTCAACATGAATCAAAGATCTATTTTCTATGCTATAATTATGAGTATGAAGAGCAGCAACAAGAGCATTGATATCACTCTTATTGATATCTGCCAAAAAACCCAATCGACCAATATTAATCCCAGCTACAGGAATCCCACTATTTCTTACAAAATGAACAGTATCCAACAATGTCCCATCTCCTCCAATTGAAATCATCAAATCAACATTATTGACCAAATCAGTATGAGTTTTGAAAGAATGAAGTGTAGGTAAATTGGGTATCTGCTTATAAAATGACTTTAAATAAGGTTCATACACAAGTATTTTATATCCCAAATGGTTCAAAGCATTTAGCAACTCTGGCAAATGAGCAGATTGATCTTTCTTAAATACTCTACTATATATCGCAATATTCATTTCCTAATACTATCTATCAACAAATAAAGTTAATGTAAAAATTCATAGTGAAAAAATAAACTCCATGAACATCACAGATAAGACAATTTAATACTATTTTAATACTTTTTAATTTTCAATAGCTTGTATCACTTTGTCAAACACAGACTTCCAAGTGTAAAGTTCTTCTGCCAATTGTCTAGAATGGAAAGAAATTTTCTCCCATAATTCTTTATTTTCCAATAGTTGCAAAGTATCATCAGCAAATTGCTGAGCTTCATCTGTTACCATCATTGAATTTGCATTCACCACTTTCAATCCTTCAGCTCCTATTGTAGTTGAAACGGTAGGAATTCCACGATATAAAGCATTCATCACTTTGACTTTTATACCACTCCCAAATCTCAAAGGAGAAATAAATACTTTACATTTTGTGTAGTAATCATCCAAATTCTGAACAAAACCAGTAAGAACAACATTTCTACTAGCATTTGCAGCTTGAATAATTCTGACATCTGGATTCTTCCCTACAACGAAAAACATTGTTTCAGGCTGTTGGGCTAATATTTTAGGCCAGATATCTCGTATAAAATATAATACTGCATCAATATTGGCTTCCCAAGTCAATGTACCAATAAATAATACGGCATTTTCTGCATTTCCCCAATTCAAAGGAGGCAAACTCAGCATTTCCTCATCTCCTAAATGATATGTTTCATAAAATTTGGAGGCATTAGCTCCTATTTTGACCAATTCCTCTTTATCATTTGGAGCTGCTAGTATCGTATCTGCACGCTGGCAAATTTTACTTTCATAATTTTTAATCCAAAAAGCTTGATTTTTTAAAGCTAGTTTTTTGACAAAGGATTTCTCCAATTGAGCAAATCTATCCCAAATTAAGTACTCACAATTATGTTGGTGTAAAATCACTTTCCCTTTAAAATTCTTTGGTACATATTGAAACATTTCATAGTGGTCAACAAAAATTGCATCTACTTGCTGAGCCCAACTTTGAATCTGTTGAGAAAATTTTGGAGAGCGATTGCGATACAGATTGAGTGGTTGGAAAAGAAGGTTAGATTTTATCAGATTCATTCCTGTTCTAGGGATATCCAACTGTTCAAAATAATAGTCGTCTAATTTTACTAAAGAAAGAAATGTCTGGACGTCTTGTTCCTCATCGTTCTTCAAAAAAGTGGCCAAACGCAATTGATATTTCTGGCTTAAGAACTCCACAAGTCGCCAACTTTTTATCACGCCGCCACTGATTGGAGGATATGGCAATTGTGTACTTATAAATAATATCTTTTGAATTCCACTCATGGTTATAGCCAATTCTTTAAATCTCTTTGAATCAATTTCTCAAGTAATAAAATATCTGAACGATAATATTCTATCAGATATTGACGTTCTTCATCCGTCATTTGGGGAATATCTTCTTTCCCTGATTTATACATCCATCTTTTAAATGGTGTTCTCCAACTATGTGGCAAATTGTTTTTTGCCCAGCTGATAAGCCCATATTGATTTAGCCAATAATTGATTTTTTTTAATTTAGGCACTCCTCCTTCATTAGCCTTTTCTTCAGTATTGATTGGCACATTTGGATTTACTCCTAAAAACTCAAACATTTCTTTAACGATTTTCGTTGGATTCTCTTTATAATCATCAAAAAGAAAGATTTTGATTTGTTCTTTGGGGAAGATGTCATAATATCTTTTAAGCTGCTCATAATACTTGCCTATCATTAAGTACTGATGATTAGCTCCCCAGCCTTTGTGCTTGGCTTTGTCATCATTGATTATCTCATTGAGAAAATCTTGTTCTAAGATTTTACCTTGCTTGAGATTCATGATATATTGAGAAAAAGCCCTTTCTGCTGGATTTCTAAGCATCGCCATAATTTTTGCATTGGGATAGGCTTCAAAAATCTTTTGAGGAGCATTTTCATACAACATATAAGAAAGGCTCATTTCCCCAATTGCCTTTTGGTTCTTGACATTTGAAAACAGATGTAGATAGTCTTTCTCTTTTGTAATATGTGCAATATGAACTGGATAAGACATCCCTTCCTTAAAATATCTTTCAAGGTCTATCGATATATCATGTCGGTAATCTCTTGCAAACAATGATTCGTCAATATCCAATCGAGAAAAATAATTGACTTCCTTTATCGGACTTAGATAAATCTCTGGATGTTGATCTAAATATCTATGCAAAGAAGTCGTACCTCCTTTAACAGTGCCGATTAGAAAAAAATTGGGATGATGAACTTGTTCCATTTATAACGCAATTTCAAGATATCCAACACTATATCCTGGTACAGAAAAATCTTTAGCGTCTTTTTTGTTAGGAATATATTGAATCATATCCACCATATTAGGAAGTGTTTTATAAAAACCATTCAGTCCAGCAAGCGACCATGGATATTTTCCTTGAATACCTTCTATTTTCTTTATTTCTTTTGCTCCTTTCACTTCAAAAGCTATTTTTTCAGCAGATTTATTGATAAAATAGAGGAAGATAGAAGATTTGTCTTTGCTAACAAATGTTTTAAAAACAACATTTTTGACAGTGATATTTTGAGGATAAGAAATCTTTTCATCCATTCTTAGAGCCTCAAGATTGAGAAGCTCTCTGAAATATAAAAAAGGGAAATAAGTAGAATTGTATGCAATATTTCCTTCTCTTTTCAAATAATTGACTTTTTGTTGCTGTGTATATGTAAATAAAGGTGCCGCATAACCTCCAGAACCATAATTGTGAAAAAATGCATATTCTAATTCATTGTTCTTAGCACACAAATCTATTAGCCCCATTAATGATTCGCCTACAAACTCCGCATGTCTAATAGTGTTTGCAACAGTACTAGCTGCATCAACATTCCATTCTGTCACCCACATTTTTTTATTGCCATAAAATGACTTGTAGTGCTCTAAGACAATTTGATGATAATGGTAGTATTCTGGCGCCAATGTTAAATCGGTACAACCGAATACTGCTTTCAAATCATCGCCTCCCTTCTTTTCACACGTAGAAACATTTGAATAAAGATGAGGAATATAAAAGTCATAAAAAATTTCTTTACCTAATGTAGCATTCCAAAGGTTTTGAAATTTCTGATAACTTCCTTGAGGATTGGCTTCAGTAGGGTCAGCAGCCACCACCCCTAGTTTCATTTGAGGATATTTTTTCCTGATTGCGCTCGCATATTCTTTGGCTTTTTGAATATAACTTTCTACTGTAGGAAAATATTTTCTATACTGAGTCAAATAGAACTCATTGCCCAATTCAACTCCTATTACTTGGATATTCTGAGATTTAAAATAATCTAATGCCCACAAAGTTTCATCGACCGTTCCAGTCATTAGGTTAGCAACATAAACTACTTGGCTATTCGCCATTTTACAGACAGTTGTGAAGTGATAAATTGCATTTTTGTCAAACAAAGCCATTGCTCTAGTGATTTCAGGAAATCCACCTTTCACATCTTCTTGTCGAAAGCCGTAGCCTTTACCATCAGGGTGATAGTAATTGGCGAGTGTTCCTCCAGGGAAACGCAAAGCTTTAGGTCTTAATATCTGTGTTATTGTTTTAACTGCAGGTTCGGTTTCAATAGGAGCAGTAAATAAAAATCCTGTATTAAATGAAATTAAATTAGGATTGGGGACATACTGCTTGGAATAATCTGGCTGAATAACCACTTTATTCGACAGATTGGGAATAACAATTTGCTGAGAAGAATTATTTGTATTCTCGACAGGTTTAGATGAAGGAATATTGGGTTGAGTTGGAGTTGGTTTACTTCCTGTAGAAGGAGATGAAACCGGAAACTGTGTACAAGATATCCACCAAAAACTAAGTAGCCATAGAAGAATCACCGAGTAATGCTTCTTGGTCTTTCCTGAATTTTTTAACTTTTTCAATTTTATCATCTTTTTGTTTATAATATTCCAATACCATAAAGATACTCAACATAGAAACTGGAGCAAATGCAAATCCTCCTGTAAAAACAGAGGTAATGAGCAAGTAAAAAACACTCGTTATAATCGTATTGAAAATTAGATCATACTTAAAGTTTTTAATCTTATGGATAACAAAAGCTGGATATAAGAAAAAAAGAAATAATAAAATTGTCCCAATAATTCCAAATACAAACAAAATTCCGAAAATACCTATATCCGTAAAATACAAATATCCAAAACGAAGCCACATTTCATCTCTTGGAATAAACCCAATGCCAAAAAACCAATGCCCTGGATATTTATCAAAATGACTCAATACTGTTCCGATTTCTACCCATCGCATATCTGCCGAACTCTCCCCCGTTTCGATTCCAAATATAGCATCCACAAACACCATAAACATATTGACAACAACAGTCAATAGCTCTGGTTGTATCCAGTAAACTATCAATAGCATGATAGCAGTGATTAGAATGATATCTATCATTCTGAATATAATACTTTTGAATGGAATAAATAAAATAGTATGCATTGCTAAAGATCCAATAATAGCAATAAACTGAATACGCCCTTTGTCTAAAAATAAGATATAAGCGATTAACACAAAACTCAATAACAAGCTAAATCTATTCTTATTGAGTGTATAATCTAAAAAGTAAAATACAATGCCATAGACAATAAAGTTAGGAGGGAAATTGAATACATATCCTCCTTTTGAAGGGTTAAAACCCACCATGTCTGTTGTCTCCTTATAAATAGCAGGGTTGATTGTAAACATGAGAATGACATATAAAACCAAATTGACCCAGCAAATTATTAGCATAGAAAAATTATACTGATACATTGAAATAATCTCAGTCTTCAGTAGATAATATAATAAAAAGATACTGATAATAGGCAGATAGGTCTTCCCCGAAATCAAGATACTTTTTAATAATGGTTGATCAAATACAGCATTGGCTGTCAATGCAGTATAGAATGTGAACAAAGACATTAAAACAACCAAACCATCTATCGTAGAAAATCGCTTTTTTATAAAAACTTTGTCAAAAACATATAACAATCCAAAAGGTATTAATATCCCAACAATGACATAAGTCATGATGTTATACACTGGAGCCAATGGCGTCACAGACAAAACCGGGCTACCATAAAACAACAAATAAGTGGACATTAGAAAAACCTTCAGGTAAAATAAAGGGCTGTCTTTCTTGAATAAGGTAATATCTATATTTGCCATCTAATTATTTTCCTAAAAGATTTTTACGAATATACAAATATGGTACATGATTGCCTGTAATTACTTTCTCAAAACCATATTGTTCTGGTCGAGCTTTAAAATCATACCAAGTAGAATCACTTTTTAGCGTTGGATATTTGGTCAAAGAAGGAGTTACATAAATAATATCTACGTGTTCTCTTTCAATATAAGCAGTCCATGTTGTGTCTTTAGCAAATCCACGTATCCATATATAATTATTAGGCAAAAACAAGTTCATTCCTCCTTCATTCTCTAAGAGTCGAATTGGAGTAGTAAAGTTGTATGCTCTTAATTTTTTTACTGTATTCAGATTGGCTTGAGAAGTTTCTTTTCGCCACATATCAAAATGATGATAGCTTTTTGTTGAAGGCATTAGCACCCAGATGATACAAACGATAATAAAAGAAAGAATTACTGATTTTTTATCAATAGCAGCAACATCTTTAGGTTTTGAAAATACCAAAATGCTGATAATAAAAGATAATAGAAAAAAATGAAAAAGCATATAATGCATTCTCGGGTATATCACAATACTAGATATCAAGGTCGGCCCCACCATGACTGTCAAAAGAATAAGTACTAAAATATTTCTTTTAAACCCATTTAGAATATTTTCCAAATACTTGTCTTGAGAAACAAACAAAAGCATCAAAACTCCACCTATAGCTAGAATCATTAATCTCCAAACCAATGAAAGATGAATCAGTTGTTGTGGGAGCATTGCATCACTAAATAAAAGCAATGCATTGGAGAAATAATTTTGAATATTGGTAAGGAAATGTAATTGGAAAAGCGTAGGATTAATTTGATATGCTTCTTTGATTGAAGATGCATTATGAAAGAGATCTTGATAATAGGTCATCCAAGTGATCCAAAAATCTTGATCGATATGTTTCCATTGAAAATAATTGAACATAAAATGCTGAGCAAAAGCCAAGGCACTTCTATCTCCGTTAAAATTAAATAATGGATTACCCATTTTTAGCTGTATCAACACTCCTATTCCCAATAATACAAGAGAAGAAATGATAGCATTTTTTGACCTAAAAGATTTGACACATAAAGCCAACACCCATAATGCCAGTATTACCAAATAAGATAGATAAAACTCTGGTCTTGCATAAGATATATTTAATGCAAATAAAGAAATGACAGCCACCTTAATCAATGGTGCATTAATATATTTCACCAATATCAACCCTATTAAAAATATGGAAATACAATAGTGAGAAATCTTAGGCCAAACAGGCAGATTTATATCTGTGAATAAAAATAAAAGACAAACACCTAAACTTGTCCAAAAGCGAACATTGGATAATACTAAAAAAATGAAAAATACTGCTGCTGGCAATATTGTCATCCATCTATAATTGAGAAAATATAACTCAATGGTATCCTTTTCAAATAGTGACAAAAATTTGTACCAAATAGCATAAGATGGACCCCAAGAATGATTGAATTTTCCTGGCATCAGCATGCCTGACTTCATATAATTGGCTTCATCCCAAAATAAAAGATCTAAGGATTGACTCAAATCTTTTGTAAAATACCATCCAGTAAGAATAATTAAAACCACTCCTATTGCTAAAGCAGGATAGGAAACATGAGCTCGCTTATCTGAGAAAATACCTTGAATGACGTCCTTCAAAAGAATATTTTTAGAAAACTGACAAAGTTACATATTTTATTTGCTAGAATATAGCTGTTTTTGATTTGAATTAAGAGAGATTCCATATTTTTGGGATTCCGTAAATATGAAAAAGTATATCCCTCTCTCATTTTTAAAAGATTTTATTTCTATTCTCTGTATTGTCCTATTGGGTATTATTGTATTAAAGGGATTTGGAGAACGGGTAGATGTCAACCTGACGGATGACTCAGGATACTTAGTTTTAGGACTTAGAATTACTCAAGGTGTTTTGGTTGGCTTTGGGCCTCTGTACTCCATTTTGTTTAAAATTATTAAGCAATTCACTGATGATCCTGTAGTGATTTACGATATTGTCATGTATCTCATGTATTTGCTTCCGCCAATAGTAGCGTATATGATGATGAGAAGATTAGGATTAAAATCTCCATTAGCATTATTATTAAGTGCTGGTTTTCTGTTTTCTCCCAATATCCTATCTTTTATTACTTGGTCAAAGATTTCTCATTATACCATCATCATCATAATGTTGTGGGTCATATTGGCTACAAGATTAAAAACAACATTTTCAATCTTATTTTCTTTAGTTATAGTTACCTTTTTATTAGGCTATATTCGACCAGAATCTCATCTTTCATGGTATATTTCTAGTGTCGTCTTTATAGTTTATTGGCTTTGGAATAAGTCAGAAAGATTTACCAAAGAACGATTGTTTAAAGTGATACCTATTGTAGGATTGCTTTTCCTATTTGTAGTATTAACAGTATTTGGCAATAAAGGAATAATTGGGCTATTCAACACATTGCTAAATCCTATGGCTGGAGGAAGAAGTAATATCGCTTTTGCACAACAATTCAGTTATAATTACTGCGAATGGAATGGCTTGAACAATTTTGATTGGATACAATGGAGAGATTTTGCTCGTCAAAATTTTGGGAACTTCCAATCTTTAGGAGATGCTTTCCAACACAATCCGTCCTTATTTATTCAACATCTACTCTATAATATTCAGCAGTATATTCTGAAATTTTCAGTTGGAGTATCTTCTATTTTCTTTCCTCCTTCTATTTTCAAATGGAATCCATTGATTTCCTTTACTCTTTTTGTTATTATCATTATTGGTAGAATTTTATTTGTAGGAGCAAAAAAATGGTGGGTCAAATTCAAACAATTATTCCTTCAATATGGCTTCATTATTTTAGGTTTGGTCATAATCAGTGTACCTTCAATTATTGCTTCTATTATTTTTTATACCAGAGAGCATTATCTTTTGTTAGTGATGCCTTTGGTTTTATTCATGGTTAGTTTGGTTTTTCTACCTCAAAAAACGGAGAAAGATACAACTCCTCGAATTTTCAATAAATTGAGTTCGATAGGTGCTATAATTGCTATATTTGTTTTATGCCCTTCATTGTCAGACTATAAAACCTTTGATGTATGGGAAGAATATACTTATCCTTCCAATAGAAAAACAATTGAAACAATTCGCGCTATGAATATTCAACAAGAGGTGCATGAGGTAGATTATGAAGGAGGATTAGCAACATATCTAGGTAAAAATTTCAAATGGGCAAATCCTTTTAATAAAGAAACAGAGCCTTACTCTGAATTTGAAGCCAAGCATCAGCCCAATTTATACTATGTAACAAAAGCATTGCTCAGCAATAAATTTCTTACCGAAGATCCTGAATTCATGGATATAATCCACAATCCCGAGAAGCACGGATTACATAAAATCGAACTACATAAAGAGAATAAAGGCTATTTATTGGTTCATGATAGTCTAAAATATACTCCGATCTCTTTTTAATGATTTCATTTTTTCATAGCCTCGGTTAAAACCGATGGCTATGGAGACTCAATACCATATATTTTTATAAACTCCTCAAACTCTTGCTGAAACGATTTCTTTGCATGATGTTGCTTTTGATTATTGATATAATGAAATACTCTTCCAACTACTGACTCAGAAACGGAATAAGCTGCATAACCTGTTTGCCAAGCAAACTTCTCTGAAATTAGATTGTTCTCATTGATAAAATGTGAACTACTGCCTTTGATTTGTTTTATCACTTGAGAAATTGACTTTTGTGGGCTTAATAAAAATAAGCAATGTATATGGTCTGGCATTCCATTGATAATTCTTACTGGACAACCTTGCTCTCTAAATTGCTCAGATATGAATTGATGAATTTAATTTTTCAATAGAAGAATGAATCATTGGCATCCGATATTTTGTTGACCAAATTGCATGTATCCATATTTTGTTGAAAGAATGTGACATAATATGAGCTATTTTAATAACCAATAATATGGTAATTTACGATTTTAAATCTTTCTCACATAGACCATGCTACAACCCACGGTTTAAACCGTGGGTTGTGGAGGAATGGTTAAAGCGTAGATTGTGGAGTAAATGCTATATTCCGTAGGCTAAGAATTATATTATCAACGATGAATACATGGACAATGTCTTACAACCCACGGTTTAAACCGTGGGTTGTGGAGGAGTGGTTATAGCGTGAGTTGTGGAGTAAATGCTATATTCCGTAGCCTACTGAAACATAGGGATGAATCATTTCTAATAATTTTTATTTGCCTATTATATTGGTTTATTTTAGAAAATGAGTACATTAGAAATTTTTTGAAATAATTATAAACTAGAAATATGGCAGAGATTAAAGTAGGTCCATTAGAAAGCATGTTGAAGTATGACGGCACTTATGGCCCTTATGGAGGAGCTTTTGTTCCACCAGTTTTAGAACCTCAATTGAAAAAACTTGGAGAATTCTTTGATGAAGAAGTTCGAAAAGATGATTTTCAAAAAGAATTTGTAAAGATATTAAAGCAATATGTAGGGAGACCTTCTCCATTATATTATGCAAAAAACCTAAGTGATTATGTCGGTTCTAAAATATATTTAAAAAGAGAAGACCTCAATCATACAGGTTCGCATAAAATCAACAACTGTATTGGTCAGATTCTTTTAGCAAAAAGAATGGGTGCCAAAGAAATAATTGCTGAGACGGGTGCTGGTCAACATGGAGTTGCCACTGCTACTGCTGCTGCCATTATTGGTATTCCTTGTAAAGTCTTTATGGGTGCTATTGACGTAGAAAGACAAGCATTGAATGTTCGTAGAATGAAACTATTAGGTGCAGAAGTTATCTCTACTGATTTGGGAAGCAAAACGCTTAAAGATGCAGTTGATGCTGCATTAGGATATTATATCGAACATCCAGATTCATTTTATCTTTTGGGTTCACAAGTTGGACCTAACCCATATCCTAGAATCGTTGGATATTTTCAATCTGTTATTGGTAATGAAGCTAGACAGCAAATATTAGAAGAAGAAGGTAAACTTCCTGACCATATTTTTGCCGCTGTTGGTGGAGGATCCAATGCAATCGGTCTTTTCTCTGGATTTTTAGATGATACTTCTGTGAAAATTCACGGAGGAGAAGGTGGAGGAGAAGGCTCATTACCTAATACTGCCGCTACACTTTCTTTTGGCAAGCCAACAGTATTTCAAGGGACAATGTCTTATTGCTTAGTAGATGATGCTGGCAATCCTATCCCTTCCAAATCTATTGCTGCAGGATTGGACTACCCAGGAATTTCTCCTCATCATGCACTGTTGAAAGATACAAATCGTGCTGATTATACTCCAGTGACTGACCAAGAAGCTGTAGATGCTTATAAATTATTATCTAAACTAGAGGGTATTACTCCTGCTATTGAATCTTCTCATGCTGTTGCTTTGGCAATAAAAATGTTGAAAGGCAAAGGCGAATTGGCAGTAGTTAATCTTTCAGGAAGAGGAGATAAAGATGTAGAAAGAGATATGTAATATCAGTTGTCACTTTATATTAACAAGGCTATCTAATTAAGATAGCCTTGTTTCATTTTAGTTGAGTCCTTTGTCTAATTCTCTTATAAAAAATCTTATCGCATTTTAGAAGCAACAACAAACTTCTTCTTCAAAATATCTTTATTACCATCTAGGTCAAATATTTCCAAAACAAGTAGATAAATCCCTACTCTTGCTTTGACACTCTTATCATCCAATCCGTCCCAAGTGAAAAACCCTTCTTGAGCCAAAGTCTGCTGAGTAAACAATTTTCTTACAGGAATACCTTCAATGGTATAAACACTTGCAGAACCCACATAATCTGTTTTATCCAATTGATAGGAAACCCCTAATAAATCATCAATGCCGTCATTATCAGGAGAAAATACTTCAGGGGAAAGATTTAATTCGCCTTGTGGTAATGGTTTGAGATATTGGCTATTTTCATATCCAGGAGTAGCTCCGCCAATGGAAATAGCAGCAGAATTCCAATTGCTTCGTTCACTTGAAGAAATATTTGGATTGACTCTCTCCAAAGAAACCCCTTTAGTGATATCTAGTAATTTAAAATGCATTTTAGGGTCATAAACTAGTTTGTCCAGCAATTCATTATCACTTCTATACAAACCTACCATACCTCCTGTAGTCACGTAGCTAGGGAATCCAACAACATCAACAAATGCCCCAACACCTGGATTATTATATCGGCTACGGATACTTTCCCCTTTGGCTGATAGCACAATATATTCTCCAGGGAAGATTAATCTCTTATAACTCTCCAATTTGGTACTTGTTATTTTTGTTCCTAATTCATCTTCTCTTGTGATAATTAGCTCTGATGTAGATAAAATTTTGTTGCTAATATTTAAAATTTCTACAAAATCTTCTCCTCCAGTATCTGGGTCATACATCAATTCATTGATAACAATATCTCCAAGCTCCACGCTAGCTGGAATCCCAAACTTCAATATGGCTGGTTCTGACTCATCTCCTACGCAGTCATAAAAATTTTCAATAGAAATCTCATAAATCGTTCCTAAAGAAAAATCACTTTTGAACGAAATCTCTATTTTATTAGCAATAGGAAGAATAGGTGTGATGCTATCAATTTCAATTTCTGGAGATATTGATATCTGGCTTTGAGCTAATTGCTCTACATTAAATTTTCCAGAAAAATTAATCTGAATAACATTATTGGATAAAAACTCTATTGATGTCGGTTTCAATGGAGGAACATCATTCAACTCTCCTTTTACTGAATTTTCTCTACCAGGCGAACCTCCACTCTTATCTATTGATTCTTTCCAATTCAGTCTTTCTAAACAAGGTTGAGAAATATCTATCATTTCCAAAGACCATCCGCCCTCTTTCTTTGCACTACTTTCATACCAGGCATCGCTATAAGTCATTTGATAAATGAGATTCCCATTTGAATTTTTCAAAGTAATAGTAGCTCCACTATTGGTCAAAGTCGGAAAACTTGTCAATCCGATTACTTTTGAAACACCTGAGAATAAAGTGGCTGACGAGGCTGAAGTTAGAACTGCATAACTATTAGCGTCCATTTGAATATTGGGAAGAATAGCCACTTTAGCATCTACAAATAACTGTATTCCTTCTAAATTGATAGCTTTATTCTTTCTATTATAAATTTCAAGATACTCTACCTCAGGCAATTGTATGACAGGAGATGGATCGGCCATAATCTCAGTAATAATGATATCATTAAATTGAGCATTTTCTCCCAAAATAATATTTAAGGTAGTGTCAGTCATGATATTGCCCTCACAGTCATTAATTCCAAATACACGTAAATTATAAGGTTCACCAGCAATAATATCTCCAGACAACAGTAGAGAAATAATATCTTTCCCCGAATTAAAACTTACGGATTGGACTTGTAGGTTTGATGGTGAGAATAAATATAAATTGGGGTTTTCTGCAGTAACGATATCTATTGGCTCTGAGAAAATAATTCTAATTTCATTTGTTGCTGAAATCGTATAAGACAAAACACTTGGCGAAGTCAAATCAGGCAGGTTGTTTAAAACACTATTTGCCGCTCCAGGTGTTCCTCCAATATCCGAAGTAGATGCTATCCAGTTTTTTGCATCAGAGCAATTCAAACTTGGATTAATCAATTCCAAGGTATAGCCTCCTTCTTTTTTCACTATATCTCCATACCAACTATCTGAATAATAAATAGCATCTACCAGCTCTCCTGAATTAGTACGAATGACTACACTATCTTTATCATTATTCAATGATGGCAAAGAGGAAACCCCTATTACCGTTCCATAAGTATTAAATAAAGAAGCATCTGATGATTTACAAATAATTGCATACGCTCCAGGATTTAATGTTCCCGAAGGAAATACTCCAATTGTTGAAGAAGCATCTTTAATTGTCCAGCCTGAAAAATCAATTGTTTTATTCGATCGATTAAATATTTCAACAAATTCTTTCTCTGGCAAACCTTTAGCAGGAGTAGGGTCAGCCATTATTTCATTAATAACTATATCCCTATACTCAAACGTTTGAGCATAGGAATTAACAATATTTATGAGAAATATTCCCAAAAATATAATGGTATTTTTACTTGAATTTCGCATTGGATGCATAAGATAATACACGATTCATTATTTTTACGCATAAATATAAAAAAATGAAAGTAGCAATTGTAGGAGCCACTGGATTAGTTGGTGGCCAAATGCTTGAAGTTCTTAAAGAAAGGAACTTCCCAGTAAGTGAATTAATTCCTGTTGCCTCTGCTCGTTCCGCAGGGAAAAAATTATCTTTTAAGGATAAGGAATATACAGTTGTTACCCCTGAGAAGGCAATAGAAATGAAACCTGATGTAGCTTTATTTTCAGCAGGAGGTAATACCTCTTTAGAATGGGCTCCTAAATTTGCGGAAGCAGGTATTACAGTAATTGACAATTCTTCTGCATGGAGAATGGATGCAACAAAAAAATTAGTTGTTCCTGAAATCAATGCTGATGCGCTTACTCTTGAAGATAAAATTATTGCCAATCCCAATTGTAGCACCATACAAATGGTAGTTGCAATCAACCCTCTTCATAAAAAATACAAAATCAAAAGAATTGTAGTTTCTACTTATCAGTCAGTAACTGGAACAGGGAAAGCGGCTGTTGACCAATTGATGAATGAGCGTGCAGGAGTTGAAGGGCCGATGGCATATAAATATAAAATTGACTTAAACGTTATTCCTCAGATAGATGTATTCATGGAAAATGGATATACTAAAGAAGAAATGAAAATGGTCAATGAAACCAAAAAAATCATGAGAGATGACAATATTGCTGTTACTGCTACTGCGATTAGAATTCCAGTAATGGGCGGTCACTCTGAGTCTGTCAATATTGAATTTGAAAACGAATTTGAATTAGCTGAAGTTCGTGATATACTAGCTAATGCACCTGGAGTAATATTGGTAGATGATATAGCAAATGCAGTTTATCCTATGCCTAAAGATGCTCACAATAGAGATGAAGTATTTGTCGGTCGCCTCCGTAGAGATGAGACTCAGCCAAAAACTTTAAACCTTTGGATAGTTGCAGATAATTTGAGAAAAGGAGCAGCAACCAATACTATTCAAATTGCTGAATATTTAAAAGAAAGTGGATTAATCTAATCCCATCTTTCTCCATAATAAAAGCTGCATCAGTAATTGGTGCGGCTTTTTTATTTTAATGTTTTGAAGGAAAGGATATTATTTAATGTCTCTTGAGAGGCTTTGCCAAAACCATTAATTATTCTTAATTTTCCTAATTATCCCTCCCAAACTATCATTTAAGCCCAAATCCCAAAAAAGGAAAGCTATTTTTGCATTTTATATTTTATTATAGAAATATCGGACATTATTTATAACACAAACACTCTTTTTATAAAGTGAAGTACTGGAAACCTATTCTCATCTTAATCGTTATCTTCGGATTGCTTGCTTTAGGGAAAATATTCTTTTTCCCGACACCAGATGTTGCCAATTTTAAACAAGGAGGTCCTCCTCCACCTACTGCTGTTACAGCATACGTAGTGAAATATCAGGCGTTGGACAATCAGATTTATGCAACAGGAACACTTATTGCCAATGAAGTTGTCAATATTTCACCAGAAGTAGCTGGAAAATTAATTTATTTAAATATCCACGAGGGTCAATTTATCGCAAAAGGACAACTGATTGCAAGAGTGAATGATGCAGATTTGAAAGCACAATTAAAAAAATTAGAAATTCAGTTAGTCGTTGCAAAAAATAAAGAAGAAAGGGCAAAGAAACTTTTAGATATCAAAGGGTTAAGTATTGAAGAGTATGAAGATGCGCTCAATAATTATAATGTGTTGAACGCTGAAATAGAATATGTCAAGACTCTTTTGGCAAAGACTGAAATCAAAGCTCCATTCAATGGCATATTAGGATTTAAAAAAGTAAGTGATGGAAGTTTTGTGAATACCTCCACCATTTTGACAACATTACAACAAATATCTCCTATAAAAGTAGAGTTTTCAATCCCTGAAAAATACATTACTAAAATTAAGGTAGGTAATCATATTAATTTTCAAGTAGATGGTTATACTCCATCTTATACTGCAAAAGTATATGCTATCCAGCCCAATGTAGATGAAATTTCTAGAAGTGTAGTAATAAGAGCTCATGCCGACAATGCTTCTCAGCAATTGAAACCAGGATCTTTTGCAAGAATAAATCTTTCATTAGGAACTGACGAGAATACCATCATGGTACCGACTCAATCTATTATTCCAATATTAAAAGGTCAACAAGTATTTGTTGCTAAAAATGGAGAAGCAGTCCCAGTTCCTGTAACATTAGGATTCAGGGGAGATCAGAAAGTCCAGATTACAGAAGGGCTTGCAGAAGGAGATACCGTCATTGTTACAGGACTAATGTCTATCAAAGCAGGAAGTAAAATTGCTATCAATCAAATAACAGAATAAAACTAAGAGGGTATGAGTTTAGCTTCTTTTAGTCTTAAACGACCAGTAACCGCTATAGTGATGTCAATTATCATTATGCTATTTGGTCTTTTGGGGATGAAAAGTTTAGGGGTAAGGGAATATCCTTCCATTGACCCACCTATTATTACTGTCCGAACCAATTACGTAGGTGCAAATGCTGACGTTATAGAGTCGCAGATTACAGAACCTCTAGAAAAATCTATCAACGGAATTGCTGGAATTAGAAATATATCTTCTGCCAGCAACCAAGGTTCTAGCGTTATTACTGTTGAGTTTGACTTAGGAGTAGATTTAGAAGCCGCAGCAAATGATGTAAGAGATAAAGTCTCTCAAGCTGTACGTCAGCTCCCAGATGACATAGACGGGCAACCAATTGTTTCTAAAGCCGATGCCAATTCTGATGCGATTATTTCTATGACCATAAAATCTGATACTCGCACACAATTGGAAGTCAGCGATTATGCAGAAAATATTATTGGCGAGAGGTTACAGACAATACCAGGGGTCAGTTCATTGCAAATATGGGGTCAAAAGAAATATGCTATGAGGCTGTGGATTGACCCTCAAAAGCTGGCAGCATTGGGTCTCACAACTGTCGATATCAATAATGCATTACATAGGGAAAATGTCGAGCTTCCTTCGGGGAAAGTTCAAGGCAACAAAACCGAACTTGTTGTAAAAACTGTAGGGAAATTATCTACTCCTGATGATTTTAACGACCTCGTCATAACTTCCAGAGATGGACGTATCATCAGGTTTAAAGATGTAGGATATGCCGTTTTAGGTGCAGAAAATGAAGAAAGTATTCTTCGTGAATCAGGAGCTCCTATGGTTGCTTTAGCATTGGTGCCTCTTCCGGGAGCCAACTATGTCGCTATTGCTGATGAGTTTTACAAAAGAATGGAGGATATCAAAAAAGAATTGCCAGAAGATATCCATTTGAATATTGCTATGGATGATACTCAATTCATTAAAAAATCCATTTTTGAGGTAAAAGAAACCCTTTTCATTGCTATATTTTTAGTAGTTGTTATTATTTATCTATTCTTCAGAAACTGGTTGATGGCATTCCGTCCATTAATAGACATTCCTGTTTCATTGATAGGCGCATTTTTTATTATGTACATTATGGGGTATTCCATTAATGTATTGTCCCTATTAGCAATAGTCTTGGCAACAGGATTGGTGGTTGATGATGGGATCGTTGTCACAGAAAATATCTATAAAAAGATTGAGAAAGGAATGTCTCCTATGCTTGCTGCACGTCTAGGTACTGAGGAAATCTTTTTTGCTGTAGTTTCTACATCCATTACATTGGCTGCGGTGTTCTTACCCGTCATATTTATGCAAGGATTTGTTGGAAAATTATTTCAAGAATTTGGTGTAGTGATTGCAGGAGCCGTACTTATTTCTGCTTTTGTCTCATTAACGCTTACTCCTGTTTTAAATGCCAAATTGGTCATCAAAGACGAAAAGCCAGGTTGGTTTTATTTAAAAACTGAACCGTTTTTCCAAGCGATGGAAAATGCTTACCACAGCTATTTAGAAGGCTTTTTGAAAATAAAATGGATAACTTTCCCCATATTAATTGCTTGTATTGCTGCAATTGTTTTTCTATTTAAAAACCTTCCTCAAGAACTTGCTCCATTAGAAGATAGAGGATTATTAAGAGTGTCTGTAACTGCTCCAGAAGGTGCTTCTTATGAATATACAGATGCATATATGATGAAAGTGGCACAATTCATAAAAGATTCTATTCCAGAACACAGTTCTATATTGACTGTTACTGCACCAGGTTTTGCAGGTTCTGGAGGATTAAATACTGGCTTTGTCAGATTGAGTTTGAAAGAAAGTTCGGAAAGAGATAGAAGTCAGCAAGAAATTGCAGATTATTTGACTGCCAAAACTAAATCGATGAACGAAGCTCGAGCCTTTGTCATTCAACAACAAACCATCTCTGTGGGTATGGGTAGAGGTTTGCCTGTACAATATGTGATTCAAAATAATGATTTTGAAAAAATCAAAGAAAAGCTACCTCTGTTTTTGGAAAAGGCCAATTCTTCACCTGAATTTTCTATGGTAGATGTCAATCTAAAATTCAACAAACCTGAACTCAACATTGTGATAGACAGAGATAAAGCTCAAGCCTTGGGCGTCTCAGTAATAGATATCGCTCAGACTTTACAGTTGTCTTTATCTGGACAGCGATTTGAATATTTCACCAAAGAGGGGAAACAATATCAAGTCATCGGGCAATTTGACCGTGCCAATAGAGACCAGCCTTTAGATTTAAGTATCATCAATGTGAGAAATAATAAAGGAGAACTCGTTCAGCTCGACAACCTCGTCAAAATGGAAGAGACAAGTAGCCCTCCTCAATTATTCCATTACGACAGATACAAATCTGCTACTATTTCGGCTGCACCTGCCCCTGGCAGAACAATCGCTGATGGTATTCAAGCTATGGATAATATCGCCAAAGAAGTTTTAGATGATTCATTTTCCACCGCTTTATCTGGTTCTTCAAGAGATTTTGCTGAAAGCTCTTCCAATACCTCATTTGCATTGTTGCTTGCACTTCTTTTGGTATTTTTGATATTAGCAGCACAATTTGAAAGTTTTATAGACCCAATCATTATAATGATGACTGTTCCATTGGCAATAGCTGGAGCATTAATTTCCTTGTGGTATTTCAATCAGAGTATGAATATTTTTAGTCAGATTGGGATGATAATGTTAATAGGGCTTGTTACCAAAAATGGTATTCTTATCGTAGAATTTGCGAACCAATTGAGAGAAAAGGGACAAGCAAAAACAGAAGCCATATTATCAGCATCGCAAATGCGTCTTAGACCTATCTTAATGACAAGTTTGGCGACAGCATTAGGGGCATTACCAATTGCTATGTCATTTGGGGCTGCTTCTAAAAGCCGTATGGGAATGGGTATTGTTGTCGTGGGAGGAGTCATTTTCTCATTGGTATTGACATTATTCGTTATTCCAGCAATTTATTCCTTTATTTCAAGAGAAAAAAAATCACCAGAAGAACATGATGCGCATAATACTTTATAGTTTTCTTTCCCTTATTGGGATACAAGAGGCTCATTCTCAAGCATTATTATCATTGGAAGAGGCAATAGATATTGCCTTAAAGAACAATTACAATATCATCATTTCTAAAAATCAAGCAGAGATTGCAGACAATAATGCGACTAAAGGGAATGCAGGTTTCTGGCCGACTGTCAGTTTAAATACTGGAGGAAATTTTAATTGGAATACAATTAGTAATCAAAAATTATCCTCTGGGACAGATTATAATTTGAAAAACCAGACAAGTAGTTCTCTGAATGGAAATGTTACTTTGAATTGGACAATATTTGACGGGAAAAAGATGTTTGCCACATTTGACAAATTGAATGAACTCAAAGCCATCGGAGATCTACAAGTAAAATCTGATATTGAAAAATTAATCTATGATATCTCTATCTCTTATTATAATATTGTGAGCCAACAATTGCAATTGTCTGATATTGAAAGAAATATCGCTGTTTCAGAAGAAAGATTCAAATTAGAAAAATCTAGGCAAGAAGTAGGCAAGAGCAATCAGCTCATGGTCATGCAAGCTCAAATAGATTATAATGCGATGCTCTCTCAACAAAGCACTCAAAAAAATCTTATTGCAGTTGAGAAAACCAAACTAAATCAATTATTGGCTCGTGACTTAATAACTCCTTTTTCTACTGATGAGGAAATACAGATACAAGACATTCAAAGCGTTGATTCTCTTATTCAAAAAGCGCATCAAAATAATACAGAATTACAGATATTAGAAAAATACACCGTCATAAGTGAGCTGGCATTAAAAGAGAAACAAGCAGAAAAATATCCAACTATTTCTCTCAATTCTTCTTATGGCTACAACCAAACCAATAACTCAGGTGGTTTTTCAAAATCTAATAATAACCTCGGTCTGACAAGTGGACTTTCTTTAAAATGGAATATTTTTGATGGAGGTAGGGTAAAAAGAGAAGTATCCAATGCACAAATTCTTGTTGAAAATGAAAATTTAGCACTAAAAGATGCATTATTGAATGTCCAATCTACCATACAACAAGCTATTTTAAATTTTAATCATGCCCTATCAGTTGTGCGAATTGAAGAACAAAGCTATCAATTGGCACTAGAAAGTTTAGAGATCGTAAAAGAGAAATTTAGATTGGGAGTGGCAAATACCTTAGAGTTAAAAGATGCTCAAAATGTCTTCGAACAAAGTACTTCGAGAAAAAATCAGGCTTTAAATCAAGCTAAAATTGCAGAAATCAACCTTCAATATTTGACAGGGCAACTGGCTGTTCAATAATCCGAATTGATTACTATATTAAAAAGTCCATTACAAAATAGTTTGCAATGGACTTTTTTTCTTCACAGTTTTATTCTATAATCAATTTTTGAACATGTGTTTCTTGCTCACCCTTGATCTTCAATAAATAGGCCCCACTAGGCAAAAGCCCTAGATGTATTGGATTGTTGCCTTCTATAATCTGATGGTTAAATATGACCTTTCCTGATTCATCATAGATTTGAATTTTTGCTGTCGGGCCTAACATTCCTTTTGCTGTGATTGTAAAATCTCCGTTACTCGGATTAGGGAATACTGAGAACTCTATTTCAGACTTAGTCTCAATGAGAGATACTTGAACAATTTTACTGTATTTAATAGACCCGTCAATATCTATCATTTTTAATCTATAATAATTAATTCCAACATAAGGAGCATAGTCCCAAGCCATATATTGTTGCGCTATTCCATTCTGAGCGTTTGTGCCCGAAATTTTTTCCCAATGTATTCCATCTAAGCTTCGTTCGATTTCAAAATGTGAAACATTGACTTCGTTGACCGTATTCCATTGCAATTGTGTTTTATCATTAACTAACGTTGCTGTAAATGAAATTAAATCAAGAGGTAAAATACTTTCATCCAATGACATGGCAATAGTACCCGAACTGAAAGAATTGACCATAAACTCTACATATTGATTACCTTGAAAACTTCCAAAAACATAAGTTAAAGTATCTGCAATTGTATCCAAAGCATATTCAATAAATCCATTTGAAGAAGTATCCCAGACATCATCTCCGTTGACTTTATAGGCTACCAACTGTTCTTTTGTGGTAAAAGGCATTGTTTGCATGATATCCATACTGTCTATATCCGAAAAATAGAATCTTACTTTGACTGGTTGAGTAAAACTTTCAGAAGTATGAACAGTCCAACTTCTATTAGCAGGATAGACATTTTTGATTTGACCATAAGGCGTGATGAGACCTATCGTTCCTTTTCCAAAATTATCGTTCAAGATAGAATTGGTTTCTACCACTCCTAAAAATTGATTTTGACTATTCAAAGAAAGCACTAATGTAGAATCATCAGATTTGTAATAATGAATCCAGCCTTCTTCATTCGGGATACTATGATTAGAAACAATGGTATCACTTGCCTTATTAGCAAGGATAAACCCTTTATTTTCATAAGCACCCATATCCAAAAGATTTTGCTCAAGTCTATTATTTCCATTCAAGTCTAATGAAATAGAGTCTGGGAAAGAGAGTAAGTCAGCAGTATTGATAGCAGGAGAACCCAGCGATAAATTAAAATTATTATCATTCACGTTTTCAAAAGCTGGATCCTCTTGAAGATTATGATTACCTGCATACCCATCTTGAACAAGAGAGTAATCTACTGTCGTGATAGCAGAACTACTATTGACGATTTGTTGGCTATTGCCATAAATGATTGAATTTTTTACTGAAGGCATTGTAGTACTTCCTGCATGATTCAAACCTCCTCCAATATTTGCATTATTATTATAAATAGTACTATTGATGAGTTGATAGGACGAAGCATTATTCGCAAAAATTGCTCCACCGCCATTGCTTGCAACATTTTCTACAAAAAGGCAATTGACAATAATGGGTATAGAACCAGATGCATTACATACAGCACCTCCATTATTTAAAGAGGAGTTTTCAAAGAATTTGCAATTTACTATTAAAGGATTTGAAGCAGCATTATACATCGCACCTCCATTTCCTGTACCAGAATGATTATTAATAAAAATAAGATTTCTAAGGATTGGACTAGCATTGGCATTGAACATCCCAGCTCCATTAATATTCAAATTGCCTTCAGTGATTGTGAAACCATCTAAAACAGCAGAATTTGTCAATTTAGTAGATGGAGAAAAATTATTATTAAAGACTCTTCTCTCATTATTTCCAGATAAAATGGAGTTATAGTTGAAAGGGTTTCTTTCTTCAATTGTCGGACGTCCATCACTTGCAAATCCTCCCAGAACTTTTACTCCATTTTTAAGAACAAATCCATTTACAACACTTAAATATTTCCCTTCTGCTACCCATACTTGTTGTACTTCTGAACTATTAATCATCGCCTGCATATCTCCAGAGGCTGTTCCCCAAGATGTTCCACTTCCCGTTGCATTTTGTCTAACATATCTAATAGGATATTTTGGATTGCCTTGATATTCATAAGCTCCTATATCTATTTTTCCTGAAGAAGCATAATTGTAAACACGAGATTGAATGGCTAAGTCTTTATCATTTTGAAGATTACCTCCTTCATTTTGATAGAGCGTATTGTCTCCTAAATTAATGGCAGGACTAGACTCTTGAAGGGTATAATTGTTTTGGGCAGCATCTACAAACAATGGGTCAGTGTCAATATTACCAGTTCCTACAAAACCTCCTTCTACTAATGAATTTGAAATAAGCGTTTGCGCTCCCAATGAATCTAAAATATTTCTATCATTATTAAATAAAATACTATTATACACTTGAGTATTAGCCCCTTCTCCTAAAGAAAATAAAGCTCCTGCATCCTGAATAGATACATTTCCTTCCATTGTACAATTGACTAAAGTTAATTTTGAGGAATCTGAGGAAAAATAAACACTACCTATCTGTGCTGTGTTTCCGAAGAATGTAGAATTGAAAACTTTCATCTCTGAATAGAAATCATTGACTATCGCTCCTCCATAACCTATTGCTGTATTGTTTGAAAACTTACTATTAAAAACCTTCGGTCTTGAAAGCACATTATAAATTGCTGCGCCATTCTGCCCTGAATGATTATTGACAAACACTAGATTTCTTAAAGTAGGCGATGCAAATTGATTATACATCGCAGCTCCATTTCCCTCTGAAAACCCTTGAGTCAATACAAAACCATCTAGGATTGCTGTAGAATCAATAATAAGGACAATTGTAGAATCAGCACCTTCTTCCTCTTCATTCACTAAAATTCCCGTGTGATTGAAAATTCTCTTTTGTTGATTGCCAGATAAAATCGTTGGGTATTGATTCCAGTTTCTATCTTCTATTTGTGGGTTTTCAGTATTTGGGAAGCCTCCGAGGATAGCTACATTATTTTTCAATCTCCAACCATCATTTTCACTGATATAAGTTCCTTGCGCTACCCATACTTGTTGTACATCTTTGGCATCAATCATTGCTTGAAGACTTCCAGATGCATTGCCCCAAGATGTCCCATTGCCTATACCATCTTTCTTCACATAACGAATAGGGAAGGAAGGAGTTCCTTGATATTCATAAGCCCCTAAATCAACTATTCCATTATTAAAATAATCATAGATTCTTGATTGTTGGTTCAAGTCTTGAAGCATTTCTATTTCTTCTGAACCATTTGTAATCAATAAATTATTTCCTTGATTAATCGCTGGACTTCCTATCTGTAAAGAAAAATCTCCCAAGCCTGGATTTACAAACAATGGATCAAAATTGTAATTGAGGCTATCGGAATTATCTCCTTGAATAACATTGAATAATTTAATAGCGATAGCGGTATCTTCTTCTACAATTGCTGTGCTATTCCCATAAATGATGCAATTATAAATTTGTGGTTGAGTCATGCTACCAAAATGATAGAATGTGCCTAAAGGAGAGATATTTTGACTAAAAGTACTATTAATGGTTTTGTATGAAGAGCCATTTGCAGCAAATATTGCCCCTCCAGCAGGAGAACTATTTTGAATAAATAATGAATTGGAGATAGTTGGTTTGGAAGAGAAATTGGCAATTGCTCCTCCATAAATATCTGCCGAATTTGAGATAAATTGACATTTTTCAATTATAGGATTAGATTGAAGATTATAGATTGCACCTCCATTCACTAAGGAAGAATTATTGAGAAAAATAAGATTGGATAAAGTGGGTGAGGCATTGAAGTTATTGATAGCAGCACCATTTTCATCAGTATATCCATCCTTTAAAGTAAATCCATCTAATACAGCCGAAGTATTGAGCTCTGGTAGTGAATCAAAATTATTATTAACGATTCTTCTAGTTGTTTCTCCTGATAAGATAGTAGTATTTGATTGAACATTTCTGTCAACTAAAGCTGGATTGCCAATAGAAGGAAACGCACCATAAACTTTTACATTATTTCTTAATCTGAATCCATTAGCAGGACTATTATATGTTCCCGCAGCTACCCACACTTCTTCTACGCCTCTTGCGTCTATCATGCTTTGCAAATTGCCTGAAGCATCTGCCCATGATTTTCCATTTCCAGAGCCGCCCACTTTGACATATCTGATAGGGACAATATCCACTTTCAATTCATAAGCACCCATATCTACTATAGAATCTATCAATCGACTTTGTTGTTTTAAGTCTAAATCTGCTTCTAATATTTGACCTGTAATACTATAAGACAGATTGTTCCCATTATTGATAGCAGGGCTAATTTCTTGCAATGTAAAATCATCCAACTCTGGATTTAAAAACAAGGGATCTGTAGATAAATTTCCTGTGCCAGGAAAGCCAAATTGAATTAAAGAATTCTGTGCAGTTGTATGGGCTCCATTTTGATCTTTGACAATATTAAAAGTGAAATTATTATTGATATCTGGATTGCTGTAAATAATTGAGTTAAAGATTTTAGGTTGAGCATTTGTCCCATCATTGACTAAGACATCTCCTGCTGTAGAAATATTTTTTGAGATAGTGGTATTAACCAATTGATATGATGAATTGCTGATAGCTGCAATTGCACTCCCCTCTGTAGCTGTATTAGAAAAAATAAGCCCATTAATAATCAATGGATTGGATTGTTCGTTAAATATTGCTCCTCCATTTGAAGTCGCTGTATTTTGTTTGAAAATACAATTTTTAAAGATTGGATTAGATAATGAATTATAGACTGCTCCTCCTCCTAATCCTCCTGTTGCATGGTTATCTGTGAAGGTGACATTCTCAATTCTAGGAGATGCATTATTATTGTACATTCCTGCTCCATTACCTGTAGTATTTCCGTTTGTGATAACAAATCCATTTAAAACGGCTGTAGAATTCAATGAATCGTTGATAGAGAAATTGTTATAAACTACTCTTCCGACATGATTACCCGATAAAATAGTTGGATAAATATCCCAATTTCTGCTATTTAGCCCTGGCTCGCCAGTACTCGGGAATCCTCCATATAATGTTACTTTATTTTTTAAGATAAATCCATTGCCTTCAGGGATATATGTTCCTTCTGCTACCCATACTTGACGAACACCTGGAGTATTTACCATTGCCTGAATATTTCCAGAAGCTCTGTCCCAAGTGAGTCCATCTCCAGTCGCTCCTTGCCTTACAAATCGAATATTTTCTTGATTGGCTGATTGCTGATATTCATAAGCTCCCATATCAATATAGGAAAAAGCGATCCTTTTCTCTCCAGACAAATCTACACTTCCATCTTGAAAACTATTATTCCCGCTATTGACACATGGGCTGATAGCTGTAAGTGTATAATCACCAATGGTCATATCTTTAAATTCTGGAGTTATATAGGCAGTATTAATATTGCCATTGTCCCAATTATTATTTCCTTCTATGAAAGAAGATTCTATTGAAGATTTACTACTAGAAGTTCCCTCATATATTGCCACTCCATTATTGGTAACTGTATTTCCCCAAACAATAGAATTTTTAATATTGGATGTAGATTTATCATCTGAACAATGGTAATATTTATTATTTGGAATAGGTGGACATTTTTCAGAATCATTATATATTCCTCCGCCATTTTTTGCAGTGTTTGCGGTAATAGTAGAACTTACAATTACAGATTTTGTACTATGATTATTATAAATTCCTCCTCCATCTTCTATTACTATATTTCTAGCTATCAAGCTATTGTATATTCCAATAGTCGTACCATCAAATTCATTATCTACTCTTAAATTTGCTATGCCTCCACCTCTATTGGCACTATTCTCTAAAATTTTTACATAAAATAGTTTATCATTTATTGACCAATAAGTATAAATCCCTCCGCCATTCTCATTGGTACTATTTCCCTGAATAAGCCCTTTATTTATATAGAGATCGGCTATTTCCCCATCTGCATTTTGTCGTCCACTCCAAATACCTCCACCATTATTATCTGCTTGATTATTTAATAACTCTATATCATATAGCTTTAATTGAGCTCCTCCCATAGAAAAAACACCTCCACCGGAACCATCTCTCGCTCTATTATTTGATATTTTACAAGAATAACAGGTCAAATTGGTTTCTGACACTTTCATCCCTCCTCCATTATCGCCAGCAATATTATTGGTTGCTGTAAGGTTTGATATTGTCAATTGCTGATTATGTAGCTCAATAAATAATCCTCCACCTTCTCCAGCAAAAGATGTGTCTGAAATTGGACCAATATTAATAATCTCTGTAGTATCGATAGCGTAATTATTAGAGACGATGAGCTTATTGACGCTACCATCTACAGCTCTTAATCGAATACCTCCTCCTGCAACTTTGACCTTATTATTTTGAATAGAACAGTTCTCCATTTGAATATTTGAGAAATGGATAGCCACTCCTCCACCATCATTAGCCGCATAATTATTGCTTATATTTAGATTAAGCAATTTTGCATTTCTCGTATTTTCAAGCAATAAGCCTCCACCATTATGTCTATTGATTGCAGAACCATTAATATTGATACTATTTCCATTATCTGCTTTCCCTTCCATGATGCTAAATCCATCAAGAACTATATTTTCAACGTTTATGCCTGCCACCACATGATATGCATAAATACCTTCTCCTAGTTTTCCACTTAGTTTAGTTTCATAAATTGTACTTCTATCTGACAAACTTGTTTCAGTTCCATTAAATCCTCCGAATATTTTTACATTATTCTTTAAGAGAAATGCATTATCTCTATTCCCTAAAGAAATAGTACCTATATTACTTACAGATCGATTAGGGATATAAGTTCCTTGAGCGACAAAAATAGAATCTCCTGTACATGCTATATTAATCGCAAGTTGCAAATCTCCCATTGCATTAGCCCATGAACTGCCAGACTTATCTCCACTTCCTCCGACTTTGACATAAGTTATTTTACTTGATACTTCTGTTTCATAAACACCAAGATCAATGAAGTCATTTTTTATTCGAGGGTTCCCATCAAAATCCTCATTGGGAATATATTGAGAAATATCTTCAATGCTACCATTATTGATGATAGGCCAACATCCAAATGTGTGAAAATCTCCTGTAATAAACGGTGCGGTAGTATCTGAGGGTAAATCCACAAAAAGTGGATTCCCTTTGTAAACCGTATTTCCTGTTGCTCCACTTTGAACCAATGAATATTTATAATCCCCCGCACCTGATACTCCTAAATTATTTCCATAAATGATACAGTTTTGTACTAATTGAGCTTTATCATTTTCATTACGAATACCTCCTACTCCATCAGTAGATTTATTCCCAGCAATAGTACATCCTATAATAGTTGCAGTATTATTATTTCTTATCGCAGCGCCTGATTTAGATGAAAGATTGCCTGTTATCAATGACTGAAGTACTTGTAAATTTGAAGTACTCCCATTATAAATGCCTCCTCCGCCTCCATCTGTTGCCCTATTTCCTGATATTCTACAATATTTCAATTGGGTATTGACAGACTCATTTGCAAAAACAGCTCCACCTTCTTGCGCTTGGTTGCTGATGAGAGTGTCCGATTCAATTAGTATATTGTTTTTAGTAGTATAGATTCCTCCTCCTTTTTGATAGGCTCGATTCTTCTCAATTATACAATTACTCACAATTGGAACGCCAGCATTAAATCCAAAAGCTCCTCCGTAATCTGCTTTGTTATTGATAGCCTTTGATTTTATAATAGAGATTTCTGAGTCTTCTGAATAAATTGCTCCTCCATTGTCTGAAGCATGGCTTTTTTGGAAGATGCAATTATTAATTTTTGTATTATATGCATTCTTGATTATTAAACCCGCACCATTATTTCGTATGATATTAACACCAGCAACTTTTAATGAATTACTACCATTAGCCCTTCCTCCATTGATTACAAATCCATCTAGAGTCGAATTCGTAACATTAGAAAGCACTACGACATGAAAGGCATTTTCATTATTATTTGTAAATTCTGGCAGTCCATTAGCGTCAGGATTAATTTGGTCATTACCTAAAAAATCTCCACTTAAGATAGATTGATTTAATGGATTGGCTAGGTCTCTTTGAGAAATATCAGATTCATTACCAACAAACCCTCCATAAATCGAAACATTACTTCTTAATACAAAAGCATTATCTCTATCATTTGGGGTAATTATATCTAATTGGTTGGATTTCCTATTGGGAATATATATTCCTTTTGCAACAAAAATTGTATCTCCACATGACGCATTATTAATGATGGCTTGTAAATCTCCAGCAGCGGTACTCCAAGAAGAGCCATCTCCTGATTGACCTGATTTGACATACCATTTTGTTCCGGAAATGATTTTTCCTCCTTGATATTCAATTACTCCTTTGTCTATTCTACCAATATATCTATTGTTTCCTAAAATATCTATTTGAGGAATATTATTAAGTGAATTATTTCCTGTATTTATCGCTGGACTACAAGGATTCAATGTATAGTCTCCATAATTAAACGGAGCTTCTGTATAAGAAGGAGCATTGACAAATAATGGAGCCTCAAATTGATTGGAAGTTCCATCCCTTTGTCCCTCTAACAATGAAAAATTAGTATATACTTTAGATCTGTTAATATAAATAAAAGAGCTGTTTCCCCATACAATTGAGTTTTTAATATATAATTTAGCTTCATTAGTAGCGGCTCCATAAGAATAAACATCTACAGCTCCACCAGAAGCAGCACTATTTCCTGAGATTGTACTATTATATACATAAAATGTCCCTTCTGCATGATAATCATCGCTTCCATAGCTATTATCATAATGGCGAGCAACTCGAAGTCCCCCTCCTGAAGTAGCTGCCTTATTCCCTGTGATTTGACAATTAATAAAATAGGCATAAGCACTGCTTGAATGAGACAAGCGGTAAGCATAAGCCCCTCCACCACTAGATGTTATAGATTGATTTCCTACTATTTTTGTATTTACAACATAGGATGTTCCTGACTTAATTGAAATACCTCCCCCTTCATTGATAGCATTGTTTGAAGAGATAATACATTCATCATAATTACTATTATCACTATATTCTTCATTTCTACTCATGATACCTCCACCATAAGTTGCTATATTTTGATGAACGATGACTTTCTTTAAATTATAATTCTTAGAAGCATAAAAGAATGCTCCCCCTCCTTGATTTGTTGCTAAATTATTCTCAATCAAACAATTTACAAGAAGAATGTTAATAGAACTATTTATTACTATTCCTCCTCCGCTATTTCTGCCTATCGTTCTGCTGTTCACAGAAATATCGTTGGTGTTATTTGCATTTCCTCCTTTTATAGTAAATCCGTCAAGATTGACTCCCAAAAGATTTGATAAAACAACCACATGATATGCGTTTTCTTGATTATTATGAAACGATAAAACTCCTTGAGCATCTATAGAAACAGAGTCATTATTCATAAAATCACCACTAAGCACAGAAGCATTATTCGGATTGCTCAAATCTCGCTGACTAATATCTGTTTCAAAACCTTCAAATCCTCCATATAGATTTACTCCATTCTTTAACACGAAGGCATTATCCCTGTCAAGCGTAGTAATTAAATTAAGATTATTGGCTTTACGGATAGGGTAGTAAGTCCCTTTTGCAACAAAAATATTATCGCTACAGCCGCTTTTATTAATCATATCTTGAAGATCACCTGATGCATTTGCCCAAGAGGAGCCGTCTCCTGTGCCTCCTTGTTTGACATATTTATAATTTTTCTGAGGAGCTTCTACTTGGCTTTCATAAGCTCCCAAATCAATTTTACCCCCAACAATTCTAGGGTTTCCATTGATATCATTATTTAAAATATTTACACTTTTTTCCGATCCCTTGTTAATAGAATAGCTACAAGCTAAGACACTATAATCTCCAATAGAGAATGGTGCTATGCTATATGAAGGAGCATTTACAAACCATGGATCCAAGTAATTAATATTACTTCCGTTATATCCTCCTTCAATAATTGAATTATAGGCTTTAATATTTTTTTCTCCTCCTTTAATAGAAGAACTATTGCCCCAAAGGATGCAATTTCTAATATCTACAGAAGCACCTTCATGGTGTCTATAAATTGCACCTCCATTTCCTGCTCGATTTCCAGAAAAAGTACAGTTGTATAACCAAGTTGTGATTCTTAAATCTTCATCATTCTCTGCATGAGAGCCATCAAAATTCTCTTCAACATAAGATGCCACTCTCAATCCTCCTCCTTCTGAAGCGGCAACATTTCCAGTGATTAAACAATTAATCATCTCAAGTCGGCCATTTGACCCGCCTTCTTGTCTATAAGCATATATTCCTCCTCCTACATTGGATATTGCAGTATTTCCTGATACAACAGAATTAAGCAAATAAGTTTTCCCACTTCTACAAAAAACGCCTCCTCCATCTTTATTTGCGTTATTCACTGAAATTTTTGAGTTCTCTATATAATAATATTGCTTTTCATTGGTATTTCTAAAAGAAATTCCTCCTCCATGATTGGCTCTATTGTATCTAATATCGCAATGGGAAATTCTTATGTTTTGACCATTTTCAATATCTATAGCACCACCAGTATGATTGGCAAACCCTTTTTGGAATTGACAATTATTGAAATTGATATCTTGAGCTGCACTTCCTGCAAACAATCCTCCCACAATTCTACTAATATTCAAATTGTTAATTTTTACCTCTCCACTACCATTTGCATTTCCTCCTTTTATTATAAAATCATTTAAACTCAATTTTCCATTTCCTGCACTCACGATGACATGATATGCATTCTCAGAGTTGTTTGTATAAGAAATTAAACTGTCTTGGTTAATACTAAAGCCATCATTATTATTAAAATCTCCAGATAGAATAGTTGGATTTAATTCACTATTTCTATCATTTAGTACCGTTTCAAACCCTGCAAATCCACCGAAAATAGAGACTCCTGTTTTTAACAAAAAAGCATTATCTCTATTATTTGGTGTAACAATTCCAATTTCTTGAATTCTTCTATTGGGATAATATGTACCAGCTGCTACCCATATTTGATCGTTTCTGTTTGAAATATTAATCATGGCTTGTAAGTCTCCAGAAGCATTTGCCCAAGAGGTACCATTGCCTGATGCATTCTCTTTTACATACCGTATTACTCCTATTATGGCACTACCTAAATCGTCTTGAATATATTCATAAGCTCCGATTTCAATCCTTCCATCATAGTTATAATCATATACTCTTATATTATTAGCTAAATCTGTATTGAATACAGCACTGCCTCCGACTTCTGTATAAGCAGTATTAATTCCCTTATTAATGACAGGACTATTATCCAATAATGTATATTCTCCTCCATCTGTAGGTGCACTAGAATAGCTAGCAGGAGCACTAAGGTTTGGATTTGAATTTCCATTGATATTACTATCTGTATCTACAAATTTATCCTGAACTAATGAGTAAGAAATTTGAGGTATTGAAGTGCCATTATTGGATATTGTACCGTCTGAATTATAATAAATTATCGTGTTAATGATAGTTGGATTTGAATTTGAATTTCTCATTGCGCTACCATGATTGCTTCGATTACTTGCAATTGTATTATTAATCAATTTAACATTAGAAGATTGGACATTAGCAAATGCCCCTCCATAATCTGCAAGGTTTCCAGTAACTAAGCAATTTAAATAGGTAGCTGAAGAATTAATATTATAGACTCCTCCACCTGCATCTTCTGCTTTATTTGCAGAAATGATACAGTTCTTAATAATAATCTTATCGCCATTACTACTGTTCCACAATGCTAATCCTCCTGCGTTATTTCGAGGGATAGATTGCTGATTGAAAAGTTTTGTACTGCTTCCATTAGCATTTCCCCACAAAATTGATAATCCATCTATCACCAAGCTATCTTCTTCTGCTCCAATACCTGCAGCAATCATGACATGATAGCTATTATCTGTATTCGAACCCTTTGTTCCAATGTCTCCACTTAATATTGTACGGTTGGCAACAATATTCCTTGTTGTCCCTCCACTAGAGTACCCTCCATAAATTCTCAAATCTCCTCTGGTGATGATGAATGACGCATCTCTATCTAAAAATGCGGTAGGATAATATGTTCCTTTGGCTACTAATATGGTTTTAATCTCTTTACAAGAATTTGCAAGAACTAAGGCTTCATTTAAAGTAGGCAATGCAGTTGCCCAACTGTATCCATCTCCTGAACCAGTCATACTACTATCTACATAAATAGTGCTATTGGATAAACATCCTAATTCGTAAGCTCCTAAATCAATTTTACTATTATAAATTCTCGGTTTGCCTACCACATCTTGATAAAGGTTGTACGGTACTGATGAGTTAAGCCCCTTGTCTAAAACAGGACTACCTGCTTGAACTCTATAATCTCCTGAGAGAGTTGGGGCTAAATTATAATCTGCTAGAAAATTAAAATTTGGATTTGTCGTATTTCCGTTGAAATTTCCATTAGTAACATTTGTGAATCCTTGAATTAATGAATATTCAGCAGTAGTTACTGAAGCGCTTGCTTCAGATATGCCATTACTATTTCCATATAAAATAGTATTTTTTAATTGAGGAAAAGCATTAGAGTTTCTCATTCCTCCACCAGTATTCCCAGCTCTATTGCCAACAATAGTCGCATTTACATACGTCGGGGATGCGTTCACATTTGCGATTCCTCCTCCATAATTTGCGTGATTACCCGAAACTAATACATTATAAAATGAAGTAGATGGGCTGATATTTGAAAGTGCTTGATTGAGAATTCCTGCACCAAGGTTACTAGCATAATTTGCCGATATGATTACATTTCTTATTTGTACTTTACTTCCATTTTGATTATTTAATAATACTAAACCTCCTCCATCGCTTCTATTGATTGTCTGACCATTGAATACTTTTGAGCCACCTCCGTCAGCTCTACCATAAAAGATTTGAAGTCCATCTATCACTACGCTATCTGCCGATGTTCCAAGTCCTGCAATCATTAATACATGGTAGCTGTTATCTGTATTATTATTTTTAGTTCCGATATCTCCACTTAAAATAGTAGGATTTGTATTTAGATTTCTTTCTCCACCTCCTGAAGGATATCCACCAATTAACCGTAAATTTCCTCTTGAAATCAGAAAAGTAGCGTCCCTATCTGTCTGAGTCAATGGGAAGTATGTTCCTTTGGCTATTAAAATTGTATTAATTTGGCTACAAGATTGCGCTAGAGCCAATGCTTCTGTTAATGTAGGTAGTGCAGAATACCAAGTAGAACCATTTCCAGAGATTGTATTACTAGAGTCAACATAGATAGTTGTAGGAACAAAGCAAGAGTTTTCATACGCACCCATATCTATATTAGCATCCGAAATTCTAGGATTATCAGATAAATCAAATGAGGAAGCATTATTCTCAGCTGTTGTAGTTCCTGCATTGATTACTGGGCTTATCAAGTTGACATTAAAGTTACCTAATACTGTTGGAGCCCAGCTAGGGTTGATTTCATAAATAAAAGATGGATTGTAACTTGTTCCATATAAATTACCAGCCACATCTATATTACCAGAAGAAGTACCACTGAAATCTTGAACGAGTGAGTAGGAAATATTTGTTGTAGAAGAATTATTAGAGATTGCACTATTATTGCCAAAGATAATAGAATTGATAAGCGTTGGATTGGAATTGGAGTTCCTCATAGCTCCTCCTGATTGTCCTGCTCTATTTCCTGAAAAAGTACAATTCACAACTCTTGTATCAGAAGAGTTAATATTGGACATTGCTCCTCCATAATTGGCAAGATTACCTGAAAATAAACTATTTACTACAGTAGCAGAAGATGCAGAACTGTAAAAAGCTCCTCCAATATCATCTGCTCTATTTGCAGAGAAAATGCAGTTTCTGACTTGAATATTTGCTCCATTTGCATTGGACCATAACACTAATCCTCCTCCAGCATTTCTAGGAATATTGAAAGTATTATAGGTCTTCGTCCCTGACCCCACCGCTTTACCCCAAACAAATTGAAACCCATCTATGATAAGACTATCTGCACTATTGGAAAGCCCAGCTATTGTCATGATGTGATAACTATTATCTGTATCTAAATCCCTAGTTCCAATATCTCCACTTAATATCGTTTTATTAGCACTTGCATTTCTAACACCTCCGCCTGATGGATAAGCTCCTAATATTTTCAAATTGCCTCTAGTAATCAAAAATGTTCCATCTGGATCATTAACACTACTTGGGAAATAAGTTCCTTTTGCTACATAAATATTCTGAATGCTGGGACAAAACTGAGCTCTTGCTATTGCCTCAGATAATGTTTTATATGCTGAAGCCCAAGATTCGCCATTTCCTGAAATTGTTTTATTGCTATCCACATATAAAGAAATTGCATTAGTACAACTTACCTCAAACGCTCCAAGGTCAACAGTTCCACTATAAATCCTAGTATTTCCATATAAATCTGTTGCAAAATTAGAAGGAACAGCAGAATTAATTCCTGCATTTATCCCTTCTCCCAATGACTGAATGCGATAATCTCCATCTAATGTTGGCGCAAATGAAGCATTTATAGGAAAAATAAAATACGGATTAGAGATATTTCCATTCAGATTTCCATTTGTAGTTGCTGTTAGTCCTTGTATTAGAGAGTAAGAAATAATTGGAACTGATGAGTTATTTGAAATTCCTGAATTATTTCCATATACGATTGTATTTATAAAAGTTGGATTTGAAGAGGAATTTCGCATGGCTCCTCCAGAGTCACCTGCTCGATTTCCTGAAAAAGTACAATTTACAAATTGGGCATGAGCGTTGGAATAATTCACGACTCCTCCTCCAAAATTAGCATGATTACCGCTGAATAAAGAATTAATTATTAAGGGAGTAGAGTTTGTAATATACATTCCAGCTCCTCCATCCGCAGCTCTATTTGCAGAAAAAGAACAATTGCTGATTTGTACTTTCCCCCCATTGAGTGCATTCCATATCACTAATCCTCCACCATCATTTCTATCTATTGTCTGTCCGTTATAGATTTTTGTACCACTAGCATTCGCATTTGCCCATTGAAAATTAAGACCATCAATAAGAATACTATCCGCATCGGAATCAATTCCAGCAATCATCATTATATGATAACTATTGTCAATATTACTATTCAATGTGCCGATATCTCCACTTAGAATCGTTTTATTGGATACTGCATTTCTTATTCCACCACCACTTGGATATCCTCCGAGTATTTTTATTCCTCCTCTTGTAATCAAAAATGTAGAATCTTTGTTAGTGCCATTTTGCAATCCGGTAGGGTAATATGTGCCTTTTGCAATTCTTATTTCTTTGATATTATAACAATGAATCAATTCTAATGCTTCAGAAAGCGTTTTAAATGCATTTGCCCAAGTAACTCCATTCCCAGAAACTGCTACACTGCTATCTACATATACATATTCAAAATTTGGACAATTTAGAAACTCATAAGCTCCCATTTCAACTGTTCCTAAATAAATCCGTTCATTCCCATCTAAATCAGAGCTGATAAAACTAGGGACGTCTATATTATTTCCCTTATTAATACACACACTACCAGCCTGCAATCGATAATCTCCAAGTATGTTGGGAGCTTGTGCATAATCAATTGGGAGTATAAAATTAGGGTTTGATAGATTTCCATTCAGGTTTCCATTAGCTATAGAAGTTATGCCTTGAACCAAGGAATAAGATATAATTGGAGTAGATGAATTATTAGAAATTCCAGAATTATTATCATAAATAATTGTGTTGATTATGGTAGGATTCGAGCTAGAGTTGCGCATTGCTCCTCCTGCTCCAGAACTTCCACAACGATTTCCTGCAATTGTACAGTTAATTAATTTTGCATGAGATGCATTCACTAGAGCAAGGCCACCTCCATAATTTGCTAAATTTCCTGAAACTAATAAATTCACATATAAAGGAGTAGAATTCTCAGTGTAGATAGCTCCGCCAGCGTCTTCTGCTCTATTTGAAGAAAATATACAATTTCGAACCTGTGTTTTATTACCATTCAGCACATTCCAAATCATTAATCCACCACCGTCATTTCTAGCTATATTTGCTCCGTTAAAATTTTTTGTACCACTCCCGTTGGCATTGGCTCCAATAAACTTAAACCCATCTATAATGATACTATCTTCTGAGTTTCCTATTCCTGAAATAGTCATAACATGATAACTATTGTCAGAGATATTATTTGTCCCAGCAATATCTCCACTTAATATATTTGGGTACTCTGATGAATTACGAACACCTCCTCCAGATGGATATCCTCCAAATATTTTTATATCTCCTCTTGTAATCAGAAATGTAGAATCTCTATTAAAAGCCACCTGAGTACCTGTCGGATAATATGTACCCTTTGCTACATGGATTTCTTTAATATTGGAACAAGCTTGTCGGGCTGTTGCTTCTGCTAAAGTTTTAAAAGCATTATTCCATGATGACCCATCTCCTGATACGGATATGCTGCTATCCACATAGACAATTTGAAATGTAGGACAAAAGACAAACTCATAAGCTCCCATCTCTACCTGCCCATTGTGTATTCGAATATTACCTGCTAAGTCAGTATTTATTCCATTCAAAGCTGAGTTATTTCCTTTATTAATACACAAACTTCCCATTTGTAAACTATAATCTCCATCTATATTGACTGTCCCTGGAGGAATAGGAGATACAAAACTTGGATTACTTGTTCCAATAATATTCCCATTTGAAACATCAGATAGTTCTTGTACTAATGAATAGGTAATTGCTGGAGTACTACTATTATTAGAGATTCCTCCATCATTCCCATAAATAATACAATTGGTAATTATAGGATTTGAAGAAGAATTTCTCATCGCTCCTCCTGAATGATTATCATGATTGCCTGCAAAAGTACAGTTGATATAGCGTGTATGTGCATTCAAATAATTGAAAGCAGCTCCTCCATAATCTGCATAATTCCCCGAAAACAAACAATTTAAAAAAACAGGAATTGTAGATTCTACATTTATTCCTGCTCCATTATTGGAAGCATAATTCCCTGAAATAATAGTATTCTTAATGATAATTTTATCTGCATTAGCATTTCCTTTAATTGCGATTCCTCCACCATAACTTCTTGGAATATTTTGACCGTTATAGTTTACATTATTACTTGCATCAGCTCTACCTAAACGGATATTCAATCCATCTATAATCACACTATCTGCTCCTGATACTAATCCTGCTACAACCATTACGTGATAGCTATTATCTGTTAGCGTTCCTTTAGCTCCAATGTCTCCACTCAGAATTGTCGGATTTGAAGAAGGGCTCCTTGTTCCTCCTCCATTAGGGTAACCACCATAA
Source organism: Chitinophagales bacterium (assembly GCA_023957245.1). Classification (GTDB taxonomy): domain Bacteria; phylum Bacteroidota; class Bacteroidia; order Chitinophagales; family JADIYW01; genus JAMLHH01. The sequence continues at coordinate 219,311 of JAMLHJ010000005.1, forward strand.
AGTCTAATATCTCCTCTACTAATCAAAAAAGTCGAATCTCTGTTGGTATTGGTAGTAGGAAAATAAGTGCCTTTTGCAATTCTTATTTCTTTGATAGACAAATTGCTATTAGCTGCTTGAGTTGCTTCTTTTAAAGTTTTATAAGCGGTACTCCAGGATGTTCCAGCTCCACTAGAAGCTTTAGCACTATCCACATAAATAATAGATTGAGCATTTACTTGCCCTGAAAATAAATATGCAATAACAATGAAACTCTTAAAAAATTGAACAAGTGAGTTTTTATTAATAATTAAATTTATTACACAGTCCAACCGATAGTTCCCTATAGATATATTTTTCATGAAAAATGTTGATTAGCCTCTCAGATTAATAAACAAAAAAATAATATTTATAGGCAAATGGCTATCTTTTTTGATAACTTTTTGTGTAATTATTGGATAGTTACACAAATCTTTACTCATAAATGAGGTATAAACCTCTATTGAAAGCCTCTTTATAATTCTTTTTAGAAGAATTTGAAATCAAAAATTCCTTCAATCAGATATTCAAAAATTTCTAATAATGCTTAAGTTTTCTATTTAAAAACCGAGATTAATCCCTTATAATTCTTCTTCACTACTATTGAAATAGCTCTTAGGATTCTGATTGGTTTCCTTTTTAAAAGCATTGTAAAAAGTGCGCATATTTTTAAACCCAGACTGAAAAGCGACAGATTCTACTGTCATATTATCTTTTTGTTGAGGATATTGTTCAATAAAATATCGAACTCGATAAGCATTTATCCAATCTCTAAAACTTTTCCCCAACACTAAATTAATCGCCTCTGAACATTGATTTGTACTAATATTTACAGCAAAAGACAAATCTCTCATCTGAAATTCTTGCTCTAAAAATGCTTGACTGGATTCAACATATTTTTCAAGAATATTCAAACAATCTTTATGTTCATCACTTACTGACACTTTTATAGGACTCTGTTTTTTCAACTCATTATCTATTGGCAAATAGCTATCTGACAATACTAAATAACCATATAAAATCTGTGGTTGATAGATTACAAATAATAACATAAATAGCAATACTGCACAACTCAAAGATAAAAGAACAATACTATTGGTATAAGAGCGCTCTACTGTCCCATAAATCATTGCGAAATAGCTCAAAATCTTAAAAAACGACGACATGCTTATAAAAAACAAAAGCCATTTTTTACTATTATCCCATTGCCTTTCAAAAAATTTAGACTTGTAGATAACCCACCAACTCGCCAATAAATACCCTGCCGAAAAGATAATTTGCGCTATATTATAAAAGCGTGCCGAAAAAAGGCCCATCTGTTCAGTGATAGATAGCTGACCTCCTATCAATATCTGTTCTGCAATAAGCTTCCAATTTGTTTTCTCAAAAAATAAAAAAGGAAATAAATGAAGCACAGCAAATAGGATGGGAATCAAATGAATAAAATCTTTCTTTGTTAAAGTATCCTCTCCATTTACAAAACATCTGACATAAAGATAAGAACTTGCTAAACTTCCAAAATAAAGCAGAATATAAATCTCTTGAACTATAGGAAAGAGAACTGTAAAAGATGCTATTAAAATTAAGAATACAATAGTTTGAAAAAATCTTGAAAGGAAACTAAAGCCTAATAAGAAATTCAGAACTCGGCTACCCTTCTTTGTCAAAAACAGATGCAGTGAAAAGGAAATTAATAAAAATGAAGCTACAATTAGTAAAAATATAAATATGTACATGAGTTATTACTAATTTTTTCTTGAGTGCCTCTAATATGCAATATTTCAATTGCAAATACAATATGATTTAGGCAAAAATAGAAAATATTAGAAATTTATAGATATAATTATGAATTGACGTTTATTTCAGCAACCCATCTCTTAAATAATAAAAGATCCTCAAAATATCTTTCAACAAAACTCTTCGAGAAAAAATCAAGTATTTTCCTATTATAAATTGCTGAAATGCATCTATAATATTTGACAGATGACATGAAGGAAGAAACAAGCCTTTTAGGATGGTATCTATAATAAATTCAACGCTTTTGTCTTATCCATCTTTTAATTTCCTTACCTTTATACTTCCAAAAATAATGACCATGAAATTTGCAACAAAAGTGATTCATGCAGGCATCGAGCCAGACCCTTCTACAGGTGCTATCATGACTCCGATTTTTCAAACTTCCACTTATGTACAAGATGCTCCTGGTGTTCACAAGGGGTACGAATATGCACGCACACAAAACCCTACTAGAACTGTGCTTGAAAATAACCTTGCTGCATTGGAAAATGGCAATCATGGAATCTGTTTTGCCAGTGGATTGGCAGCAGCAGATGCTATCATCAAATTATTATCTCCAGGAGATGAAGTAATCTCTTGCAATGATTTATATGGTGGGAGTTACCGAATATTTACTAAAATTTTTCAGCGTTATGGTATCCAATTCCATTTTGTGGACATGAATGACCCTCAAAATATCGTTGATAAAATCAATCCTCAAACCAAATTGATTTGGATAGAAACACCTACCAATCCAATGTTAAATATCGTTGATATTGAGGCGGTTGTAAAAATTGCTAAAAACAATAATATTCTAGTTTGCGTAGATAACACTTTTGCATCTCCTTATTTACAAACTCCTTTAGATTTGGGAGCAGACATAGTATGTCATTCTGCTACAAAATATTTGGGTGGTCACAGCGATGTGGTTTTGGGAGCTATTGTAGTCAAAGATAAAGCATTGGCAGACCAATTACATTTTCTTCAAAATGCAAGTGGTGCAATACCTGGTCCCAATGATAGTTGGCTTATCCTCAGAGGAATAAAAACGCTTCATTTGCGTATGGATAGAGCTTGTCAGAATGCTCAAGCTGTAGCTGATTTCTTGGTAACTCATCCTAAAGTTGACAAAGTCAATTACCCAGGATTAAAATCTCATCCTCAACATGATTTAGCTCAAAAACAGATGAAACTTCCAGGAGCTATGGTGTCGTTTTCATTGAAAGAAAATACTATCAGTGCCGCCAATAAAGTATTATCAGGAACAAAACTTTTTGCTTTAGCAGAATCTTTAGGAGGAGTAGAATCATTGATTGGACATCCTGCAACAATGACTCACGCATCTATACCAAAAGAAGAAAGAGAAAAAACAGGAGTAACTGACTCTTTAATCAGATTGAGTGTCGGCGTTGAAGATATTGAAGATTTGATTGAAGATTTAAAAAGAGCATTGCAATAAGCTATATGGCAATTGGGTTAATCATACTCGCCTTAGCACCTATTGTGGCAGTGATATGGTATATTTATCATAAAGACAAATATGAACATGAGCCATTAAGTTACTTGTTTTTTGCTTTTTTTCTCGGATTGGCTTGTGCGGCAATTGCTCCGTTGATATCCAATCATCTCAATTGGTTGCCAGATCAATATGCAGGTCGTCAAATGGAAATATTTTTATCCGCATTTGTTCTCGCTGCACTCGTAGAGGAAACAGCAAAATTCATTTGTTTACGATTCATTATATATTACAGAAAGCCATTTAATGAACCGATTGACGGCATAGTGTATGGAGTCATGATAGGAATGGGATTTGCCACTTTAGAAAATCTTTATTTTGTTATAGATGGAGGGGTACAGACAGCGATAATCCGAATGTTTACCGCTATTCCAGCACATGCTATATTTGGAGTCGTTATGGGATATTACGCAGGAAAAGCCAAATATTTGCCTGAAAAAAATATAGAATATACCGTTAAAGCATTCGTAACCCCTATCTTTTTACACGGCATTTATAATTACATGCTCCTTCAAGACAATTATCCATATTTGGGGATTGCAGCGATTGTAGGCTTGGCTATTTCTTTCCGTTTTGCAAGAAAAATGATTAAAGAGCAGCAAGACGCTTCCCCATTTAAGAAACGATAGCAATGAATGTTCTTGAAACGCTTGAATATTATTATCAGCGAGTACACCATTCCTCTTTTATAGAAAATGACCCTATTTCTATTCCGCATTTATTTTCCAAAAAACAAGACATAGAAATTATTGGGCTATTTGCTTCTATTTTGGCTTGGGGACAAAGGAAAACAATCATTAACAGCTGCAATAAGTTGGTTGATTGGATGGATGCTGCTCCACATGATTTTATTCTGAATAGTCAGGAAAAAGATTTAATTCGATTTGAATCTTTTGTTCATCGTACTTTTAATAGCACAGATGTACTGGGATTTATTGCATTTTTTAAACAATATTACCAAAATCATGAAAGTTTGGAAACTGCATTTGCACGCCATCTTCATGATACAGATGAACATATTGGCCCTGCATTAATAGGTTTTCACAATGATTTTATGGCATTGGAAACGACCGCATCAAGAACGAAAAAGCATATTTCTTCACCCATAGGGAAATCGACTTGTAAGCGACTGAATATGTTTCTAAGATGGATGGTCAGAAAAGATGATAAAGGAATAGATTTTGGAATTTGGGATAAAATTTCTCCTTCTCAATTACTGTGTCCGCTAGATGTTCATGTTGAAAGAAATGCCAGACAGCTAGGGTTGATTCAAAGAAAACAAACAGATTGGCAGACAGTATTGGAATTGACCCAAAATCTCAAAAAATTTGACACTCAAGATCCTGTCCGATTTGATTTTGCACTTTTTGGAATGGGGATTATTGCAAAAGATGAAGATATTATCAAATTTTAGCATCTTTTATATTGCTTTCCTTCATCAATTTGAGCCAATTAAAATACCCCCAAATAGCCATCCCAAATAAGAAAATTGTAAATCCTGCATAGATAGGTAAGCCTTTGTAAAACAATAACGGAATTGCAATGGCATTGCTAATATTGAGAAAAATCCAATTTTCAATTTTACGCCTTGCCAAAAGCCACATTCCCGCCCATGCAAATGCGGAAACCATTGCGTCCCAATGTGGAACATCCGAATCTGTAATATGATATAGACCAAAATAAAAAATACTAAAGGATAAAATTGTAATAGCTATTGCTATCGCATAATCTATTTTAGAACTATAAGAAATATTGATTTCTTTTTGTTGAACATTCTTTTTGCCAAACAACCAAAACCACCATCCGTAAATACTCATAATAAGGTAATACATATTGAGTAATGATTCTGCATATAGTTTTGATTCAAACAGAACATAGATATTGCACAATACGCTTATTATCCCAAATAAATAATTGATAGGACGATTCTCCTTGGAATACCATACTTGTATTATTCCAAATAATACACCTACCCACTGTAAAACAATCAATAAATCAATCATCTACTTTACTTGCCAATCTGGATGATACACTTGATAAATAATAGCATTTCCTTCTGTTTCTATTTGAAAATGGCTGCCTTTTGCTTCATTCAATGTCCCTTGCCACCAATATTTCAATATTCGATGTTCAATAGGATAAACTAAACCTATTGTTGTCATTGGTTTATCATCAATAGCAAAAATAGAAACTTGCTGCCCTTTGACACTTTCAAATTGTGTTGATGCACAAATAGGAGTAAATACGCCATGATTGGTCAACATCCTCACTTCAACATCTTGAATATATTGAGTCAATAAAGCAATATTTCCTATTGTATGATCTTCCCTTTTGCCTGTGCCACCAACTATTGTTATCTTTTTAATGCCCTGCTGCAAACAAAACTGAACAGCCTTGGTCAAATCATTGGTTTCCTGATTGTTATCAATATGGATAATTTCAGAAAACAAATTTATATTCTCTTGTGAAATCGAATCTCCATCACCTACTATTGCTGCAGGTCGCCCTATGCGAGCAATAAATTCATTAGCAGCCCCATCACAACAGACAATATAATTTGAATTTTGAATAAAAGATAATGGAATGGGATGTGACGGAAAACTTCCATTAGCTACAATTACAACATTTGAAAATAATTGAGATGAGCTCATAAATATTTTTGATAGGAATCCCTGAATTTAATAAAATCCCTTTTATAGAAGGTTCAATTGGTCGATAGCTTCTTGAGTTGCTTTTTCTAAGGTAAAAGTAAATGTTGTTCCTACTCCCAACTCACTACGCACCGTGATATTCTGGTCATGTGCTTCAATAATATTTTTGACAATAGACAAACCCAAACCAGTACCTCCGATATTCCTAGAACGGCTTTTGTCTGCTCTAAAAAATCTTTCAAACAATCGATGAAGATTTTCTTCTGCAATACCTGGTCCATCATCATTGACCTCCACAATAATCTGTTCTTCCAATATATAAAACTTGATTGTTACAGTTCCTTCCATTTTGCCATATTTAATGGCATTAGAAACAAGGTTTTCAACGACTTGAGTTATCCTCACAGGGTCTGCCCAAACGTATAAGTTTTTGAATTTTGAATCAACAACCAATGTGGCTTGACTCTTTTCGGCGATATGCTGATACTGAAAAAATACTTTATGAAAAAGCGCTATAATATCGAATGCTTTCTTCTCCAAATGTATTTGACCTGCTTCAAATTTTGATATTTCTAATAAATCTGAAACTATAGCATCTAATCTTTCAACATTAGATAAGGCTTTCTGCAAGTATTGTTTTTCTATAACTGGATCATCTACTCCATCAAGCAAGGTTTCCAAATACCCTTGAGCATTAAAAATAGGTGTTCTTAATTCATGGGAAACATTTCCTACAAACTCTTTCCTATACGTTTCCAATTTACGCAACTCACGAATCTGTTTGTTCTTATTGATAGCCCAATCTCCAACATCTATTTCCACTAAACGCATAATATTGGAACTATGGCTATGGCTGACTTCCTTTTGGTATTTGAGGGATTGCCCGATTGCTTTATAAATAATCTTTAGTTTATCGTTGACAAAACGCATCAATGTAAATTTGTACAAAACAAAAGAAATGACAAAAGCTACGGCAAATAGAAATAAATATAAATAATAAGGTTGCACTAACTCTATTGCTATATCAAAAAGCAACAAAGCTAAAATGCTAAAAAAGGACACAAAAAAACTAGTGATAAAGGCAATTACATTAGGAGTGAGTTGCCGTCTAATCATTGTTCTTCAAATTTATATCCTATTCCTTTTACTGTTTTAATAAGATCTTCGCCTAGTTTTTCACGGAGTTTTCTGATATGTACATCTATTGTTCTATCTCCTACGATTATATCTCTACCCCAAATTTCATTAAGGATTTCATCTCTTTTAAAGACTTTACCAGGTTTGGATACCAATAAATAAAGCAATTCAAATTCTTTTCTAGGAACAGCCATTTCTTCACCATTAAAGATGATTAAATATCTCTCTCTATCAATCTGAATATTCCCAGCTTTTAAGGTACTACTTTTGGCTTCTTTGAAATCATATCTTCTCAATAAAGCTTTCAATCTACTTATCAAAACTCTAGGTTTTATAGGTTTGCTGATATAGTCATCTGCACCTGTTTCGAAACCAGCTATTTGGGAATAATCTTCTGTACGTGCTGTTAGGAAGGCAATTATTGTATTTTCAAACTGAGGCATTTCCCTCAATGTTCTACAAGTTTCAATACCATCCATTTCTGGCATCATCACGTCTAATAGTATAATATCAGGATTTTCACGCTTGGCTAGTTCTACTCCTGACTTGCCATTTTCTGCTTTAAATACTTCAAATCCCTCCTTGCTTAAATTGTAACTAAGAAACTCCAAAACATCTTGTTCGTCGTCAACAATGAGCACTTTAAAAACTTTTTCTGCCATAATTATTTTTTTGATTGCTTTAAGCTATGTAAAGTTAATACATTTTGAAAGTAAGTTAACCTAATTTGTTAACATATTAGTAATGAATAGCAAAATTTTAATTTTCTTCTTGTATTTTATAAATGTTGAATATTGTAAAAACAATACTATTTTTATCCTATGAAAGGAATTATATTAGCTGGAGGTTCAGGAACTCGCTTGCACCCAATCACTTATGCAATCAGCAAACAAATCATGCCTATCTATGATAAGCCAATGATATATTACCCCCTATCTGTATTGATGATGGCTGGAATCAATGAAATTCTTATTATTTCCACTCCAATAGATTTACCTCATTTTGAAAGGCTTTTAGGAGATGGTAGTAGATATGGTTGCAAATTTCATTATAAGATACAAGAAGTTCCTAATGGACTAGCTCAAGCATTTGTAATAGGAAAGGAATTTATTGGCGACGACAAAGTGGCTTTGATTTTAGGCGACAATATTTTTTATGGAAGTAATTTGGGGCAACTATTAGAAGGTAATAGCGATCCAGACGGAGGTATTATCTACGCATATCATGTTTCAGATCCAGAACGATATGGAGTAGTAGATTTTGATGAAAATAACAATGTACTCTCCATCGAAGAAAAACCTACACAACCGAAATCTAATTTTGCTGTACCTGGTTTATATTTTTATGATAATGAAGTCATTGAGATTGCAGAAAATATACAACCTAGCCCTAGAGGTGAATATGAAATCACTGATGTCAACAAAGAATATCTTAAAAGAGGCAAATTGAAAGTCTCTATTCTCAATAGAGGAACCGCATGGTTAGATACTGGTACATTTGACTCTCTAATGCAAGCTTCCCAATTTGTACAAGTCATAGAACAAAGGCAAGGTCTAAAAATCGGTTGCATTGAAGAAGTAGCATATAGAAAAGGTTTTATTGACAAAAAACATTTATCAGAAATAGCTCAACCTTTATTAAAAAGTGGATATGGGCAATACCTTTTAAATCTTATCAAATAAAATGAGCAAAAAAATCATTGTAACAGGAGCTTGTGGCTATATCGGTTCACACACCGTAGTGGATTTGGAACAAAATGGTTATGAAGTAGTGATATTAGATAATTTGAGTCGTTCTAATATAAAAATATTGAATGGTGTAGAAAAAATCTTAAAGAAAAAAGTGCTTTTTCATCAAGTAGATTTGACCGATAAATCAGCAACATTACAAGCTTTATCTCAACATCAAGATGCCGAAGGAATTATTCACTTTGCAGCATATAAGTCTGTTCCTGAATCTACTGCTCAACCTCTAAAATACTATCAAAATAACATGGTAGGCTTGTTCAATATTTTAGAAGTTGCTGAACAATTAAATATCAAAAACTTTGTATTTTCTTCTTCTTGTTCTGTATATGGCTTAGTCGAACACTTACCAGTCACTGAAGACACTCCTTTTCAAGAGGCACAATGCGCTTATGCTCGTACAAAGCAACATGGAGAGCAAGTTTTAACAGATGTTGTCCGAGCTACTCATTTGAAAACAATTATTCTAAGATATTTCAACCCAGTCGGAGCTCACCCTTCTAGTGAAATTGGAGAAATGCCTATTGATGTTCCTAATAATCTTGCTCCTTTTATTACACAGACAGCTATCGGTAAAAGAGAAAAATTGACCGTTTATGGAAATGACTATCCTACAAGAGATGGCTCATGTATCCGAGATTATATACACGTCTGCGATATTGCACATGCTCATACATTGGCTATAGACTATTTATTAAAAAATAAAGAAACAGAAAATCCTGAAGTTTTTAACTTGGGGACAGGCAATGGCGTTACAGTATTGGAAGCGATAAAAGCCTTTGAAAAAAGCACTGGAATTCCTTTGAAGTATGAAATAGGAGCAAGAAGACCAGGAGATGTGATAGAAGTATATGCAGATAATACCAAAGCAACACAAAATTTAGGTTGGCAGCTTAATTATTCCATTGAGGACATGATGCTGAGTGCCTGGAATTGGGAAAAGAAGATGGCAGAACAATCTTAATTCAGCTAATCATAAAAAAGATAGGCTTTTTAATTATAAACTATTATTTTTGACAAAATTCAAATCATGAACGTACCAACAAATTTAAAGTATTCCAAAGAGCACGAATGGGTTCGTGTAGAAGGAGAAATCGCTTTCATTGGAATTACTGACTTTGCCCAAGGCGAGTTAGGAGATATTGTTTTTGTAGATATCGAAACTGAAGGAGAAACATTGGAAGCTGGAGAGATATTTGGAACAGTAGAAGCTGTAAAAACTGTTTCTGATTTATTTTTGCCTATATCTGGAGAAGTTTTGGAAGTCAACGAAAAGTTAGCTGACGAACCAGAATTAGTCAATACTGATCCATTTGGTGAGGGTTGGATGATTAAATTAAAAATTGCTGATAGTGCAGAACTTGACAATTTATTAAATGCTGATGAATACAAGGCTTTGATTGCCTAAATTCATTTAAAAATAGAAAGAGAGCCACGAAAGTAACATCGTGGCTTTTTTTATGGAAAAGATTTTTAAATATCCAATCATTCGATGGGCAATACTTATACTATATATTAGCCTAGTAATAACTTTGTGTTTACTCCCCTCCTCCTCTATTCCTTCCAACACATTTTTTGATAAAATATATTTTGACAAATGGGTGCATTTGATGATGCATTTCGGAACTTGGACTTTGTGGGTTTGGCGAAAAAAGGGGATAGGCAACTTAACTGACAATAGAGATACAATATTTCTTCATGCATTTATAGCAGTATTTTTTCTTGGGATATGGATAGAGATTCTTCAATCAATGACAAGCCGAGCTATGGATTGGACAGATATTCTAGCCAATATGACTGGCGCCATTCTCGCCTGGAAGTTTTGGTTAAGATTTGAGAACAAATGGAGCGTATATCAATGGTGAAAAACATTGTCATTTTAAAAATAAAGCTCTTTTATAACCTGCGTAATTCAAATAACTATTTTATTGCGCAATATAAATAAACTTATAAAATAGAAAATAATACATTGCAAATTTCAACGATAAGTTGTGTTCATTTCACAGAAAAACAACAGCTTATAGCCTTTTGAAAAACAGTATAGAATGTTATTGTTTTTTAACTGAACTGTGTATATTTGAGAGTTAGTGGCAAGCTTAACACAGAACACATAACCAATCCGAATGAAACAGAATTGCGACAATGAAATTTACGATTGACTTAACACAAATAAAAACTTACGACCTTTTTAATGAAGTTCTTTCAGTGGACAAGAAAACAAATTTATTCAAAGACTTACGAAAGGTTTACTCAAACAAGGTCAGAAAAGCAATTCTTGAAAGTGGAATTAAACAAGTAGAGCAAACAGAACGTATAAATGCTAAGCTAAAAAGTAATCCTGTTCAACTAACACCTATCCCTTCATTATACAACTCAAGAGAATTTTTAGATATTGATTTTTGTGCGGGTTATGGGGTGGACTATTATGGGTTTACAGCCGTAAATTACCAAAACAGAGCTTATACCGAACTACCATCATTAGACACATTTATGAAATGCAAAAATTTTAGCATCGGTAATTTTGGTTTTTATGTTGAAAATGGAGATTACGAAATAGAAGTAAAAACAAGCGACAGCATTAAATTAGTTGGTTACACTTCGCAAATTCAAGCAAAGAAAAGAAAATCATTTATTGCAATTTTCGGGGTTCACTTTGACGAAAATTCTTTGCTAAAAGTTTTTGAAAAATACTATAATGAACCACCAAAACAGGAATTGATTGACGTAAAATTAAGCACAGTAAATTATCCTTCCTTTTTTCTTAGCAGAAGAACAGGGAAATTATACATTTGTAATTGCTTCAAAGGACATATTGATTGGAAATGGGACTTTCAACGTTTTACAAATCTTCAATATGAAACTGAAATTTCAGCGAGAATAGATAATGCAGAATACAAAGATGGCATTTGTCATTTATGCACAAAAACACGACCTAACGTTGTAAGAGAAAGTTCGGAATATTCGGGATTTTTGAAAAGATATTTGCCGTATTATTATTTAGAAAATAAAAAACAATTTGGAGAGATTTTTCATTTTGTCAAAGAAGATAATGTAAGAATTGAAAACGATTTACGCCAGTATTTTGGCTACCCAAAAATTGGCGAAAAATGGATTTCTGAAACACATTTGTATTATTTGATTAAGGAGATTTTTCCCGAACACAATCCAATTTTTCATTATCGTGGTAGTGAAATGCAAGGTTTGGAATTAGATATATTCATTCCCGAATTGCGACTTGGCATAGAATATCAAGGAGAACAGCATTATCAAGCAATTGAGCATTGGGGTGGCGAAGAAGGATTGGAAAAAAGAACACAAAACGACAGGAAAAAATTAGAACTTTGCAAACAAAATAATTACACCCTTGTTGAATTTACACATCTTGACGATATAAATAGAGATTTTGTAATAGAGCGCTTAGAAAAACATATTTCGTTTGACACGAAATTTGTCGATAAAGAAGAAAAAGTAAAACCCGAACAACCGAAAAAGCAAT
>JAMLHJ010000006.1 GCA_023957245.1 Chitinophagales bacterium
GAAGCTATTGCAGGGCACAAAGTGATGGAGTATATCAGGGATAAAGAATCATATTTGAATCTTATATCTGATGCATTAAAACACCCTCAAGATATTACTAAATCTGTACAACGTCTTTTGGAAGAAAATGTAAGTATGAAGATGCAGATTGAACAATATCAGGTTGCTCAATTGAAACAAATCAAACAACAGGTCAAACAATCTATTGAACATCATAATGGTATTTCATTTGTTGTGACTCAACTTGAAGATATTGGCTCAGATGCTGCTAAACAATTGGCAACTGAATTGAGACAAGAATTGGACAATGCAATTATTATTTTTACTGGTGTTAGTAATGAGAAACCATTTATTGCAGTTGGAATTTCTGATGATTTAGTGAAAACCAAAGAATTGAATGCTGGAAAAATAGTTAAAGATTTGGCTACCCATATCAAAGGAGGAGGTGGTGGACAAGCTTATATCGCTACAGCAGGAGGACAAGATATTACAGGTGTTTCAAAAGTCATTTCATCTGCCAAAGAATTGGTTAATAAATTGTAATACAAAAACTTATAATCAACAATGGAATTAACAGTTTATGATAAATATGAGGCAGTAATTGGCTTGGAAGTTCATGCTCAGTTATTGACAAAAAGTAAAATTTATTCGGCAGACTCCACAGAATATGGAGCATCACCTAACACTCAGATAAGTGCTATCACACTTGCTATGCCAGGCACTTTGCCTAAGCTCAATAATGAAGTGATTGACATGGCAATTAAAGTAGGTTTGGCATTAAACTGTAAGATTACGGAAGTAAATGAGTTTGCTCGTAAGCATTATTTTTATGCAGATTTACCAAAAGGATATCAGATTACTCAAGATAAAACACCTATTTGTACTCAAGGTCATATTGAAATTGAAGTAGCTGGCAAGAAAAACAATATAGGTATCACTCGTATTCACATGGAAGAGGATGCAGGGAAAAACAATCACGAGCTAGACCCATTTTTTTCTTTAGTAGATTTGAATCGTGCAGGAATGCCACTGATTGAAATTGTTTCTGAACCAGACATTCGGTCTTCAGATGAAGCATATAGCTATTTAACAGAGTTAAGAAAACTACTCAGATACCTAGATGTTTGTGATGGAAATATGGAAGAAGGTAGTATGAGATGTGATGCTAATATTTCTGTTAGATTAAAAGGAAGTACAACTTTTGGCACTAGAGTAGAGGTAAAAAATATGAACTCTATTCGAAATGTTAAAAGAGCTATTGATGGTGAATTCAAGCGTCAAATTGATTTGATAGAAAGTGGTCAGGAAGTGTTGCAACAAACAAGAGGATTTAATCCTGCTGATGGTTCAACCGCTGCATTGCGTTCCAAGGAATTGGCAAATGATTATAGATATTTTCCTGAGCCAGATTTGCCTCCAGTAATTGTAAAGCAAAAAAGAGTGGATAGCGTTAAATCTCTGATGCCTCCTTTACCATCTGAATTGGTAGAAAAATTCACCTCAGAGTTGGAGCTTTCTGCTTATGATGCTGGTGTTCTAACTGACGAGAAGGATATTGCTTTGTATTATCTTGATTTGATTTCTAAAACAAAAAATTATAAAGCTGCAGCCAATTGGATAATGGGAGAGGTGAAGTCTTATCTCAATCAAAATGCAATAGAGATTAAAGATTTTATTTTGACTCCAAATCATATTTTTTCAATTATTGAATTAGTGGATAAAGGAATAGTAAGTTCTTCTGGAGCAAAAAGATTATTTGAAGCTATGATTGAACAACCGACAGTTTCAGCTTCTGATTTAGCAGCTCAATTGAATCTGGTTCAAAACTCTGATACAGACCAATTGAAATCATGGGCAGAAGCTGCTTTACAAAAGTACCCTGAGAAAGTCTTGGAGTACCAAGGCGGCAAAAAAGGTATTTTAGGATTGTTTATGGGAGAAGTAATGAAAATTTCTGGCGGTCAAGCAGATCCAAAATCAACCAATAAAATTTTACAAGAGTTGCTTAACTCTTAATTAATTGTAAATCAATATGTCAAAGATATTTATTTGGATATTTACTTTAACTATTTTCTCTGCTTGCACTCATCAATTTGAAGGGACTGAAATCCTTGTGAAAATTCCTGAAGGCAATAATTTATTATTGTTATTGGAAGATGTTGCTACTCCAGAAAAAGTAATTGTAGATAGTTCAATGGTTCAAAATGGAACAGCTAATTTCAAAGTGTATATGAACGATGGAATTTACCGTTTTAGAGAACCAGTATCTAATCAAATGATTTTTATTTATATCGGAAAAAATAAAGAATCTTTAAAGATTAATTGGGATTTGAAGAAAAATGGAAATTATTCAATTTCAGGAAATATCGAATCCAATCAATTGAAAAGTATCGTTCAGTTTTCTCAAAACAATTCTAAAGAGTATTTAGAAATTGATTCTTTAGCAATTAGAGACTCATTGCCTGAAGATAGAGTCTTGGAATTGAAAGCTAGCAACCGTCAAGAGATGCTCAATTTTGTAAAGAACTTTATTGATACTGTGAAAAATGGTGATGTCGCTGCTTTTTCATTGAATTATGTGGGTTCTTCTCCTGAAAATATTTCTTTTTTGGTGAACTCTTCAGAGAAAATTCACAAATCTTTTCCCGAAGCTAGATATGCTGAAATGTGGTATAAATCACTTTCAGGATATAGAAGTCAAATATTGAATCAAGCGAAAAATGGTTTGTCAATAGGAAGTGTAGCTCCCAATATTGAAGCTATTTCTATTGATGGTGACACAGTTAGGCTTAAAGATTTTGCAGGAGAGTACGTATTATTGGACTTTTGGGCTTCTTGGTGTCAGCCTTGCAGGAAGGAAAACCCCAATTTGTTGTCAGCCTTTAAGGAGTTTAAAAATAGAAAATTTAAAATCGTTTCATTTTCATTAGACGCTAGAAAAGAACAATGGCAGAAAGGAATTGATGTCGATAAATTAAAAGGATTTGTTCATATCAGTGATTTATTGAAATGGAGAAGTCCTTCAGTTAAAGATTATGAGGTAGTAGGAATTCCAGCAAATTTTTTAATTGATCCCAATGGAAAAATAATTGCAAGAGATTTGCAAGGTAATATTTTACATTCAACTTTAAATCAAATTTTACCCCCTGAAATGATAGAGGTTGTTGATTCACTGGGAAATAGCACTTGGGTGCCTAAAAAACTTCCACAACAAGACTCATCTAAGCAAGCAATAACACCAGCTAGTTCAACTAAAAATATTTCCATACAACAAAAATCTGAAACGAGTAAGCCTACTACTGTAAGCCCTCAGGTAAATTCTTCAGCATCAACTAAAACTAATAATGTTGAGAAAGCTAATGTTGCGCCTCAATCTACTAAAACTGTAACTCCGTCTAATGCTCAAAAAGCTATTGTTGATTCAAAGCCAAAAACAGTAAACTCTGCTCCTCAACAGGTAGCGAAGCCTATAGCTCCAAAATCTGAAAACGTAAAACCTAAACCAGAGTCAAAGCCTAAGGAAATACCCAAACCTACTCCTGCTCCAATTGAAAAGCCATTGGGTACTGGACAGTTTTAGGAGAGAAAAATTTTACAACTCCACTTTCCACATTCCTCTCAATTCTCCTAAATGATAGCCGATTGCTTTGTCATTTGGATATTTTGATAATATATTTTGGTAAGTTTCCGAAGGAATATCAGTATCTATTTGACCATGACAAGAAAGACAAGTAGGCATTCCTAATGCAATAGGTTTATAATAATAGACTTTATCTCCTTCTTGTTGGATAAAATGTTTTGCTATAATTTCTTTATCATTCATCAACCTCTTTATCTCTTCCCAAGCTTTTTTATCTATTTCATCTTTGATTAAATTGTTAGGATTTCGATTTTTATCAGTTAATCTTTGAATTCGAGTAGTATAAATATCTGCAACAGAATCAGTCAATGGCAATGCATTGATATTGCAAAAATCAATAGCACCACTAACACCAGAACTAGCAATAGTCTGAGATACGTTTGACAATAGCACCTTTTGCGCATGATTAGTAATACTATCGCCTAATGTCAGATAATTTGATCTTTCTTCTTCGCTAATCTCTTGAACCTTATGATTGCAATTGACAAGTAATAATGCTGCTATTCCGAAAATAAATTTATTCATATTGATATTTTTAAACTATGATTAAATAAGAATTGTATAAAGTTCCTCAATTTATTGATAAATCTCTGCTACTAAAGTTACATTGGTTTGTACATTAATAAAAAGATTTTATTAGTAGCATCAGTACGTCATTGAAGAATATATGATGTTAAATAATGTTTTTTGTCATTAATAGGTTTGAATACCTTTTACCTTTGTAAGACTATGACAGAAATTAAATATCAAATTGATGAGCAGGCGGAAAAGTTTCTTTCTGCTTATTTGAATAACGCTTCCCCAACAGGGTTTGAAGAGAGTGGACAAAGAATATGGTTGGACTATATTAAACCTTATGCTGATACATATAAGGTAGATAATTATGGAACAGTAACAGCAATCATTAATCCAGATGCGCCGTACAAAGTAGTGATTGAAGCACATGCAGATGAGATTTCATGGTTTGTTAGCTACATAAGTGATAGTGGATTTATTTATGTGATTAGAAACGGAGGAAGTGACCACATGATAGCACCATCTATGAGAGTTAATATTCATACAGATAAAGGAATTGTTGATGGCGTTTTCGGATGGCCAGCTATTCATTTACGTAAAGAGAAAGAACATACTCCCAAAGTGTCCAATATTACAATTGATGTTGGAGCTACAACAAAAGAAGAAGTGTTAGAAATGGGAATTCATATAGGATGTGTGGTCACATTTAAAGATGGATTTTTCACTTTGAATGATAAGTATTATGGAAGTAGAGCTTTGGATAATAGAATTGGAGGTTTTATGATAGCTGAAGTGGCAAGACTTTTAAAATCCAATCAAATCAATCTTCCTTTTGGGCTGTATATAGTCAATGCTGTTCAAGAAGAAGTAGGATTGAGAGGTGCTGAAATGGCTGTAGAATGGATAAAACCAGACATGGCAATTATTACTGATGTCTGTCATGATACATCTACACCTATGATAGAGGTAAAAGAAACTGGTGATACAAAATGTCACAAAGGACCAGTGATTACTTATGCTCCAGCGGTTCACAATAAGGTCAGAAAACTAATAATAGAAGCTGCCGAAAATGCAAATATCCCTTTCCAACGAGATGCTAGCTCTAGAGTCACAGGAACCGATACAGACGCATTTGCTTATGGCAATGGTGGAGTACCTTCAGCATTAATCTCTTTACCTTTGAGATATATGCACACAACTGTGGAATTGGTTTCTAAGGCAGATGTTGCCGAAACAATAAAGTTGATTTATGCCTCATTACTAGCAACAGACCCTAAAAAGTCTTTGAAATATATAGATTAATAAATCTTTGGTTTTACAGAGAGGCTTTCTATGAAATTTAGAGAGCCTCTTTTTGTAAGTAGATATTAATTAAATAAAACTACTTATAGTTTGATGAAATACATCTAAGGGAATTTGATGCCCATTACTTGGATGTTCTATGATATTCACTTTATCTATTAAGTGTTTTTGTTTTAGCCATTCTTTCGTAGTAATAGGATTGACTACATCATCTTGCATTCCTAGAAAAATATGCTGTTGAAAATTTTTAATCTCAATAGATTTTGGAGCGAGACCAGGGTCTATCTTGCTGAAAGGCAAAGATGGGTTGAATAATATGGTAGGGATATTTAATTCTTGACTTAGCCAAAATGCAGTATATCCTCCAAGTGAACTGCCAATAAGCCATTTTACATCAAAATAATTTGCGAGATTTTTGAGCCTTTTAAAGGTATTAATTCCTTCTTTGTAATGTATTTTAGGAGCAATCACACTATATCCCAAATCTGAAATAATGGTTGTTTTACTTGCTATAGGTGAACTTTCATATCCATGAATATAGAGGACCGAAGGTTTTTGAATATTTTGCACTGTTTTACTTAACTTCTTTATAATAATTAAAAATATCTTCCAATGATTTTTTAGGTTGAAATCCGAACGTTTTTGCAAATAAACTACCATCAATAATGACAGGATATCTATAAAAATTTAATAGGAAAGGTGGGAGAGTCTCCATCTTCAGAAATTTACTTATGGCTTCAGTTAGAGAAGGCGGAATTGAGGGAATTTGAATAAATCGACAATTACTTTGTCTTACTGCATCTTGAAAACCAATATAATCTGAAGGAGCAACATTATACAATCCTGGAATATTTTTTTCAAAAGCTAGACATATCGCATCTCTCATATCGTCAATGTGAATAAATTGCATCAACGGTGAAAAACCCCAAAGTACAGGAGCTGATTTTGAAGCCAATAATTTTGAAAATGTATTTTTTACTCCAGGTCCAGCAACATTACAAGGTCTTAAAATTGAAATATTCAATTCTGGGTGTTTATACATATAAATATTCGCTAGATTATCCAATTCCACTGAATCTACTAAATCCATTGTCAAGTCAGCAGCTTTTATCGGTGTTTTTTCGTCTAATAAAGATGGATTAAAAGGACTGGCTCCATAGACGAAATAAGTGGATAAAACTAAAACTCTAGGAACATTATATTTTTTACATAAATCCAAAAGCTTTTTGGTACCCATAACATTGGCATTATATCTAGTAAATCTATTAGACTCGCTAGCGGAGATTCTTCCTAGATGGATAACACCATCAAATTGATGATCTCTAAAAACATCTTCAAATATCCTTTTGTTGAAGTCCACTTTATAACTTTCAACAGGAATTCCCAAATCTATCTTAGTACGAAAATCGACAGCTATTACTTTATAGTCTCTTTTAAGCCTATTGATTACTTTCTGAGCCAAGGCGCCAGCGGCACCTGTAACCATGATTTTTTTCTTATTTGATTCCATTTCTAAAATATAGATTTACGTTTTGACAACCCCAATTCAATGAGGTCATTAATTTCTTTCTTGATGATATTTACCCTCATTTTCACTTCACGCTCATGATAAATGTCATTCTCAAAGTGTAAAGGTCTTCCAAAATGTATATACACTTTCGTTGGAAGTATGATAGGTAATGCCAAAGGAAAATAGGGGATTCCTAGTAGTTTTGCTAGAGGCTTAATATCTGCAAATGAAATAATTGATTCTTCACATCCAACAATACCAACAGGAACAATAGGAGCTTCATGTTTCATCGCCAAATGCATGAATCCATTTCCAAATCGCTGTAATTTATATCGGTCTTTGAACAATTTCCCAGAACCTCTTACTCCCTCTGGAAACACTATGATTGCTTCATCTTTTTCCAATAATTTTTGACAATTATAAGGGTCTCCAACAACAGAACCAACACTTCCTAACCAATTTCCGACAAAGGGTACAGTAGGGAAAAACCTTTCTACCATAGCTTTTGGTATCCTTGGTGAATAAGGGTTGGTAAGCATGGCATATCCAGCCAATACTCCGTCTAAAGGTAATTGACCACTATGGTTTGGAACGACCAACACACGACCTTCTTTTGGAATATTTTCCAAACCAAAAGCTTCAACTCTGAAAAATTTTTCATATAAAAACTTACCAAAAATATAAGTGTTTTTTATCCCTTTAATATTAAACCCCCAAGGATCATATCCAGCAGCTCCGATATTATTAGGAAATAATTGAAGATATTCTTCAAATTCTTCTGAATGTACAATGTTCTTAAAAAAGTTGGAGGCTCTGTTGGGCATAATAAAAAGTAATGTATGAAATAAAATTAAAATAAAAAAACGATAAAAAATCTTGTTCAAGTAGATATAACAACAAGTTAAATTTTAGTAAATTTAGAAAGTGATAAAATATAGTTTGATGAAATATAAAAATTCAATTTTCGCTTTATTATTAGTATTTGTTGTAGGGATATCTTGCAAGAAGGAAAGTGCCAAAATAGTAGAATCTAACAAGTGTAATGGCTTTAGTGAGTTTTGTGATAAAAAACTAGATGATATCTCTATATTGATGACTCACAATTCATATAATAATAGTGAAAAGAAATTTTTAGTTCCCAATCAAGATAATTCGATATATAAGCAACTTTCAGATGGAGTAAGAGGTCTAATGTTAGACGTTTATAGTTCAGGACAAGGCCCAATAATGTATCATGGAGTCCAACAGGGAGGCAAGCAGACATTAGTTGCTGCAATGACAGAGATTAATAAATTCCTTTCAGAAAACCCAAGAGAAGTGATTGTCATCATTTTTGAAAATTATTGTTCACATGATGAGATTTTGAGCGTATTCGATACTTTGAAAATGAGAGATTTAATTTATGTTCATAATGGTACATGGCCTACTCTCCAGCAAATGATTGACAATAATCAACGACTTGTTTTGATGGTTGAAAACGAAAAAGGAGGAACTCCAAAAGAAATCTTATATGCGTGGAATAATGTATTAGATTCAAAGTATGAATTTCAAACGATATCTTCAATGGATTGTAGCGAAAATAGAGGAAAGAATGGATTAAGAACTTTTTACTTGTTGAATCATTGGATTTCTAATAGTCTTGGACTTCCAGATAAATCAAAAGCAAAAGAAGCAAATAGTTTTGAAGTTTTAGGTCAGAGAGTCAAAAAATGCACTGGAGAAATTGGTCACAAAGTCAATTTTGTTGGAATAGATTTTTATAATATTGGTAATGGTTTAGCAGTTGTTGATAGTATTAATGGAGTAACTAGATAAATTTAAGTTCATAATCGGCTTCTAAATTTTTGAAAATATTTTTAAATTTTGTTACTTTAAGGCATGAAGAAAGCATTTTTCTTTTTGTCTTTTATTACGTTAATTCAATTAGGATATAGCCAGAATAATCCTAGTCCATATTCCTTATTAACAGCTCCATATTCTTTTAGTAGCTGGAATTCAGAGAAAGGGGTAGGAGAGTACCCGTCAAATATTTTGTTTTTACAATATAATATTGACGAAGAACCTAAAGAAAATGATGAGCCAAATGGTTTGTGGAAATGTGTTTATAATATAGATTCTCGTTCAAGATTTGTTGGTTTAGGAGAGTGGGGAGTAGGACTGATAAATTCTAGTGACCAACAAGACTCTCCTTCAAGATGTGGAAATGGAGAGGAGATTGGTGGAAAAGTAGGGGCAGTTATATTAGCTCTGAATACTTCTAATATGCAAGATATTGATCTTTCTTGGAAGGTCAGAATGGTCGAACAAGGAAATGGATATCCTGAACCTAGAGAGTTTAAATTTAAAGCACAATATCAGATTGGTGTTACTGGACAATGGATCGATTTTCCATTGTCAACAGTTTATTCTTCAAAGGGTAAAGAAAATGGGATGTTTCAGAACTTTTCAATTGTTTTTCCGCATGAATTAGAAAATAAAACAAATGTCCAGATTAGATGGAAATATTTTCAAGAATCAGCCAATCAAGGTGGAACTAGACCATTCTTAGCACTAGATGATATTAGAGTTGCAGGATTAAATACAAGTACAGGATATCAACCTTATGTTTTTATTGACAGTGAAAACTTAGGTGATTTTGGTTGCCTTCCTGGAAAATCTTCGTTAATAGATTCCATATTAATTTCTGCTATTCAATTGACAGAACCATTAACAATTACTTCTGATAATAACTTTTATATCTCACTATCCAGGGATAACAACTATACACAAACAATTACTCTCCCCGCTTTAAATGGACAAATAGATGATAGATATTTTTACATCAAGAAGGAGTGTTTATCAACAGGGATAGAAAATGGAAAGTTGAGCTTTAAAACGAATAAGTTTTCTAAGGAGGTTGCCCTTAAAGGAGAAGGGTATTATCAATTTTTTATTAATGAAATAGTGGCATCCAACTTTATGTCATATTATGACAATTTTACTAAAGATTATCCAGATTGGATAGAAGTTTACAATCCAAATGATACAAGTTTAAATTTACTGAATTACTATTTTTCTGATGATATCAATAATCTTAAGAAGCAAAGAATTGGAATTAATCCAACTCATACAATCCCTTCAAAAGGATTTAAACTTTATATTGCCAATGGAGAAGCTATTAGTCATAACCATTTTAATTTTTCATTATCTACCCATGGAGAAACTGTTTTCTTAGTAGGTAAAGATGGGAAAACTATTATTGATAGTGTTACTTATGATAATCTTTCTACAGATGTTTCTTATGGAAGAGAATTAGATGGGACAAATAATTGGGTATTGTTTAAAAAACCTACTCCCAATTCTTCAAATTTGGAAGGCACTGTCTTATTAGAAAAATCTGAACCACCAATTTTTTCCCAATTAGGAGGAGAGTTTGATGATGGATTTTTATTATCTCTTACAACAAATAATCCCAATGCCAAAATTTATTACACAACAGATGGTTCAACGCCTTCAGTTGAAAATTTAGGAGGTTTTACTTATGAATACAAACAAAGCTATTATAGAGAGCCAGGTTATATAGCAGATTCATATTATAGACCTTATAGGACAAATATTTTCAATGCACCTATTAATTTAAATCTGTATCGAAATAAATTATTTTGGATGGGTGATATTAACGCTATTATTTTTTTATCTCCTTTTATTCCAAAGAAAAGGCAAGAACCAGCAATTGTGATTAGAGCAATAGCTGTTGAAGAAGGTAAAGATCCTAGTGAAATAATTACTCATACATTTTTTTATAAAGAAAATGAAATATTTAAAAGAGATTTGCCTGTAATTTCTTTAACTGTAAATGAGGATCTGTTTAGAGGTTTTGAGAATGGAATATCTGTACCTGGTATAGATTACGAGACATTTAGATACACATACCCATACGCCTCTAATCATAAATCTCCAGCAAACTATAATCGAAGAGGAAGAGGTTCAGAGATTCCTGCTAATTTTGAAATTATTAGTAGTAAATCTGTTGTCGTCAATCAGCAACTTGGCATTAGAATTCACGGAAATATGTCTCGCTCATTTGTTCATAAAAGTCTGAGGCTATATCCAAGGCAATATTATAGTAGTGGAAAAGAAGTTATTACATATCCAATATTTTCAAATTTACCTTATGAAGATTATAAAAGACTTTTGTTAAGAAATTCTGGAAATGATTATAATAAAACTTTTTTCAAAGATGCTTTCATTCAACAAATAATGGCATTCTCTGGTATTGACTATCAAGAATATATGCCATTTTTGACATTTATAAATGGAGAGTTTTTTGGGTTATTAAATGCGCGAGAAAGAATAGATGTGAATTATTTTCAAAGGAAGTATGGATTTGAGGATAAGGAAATTGATATACTAGAAAATAATAGCATAGTTACAGAAGGAAATGCAGAAGTTTATAATTCCTTTCTTGATAATCTAAAATCAATTAATGTTAATACTGAAGATGCATATCATTATTGTAATGAAAATATAGACATAGATAATTATATTGATTACAATCTAGCTAAATTATATTCTGCTGAAACGGATTGGCCTGGAAATAATATTATGTATTGGAGATATAAAAGAGAGAAATATACTCCCCATTCACCCTATGGTCTAGATGGAAGATGGCGATGGGTCAATTTTGATAATGATTGGAGCTTTTTGGAATCACCTACTATTAATGCTTTTGAGAGAACAATGAATCCGATAATGATAATTATTAATGCAGAAGGGGAAGAAGAAGAAAGAGATAATCCTAATACATTCTTATTTCGAACAATTATTCAGAATGAAAGATTCAAAAACGAATTCATTACTAGATATTCAGACTTATTAAACACTGCATTTTTACCTAAAAGAGTGAATAGTTTAATTGATTTGTTTCAAATCAGGCTAGATGGTGTTATAAATTTTCATATCACAAGATGGGAGATGCCAAAAACCAAGCAAGATTGGTTGAATAATATTCAATTGCTTAGAGATTTTGCTAATTCAAGACCTGAGAATTGTAGAAAGCATATTCAGGAAACATTTGGAATGGGCTCTTTGTCTGAAGTTACTTTAGATGTTGATGATATTAATAAAGGTCATATAAAAATAAATACTATTGAGATAAATTCTTCCACTCCTGGAATCGATTCAAATCAGATATATCCATGGAAAGGACTATACTTTAATGACTTTAAAATTTCATTTATTCCTATTCCAGCTGATGGCTACAAATTTTCTTATTGGGAAACAACTGATAGTATTTCTCATATCGATACATTAGTATTTGATTTGAAGAAAAATATTAAGGTCAAAGCATTTTTTGAAGTAGATGAAAACTATATATACATCCCAGAAGCTGCAAAAATTGACCAATGTCCTTATGAGTTCTCAGAATGGGCAAGTCGCCAACTAATTGGGGCCAGACCCAATAATATGGCATTTTATTATACTAGGTTTCCAGATTCTCGTGCCAATGGAATGCTGGAAGGTAGGTTGGACAGTATTCGTTATGATTATTCTACTAAGACTAGAATAAATGGTTTGGGAAGCAGAGGTTTGTCTTTGATAAACTCAACAAAAGCCAATGACAATTACTATGAAACAAGATTAGGAGCTGTTGCAGTAGCATTCAATACAGTAAATATTCCTGCTGCAGAAGTGATTTTTACTGCTGGCACTGTTCTTCCTCAATCTAAAAAATATAGTTTAAGACTTCAATATAGATATAGTGATAAAGGTGATGTCTTTGACTTTAAAGATGTGAATGGTCAGTTGGTAGAGTATCATGGCAATAGCAATGCTGAACATGAACAAGTATTTAAAGTTGATTTACCTCAAGATATGATGGGAAGAAAATATGTTCAATTACTTTGGAGGTATTATTATAATGGTCAGCAAATAGATATGGGTTCTGATGCGAGAGATGAACTGAGGATTGATGATATTACAATTCGTCAAAAAGCTATTGTTCAAATTAAAACCTTAGATACATATCAAAGTGAGATTATTGGCAACCCTAATAGTAAGACTTTTCAATGGTATAAATGCGAAAATGACTCTCTGATTACTTTAGAAAATGAAACTAAATCTTCAATTAAGATAAATGCTCCTGGAACTTATGCTTTGGCGGTTGATTTCGGAGACTGTCAATATTTATCAGATTGTACTTATTTGTTTGTTAAAGAGCATAAGGAATTTTCACCTAGTATTTCTAGTAATATCGTTCCCAATCCCAATAATGGAATTTTTACTCTTTATTTTGATGAAGAAATTAATAATGTGAATATTAGAGTATTGGATGTTTTGGGTAAATTAATTGATTCTTATTCTTTTCAAACAACTCAATCTATTGCGTTTGACGGTAGGAAATGGGGCAAGGGAATGTATGTTATAGAAGTATCTGCTATGGACGGTAGAAAATCTACTGAGAAAGTGATTATTCATTAGTCATAGATTAAGATTTTGACTTAGATTTGTGCATTATGTATATTCCGGCAAGTTTAAATATTGGAGACACTATTGGCTTAGTGTGTATGGCGCGAAAAATTGATTTATCAGCGATTCGTTCATCTATCCATTTTTTTGAACAGGCAGGATTTAAGGTAAAAATAGGGAAATCTGTTGGCGCTGAGTATTGCCAATACGGTGGTGATGATCAACTTCGCAGAAGTGATTTGCAATTGATGTTAGATGATCCTGAAGTGAAAGCTATTTTTTCTTGTCGTGGTGGATATGGCACTGTAAGAATTATAGACGATATTTATTATGGAAATTTCATCTCCAAACCCAAATGGATAGTTGGATATTCTGATGTTACAGCTTTGCACGCCCACCTCAACCATGTAATGGGTATCAGTACTTTACACGCAACTATGCCTGTCAATTTTGATAATAATACTCCAGCCTCTTTGCAATCTATGGTTGATGCACTGATGGGAAAAAGTTTGTCTTATCAATTTGGTGCTCATCCGATGAATAGAAATGGCATTGCTTCTGGGAAAGTGGTTGGTGGAAATTTATCATTGATATATAGTCTTTTAGGTACAAAGACCCTATTTAATACTTCAGGAAAAATTTTATTTATTGAAGATTTAGATGAATATCTGTATCATATTGATAGAATGATTGTATCTCTCAAACGTGCAGCAAAACTCAATAATATAACTGCTTTGATAGTTGGAGGAATGACAGATATGAAGGATAATACAATTCCTTATGGTAAAAATGCAGAGGAAATTATTTTAGAACATACTCAAGAATTTGATTATCCGATATGTTTTGGATTTCCAGCTGGGCATATTGATGACAACCGTGCTATTAAATTGGGTGTGAATGCTCAAATAAATATCTCTGAAAGCAAAGTTCTATTTAATCAGTAATTTTTTTGTTGGAATTATTGAGTAATGGTTTTAATAAAAATTCAAGACCATTAAGCTTTATGACATACATTGTTTCTAATAACATTCCCAACTGATTTTTTGGGAAACCATTATTATTTCTCATCCATTCCAGATATGAAACAGGAATTTGATAAATTTTCAAGCCTTTATATTTCCCAAAAGGCATTTCTGTTTCAATAATTTTAATCAATATCGTTTTGTCCAGCATTTGGGTCTAAGATATTTAATGTCTGAATAGCAGCCTCTTTTTCGGCTATTTTCTTACTATAACCAAAACCACTAGCGTAAAATATATTATTCATCCATACTTGTACTTCAAAAGAAGTTGGGCTTTGTATATTTGGTTTCATTAAACGAAATTCTAGTTTTCGTTTTTTCTTCTGTGCCCATTCATGAAGCTTGCTTTTAGGGTCGATGGTGAGTTGTTGAGATAGCTCAATATTATTTTCATTTAGTATCCATTTGAAAACAAATGCTTTAGCCGCTTCAATGCCTCCATCAAGATAATAAGCTCCAATCAATGCTTCTACTATATCTCCTCCCAAATCTCTTGCATTCCCAATATATTTTCTATCAATATTGTGTAAGACAAACTGTGATAAGTTTATCTTTTTTGCTACAGCATTTAACTGTGCTCTACTGACTAAGTAAGAACGCATTTTACTGAGTTCTCCTTCATCTTTTAATGGAAAATGTTGAAATAAATATTCGGCTACAATCATGCTCAGAACAGCATCTCCCAAAAATTCTAACTGTTCATAATTATAACAAAGCTGACCGTTGATAGATGGGTGAGTGATTGCTCTTTTAAAATAAATTTCTGATTTTGTTGGATAAAAATTGCCTAGATTTTTATATAAATCTTCAAGTTCAAATTGATGTTTATCCATCATTATTGTTGGAATTTCTTAAAAATTACTGATGCATTATGACCACCAAAACCAAAAGTGTTTGACAAGGCATAATTAACAGTTCTTTTCTGTGCATTCTGAATTGTGAAATTTAATAAAGGGTCGATATTTTCATCTCTTTGTTCATGATTGATAGTAGGAGGGATGATATCGTGATTCACAGACATGACACATGCTATAGCTTCAATAATACCTGCCGCACCTAGTAGATGTCCAGTCATAGATTTAGTCGAACTGATATTTAACTGATGAGCTTGTTCACCAAAAACTTTTTCAATAGCTTTAATTTCTATACCATCGCCTAACGGGGTTGAAGTGCCGTGCGTATTGATATAATCTATATCTGTAACTTCAATATTCGCATCTCGAATAGCATCTATCATTACATCTTGCGCACCCTCTCCATCTGGATGTGGTGCTGTCAAATGATAAGCATCTGCAGAAAGTCCTCCGCCTATTAGCTCTGCATAGATTTTAGCTCCTCGTCGTTGTGCGCTATCCAATGTTTCTAAGATAAGACACCCTGCACCTTCACCCATTACAAATCCATCTCTATCTTTGTCATAAGGTCTTGAAGCTGTTTGGGGACTATCATTTCTTTCTGACAAAGCCCTTAATGCATTAAATCCTCCGATACTGACTTCATTGACAGAAGCTTCTGAACCGCCACATACAATTACATCTGCTCTCCCTAAACGCAAATAATTTAATGCGTCAATAATTGCGTTTGTAGATGATGCACAAGCCGAGACAACAGAAAAGTTCATACCTCTAAATCCATGTCGAATTGAAATATGACCTGCTGCAATATCTACTATCATTCGAGGGACAAAAAATGGGCTAAACTTAGGTACTCTTTCGTTATTAGCGTATTTGATGACTTCATCTTGAAAAGTCTCAACACCACCTATGCCTGATGACCAGATGACACCTATTCTTTTTTTGTCAATACCTGATGATAATATACCTGCATCTATTATTGCTTCTTCTGAAGCAGCTATTGCATACTGTGAAAAAAGGTCAAATCTTTTGATTTCCTTCTTGTCTAAAATGGAAGAAATATCAAAATCTTTTACTTCGCAAGCAAACTTAGTTTTGAAATGTGTGGTATCGAACTTTGTAATAAAATCTGCACCACTAACTCCTTGAATCAAGGAATCCCAATATTCTTTAGCACTATTGCCTATAGGAGTAATTGCGCCAATACCTGTTACAACAACTCTGTTAAGCAGCATATTGAAAGTTTATAATGAAACGTTAGCTTCCAAGTAAGCAACTGCATCACCTACAGTGGTAATGTTTTCTGCTTCTTCATCTGGAATGCTCACTTTAAATTCATTTTCAAACTCCATAATCAACTCAACTGTGTCCAATGAGTCTGCGCCCAAATCCTTTATAAAATTAGCTTCATTTGTAATTTTACTTTCTTCGACGTTAAGTCTTTCTATGATGATGCTTTTTACTCGCTCAGCGATTGTTGACATGGCTTAATATTTTCTTAATAATAATAAATTGTTGCAAAGTTAATCCATTTAATGATTACCACATAATATTTGTTGAGTAAATTTGTTATATTTTACTATCGAAAACGATTTAATTCTTACCTGAAAGCAAAGTTCAATTCATGTCTAGTAAAAGTATTATTAAGGAAAAACAGCTTGAGGATAATGAAGTTAAAATTTTAGGTTTAGTATCCAAATCTCCTATCCATAAATTAGCGTGGTTAATTAATAATCAATTTGATTGGAATATTGAGAGAGTAGGTGATATAATTATTGTAGATGATAGATATAAAAAAATACTATTTAACACTTCTGATAAAGTAGTAGAAAATACTGGCATTCATTTCCCATTATGTTCTTATGTTAATCAAGGAGATTGGTATGAAGTAGATTTAATTAAGAATAAAGTCGATTCAATTGTTTTTAATCAAGAGCTAAAAAATTTTGATTATCTTATATTGATTCATGGTATTTTTAAATATTTACCTTCTGGATTTTTGAAGGAAATTAAATCATTTCCTCAGATTCAAATGGCAGCAGAAATTTCAATAAAAAAAATAAAAGACCAGAGCTTACTATTAAGTTACAAATAAAAGAAAATGAGAAGGAAGACAAAAATTATTGCGACAATAGGCCCAGCTAGTAACAGTTTCGAACAGCTGGAGAAGTTATATTTGGCAGGAGTAAATGCTTTTAGATTGAATTTTTCACATGGTACTCATGAAGACCATTTAAAAGTTATCAATTTTACGGAAGAGCTTAATAAAAAATACAATTCACATATCAGTTTATTGGCAGATTTACAAGGGCCTAAATTGAGAGTGGGAATGATTGAAAATGGTGTTGTTACTTTAAATACTGGTCAGTTGATTCATGTTGTAACCAAACCAATACTAGGCAATGCTAATATTATTGATGTAACATACGAAACCCTGCCTCAAGATGTAAAAGTAGGAGAACAAATATTGATTGATGATGGAAAAATTTCTCTTCAAGTTGAAAGTATAGAAAATAATGAAGTTGTTATTTGTAGAGTAATAGAAGGAGGGGACTTAAGCTCTAAAAAGGGATTTAATCTTCCTAATACTGTAACATCTGTTCCGAGTTTGACTAATAAGGATCTGAAAGATTTAGATTTCATTCTCGAACATCCTATCAATTGGGTAGCACTTTCGTTCGTAAGAGAAGCAAAAGAAGTTTACGAACTCAAAGAGATTATCAAATCTAAGAATGGTCAGGCACGTGTAATGGCAAAAATTGAAAAACCAGAGGCTGTCATTAATATTGATGATATCATTCAAGCTTCTGATGCTATCATGGTTGCTAGAGGTGATTTGGGTGTGGAAATGCCTATGGAAGAAATGGCTATTGTGCAGAAAAGAATTGTTAGGAAATGTATTCAACAAGCTAGACCTGTGGTGATTGCTACTCAAGTGATGGAATCTATGCTAGAAATGTCTAGACCGACAAGAGCTGAAATTACTGATGTGTCTAATGCTGTTTTAGATGGTGCTGATGTAGTCATGCTTTCTGGTGAAACATCTGTGGGAAAATATCCTATCAAAGTCATTGAGACAATTGATAAAATCATTTATAGAGTGGAGCAAGAACCTACGATTTATAACAAAGGGCATTTTGCAAAAGAAGGTTCACCTACTTTTTATTCTGATGCTATCTGTTATAATGCTTGTAGAATAGCCCATGATGTTCAGGCCAAATGTATCAATGCAATGACTTATTCAGGTTATACAGGTTTTGTATTGGCAAGTTATAGACCTGAAGCAGATATTTACATATTTACATCTAATAAATTCTTACTCAATACATTAAGCATTGTTTGGGGGACAAATTGCTATTATTATAATAGCTTTGAAAGTACAGATGATACAATCGAAGATGTTATCTCATTACTCAAGCAAGAAGGTATTGTTGAAAGTGGAGATGTAGTCATTAATACAGGCAGTATGCCTATTCGTGGGAGAGGAAGAACAAATATGATTAAGTTGACTGAAGTAAAATAATATTCAGGTGGACTTGAGTAATTTTCCTATAGAATACCCCAATTCGCTTCCAATTATGGAACAATTTTACACCTTGCAAGGCGAAGGTAGATATGCTGGTCATGCTGCTTATTTTATTCGTTTAGCTGGTTGTGATGTCGGCTGTGTATGGTGTGACGTGAAAGATAGCTGGATTGCTTCTCCAGAACAATGGACGAGTATTGAAGATATTGTTCAGAAAGTATTAGAATATCCGATTGGAATAGTCGTAATCACTGGAGGAGAGCCAACGATGTACGATTTGAGTGCATTAACAGCTTTGCTAAAGATGCATGGATTTAGAGTGCATTTGGAGACTTCTGGAGCTTATTCTATCCAAGGAAATTTTGATTGGATAACAGTTTCTCCTAAAAAATTTAAAGCACCAATTGATGAAGTTGTGCAGTTAGCTGATGAGCTTAAAGTAGTTGTTTTTCATTCATCTGATTTTTTATGGGCTGAAAAATTTGCTAAGATTGTTCAATCATCATGTGTATTATTATTGCAATCTGAATGGAGCAAAAAAAATAAATTTTATCCAGAACTTATTGATTATATAAAGAAATTTCCTCAATGGTCACTTTCTGTTCAAACGCATAAGTATTTAGATATACCTTAACAGTTTCTTCTATGAATACAAGATTTCTATTTTCAATATTATTGGTAATCTTTAGCACTTCCATTCTGTTTGGAAAATCTGATGGATTATCGAAGAAAGGTGAAAAACAATGGTTTTATCTCAATTCTCAGGCTTCATTGAAAAGATATGATTACATCTTACCTCATTTAGAAAAACTTGTTCAATCCAATCCAGATTTTATTAAAGGTAGAAAGCTTTTAGCTGAAACATATATTTATACCCAACAATTTGACAAAGCAGCTCCTTTTATAAAAAAGTCAATAGAAACATATAAGCTGAATGATAAATATTGGTGGCAGATGTCTTCTGATGCCAATCGTGCAATAAAGAATTATCCTGAGGCTATCAATTCATTAAAAAGCTTACTGAAAGTTCCTGCGCTAGGTTTACCTTATCAGAAATTAACTGAAGAAAAGATAAAGCAATTGGAATACACATGGTTTATGATTCAAAATCCAGTACCATTTCAACCAATTCAATTGGGAAATGAAGTCAATACTCCAGCATTTGAATTATATCCATTTTTAAGCCCAGATGGTGAAAAATTGTATTTTACTAGGAAAGAAAGAAATGAAGAATTGTTTCAAGCAGAAAAAGTCAATGGCAATTGGAACAATGTCAAAGAATTATCTTTTAATACAGATGTGAACGAAGGTGCTCAATCTGTTTCTGCTGATGGTAAATTAATACTATTTACAGCTTGTAATTATCCAAACGGCTTAGGAAGTTGTGATATTTTTTATTCATTTTTGGTAAATGGCACATGGACTACTCCCAACGGGATTGGAGCACCTATCAACTCTACAGATTGGGAAAGTCAACCTTCAATTTCTGCCAATGGCATGGCAATTCTTTTTAGTAGCAACAGACCAGGAGGAAAAGGAGGAAAAGATTTATATATTTCCTACCTCAATAAAGAGAACAAATGGCTAGAACCGCAAAATCTAGGTGATGTTATCAATACTCCTTTTGATGAAGAAACTCCATTTCTCCACGCAGATGGTCGCTCTCTATATTTTTCTTCAAATGGACATTCAAGTATAGGTGGAAAAGATATATTTGTATCCAGATTGTCTGATAATGGCAAATGGTCTGAACCTGTCAATTTAGGTTATCCTATCAATACAGAGAAAGATGAATCTAGTATCTATGTTGAATTGGATGGAAAGAGCGCGTATCTAGCAAGTGAAAGAGAAGGAGGACAAGGAAAATTGGATTTATACCAATTTGTCTTACATGATTCAGTCCGTTCGACACCTTCTACATTTGTAAATGCAATTGTTTCAGATATCCACACTAAAGCAAAGTTAGATGTCGAATATTCAATCTTTAACTTTGAAAACAATCAAATCTTTAGTTTTGGTCAGACCAAGCAAGATGGGGAGTTTTTAATCTGTATGCCAGTCAATAAGACTTATAGATTGGAAATCACCAAGCCTGGATATATGTTTTATTCTGAACAGTTTTTGACACAGTCGGGTTCAATGGTAAAACCTTATGTGTTAGAAGTCAAAATGCAACCTATAGCACTTGGAGCAAATATTATCTTGAAAAATATTCTTTTCAAAACTGATAGTTATGAATTGGGAGATTTGTCATTTCCTGAATTGCAGAAAATTATTGAATTGATGAATGCCAATAAAAATATCAAAGCTATTGTCAAAGGACATACAGATAATATCGGCTCATCTAATTATAATCTTGAATTATCTCAAAAAAGAGCACAGTCGGTAGTTGATTATTTATTGCAAAATGGAATTGCTGCTGATCGTTTATCAGCTAAAGGAATGGGAGCATCTCAACCTATTTCAACTAATGATACAGAAGAAGGTAGATTGGAGAATAGAAGAACAGAATTTCAAATTGTCGAACAATAATTTTTTTAAATAAATTTTTGATATTTTCCAATTTAAGCTAATCATTTGTTAACAAAACACTAAACTTTTATTTCATTCTAAATAAAAATTTAGGAACAAGCTATTAATCCTTATATTTGTAAATCTTAACACTTTTATTTACGATTTTGCCGACATGAATACGAATACAGTTGAAAATACAGCGGAAGCCAAAGAGCCCAATAAACAAGAAATAATTACAGGTTCAGAAGCGGTTATTCGTTGTTTGCTGGAAGAAGAAATTGAAGTTATCTATGGTTATCCTGGTGGTGCAATCATGCCAATTTATGATGCTCTATTCAATTTTACAGATAAAATCAACCACGTATTAGTAAGACACGAGCAAGGAGCTAGCCATGCTGCAGAAGGCTGGGCAAGAATTAAAAATAAAGCAACAGTTTGTTTTGCGACTTCAGGTCCTGGAGCCACCAATCTTATTACTGGTATTGCAGATGCCATTATGGATTCTACTCCAATGGTATGTATCACAGGTCAAGTACCTCGTCATCTTTTAGGTACTGATGCTTTTCAAGAAACAGATGTTGTAGGTATCACTTTACCGATTACAAAATGGAGTTATCAAATCACTAGAGCAGCGGAAATTCCTGCTGTGATAGCTAAAGCATTTTATATTGCTAATTCAGGAAAACCTGGCCCTGTTTTAATAGATATTACAAAAAATGCACAGATAGAAATGGCTGAATGGAATGGATATGAAAAATGCACTTCTCTAAGAGGTTATAATCCTTCTCCAAAAATAGATATTGTATCTGTTCAAAAAGCAGCTGAATTGATTAATCAAGCTCAAAGACCTTTTATTATTTCAGGTCATGGAGTATTGATTTCAGGAGCTGAAGCTGCCTTACAAGAAGTTGCAGAGAAAGCAGGTATCCCTGTTTGTACGACATTACAAGGCTTGGGTTCATTTGCACCCGAACATCATTTGTATGTTGGAATACCAGGAATGCATGGCAATTATGGCCCCAATGTTCTGACCAACGAATGTGATGTATTGTTTGCAGTAGGGATGAGATTTGATGATAGGATTACAGGAGATATCACTCGCTATGCAAAACAAGCTAAAATTATTCACTTGGAAATAGATCCTTGTGAAATTAATAAAGTAGTGAAAACAGACATTGGTATTTTAGGTGATGCCAAAGAAGGTTTGGAAACACTATTACCGCTATTAGAAAATAAACAACATCCTGAATGGTTGCAAAAATTCAGAGATTGTGATAAAATAGAATTTGAAAAGGTCATTAAAAACGAACTAAATCCTACTACTGAGCATCTCAGAATGGGAGAGTTGATGAACCTTATCAATATCAAAACAAAAGGTGAAGCTATCATTGTTCCAGATGTCGGACAGCATCAGATGTTTGCTATGAGATACTACAATTATAACAAACCTAATAGCATGGTGACAAGTGGCGGACTGGGAACTATGGGCTTTGCTCTCCCTGCTGCTATAGGTGCGCAAATGGCTGCTCCAGATAGAACAGTTGTAGCTATTATTGGCGACGGTTGTTTCCAAATGACTATTCAGGAACTGGGAACTATATGGCAACAAAATCTACCAGTAAAAATTGTTATCTTTAACAACAATTTCTTAGGCATGGTACGCCAATGGCAACAATTATTCTTTAGCAATCGCTATTCTCAAGTAGAATTACACAATCCTGATTTTGTGGCTATTACTAAAGGTTTTGGTATTCCTGCTGAGAAAATTGAGAATAGAGCAGATGTAAATGATGCTTTAGATAGAATGTTCACACATGATGGACCATATTTATTGGAGTTTTTAGTAGAAAAAGAAGCCAATGTCTTCCCGATGGTACCAGGTGGTGCAGCTGTTTCTGAAATCATATTAAGCCCATCTGAAAAATAAAAAGATATCATGAAACAACAAACAGTCAAAATACTCTCTAAAAATAGCCCAGTTCTTATTGGAAGATTCATGTTGATTTTTTCGAGAAAAAAAATCGAAGTCATCAATTATTCTTTCTCTAAAGTCAATGATGAAGATGGTTTATTTACTATCGATTTCTTGGCAAATGACTGGGATGCTGAAAATGTTCAAAAACAACTGAATAAACAGATTGATATTTACGAAATTTCCTTAAATTAATTTTTTAATCAACAACTTAATAAACCAAATAGTCAAAAATGGCAATTTTAAATTTTGGTGGAATTGATGAGCAAGTAGTTACGCGCGAAGAATTCCCACTTTCTAAAGCGAGAGAAATTCTAAAAGATGAGACTATCGCTGTTATCGGATATGGAGTGCAAGGTCCAGGTCAAGCTCAAAACCTTAGAGATAATGGTTTTAATGTTATTGTAGGACAAAGAAAACCAGGTTCATCATGGGACAAAGCAGTAGCTGACGGATGGGTGCCTGGACAAAACTTATTTGAGATTGAAGAAGCACTTGCAAAAGGTACTATCATCATGTATCTTCTTTCTGATGCTGCTCAAATTGATTTGTGGCCTACTGTGAAAAAACATTTAACTGCTGGTAAAGCATTGTACTTCTCTCATGGTTTTGGTATTACTTACAAAGAGCGTACAGGTATTGTTCCTCCTGCTGATGTAGATGTATTCTTAGCTGCTCCTAAAGGTTCTGGTACTTCTTTGAGAAGATTATTCCTTGAAGGTAAAGGCTTGAACTCTTCTTATGCAGTTTTCCAAGATGCTACAGGTCGTGCTAACGAAAGATGTATTGCTATTGGTATCGGTATCGGTTCAGGATATTTGTTTGAAACAACTTTCAAAAAAGAAGTATATTCTGACTTGACTGGAGAAAGAGGAGTATTGATGGGAGCTCTTGCAGGTATCATGGAAGCTCAATATTCTGTTTTAAGATCTAATGGACACTCTCCTTCAGAAGCATTCAATGAAACTGTTGAAGAGTTGACTGAATCTTTAATCAAATTGGTAGGTGAAAATGGTATGGATTGGATGTATGCCAACTGTTCTACTACTGCTCAAAGAGGTGCTTTAGATTGGAAAGGACCTTTCCGTGAAGCTGTACTTCCTGTATTTAAAGAATTGTATGCAAAAGTAGCATCAGGTGAAGAAGCTCAAAGATCTATTGATACTAACTCTCAACCAGATTATAGAGTAAAATTAGAAGCTGAACTTGCGGAAATTCACAATAGTGAAATGTGGCAAGCAGGTCAAACTGTAAGAAGTTTGAGACCAGGTAAATAACTAAAAATTACTTGATAAATAAAAGGTCTGTTGCTCTATGTGACAGACCTTTTTTGATTGTAAAATATTGTAGATAAAAATTGTATATTTAAATACTATCCTTCCAAAAATGAACTCATTAAACCCATAGTATTTGACTAAAAAACAAAGTGTATTTCAAAAGATTGTTGCATTTGAAGAGAAGTTTAAAGGCGTGGAAGGGGAGCTTTAGGTTGTGATTGAAGATGATGGAAATAAACGAAGGAAAGAACATATTTTTGCAACCCTTCCCAATACTCACTACCCAATACTCACTACCCAATACCCAATACCCAATACCCAATACCCAAGAACACTCTACTACAACTTCCGACTTTTTAGCAATTGAGCTATTTCGACATAACCCAAATCTCCAGCATGAATTTTGGCCTTTTCGTAAAAAGATTTGCGTTCAGAAAGTTTTGAATCATAAAACGCCCAAATTTCATCTTCAGATTTACCTTTAAGTAATGGACGCTTATCTATTCCCTTCAAAAGTTGCCTCATAACAACTTCTTTGCTTCGATTTAGATAAATAGTCATACCTTTTTGATTCATCAATTCCATATTGTCAAAAAAGCAGGGAGCACCTCCACCAGTAGAAATAATTAAATTGTTATTCGGATCTAAATTTTCCAGAAAATCTCTTTCCAATTTTCTAAAATATGGTTCACCATCTTTTTCAAAAATTTCGGCAATACTTCTATTTTCTTTTTCTTCGATATACTTGTCCATATCAATTATAGGGATACTCAATAATTCTGAAATATTACGTCCCGTATAAGACTTTCCACTGCCCATAAATCCAATAAGAAAGTAGAGCATTATTTGCCGATTTTGATTCTAGGGTCTAAAATAGTATATAAGAAATCTACTAAAATATTGATGATAATAAATATCAGTGCAGTAAATATCACTGTTCCAGCAGCTACTGGAAAATCAAATTTTAATAAAGCATCTACAGCAGTGAATCCCAATCCATTGATTCCAAATATGACCTCAACAAAGAAAGCTCCTGCTAATAATGCTGCAAACCATCCTGAGACTGCTGTTACTACTGGATTCAAAGCGTTACGCAATGCATGTTTGAACAATACAGTAATTCGTCCCAAACCTTTGGCTCTGGCTGTACGAATATAATCTTGACTCAATACATCTAACATCGAACTTCTTGTCAATTGAAAGATAGTGCCGATTGGTCTAGTTCCCAAAGCGATAGAAGGTAAAATCAGATTTTTCCATTCCAAAATTTCATTGCCATAATCATCTATGACAAACAAACCTCCAATATGATTTAATCCTGTCCAACTGTGCCACAAAATACCGAAGAAATATCCCAAAACCATAGCAGAAAAATAGGAGGGGACTGAAATACCTAAAACCGATACAGACATCGCAATATTGTCTAACCAAGAATGTTGCTTGACTGCTGCCACTACACCCAATGGAATACCAATAATACAAGCCAATAGCATAGAGGCTACTGCTAATAATACTGTCTGGGGAAGTGCATCTATCAAGATATCCCAAACATCTCTTTTAGTCTGATAAGAGCGTCTAAGATATGGTTTCTTTAGTACCAATACTTTTTCACTACTAGTTTGGACAATAGGTAAATATTTGAATTTTTCTTTGGCTTCAGGTGTATTATCTTCTATCGATACGGGTGAAACTTCTTTGAAATACATCATCAATTGTTTCCATTTGGGTTGGTCAAGCCCCAAATCTTTTCTTATCGCTTCCACCGATTCCACATCTGCTCTTTGCCCGATAGTTAATCTTGCAGCATCGACTGGTAATAAATTAAACAATGAGAAAACCACGATGATAACACCTATCATCACTAATACTCCATAGAATAACTTTGAAATTAAAAAACGTGTCAAATGATATTTTTTTATTCTTGTATTAAATCGAGTTGCTCTTTTATATCCTTGTAAGTAATATCATCATTATGGTGATATTTGCCCAATATTGTCCCTTTCTTCAAAATTAAAAGTCCTGGATTGGAACGCATGATTGTCTTTAAAGGTGTTTCATCTGAATTGAAGACATCTATTTGAATATCATGCTTTTTGAGAAATGTTTTGACATCTTCAATATTTGAGCCTGTTAAAGCAATATCATAATATCCATCTTTTCGAGCTGCATCAAGGATTCTTTTGATTTTTTCAAAATTGCCATCATTTGTCTTTTTAAGATTAGGTAAA
This sequence comes from Chitinophagales bacterium, assembly GCA_023957245.1. Lineage (GTDB taxonomy): Bacteria > Bacteroidota > Bacteroidia > Chitinophagales > JADIYW01 > JAMLHH01. The sequence goes on from JAMLHJ010000006.1 coordinate 26,809, forward strand.
ATCAAGACAAAAATAGGCTCTTCTTCATTCATATAGACTTCAGTAACATCAGAACCATTTTCATCTGAAATGGCAAAATCTTTACATTTAGGGTCATCACCTTTTTGTATTAATTTGTCAATTCTATCCACAAAAGTCCAATTTTCCCAATCTGTAGGAAGTTGATCTGCTGTAAATTCTTGATTTTCTCCGCTGGCATTATTCTTATAAATAAATTTATTTTCATAAATATAAGGCTTAGCATCTGGCGGTAATGACAAACATTCTACAATATTTACACCTACTTTATATGCTCTGAAATCTACAATCGGTTCGTAATAGATATTTCTCAACGTAAATATTATTGCCAATAAACTCAACATAAACAATGCTAATGCTCTTGGAACATTGGGAAATAATGGAGTAATTTTTTTATAATAAATCACCAGAGGCAATATAACAACCATGAGTATCACATCTTTAATGAAGGAAACCTTAGGTGTCAATTTTATGAAATCACCAAAACAACCGCAATCTGTTACTTTCCCTGTGATATGCGAAAAGCCAGTCAAAAAAGTAAAAAATACAATGATTGCAAATATTAAATAGACTGTCCATCTTGCAAAAGCTCCAAACAAAAGAAACAGTCCTAAGATGATTTCTAGTAGAATAGTGAATATTGAAAACTCCAATGAAGCTGGTTCCAATAAATCCCATAATGAATTTAAAAAAGGAAAATATTGATGAAAAATCTCAAAATACTCTTCCATTTTTATTCCTGTTCCAGCTGGGTCAATCGCTTTGACTACTCCTGAGAAAATAAAATATGCTCCAATGAAATTTTTGATGATTTCAATAATATAATTCTTAGGTTTTCTTATCTGTGCAAAAAACAATGTGATGATGATTGCAGCTATAAAAACATATAGGTTGATAGTCCAAATCGTCATAATCTTATTTTGTATAATTCATTTGTATAAGGGCAAATATACTATAGTTTATGATGTCTTTATAATTTGCATCAATACCTTCTGAGATAATAGTAACTCCTTGATTGTCTTCAATCTGCTTGATTCTGTGCAATTTGGTCATAATTAAATCAGTGAATGAAGATACTCTCATATCTCTCCAAGCTTCACCATAATCGGTATTTTTGGCTATCATCAGATTTCTAACATCATCTGTCGCTTGTTCATATTTTTCAACGGCTTCTTCTATCCCTAGCTCTAGTGGCATATCATCACTAGCAGCCAATTGTATTAATGCCATATAACCATAATTGACTAAGCCTATAAACTCAGACGAAATGCTATCTTCAATCTGTTGAGAACCAGCATCTTCTATTGTTCTTATTCTTTTGGCTTTTATAAACATTTGATCAGTCAGACTTTTGGGACGCATCACTCTCCATGATGTTCCATAATCTTTAGTCTTTTTTATAAAAATATCTTCACAAAGCTTTACAATAGCGTTGTATTCAGACAGTGTGGTTTCAAAACTCATAGTACAAAGATAAAAGATTAATTCATTCAAATTTCAATACCTATTTCACCATTAATGACTTTTACGGCTTCTTGAATATCTAACATTTTCTGTTGACCTGTACTCAAATCTTTAATCGTTAATTTATTTTCAGCTATTTCGGTCTGACCTAAAATAGCCATGAATTGGATGCCTTTTTTGTCAGCGTAAGCAAATTGTTTTTTCAACTTTTCAGGTTCTGGATATACTTCCGTAGCTATTTGATTGGTCCTTAATTGACTTGCTAGTTGTAAAGAGTATTTCATTTCTTCTTTTGAAAAAACTGCCACCAATACCTTTGTACTTGTTTTGACTGGTTCCAACATCCCCAATTGTTGCATGGCTGTAAATATTCTATCCAAGCCCAATGTCGTTCCTACTGCAGGCATTTCTTTGCCCGTAAACATACCTATCAGTTGGTCGTATCTTCCTCCTCCAGTCAAACTGCCCATGTGAGCTTGATCTTTTAACTTGGTTTCAAAAATAGGTCCAGTGTAGTAATCCAAACCTCTAGCTAGTGATAAATCAAAAGTATAATGTTGACTGTCCACACCAAGTTCGTTCAAAAAACCAAATATTTCATTGATTTCTGATATCCCTTCTTGTGCAAGACTATTATTTTTTAATGTTTCGGCAAGACTTTCTAAGCTCAAATTTTTAGTCAATAAATCACCTAGTTTTTGAATAGCAGCATCTGGCAATTGTTTTTCGACTAATTCTTTTTCCACTTCTTCCCAAGGCATTTTATCTAACTTGTCAATTGAGCGACATACTTCCTGAGTCATATTAGAGTCTAATCCAGCATATTGAGTGATACCATTTAAGATTTTTCTATTGTTGATTTTAATAACAAAGGTGGTAAATCCCAAAGTTTTTAAAACTTCATAAGCAATAGCTACCATTTCTGCATCTATCAACATAGATTTAGAACCTACTGCGTCGATATCACATTGGTAAAACTCTCTGAATCGCCCTTGATGAGGCTGAGGTCTATCTGCTCTCCACACAGGCTGAATTTGATATCTTTTAAAAGGTAAGGTCAAATCAGGATTCATCGCTACAACACGAGAAAATGGAACAGTCAAATCATAGTGAAGTGCTGCCTGATCTTTTGTTCCTGGTTTGTAGTCCAATTTGTAAATTAATCTATCCGCATCTTCACCATATTTCCCAGCCAATACATCTAAGTATTCTATAGCTGGAGTTTCAATAGGGGAGAATCCATATTTCTTAAAGACTTTACGCATGACATCCGTGATACGCTCTCTGTGCAACATTTGCTCAGGTAAAAAATCCCTAGCACCTTTAAAGACTCGTGGCTTAATTTTACTCATGTTTGCAATTATAAATAGTAGTAATATTAAATGTTTTTTCTTTCCACCAAAGGATTTTTTGATAACCTTCTGCTCTCAATCCAATTCCTGTGGAGTAATAAATCTTTTGCTTTGTGTGAAATATCCAGTTTTTTACTTCTCTCTCTGCTTCAATCCATGAAGGGCGATTATTATCCTCCAATGAAAATAATAAGGTCAATCTTTTTACTGGAATTTTCGAACTAGTAGTAGTGTAATTAATTTGCCTCACCCTACCATATTGTTCATGTTCAATTTCAGATGTGTCAACTTTAAAGTAATCTATCCACGAACTTTTATTGATATCCATATTGTCTAAAATTTCCAATTCTCTATCCCAATTCACCTCATTGGAAGGAATAGATGCTTGGTCACTTTCTTGTTGAACTTCACCTTCTTTATAGATATTGCAATCGCTCTTTTTTAATCTTTCTACTTCTTGATTGACAAAAGATTTCAAATCAAAAAAGGTTTTGTTGTCTTGTCGAACTTTTGTGTCTTTATTACAAGAAACAAATATTAAAAAGAGAATAAAAAGATATTTATTGAGCTGATTGTTCATTATTGTATTTTAAAATCAGCTAATAATAATGTTGCCAGTCATTTCTTTAGGAACATCAATACCCATCACTTTGAGTATAGAAGGAGCTAAATCAGCCAATTTCCCATCATTAATTATTCCTGAAGCATCTTTATTGATGTAGAATACTGGAACAAGATTTTTGGAATGAGCAGTATTTGGGCTTCCATCTGGATTGACCATATTGTCAGCATTGCCATGGTCGGCAGTAATAACTATGTGGTAATCATGCTTTAATGCCTCATCAACTAATTCATTGACACATTGATCTACTGTTTCTGCAGCTTTCATTACCGCTTCAAATACACCTGTATGTCCGACCATATCCGTATTGGCAAAATTGATACAGATATAGTCAGGTTGCTCTTCACGAATGGCATCTTTCACTCTATCTTTTAACTCAAAAGCACTCATTTCTGGTTGTAAATCATAAGTAGCCACTTTCGGTGAATTCGCCAAAATTCTCTTTTCATGTTCAAAAGGCAATTCTCTCCCTCCAGAATAGAAGAATGTTACATGAGGATATTTTTCAGTTTCAGCAGCTCTCAATTGCGTTCTTCCAGCTTTCTCTATGACTTCACCCATGGTCATAGGAATTGTATCTTTTCCATAAGCTACATGAACATCTTTAAAGTTTGCATCATAGATAGTCATTGTCAGATAGTACAAGGGCAGAGTGAACATATCATACTCTGGCATATCCTTTTGAGTCAATACCTGAGTAATCTCTCTACATCTATCAGTCCTGAAGTTAAAAGAAATAACTACATCTCCTTGCTGTATCAATCCTATTGGCTGGTCATCTATGTTTCTGATGGAAATAGGTTCAATAAACTCATCTGTTTGACCATTTTTATAGGCTTCTTCGATACCATGTGAAGCTGTCAAGTATTCTTCGCCTTTACCTTTCAGCAAAAGATGATAGGCTTTCTGAATTCTTTCCCATCTTTTATCTCTATCCATAGCAAAATATCTTCCACATACAGAAGCGATTTGAGTAGGGTAGTCTTGGATATAATTTTCTAAATCTTGAATAAATCCCAAACCTGATTTAGGGTCAGTATCTCGACCATCTGTAAATGCATGAATATAACTTTGGGGTACGTCATTATCTGCAGCCATTTTTACCAAAGCTTTGAGATGATTGATATGAGAATGTATGCCTCCATCTGAAACCAAACCAAAGAAATGTACTGGCTTTTGATGTTCTTTTGCATATTGAAATGCATCTAGTAATCCTTTGTTTCTGAAAAAAGAACCATTATTAATTTCATTTTCAAAAAGCAATAAATCTTGCCAAACGACTCTGCCTGCACCGAGATTCATGTGACCCACCTCTGAATTGCCCATTTGCCCATCTGGCAAACCGACATGCTCGCCAAAAGTAAGTAGCGTAGCATTGGGATAATCATGGTATAAACTATCAACAAATGGAGTGTTTGCAGCTTTTATAGCACTAACTTTCGGGTCGTTATTAATACCCCAACCATCCATTATGATGAGAAAAGCTTTATTTTTTTTAGTCATAGCTACAAAATAGTATTTTATATTCTTGAACTTATTTTAACTTGTGGTCGAATTGGCACAAAATATGCAGCAATCATTCAACAAAATTACGTTTTATATGTCCTTTAAAAAACTAATTCAGTTTGTTTTTACCATAATTATTTTTGTTGGTGCATATCAGCCTTCAATGGCACAGAACTTTCAGAGCCTTGTTTCCTCTTCATTGTCATACGGAAATATAAAGGATTTGACTAAGAATTTTGATAAAAGAGTACAAGTAACTATTGATAGCAAAACAGATTATTTCAGTAATTCTCAAGCAGAAATAATTGTCAGCAATTATGTCAATCAACTCGGTAATAAAGATTTCAATCTGATTAAAAGTGGAAATGCTGAAGGAGGAACAGCTGAGTTTTATATTGGAGAAATTAGATGTAGTAGAGGCAACGTTAAAGTATATATTTATTTGAGAAAAGTAGGGGACACCCCTTATATTCAAGAAGTAAGACTAGAAAAAAATTAAATATCGTGAGATTAATAGATCATCCTGATTTAAGAAAGTTTATTCAATATGCTTTAGAAGAAGATGTTAGAGATGGTGATCATACATCATTAGCATGTATTCCTAAAGCAGCAAGTGGTCACGCCAATTTGTTGATTAAAGAAGATGGAATTCTTTGTGGATTACCTGTTGCTATCGCAGTATTTGCAGAAGTGGACTCCGATTTGGAGATGGATATTTTCATGGATGAAGGGGATGTGATGAAAAAAGGAGATATTGCTTTTAAGGTATCAGGTTCAGCAATTAGTATTTTAACAGCAGAAAGATTGGTGCTCAATTGTATGCAGAGAATGAGTGGTATTGCTACTTTAACTAATAAATATGTCCAAGCTATTCAAGGTACTAATGCTAAGGTAATAGATACTAGAAAAACTACTCCGGGAATACGATTATTGGAAAAATATGCTGTAACTGTCGGCGGAGGAGCCAATCACAGAATGGGACTTTATGATATGATAATGATTAAAGATAATCATGTTGATTTCAGTGGAGGAATTGCTCAAGCTGTCGAACGTACTCATCAATACCTGAAAGAAAAAGGTTTAGATCTTAGAATTGAAGTGGAAACAAGAAATATTGATGAAGTAAGACAGGTGTTGGAAGTCGGAGGTGTGGACAGAATTATGTTGGATAATTATACGCCAGAAGATATGAAAGTAGCTGTTCATTTGATCAATGGTAGATTTGAAACAGAAGCATCTGGAGGCATTAAATTGGATACTATTCGTTCTTATGCAGAAACTGGAGTAGATTTTATTTCAGTAGGCGCATTGACACATTCTGCTACCTCATTAGATATTAGTTTAAAAGCTCATTTTTCTTAAAATATTGTCATGGCAGGTAAAGATTGGAAAAATGCTTTAGGTAGTCTTTATGATGCTATGCCTAAAAATCCCGATGGAGATAATACCTATATAGAACCAGAGGAAGAAAAAGAAGATTGGAAGCCATCCAAAGATATTGTTTATATCTACAAAGACTCCAAAAGACGCAATGGTAAAGTGGTGACAATCATAGAAGGGATTGATGCACCAGATGATGTTTTAGAGAATATAGCCAAAAAATTAAAATCTAATTGTGGAGTTGGAGGAGCAGTGAAAGATGGTGAAATTATCATTCAAGGTGATTTCAGACAAAAGGTGAAAGAATATCTGGATAAAGACGGTTTCAAAACCAAGTTAAAAAATTAGCATCATATCTACGTATTGAATTAGCGTGATAAAGACAGGAAATGAATTGGTGCAATTAGCGATGTCTCATAAAAAGGAACATCACAAATTGTTTTTGCAACTTCAAAAAATGTCTAATCATGACATCAATGAATTATTTCATACTGCAGATGAATATATCTTTCAGGAAATCAATTGTTTAGATTGTGCTAATTGCTGTAAAACTACACCTGCATTAATTCTTGAAAAAGATGCTAAAAGGATAGCCAAACATCTTAAAATATCTGTCAGCGAATTTTACAAGCAATATACTGTCAAAGATGAAGATCGTGATGATGTTTTCAAAAATGTTCCATGTGTGTTTTTAGGCGAGGACAATTATTGTTCATTATACGAGGTACGTCCAGAGTCTTGTAGAGAATATCCTCATACACAACATCATAAGATGAAGCAAATTTTGGATATTACTTTTAAAAATAGAGAGATTTGCCCAGCAGTATTTGATATTGTTGAAATGATTAAAGATAGCCTGAAATAATAGGATACTTTTTAATGGATTTTAAGATACAATTGGCTGACTTAATAAGAGTTTGTGATGGGATTATTGTAAATTTGTACGCTAAAAAAATAATAATGAAGAAAATATTTTTTTTAATGCTTGTATTGGCTACCATTTCTTGTAAGCCAGATAAAAATGCATTTGTTATTCAAGGAAAAATTGACGGTCTGGGTGATACTCAGATTTATTTGATTCATCCTGAAGAAGAAGGGGAGATTGTAGATACATTACAAGTAAAAAATGGAAGTTTCAGAATTAAAGGTACTATCGAAAATCCCAATGTATATTTATTAGCATTTGGTGAGCAGTATGCCCCATTGGAAATTATGTTGGAACCAGGAAAGTTTGAAGTGAAAGGTGATTTGAAAGATATAAACTCATTGCTAGCTACTGGAGGCACATTGCAAAATCAATACAACAATTTCATAGACGAAATGATTCCTTTGAATGATGAATATTCGGCATTTTATGAAAAGAATATTGAAGCCAAACAAAATAAGGATACTATATTAATGATAGATATTGAAGGCAAACTAGATTCTATCAAAGATGCTTATTACGATAAAGCCTATTCATTCGTTGAAAAAATTCCTTCAAGTATAGTATCTGCAAAAATTATATCTGAAATCTTAATGTCCAATCCAGATGTTGATAGATTATTACCTATTGTAGAAAAATTTGATGAGCATGTCAAGAAAACATCATTTGGTCAGCGCATATCCAATACTTTGAATGTTATCAAAAACACTAGAGTGGGAAGTGTCGCTCCAGTATTTACTATGAATGACATTGAAGGCAATCAAATTAATTTTAGTGAAGCATATAAAGGCAAATATTTATTGATAGATTTTTGGGCTTCATGGTGTGGCCCATGTAGAGAAGAAAATCCTAGGATGGTGAGAATTTATAACAAATTCAAAGGTAAAAAATTTGAAATGTTGGGTGTTTCTATTGATAACAATAAAGCTCAATGGAAAAAAGCTGTTGAAGAAGATATGTTGTCTTGGACACAAGTAATAGACGAAAATAATATCTCATCTAAAGATTATGGCGTCATTGCTATTCCAGCCAATGTATTAGTTGACCCTAATGGCACTATTATTGCAAAAAATGTTTTTGGTAAAAAGCTAGAAGACCTTCTATTGGAAGTTTTGAAATAAAAACATGAACAAAATACTGATAATCATACTAATATCTTTTATTGCGATAGCATGTAAAAGGTCTGAATCTGGAGAGATTTTGTATAAGGATACCTATAATATCCAATTGACAGGACTCAGTAAAAAGACTGGTGCAATAAAAGCTCTAATCGGTTTTAATAATCAATTTGAAAAAACAGATTTCAAATTAAAAGAAATTGATATAGATATTACGATTGACGGAATAGATATTGGCACTTATTTTTCTAAAAACACATTGACAATAAAAGCATTATCTGATTTGAAAGTACCGATTGAATATGAATTGAACAATGAAAAATTGCAAGATGACAAAGGTGAATATCCTTCTGCATTTGTTGTTGTACTAAATGGTACTGCAATTTTTGTGAACGATCAGAGTCAAGAGCAAGAAGTCAAATTCAAGCATAAAGAAAGCGTCAATTATGTCTTATCCAAAAGAGATAAAAAGAAACAGGATAAGAATGATGATGGGCAATTGTCACGTTCTGAAAAAAGGAAATTGAAAAAGATTCATAGAAAATTAGAAACGCAAGAAGACAAATAATTGATGGCACAATTGAGATATATTTCGGTTTTATTAGTGATTTCATTACTTTTTAGTTCTTATGCTGAAGCTCCTTCAACTGAACCTTATTTTGTCAAAATGAAAGGTTTTAAAGTTGTTACTTTCAATGCAAAAAGAATAGAATTGTCTTCAATAGCCGTCTTTTTCAATACTTATAATCATAAAGCCAAATTGAAAGAAGTCAATATTGATGTTTATTTGGAGAATAAATATTTAGGCAAAGTCAATAATTTAGAAGATGTATCCATTCCCAAATCTAGCGCATTTGATATACCATTGATTTTAAATTTAGATCCTCCTGGACCTGCAATCACCAATTCTTTGTGGCAAGGAACTAAATTGTTGACAGGTCAAAAAGTAAAAATAAGGTACGAAGGTTATATCAAGCTAAAAGTATTGGCATTTGTTCCGATTACAGTAAAAATCAAAGACGAAATGTCTTATAGCATCTTTTAATATCATTTGAATTATTGAATGAAAACTTTAATTGATATCAATAATTGGAAAAGGAGAGAGCATTATCTATTCTTTTCAAAATTTGATGAACCATTTTTTGGAGTTACAGTTCAGTTGGATTGTACTCAGGCATACCAAATTGCTAAAGAGAAAAAAGTATCATTTTTCCTCTATTATTTGTATAGAGTATTGAAAGCTGCCAATGAGATTGAAAATTTTAGATACAGAATAATTGATAATCAAGTATTTGAATTTGACCAAATTAATGCTTCAACAACTGTAAATCGCAGTGACTTAACATTCGGATTTTCCTATATTTTTTATTCTGAGAATGAAAATGAATTTTATCAAAATGCCTTGCTTGAAATCGAAAGAGTCAGAGCATCTAGAAGTCTGATGCCTGATATCAACGGTGAAGATTTGATACATTTTTCAGCACTCCCATGGATAAATTTCACTGGATTGTCACATGCAAGAAACCTTTCACGACCTGATAGTTGTCCTAAAATTTCATTTGGAAAAATGACAGAAGATAATGAAGGAAGAAAAGAAATGTCAGTTTCTATACATGTACATCATGCATTGGTGGACGGTTATCATGTAGGATTGTTTTTAGAGCGATTTCAGCAGTTACTTAGTTAAGCTTTTCTAAGTTGGAATATAAATTCCAAACCGCCTTCTTTTCTGTTTTTAGCATATATATTGCCACCATGAATCTGAATGGCATTTTTAACAATTGCCAAACCTAGTCCTGAACCACCCATATCTCTTGTTCGGCCTTCATTGACTCTATAAAACCTTTCAAATAATCTAGAAAGTTGATTTTCATTTTCTATGCCTTTGCCAGTATCATAAAATGAAAAGTAATAAAATTCAGCATCTTGTTCATACAGCCTGATGACAATATTAATATTATCTCCAGCATATCTCAAAGCATTGTCAATCAAGTTTTTAAAGATGGAGTTTAATAGATTGGAATTGCCTTTTATGCTGCAATTATTTGGGATATCTATTGTCAAATCTACTTGTTTTTCTGATAGTTGTAATGCATATTCCTCTTTCAAATTTTCTAAAAAAGAATACAATTGTATGGATTGCATTACAAATGTATGTCCAGCTTCCTCAATTTTAGAAATCAGACTCATATCTTGAATCAATTCAGATAAAAGTTGGGTTTGACCAAATGCCTTTTCAATAAAATAACGTTGTTTATCAGCTTCTAAAGGTTGATTCAAAATAGTTTCCAAATAGCCACGAATACCTGTTACTGGAGTTCTCAATTCGTGAGCAATATTACCTGTCATTTCTTGTTTGAGTATTCTAGTTTTTTCTTGCTGTGTAATATCATTTAAAATGACTTCAAATCCATTGTTTTCAAATCTGACTGCACGAATAGCAATTGTTTTTCCTTGAATATTGATTTTAAATTCTAAAAAATTATTGTCATGTTGATTAATGAATTGTTGGATGGCTACAAAAGATGAATCAGTAAATATAATACTTGGATTGCCTTCTGGTGAGTCTGTTATTAAATGAATATACTGTATAAAATGGCCATTATAGAACTCTACTTCATTTTGAGAAGTATAAAAACAGATACCTTCCTTTGAATTGTGAATATGTTGTAACAATCTATCTCTTTCTCTATGGATTACATCTTTAGATTGCTCTAACTGCTTAAAATTCTCTGATAATTTTTTACCGATTTCTCCCAATTCATCATCTCCAAAATTATAGTCTAATAAGTTTTGTTGAGTATTCACTGCAAAATCGCGCAACTGAGTCAGTGAATTTCCAAAACGACCAATAACATAATTAGTTAAAAATAGAACTGTGAGATAGATTAAAAGTATAAAATATAAAAATGTATTATCTGGTTTCAAAAAATTCTTAGTTTGTATATTATAGGGTAATGCTACACGAATAAAGTAGCCACCGATAGCCTTGGCATAATACAAATATGGTTCATTATTGGAAACAGAATTGCGGATATCAGTACCATAATCATTGGATTTTAATGCAACAATTTCAGTGCGTTGAGCGTGATTGCCTAAAACATGGACATCTTCAATTGTATTGTCATACAAAACAGTTCCATTTTTATCAATCAAACTTACCCTTAAATTTGATGGCATTAATGAGACAATACTATCTATCTGATTAAGATCTAAATGAGATTGTTGATGGATAGATGCATTCAATATACCAACATAAACATCTAATTTTTCTTCCAATGCTTCTGTCTTATTCGCTCGTTCACGACTTTGCTCAAAAAGGGCTATACCTATAGTGGAAACAGTAAAAATTACTGTAATAATTATAAAAAGCCGTTGTTTGAAATTAAGTTTCATATTGCACTTTCATCAAATCTATATCCAAAACCAGAGCGATTGGTAATTGCTGGAGCAAAAGTCCCTAATTTTTTACGAAGTCTCGTAATATGAACATCTATGGTGCGCTCTGTTACATATACATCATCTCCCCAAACACTGTCTATTATTTCCTGACGTGAAAATATTCGATTGGGACTTTCTATTAATTTTAGTAAAATATCAAATTCTGTTTTTGTCAAATTGATTAGTTTATCTTGAATAAATAATTGTTTGGAATCTAAATGAATGACTAAATCATGGACAGTTATAGTATCTGAAGAAGAAATAGGAGAGGAGATACTTCTTGTTGTTCTATTTAATACAGCTTTTATACGAGCTACAACTTCTTTAATCGAAAATGGCTTTGAAATATAATCATCTGCTCCCACAGAAAAGCCTGTTAACATGTCGTTTTCGGTATCTTTTGCAGTCAAAAAAATAATAGGAGTAGAGATTTTTGACGTTTTAATTATTTCAGCCATTTTATATCCAGACATTCCACCCATCATAATGTCTAGTAAGATAAGATCTGTTTCACTGTCTAAAATCTTCAAACCTTCTTCAGCAGAATATGCTGTTAATACATTATAGCCTTCACTTTTAAGATTAAATTCTAATATTTCACAAATACTGCTATCGTCATCTACTATCAAAATTTTTTTTGCCATATATTTATTAAAACATCAGATAAATTTAAACATTATATACTAATATTATTGTTTAGATTTTCTATCCTTATTATGCTTCAAAACTTCGGCATCGACATAAAATGCTATATCTTCAACAATATTATTACAATGATCGCCCATCCTTTCTATTTTACGAAGAATGATAATCAATTTTAATGCACAATATGCTTTGGAAGGATTTTGTTGGATATAATTTGATAATACATCAAAACCATTTGAGTAAATTGTATCTACCGCTTCATCTCTACCCATAATTTTCCCTGATAGCTTAGTATTCTCAGATTCAAAAGCAACATAGCCATCTAAAAGCATTTCTAACACAGCATCTATCATTTTCTCTATCGCTAAATCTTCTATTAATTGAATATCTATATCTGTGCAATCTTCTGTTGTGCTATGTCGAGCAATACCTTCAGCAAAATCACCTATTCTTTCCAGTGTATTACTGATTTTTATTAGAGAAAGAATAAGCCTTAAATCAACAGCAACTGGGCTATAAAGTGCTATAAAATTTTCACAGTCACTCTCAATTTTTAGCTCATAAGCATTTACTCTTTTTTCTTGACTGATAACTTCTAATGCTAATGTAGTGTTGTTTTCCAATAAAGCTTTTTTAGCTTTACTAAGTTGATTTGCTACTAAATTCCACATTTGTTTCACGTCGGATTTCAGTGATTGTATTTCAATTTCAGTATGTTTCATGTTATATTTTTTAAGTTAATTTTAAATACTATTATCCAAATCGTCCAGTAATATAATTTTGGGTTTGTTCCATCTCAGGATTTAAAAACATCTTTTTTGTATCACTATATTCTACTAATTCTCCGAACATAAAAAAGCCAGTTTTGTCGCTCACTCTCGCTGCTTGTTGCATATTATGAGTAACAATTACAATTGTATATTCTGATTTTAAGCTATGAATCAATTCTTCAATTTTGGATGTAGAAATAGGATCCAATGCAGATGCTGGCTCGTCCATTAATAAGATTGATGGAGAGACTGCCAATGCACGAGCAATACATAATCTTTGCTGTTGCCCTCCTGATAATGCAAATGCAGATTGATTAAGTTTATCTTTTACTTCATTCCATAAAGCGGCAGATGTTAATGATTGTTCTACACGTTCTGAAATATATTTCTTATCAGTAATACCATTAACTTTCAATCCATAAGTAACGTTTTCAAAAATAGATTTTGGAAATGGATTGGGTTTTTGAAATACCATCCCTACCTTTTTTCTCAGTTCATCAACATGAACAGATTTTTCATAGATATCTTGGTCATCAATTAAACAAGTTCCCGTTAATCTTGTATTTTGAATGGTGTCATTCATTCGATTAAATAATCTTAAAAATGTTGATTTTCCACAGCCAGATGGACCGATAAAAGCCGTAACTGTATTAGCTTCCATCTTCATACTAATGGATTTTAATGCTTGGAAATTTCCGTAATAAAAATTTATGTTTTTTGTTTCAATCATAATTTTTTGAATTTGTTAAATGGATTTATGTTTTTCAAATTGGCGTCTCAACCAGCTTGCAAATAAATTGATTATCAATACGATAAGTACCAGAACAAATGCAGTTCCATAAGCAATGGGGCGTGATGCTTCAATATCTGTTCCACTTGTTGCTATTACATATAAGTGATAAGGCAGAGCCATGACTTGGTCAAAAATGCTATCTGGCAATTTGGGTAAAAAATAAGCTGCAACAGTGAATAAAATTGGTGCTGTTTCACCAGATACTCTACCAATCGATAAAATCAATCCTGTCATAATATTGGGTAGTGCAGTAGGTAAAACAACATTTTTTGTAGTTTGTAATTTACTTGCACCCAAAGCTAAACTCCCTGCTCGATAAGCATCGGGAACAGCTTTTAAGGCTTCTTCTGTCGTCCTTATTATTACGGGAATAATCAAAATTCCAAGTGTTAATGAGCCAGCCAGAATGGAATCTCCAAAACCAAGTGTATTGACAAATAGTGACATTCCAAATAAACCAAAAACAATTGATGGAATACTTCCTAGATTATTGGTCATCACTCTGATGAATCTTATCCACTTTTCATTTGTAGCATATTCATTGATATAAATGGCAGACATTATCCCTAATGGAACTGCAAAAATCATACTTCCAACAATCAAGCAGAAAGTACCTACTATTGCAGGGAAAATACCACCTTCTGTCATGCCTTCTTTAGGATATGCTGTGACAAATTCCCAACTTATAGCTTGAACTCCATTATAGGTGATAAAACCTAATATCCAAATGAGCACTCCAAGTACAGTCAAACTCAATAGCTTGAATATGATGAATGCAATTTGTTGTTGTAATTTTTTTGAATTCATTATGCAATTTTTGAGCTTTGTTTCTTAGAAATATATTCTGAAATAATACTAAAGCATAGTGTGATAAGAAATAACACACACCCTAATAAAAATAGGGCTTGATAATGTGCGCCTCCGCTTGGAGCTTCACCTAATTCTGCTGCAATAGTTGCTGGTATTGTTCTTACAGACTCGAAAAGGGAATGTGGAATAACTGCACCATTTCCTGTCACCATCAATACAGCCATGGTCTCTCCAATAGCTCTTCCTATTCCTAATATTGCTGCAGTTGAAATTCCTGAACCAGCAAATGGAATCACTACTTTATATATTGTCTGCCATTGTGTTGCACCTAATGCATAGCTGGCTTCTCTCAATGATAATGGCGTATTCCTTAATGCATCTTCTGATATAGAAATAATTGTTGGTAGTGCCATTATTGCTAAAATTAAACTTCCAGTAAATGCTGTTTCTCCGACTGTAAGATTTCCTACTTTTTGTACTATGGGAACTAATACTGTCAATCCAAAAAATCCATATACTACTGAAGGAATACCTGCTAATAATTCTATTGCGGGCTTAATGATTCTTCTGATTTTTGAACTAGCAATTTCTGATATGTAAATAGCCACTCCCAAACCTAAAGGCAATGCAAATAGTATTGCAAAAAAGCTCACTAATAGGGTGCCTAATATCAATGGAACGATGCCAAACAATGGTGATGGGGTAGTGGTAGGTAACCATTCTTTTCCTAAAAGAAATTCTCTTATTCCAATATTTTCTTTTGAAATTTCTTTTACAAAAGAAGATTGCTTTGGTGCATATTTATAAGGTAAAAAAGCAATAATATTTGATTTGTCAGTAATGACTTGATTTAGCTTTTCAGGTAAAAATTCATAATTTTCACCTAACTCTTCATCAGAATAAATAGAGAAAATATCGTCAAATCTGAACAATTCAATCACCTCATCTTTACCTCCAACTGTTTTCCAATTATCTATTTCTCCATCATATATCTGTTTGATTTGAGTGAAACTTAAATCAGATACTGGGTTAGTAGTATTGAGATATAAACCATAACCACTTTCTACAATAGGAGAGCTAAATAAGCCCATTCCTTCCTTGAATAGAAAAACAACAATGAGCAGGATAACAATACTTGTTACCATGCTGCTCATTTTGAAAATTCCTTCAATGAAGCGTTCTGAAATTCTTTTTATTGGATTCAAAACTATTAGTTTTTATTTTATAGTGATATAACCTACTTCAGTAACTATTTTCTGTCCATCTGGAGAAAGAACATAATCAACAAAGCTTTTTACCTTTGAAGCATTTTTGGTGAGATAGTAGTAATATAAGGGTCTTACTATCGGGTAGGTCTTATTCTTTACATTTGTTACATTTGGAATTACATAAGTCTTTCCTTTATCATAAGAAATATTGATTGACTTCACTTTTGTATTGAGATATGCAAAACCTACATAACCAATTGCACCTTTCGTTTGACTTACCGATTGAATGATAGCACCTGTTGCAGGCAAACTCATAATGCCACTTTTATAGTTTTTGTTCTTCAAAACACTTTCTTTGAAAAATTCATAAGTTCCTGAAGATGTTTCTCTTGAATAAGGTACTATTTTCAAATCTTCGCCACCTACTTCTTTCCAGTTGGTGATTTTACCAGTAAATATTCCTTCCAATTGCTCTCTAGTTAATTTTGTAACTTTATTTGAAGGATGAACCACTACACTCAATGCATCTAATGCGATAATGATTTCTTTTACTGAATTTCCAGCATCTTGAATCTTTAATTTTTCATCAAACTTAATTTTTCTAGATGCTTGTGCTATATCTGTTGTACCACTCATTAATGCCGAGATACCAACTCCACTACCACCACCAGTTACTGAAACTGAACTTGAAGGGCTTTTCTTTTTAAACTCTTCTGCAGCTTCTTGTGATAAAGGTAATACAGTATCTGAGCCTTTAATTTTTTGAGCCTTTAAGTTGAATGTCAAGCATATCAAGGCTAATGTTAAAATTGTTGTCTTTTTCATTTTTTTCATTTTTGTTTTATTTTAATTTCAATGCAAATGTCATGGCTTGTTGTTGCTATGTACTTGCTTTTTTGTTACAATCTGGTTAAGATTTAAAATTTGTATTGGAATCTTAGCGTAAAAACATTGTCCTTTCTATTCATAGAATAGTCTGCAATATTTTTTGTTACTTCATTTCTGACGATATCATAATGAGCTTGAATTCTGATGCTTGAAGTAGCTTTCCATAATAATCCCATGCCAATAGTATTAAAGGCGATATCACTTTTTGAAGTATTGTTGATTCCAATTTTATCTTTAGAAATTTGTCGATTAGGATTATACCAATCATATTTAATAACGCCTATGAGTGGTAGATTTCCAAAGTCTTGAGTTAGCATTACATATCCACCATTAAATTTTCGGATATACGTATCTGATGTTGGCAATGTGGCTGCATTTGGGCTTTTGCTATCTTTATTTGAACCTGGTTGTGTACCCATTAAGTATTCGCTAGTCAATTTTGTTGTCCCCATTTTACTAAGTGCAACTAATTGAAAATCAACACCAAAATATTCTCTTTTAGCATATTTTCCTATATTAGAAGAATCCTTATTGACTATGAAAGCATCATTATTCATAGAATATACATTTTGTGAACCTTGATATACACCACCATAATAGTAGGAGAGGCCTCCTCCGATTTTTAAGTAATCTTTTATAGTATGATTGACGGATAAATGACCAATAAAATCCTTTCGATTATCAGTTTCCATTTTTATACCATTACCAGCGAAAAGACCTGCTTCTAATTTTAATTTACTCCATGGAGATGATTTTGGAGCTTGAAGTGTAAGCATTAAGCCCAGATCACGCTCTTCTGGAAACAAGGTTTGAAAGATAGTAGAACGCTCTGGAGATTCTCGTTGGGAAGAAGAATAACTAATCTCGTATCCAAATGGTCGGTCAAAAACACCCGCTTTTAATGACATAGATTTTAACCATGGATCTTTAATATTCAAATAAGCATCTTTAAGACCAAGACCTTTTTCAGTAGCATCTATTTGAAATACTCCAGCAACAATTCCTTTCTCATAAGTGAATTTTAATCTACCACGTCTGATTCCAATTCTTGAAAAATGATTGTCTTTGTTTTCATTAGGTCCACCAACTTTCAACGATGCATTTTCTTCACCGTATTGAAATTGAGTCTGGATATAACCAGAAAATTTAAAATTTTTGGCTGCTTTAATTTCTTCTTCAATCTGAGTTATTCTCTGATCTAATAAGTTACTGTCAGCTTGTTCGTTTTGTGCAAATGCTACTGTACTCAATAAGTAGCAACACATCATCATAAATAGTTTTTTCATTTTAGAATTTTAATTCGATGCAAAACTATTTTCGTGTTGTTACTTTGGATTTACAGATTTGTTACAATTCAAATACAAATGTTGGAGTGAAATAGTATAATTTCTTATAAATTTAGTTGGGATTCAATTGTGTGTAGATAGCTCAAAAATATTTATCTATATTGTTCCATAATTTATATTATGTTAAATAGAATTATTGAAAAAAACTCCTTCTCTTAAATATTTCACCTATATTAATCAATGAGAGAAAAATGAAATCAACGAATACACAAAGAAATAATACTGACAATTCTCTTATTCTTGTATAAAACAATAAATTTGAAAAACGGAAAGTTATCATGCAATCATATTTATTAAAAGGTGGATTAATAGTCAATGAAGGGGAAATATTTCATGCAGATATATTGATTGAAGATTCATTCATCTCTAAAATCGACAAAAATATTTCACATCCCAATGCAAAAGAAATTAACGTTGAAGGACTAACAATTTTGCCGGGTGTTATCGATGATCAAGTACATTTCAGAGAGCCAGGATTTCCCAATAAGGCTAATATCGGCTCAGAAGCTTCAGCAGCAGTAGCAGGCGGTGTCACGACATTTATGGAAATGCCTAATACAAATCCTCCTGCTTTAACTCAAGAATTATTGCAACAAAAATACGATATCGCTGCTCAATCCGCCATGGCTAATTATTCTTTCTTCATGGGAACTTCTAACGATAATATCGAAGAAGTTTTGAAAACCAACCCAAAGAATGTTTGTGGAGTAAAGATTTTTATGGGTTCTTCTACTGGAAATATGCTTGTTGATAATGAGGCAACATTAAAAAATATTTTTTCCAAAGTAGATATGCTGATTACTGCACATTGTGAAGATGAACAAACGGTAAGAAATAATCTGGCCTCTGCATTAGAACAATATGGCGATAATATTCCTGCCAATCAACATCCAATTATTCGTTCTGATATTGGTTGTTACAAATCTACCAATATGGCTTTTCAATTGGCCAAGGAATATAACACAAGATTTCATGTTTTGCATATAAGTACAGCTATAGAAACTGCACTCATGTCTAATGAGAAATTAACTAAAGACAAAAGAATTACTTCTGAAGTATGTGTTCATCACTTGCATTTCAGTGAGAAAGATTATGCTCGTTTGGGACATCTTATCAAATGTAATCCTGCAATAAAATTTGAGTCAGATCGTGAAGCTCTTTGGACTGCACTCTTAGATGATAGATTAGATATTATTGCTACTGACCACGCTCCTCACACTTGGAACGAAAAACAACAAATCTATACCAAGGCTCCTTCTGGTCTGCCTCTAGTTCAACATAGTTTAGTCATGATGTTGAATTATGTGAAGCTTGGAAAAATTACGATTGAAAAGGTGGTTGAAAAAATGTGCCACGCTCCTGCTATTTGTTTTAATATCGAAAAACGAGGATTTATCAGAGAAGGATATAAAGCTGACCTTGCAATTGTTGATTTAAATAATGAATGGAAAATACAGAAAGACAATATATTATACAAATGTGGGTGGTCTCCGTTAGAAGGTGAAACAATGCATTCTAAAGTGATTCATACATTTGTCAGTGGACAGCCAGCCCTGCTCAATGGGCAATTACAAACCTCAGTAAGAGGCGAACGATTAACATTTGAAAGAAATTAATAATCATGAGTACCAATATACATTCAGACAATTACCAATCTATTTGTGTTAAAGACCCAATAGTTGAATCCAACAATTCGCACATACCTCCTATCTATGCTACTTCCACTTTTAGCTATGAAGATTTAGAAGCTGCTTTTGCCTTTTTCAGAGGTGAAAATCATATTTATACTTATTCAAGGTTTAGCAACCCAAGCTCTGCATTCCTAGCACAGAAAATTGCTGAACTAGAAGCTTGCGGATTGAAAGATATTGAAGCTCGTGGTCTATTGTTTTCATCAGGAATGTCTGCTATTAGCTCAACATTAATCTCACAATTGAAAGAAGGTGATACTATTCTTTGTCAATCAGTGATTTATGGTGCTGCAAGTGATTTTATTCATACTGATTTAGCAGCTTTTGGAGTACATACAATAGACAATAATTTAAAAGATTTAGATGAAGTTTTAAGAATCATCAAAGGCAATCCAACAATTAAGATTGTCTATTTAGAGACTCCTGCCAATCCTACTTTGTATTGTGTTGATATCTCTGCTATAAGTAAAATTGCCCATGAGTATGGAATTAAAGTCATAGTTGATAATACATTTGCTACTTCATATATTCAACAACCATTTAAATGGGGAGCAGATATCGTGGTATATTCCTCTACAAAATTTATGAATGGTCATGGAACAGGTATATCTGGAGCTGCTGTCACTAGAAATATTGATGATCATAAAAAACTATTTAAAATCTTAAAGAATTTTGGAGGACATTGTAGCCCATTTGAAGCTTTTTTATTGAATAATGGTATCAAAACACTTCCTCTAAGAATCAATCAACATCAGCACAATGCTCAAATGTTAGCTGATTTTCTAGAGCAACATGATAAAATAGGGAAAGTAAATTTCCTTGGACTTCTCTCCCATCCAGATTATGAATTGGCACAAGAACAGATGCACGGACCTACTGGCATGATGAGTTTTGAGTTGAAAGGTGGTCTTAAAGCTGGTATGGCTTTTCAAGAAAATATTCGTTTTTGTACGAGAACGGCTTCTTTAGGAACAGCAGATACATTGATTACACACTCCGCTTCCACTAGTCACTCGGTAGTTCCAGAAGAAATTAGATTAAAAAATGGGATTACAGCAGGGTTGATTAGATGTTCTGTAGGACTAGAGCATATAGATGACATCATCAAAGATTTTGAAAACGCACTAAGTTTTGTCTAACTATAAAGATCAAGCAAGAGATAAAATAGCAAAAATTTTATTTAGTTTGAAATTTTTTATAATAAACCAACTGAAAAAACGTTACATATAGATAGAAATTTCTGAAAAATGTATCGATTAGGTGGAATTTAATTCATTTATTTCATATAAATATCAAAAAAAGAAAAAAATCTCTACAAAAGTCAAATATAACTAAACCTTTATCATATATTTTGTTGTTATAGAAAGGAATAAAATTATCTTTGCAAATTGTTAAAAAAGGTGAACTCTAATTATGCGTCAACTAAAGATTACTAAGTCAATTACGAACAGAGAAAGCCAGTCTCTCGAAAAGTACCTTCAAGAAATTGGAAAAGTAGATTTGCTTACTCCTGATGAAGAAGTTGATTTAGCACAAAGAATTAAACAAGGCGACCAAATAGCTCTTGAAAGACTTACTAAAGCCAACCTGAGATTTGTGGTTTCTGTTGCTAAACAATATCAAAATCAAGGCTTGACATTGAGCGACTTAATTAATGAAGGCAACTTAGGCTTGATTAAAGCGGCTCAAAGATTTGATGAAACCAGAGGTTTTAAATTTATCTCTTATGCAGTATGGTGGATTAGACAATCTATCTTACAAGCATTAGCTGAACAATCAAGAATTGTGCGTCTTCCATTGAATAAAGTAGGCTCATTGAATAAAATCAATAAAGCGTTTTCTCAATTGGAACAAGAATTTGAAAGAGAACCTTCTGCTGAAGAATTGGCTGATCTTTTGGAAATCAACAGAGAAGAAGTTGAAACGACATTGGGCGTTGCTGCTCGTCACGTATCTGTAGATGCTCCTTTCCAAGAAGGTGAAGAAAATTCTCTTTTAGATGTATTGGAAAATACCAACTCTCCAAAAACAGACTCTCAATTGGAATATGTTGAATCTTTGAGAAAAGAAATTGATAGATCATTGAGCACATTGACAGATCGTCAGAGAGATGTGATTATCTATTATTTTGGTATTGGTGTTGAACACCCAATGTCATTAGAAGATATTGGAGAAAAATTTGCTTTAACAAGAGAGCGTGTTAGACAGATTAAAGACAAGGCTATCAATAAGTTAAGAGCAACTTCTCGTAGCAAACTGCTAAAAAATTACCTAGGAAACTAACATTATCTAATAAATTTATTTTACAACTATTAACTTAGTATGGGAGAAAGTACTTTTACCAATGCTGAATGGCATGAAAGAGAAAAAGCAGCATTAGACATTATTAATATTGCTGGTAAATTATGGCTAGATGGCTCTGTGGAATTGATAATCTTCAGAAGAAGTATTGTCGATGCAAGAGCAAGTGAAATTCTCAATAATCATGAATATGCTATTAATTATATTCAAGAACCATTGACAATTCAGATTTCTCATGAAATATGTCAAGCTATTGCCAACTTAAATATCGCACCTTCTAGAATAGATATTGGCGTATTGGGTAAAGAATGGTTGTCAGAAGGCAAAGGTTATGAATCAATTGCTGATTTCGTAAAAGAGAAACTAAAAAATCTAATCGGTAAAGACAAAAAAGTTCTTCAGCCTAAAGATGTTGTACTTTTTGGCTTTGGTCGTATCGGTCGTTTAGCTGCTCGTATCTTAATCAATCAAACAGGTAAAGGTGAACAATTAAGATTGAAAGCTATTGTTACAAGAACAAATTCAGACTTAGATATTACTAAAAGATCTTCTTTGTTGAGAAAAGATTCTGTACACGGCAAATTTAGAGGAACTGTAATTGAAGATTTAGAAAATAAAGCACTAATCATCAACGGACAATCTGTCAAAATGATTGCTGCTTCAAACCCAGCTGATATTGATTATACTGCTTATGGTATTGAAGATGCTTTATTGATTGACAACTCAGGTGTATGGAGAGATGCAGAAGGTCTAGGTCAGCACTTAAAGAGTAAAGGTATTTCAAAAGTATTGTTGACAGCTCCAGGAAAAGGAGATATTCCAAATATTGTTTACGGAGTAAATCATGATGAGTACGCTCCTAGCTCTGCAAATATATTTTCTGCTGCTTCATGTACAACCAACGGTATTGCTCCAGTCCTAAATGTGATTAATCAAGTATATGGTATTGAAAGTGGACATATTGAAAGTGTACACTCCTACACCAATGATCAAAATCTTTTGGATAATTTCCACAAAAAATTCAGAAGAGGACGTTCAGCTCCATTGAATATGGTTATCACAGAAACAGGTGCAGCGAAAGCAGTGTCTAAAGTATTGCCTGAAATTTCTAATAAATTTACTGGTAATGCAGTACGTGTACCGACTCCAGATGTGTCATTAGCTATTTTGAGTATCAATGTCATCAAAGAAGTAGAAAGTGTTGATTCAGTGAACCAAGTACTTAAAGAAGCAGCTTCTTTCGGCAAATTAGTTGAACAAATTGATTTTTCTACATCTACAGAATTAGTTTCTACAGATTGTATTGGTAATAATCATGCTTCAATCGTTGACTCACAAGCTACATTAGTATCTCCTAGTAAGAAAAGTATCGTTCTATATGTATGGTATGACAATGAATATGGATATACTTGTCAAGTTGTACGTCTAGCTAAATATTTAGCACAAGTACAAAGATTGACTTATTATTAATCGATTATAAATGATATGAAAGCCACTATCTCTATCGGAAGTGGCTTTTTTATTGTTATTTTTAACCTTAAAAATTACTTTATAATTAAGAGAGTACAATCCATCTATTTGTATCTTATATTTTAGTAAAATGATGATTTAGTTAGCAAAAAGAATCTTTTTTAACTTGCTTCTCTTATTTTTGTACATTCAATTAAAAACTAAGAAATATGTTTGAAAATCTTCAAGACCGGTTAGATTCAGCGTTTAAAAATCTGAAAGGTCAAGGAAAAATAACAGATCTTAATATCGCTACGACAGTCAAAGAAATTAGAAGAGCTTTGGTCGATGCTGACGTAAACTATAAAATCGCCAAAGAATTTACTGATAAGATTAAGGATAAAGCATTGGGTGAAAAAGTCATTAATGCTGTTTCTCCTGGTCAGTTGATGGTCAAAATTGTTTCTGACGAATTGACCGAGTTAATGGGTGGCAATGTTGAAGATATCAATATCAAAGGCAATCCAGCAGTAATTCTAATATCTGGACTTCAAGGTTCTGGTAAAACCACTTTCTCTGGAAAATTAGCCAATCATCTCAAATCCAAAATGAAACGCTCTCCCCTATTGGTGGCTTGTGACGTTTACAGACCGGCGGCAATTGATCAGTTAAAAGTATTGGGCGAACAGATTAATGTTGAAGTATATAGTGAAGTAGAAAGCAAAAATCCTGTTCAAATTGCGCTCAATGCGATTGCCTACGCCAAGTCTAAAGGTAATAATGTTGTTATTGTGGATACTGCGGGTCGTCTGGCTATCGATGAGCAAATGATGGATGAAATTGCCAGAGTTAAAGAAGCTATCCAACCTCAAGAGACATTATTTGTAGTGGACTCCATGACAGGTCAAGATGCAGTCAATACAGCAAAAGCTTTCAATGATAAAATAAATTTTGACGGAGTAGTATTGACCAAATTAGATGGTGATACTAGAGGTGGTGCTGCATTATCTATCAAATATATTGTAGATAAACCTATTAAATTTGTTAGTAGAGGTGAAAAATTAGACACTTTAGATGTCTTCTATCCAGAGAGAATGGCTCAACGTATTCTCGGTATGGGTGATATTGTTTCATTTGTTGAAAAAGCTCAAGAAAACTTTGATGAGAAAGAAGCGGCTAGGCTTCAAAAGAAAATTGTCAAAAATCAATTTGACTTTGACGACTTCTTAGGTCAGTTGAATCAGATTAGAAAGATGGGAAATATCAAAGATTTGTTAGGTATGATTCCAGGAATGGGAAAAGCAATGAAAGATATTGATATTGATGAAGGTGCATTTAAAAAGATTGAAGCTATGATATTTTCTATGACTCCAATTGAAAGAGCCAATCCTGATTTACTGAATGGAAGTAGGAAAAATCGTATAGCTAAGGGTTCTGGTAGCGATATTAAAGATGTTAATCAATTCATCAAGCAATTTGAAGAAATGAAGAAAATGATGAAAAAGATGAGCACTATGGCTCCTGGAGGCAAAATGAAAATGCCATTCAAGTAAAAAATCATTCAGAATAGAAAAGAAGGCATCATAGTATGCCTTTTTTTATTGTTTTTACTAACTTCAATTATTATTAGATTTCTAAATTATAAGCAATGGCTGAATATCAATTAACTATGCCGAAAATGGGCGAAAGTGTAATAGAAGCTACCATATTATCTTGGAACAAAAAACCTGGTGATACTATTTTAGAAAATGATATTATTTTGGAAGTAGCTACTGATAAAGTGGATTCAGAGGTACCTTCTCCAGTTTCAGGTGTTTTAAAAGAGATTTTATTTAAAGAAAATGATGTTGTTGCCGTAGATCAAGTAATTGCTATCATTGAAACAGATAAAGAAGTAGTAGTAAAACCTGTTCAAGAAGTTAAAGAGCAAGCTACTCCTAAGAAAGAAAAAATTGAGGAAAAGAAAGTAGTTGAAGAAAAAGTAGTTATAAAGGAAGAAGAAATTCCTTTTGTTCCTAGCCCTAAAGTAAATCCTACACCTATAGAAGCTCAAACTCCTCAGACTTCTGATAAATTTTACAGCCCATTAGTATTAAATATTGCTAAGACTGAAAATATTTCAAACGCTGAGTTAGATGCCATTGCTGGTACTGGTGCGGATGGTAGAGTTACAAAAGATGATGTTCTAAAATATCTTCAAAATAGAAAATCCTCACCTCAACAAGTTGTAAATAAAGAACAAGCCAATACAAATCAACTTCCAGCTAAAATTCAATCTGAATCAAAATCTTCAAGCGCAATTGGTGATGAAATTATTGAAATGGATAGAATGAGAAAGCTGATTGCTAGAAATATGTTGGAGTCTAAAAAGACCTCTGCCCATGTTTCCTCATTTATAGAAGTGGATATGACCAATATTGTCAAATGGAGAGAAAAGATTAAAGGTAATTTTAAGAAAAGAGAAGGTTTTAATTTGACTTATATGCCCATATTTACTGAGGCTATAGTCAAAGCAATAAAAGATTTTCCTATGATCAATATTTCTGTTGATGGTGAGAAAATAATCAAAAAGAAGAATATCAATATTGGTATTGCTACTGCCCTATCTAATGGAAATTTGATAGTTCCAGTCGTTAAAAATGCTGATAGAATGAATCTAATCGGACTAGCAACTGCTATCAATCAACTATCAGATAAAGCAAGAAATAATCAACTTTCACCAACAGATATTGAGGGAGGAACTTATACGATTTCAAATATTGGAACATTTGGAAATATCTTGGGCACTCCTATTATTCCACAGCCACAAGTAGCAATTATGGCTGTCGGTGCAATTACCAAAAAGCCTGTCGTTCTTGAAACAGAACAAGGTGATGTCATAGCTATTCGTCACATGATGTATCTTTCACACACTTATGACCATAGAGTAGTCGATGGCGCATTGGGAGGAATGTTTGTTAAACGTGTGGCGGAGTACTTAGAAAATTTTGATATTCAACAAGATATATAAACAACTATTAATTTTTAATCATTAATCAAATATTATTTTATGAAATGGAAAGGTAGAAGACAAAGTGGAAATGTAGAAGATAGACGAGGCAGTGGAGCTGGGAAGAAAGCATTACTAGGTGGTGGAGCTATCGGTATTATCGTGATGTTACTCACCATATTTGGAGGAGAAACAGGACAACAATTGGCTCCGATATTAAACCAATTACAACAGAGTACACAACAAGCTGACAATTCAACTCAAAGAGAATTGACAGAAGAGGAAAAGCAATTAGGTCAATTTGTTTCAACTGTATTTGCTGATACAGAAGACATCTGGGGAAAAATATTTAGAGATAATGGCAGTGAGTATCAACAACCTTCAATGGTACTATTCACAGGTCAAGTTAGTACAGGCTGTGGAGATGCGAGTTCAGCTGTCGGACCTTTTTATTGTCCAGCAGATCAAAAAGTCTATATGGATTTAGATTTTTTTGAAGAATTGAAAAATAGATTTGGTGCTCAAGGAGGAGATTTTGCTATTGCTTATGTTATAGCTCATGAAGTTGGACATCATATCCAAAATCTAATGGGAACAAGTGCTAAAATGAGACAAGCACAGCAAGGTAGAAGTGAAGCCGAGGCTAATAAGCTTTCTGTGATGTTAGAACTGCAAGCAGATTTTTATGCTGGCGTATGGGCTCATTATAATCAGAAGTATATTGAAGAAGGTGATATTGACGAAGCTATCAGTGCAGCCAATGCTGTTGGTGATGATGCCATTCAGAAAAGAGTACAAGGTCATATTGTACCTGATGCCTTCACCCATGGCACTTCTGAACAACGTAAAAGATGGTTTATGAAAGGCTATACAAGTGGAGATATTCGCCAAGGCAATACTTTTGACGGTATCTGATTTTATTAAGAGATAGGTTTGGTTTTGTTTTTCAAGATCAAACCTTCATCTTTAAGTACGGATTTGACCATATTGGTGGCACAAAAAGAACCCATTGTTAAAATATTATAGACACTATTCTCTCTACGTCCAGTCTTCTTTAATATAGCTTCTATATTATATCCTTTTGAGTATAAATCAACGACTGTACCATAAAAATGCTCAAAATCTTCCAATTTATTTTTTAGATGTTGTTTGCCATTTTTCAATTTAGGATTATGACTACATAAAAGAATATCAAAATCTAAACTACATAAGAGCTTGAGACTTT
This sequence comes from Chitinophagales bacterium, assembly GCA_023957245.1. Taxonomy (GTDB): domain Bacteria; phylum Bacteroidota; class Bacteroidia; order Chitinophagales; family JADIYW01; genus JAMLHH01. The sequence goes on from JAMLHJ010000006.1 coordinate 54,750, forward strand.
CTATCTGTTGCTTCATACTTTCAAAGTCTGCAAAATATTTAATTTTATCTGCGACATATAAGTCACCACTAAAAAGCCAACCTTTCTCTTGAGAATAATAAGAATAATGATCTATTGAATGTCCAGGAGTATAAATAGCTTGTAATTTTGTTATACCAGTGTCTATCAATGAATTAGGTTCTATTTTATGAATAGATACTTTATCTACATTCCCAGTTAAATATTGAGCCAATGGAGATAATTTCATTCCATTTTTTAAAAACTTAACAGTATCAGGATGTCCATAAACAGGAATATTCCATAACTTACTTAAATAGCCTGCATTTCCTGAATGGTCTTCATGATGATGAGTTAAAATTATTTTTTTTATATGATGTCCACTGAGATTTTTCACAACTTCATCTCTACTATGACTTTGTCCTGTATCAATTAGTGTATCACCGAGTTGATAAACATATACAGTCTGCACGTTTTTATTGAATCGATATACAGAAAATCTATATCCAAATAGTCCTTCAACTTGCAAACTCTTCACTCCTATCATTAGATAATTTCTATTAGAATCACAATAATAGGTATTGAAAATTATTCTTACAAATTCAATGACAGTTTTTCGATGAAGTGTTTATTATAGATGTACCATTAAATTTGATTTTTATTATTAAAGTTGAATATTGTAAAAACTTTATAATGAAAAGTCTATTTTTACATTTTTAGTAGAATGATCAAATGAAGAAGATATTAGTTGCCAATCGTGGAGAAATAGCTATTAGAGTAATGAGAACAGCCAAAGTAATGGGGATAAAAACTGTGGCTGTATATTCAGAGGTGGATAGATTGGCTCCTCATGTTAGATTTGCTGATGAAGCTGTATGCATTGGTGCAGCTGCTTCTAAAGAATCTTATCTAAGAATGGATAAGATCATCGAAGTAGCTAAGCAATTAGGTGTTGATGCTATTCATCCTGGATATGGATTTCTTTCAGAAAATGCACAATTTGCAAAGCTAGTAACTGAAGCTGGAATAACATTTATTGGCCCCGATACTCATGCCATTGAAGTGATGGGTAGTAAGTTAGCAGCAAAACAAGCTGTAAGCCAATTTGGAGTGCCTTTAGTGCCAGGAACAGACCAACCGATATCAGATATCAATATAGCTATAGACCTTGCTAAATCTATTGGATTTCCAGTGTTAATAAAAGCCTCTGCTGGTGGTGGTGGCAAAGGAATGAGATTAGTAGAGCGAGAAGAAGATGTTGAAGAACAAATGAATATGGCTGTCAGTGAAGCTATATCAGCTTTTGGCGATGGAAGTGTATTCATTGAGAAATTTGTAAGTTCCCCAAGACATATAGAAATTCAAGTACTAGGAGATACACATGGCAATATTGTTTACCTATTTGAAAGAGAATGTTCTGTCCAACGAAGACACCAAAAAGTTATTGAAGAAGCACCTTCCGCAGTTGTGACTAATGAGATGCGTGAAGCAATGGGTAAAGCAGCAGTACAAGTTGCCAAAGCCGTTAATTATGTTGGTGCAGGTACGGTTGAATTTATTGTAGATGAAAAATTGAATTTTTATTTCTTAGAAATGAATACTCGTTTGCAAGTAGAACATCCTGTAACTGAAATGATTACCGGTGTAGACCTTGTAAAAGAACAAATTCGAATTGCTCAAGGTTTTCCGATATCTTTCCAACAAGAAGATTTGAAAATTTTAGGTCATGCTATTGAATTAAGAGTATATGCTGAAGATCCTGAAAATAATTTTCTTCCTGATATTGGAAAATTGACGACATATCGCCCTCCTGTAGGTGAAAACATCAGAGTAGATGACGGCATGGAAGAAGGTATGGATATTCCTATCTATTACGACCCAATGATAGCTAAACTAGCTGTATATGGAAAAAATAGAGATGAGGCTATTCAAAATATGAAAAAAGCTATTGAGTCATATCATATTGTGGGAGCTAAAACAACATTGCCTTTTGGAACATTTGTAATGAACCATCCTGCTTTTATTTCAGGTGATTTTAATACTAAATTTGTAGATAACTACTTCAAGCCCAATGAATTTAAAGAAGCAGAGTTTCAAATAGCAGCAATTTTAGTAGCTAAGTTGCTTAACGAAAAAAGCGAGTTTGAATTAGTGGCTGAAAATGGCAATCTTACTCGTAGAAGCAAGTGGTTATTCAATAGATAGTTTTTCATCCTCAGTAATGACAACAAATTCTTGGTCAATAACATGAAGGTGACTGATCAATGTGTCAATAAATTTTTGCCCATAAGTGGAATAAAAATTTAAAAAGTTGTCATGTCTTTCCTGTAAAGAATGGTTAGGAAAATAAGTTTGATATAAATTATCTATTTGTCGAAGTGTAGTTTCATTTTTATGCTTGATTGACCTCAACATTTTCCCTTCTATTTGAGAAAGAATAGATTGAATCTTTTGAGCTTCTGCTCCTACAGATGGCCCTAAAGTGGAATCTATTTGCACTGCCTTGTCACGTACTTTGTCCATCAATTCTTGTACAATCATCTTCTCTCCTTCCAAATCATGTTGAACATCTATTTTGTCTAATAAATACTCTTTTTTGAGTTGTTCTTTATCTTGAAAAATCGATGAAATAGGCAAAGCCAATTTTTGGAACTTTTGATAATTATTATAATTGACCCACATCATCGAAGTTCTAGGCATCACAACTGGGTAACAGATTTGATAATACTTAAAAATCTCTGTCAATTGCATCCAATAAGCCACTTCACTTCCTCCACCAATAAATCCAACAGATGGCAATACAGCTTGTTGGAATAAGGGTCTTAAAACTACATTGGGGCTAAATCTTTCTGGATATTGTTCAACTTCTACAAGTAAATCTTCTAAATTCCAAATCGTATCTCCAATTTTATATTTTTGATTACCAATAGGTTCTATCTTTATTCTAGAAGTGTTACTTAAATAAAATAAATTGATAGCTCTTCCATTTGCCTGTGCATGATATCCTTCTTTCTTTAATAATTCTGAACGTTCTGTTAGCAATGGAAATGAACCTTGATTTAAAATTTCTTTTCTAATAATTTCAGTCATTGGAGTTTTTAGTAAAACATCATCGCCATTAACGATGACAAGACCATATTTGCCAAATAATCCATTGACTAGTTCTCTACTTGCTTTTTCAACAGTATTATGAGCATAAGCTTTTTTTATAAGAGATTGAATATCAGAAGGATTATTATCTCCAAGTTTATCCAATACTTGTTGAATAGCTTCTTGAATATTGTATAAAGAAAATCGTCCTACTGGTCCTGACTGCTCTGCATTCCAAGTGTATTTATTTCCGAAAAGAAATATATGATTGACTTCTTCGAAATCATGATCTTCACTACCCATCCAATAAACGGGAACAAATTTTTTATCTGGATATTTGGTTTGCAATGCTCTAGCAAGAGCTATTGTATTGGCAATCTTAATGACATAATATAATGGACCTCCCAGATAAGCTAATTGGTGAGCTGTAGTAATGCAGTAAGTATTATTGTCTTGAAATGATAAAATATTATTCCTTACTTCATCACTTATCACAATGTTTTCATACTGATTCAATATCGTATTAGATAGTGTGTTTCTATCAATCAATAATGAATAATCAGTGTTCAAACGCTTATCTAAACCCTCCCAACCATAAGGAAATGGAACTTTGAGTGTATCAGGAAATTGATTTTGAGTGTAATCAGATAATAACTTAGAAAAATAACCTAACTCATTAAATCTGTATGAATCGATTTGCATATAGTGGTTCAAACAAAAATATTGCGTAATTGTTGAAACAGATTAAAATAACTTTTTCAAATTTTCCAACATACTATAAGGAGCATCTACTGAAGCGGAATTGGCAAGACCTTCTGGAACATTTCCACCTGGGCTACTATATGCTTGATGTTCTACTTCTACCATTCCATTTGCCAAAGGAGTGATTTTCCAATGTCCTTTCATTTTTTCTACTCTTACTATTCCCTTCACCTCTGGTCTTAAATTATTCACTGAAGATACTTTTATAGTTACAGAACCATCTTTAGCCAAAGGTTCAATATGATACAGTGTTACAATATCTCTATTGGAAGCAGGCCATGGTGTTTCGATAATCATGTAAGTATAAATATTGTTTTTGCCTTCAGTTTTTATCAATTCTACGCTACCTTTTTTAGCTTTATAGATAAATTGATCTTGAATTTTATAGTTAGTAAGCACTTTGAGTACATCTTGAACATTTGCTTTCAATTGAACAGAGCCTTTAAATTCCTTCAATTTACTTCCTTCCATTTTTCGATTATAAACCTTAATTCCATTTTTTTCTTTTACTAATTCCCAATTCCCTTGAGCAAAAACCGCACTTGCAGATAACAAAAAACCTAAAAAGGCAGAAAATATCAACTTCATTTTGTTTTTTTTATTATTAGATAGCTAAAAACATGCCTAAATTAAAGAAATAAGTTTGATTTTTCACTTTTATTTTTCTACCTTTGTGCTATGAACTAATACCGGGTGTCAACTCGGAACTTTTTCATAGTGGGGGTTAATGGGATACCGAAAGGTATCCCTATTTTTTGTAAAAAATGTAATTTTGTAGAGTTCTTTTTTCACTGATTGCAAAGATATTCTAATGCAAGTAAAACGATATACACTCTTAATATCTTTAAGAAGCATATTTTCTAAACCACATCATTCAAAAAAGCTATAGAGTGATTTTCAAAAAATTATCTAAAATTTGATTTCCAACACCAGCACTTTTTTCTGGATGAAATTGGCAAGAATAAAAATTTGCTTTATGTAATGATGCAGAAAATGGATGAATATAGTCACATTTAGCTATTGTTTCATTGACAATTTCCACATAGTAGCTATGTACAAAATATACATAACTATTTTCATTGACATCATTATATAACTCTCCTTTCAAATCATAAATATTATTCCAACCCATCTGAGGAATTTTGAAAGAAGCACCTTTGGATTGAAATTTCCTGACTTGTGCATCAAAGATACCAAGGCATTCTACATCGCCTTCTTCAGAGTGTGAACACATTAATTGCTGCCCCAAACAAACGCCCAGAAATGGCTGTGTTAAACTTTTTAATACTTTATCTAATTCTCTTTCTTTCAGATAAGTCATTGCACTTTTAGCTTCTCCAACACCAGGAAAAATAACTTTATCAGCTTTAAAAATTAATTCAGGATCATCTGTAATCTGAGCATTAATACCTAATCGCAAAACAGCCTCATACATACTACGCACATTTCCAGCATTATATTTTACAATGACAATGTTTTGTGAAGACATCTAGCTTTTATGAGATTAGTTTTTAAAAAATAGGCACAAATAATAAATGATTTGCAATACAAAATTAGGAAAATGAGAAAAAAATATATCTATTCAAAAAAGATTTTCTACAATATAACATTATGATAAAAGGCAAAATTGGAGAAATGTGTTCTTCAATTTACAGTGAATAGATTTTTTCAAAACAAATGAATAAATTCGCCCAAGAGAATCCATATTCAATGATATATTTGATTAAGAAGGTTCTTTTTTACAAATAATGAAGACTTTTATAAGGAATATTTATCGGCTTTTAACTTCTTATGGGTTCAATGCAAAACATTTTTTAAGTGCAATCAAAGCTAGAAGGGGTAATTGGATAAAAAAGGATTATAAAGAGTTGAAAAGACAAAAGGGCGATGACAATACTTTTATATTGGAATATTCCTACCCTATTCTAATTGATAAATTTGATGAGGGTGGTACTATGAAAGGTGCATATTTTCATCAAGATTTATATGTTGCAAAAAAGATTTTTTCATCACAACCTCAAAACCATTTAGATATTGGTTCAAGAGTAGATGGTTTTGTAGCTCATGTTGCTTCATATAGAGAAATTGAGATAATGGATATTAGACCTATAAAAAGTAAAGTAGCAAATATTACCTTCAGACAAGCCAATTTGATGGAATTACCTATTGAGTTAGTGGGAAAATATGATTCCATTTCATCTCTTCATGCTATTGAACATTTCGGACTGGGTAGATATGGCGACCCTATCGATTATTGGGGGCATGTCAAAGCATTGGCTAATATTTCAAAAATATTAAAAGAAGATGGTATTTTTTATTTTTCAGTTCCGATTGGCTTAGAACAAAGAATCGAATTTAATGGTCAAAGGATTTTCTCGGTAGCCTATCTGCAAAAGATTTTATCAGAGCACTTTGAAACATTATCATTTTCCTATGTCAATGATGAAGGAGATTTTTTTGAAGAAATCCTTTTGTCAGAAACAGATGCTCGTACTAGTTTCAACTGTTTCTGTGGGTGTGGAATTTTTGTACTGAAAAAGAAAAGGAGTGCCTATATTTAAGACACTCCTATTGAACATTTTGATGGGACAGAAGTTTAGCAACAGCTTGACCCAGAATTAGTAGAACTACACTCAAGTTCGGATTTTACTCCCAATGCTTTGAGAATAATATTGAGTGGACACCAATTTGTCAATGAATATTGGAATAAATTAGCCCCTACAAAAGCTGCTATCCAGATAAAATTAATATTGATAAAATAAGTTCCGAATACAGAAATCAAAATCATTGTTCCTGCAATTAATTTGATATAACGTTCTCTAGTCATTTTGAGTAATTTTAATTATGTTTTTCAATAGATGATATAGCGATATGGACTTTAGATTGTATAGAGCAATTTCTGTTTATTTCTTCAATAGTTTTAAATAAGTTTTCTGCTTTTTCATCAGATGTCATTACATAATACATCAGAGATTCTACTTTATTTAATTCTGTACCATACCAATTTGTCCCTACTGCTTCTTTGGAGCTATCTCTAAATCCAATAACCGAATTGTATGAGTATGAGCTAATTTGATTTTCTACAAAGGCATTTTTCACTTTGTCTTCAAATGCTTTAACAGCGGTAATAATGAGCATTTTCATATAGATATTTTTTGATGATTTACTTAAAATGAGATTATTCCCTCAATGTTTCTTGAAGGAATAACCTGTTTTCGCTAAATTATTTTTCCCATTTTTTACGTTCCACCATGTAGTAGATAATAGGAACTACTAATAATGTTAACAATGTAGATACTATTGCACCAGCAACTAATGATATCGCCAAACCTTGGAATATTGGATCAAATAATATAATTGAAGCACCAATGACCACAGCTCCAGTTGTCAATAATATCGGTGTTGTTCTGACTGCCTCAGCATCAATAATAGCTTGCTTGATAGGGATACCATCTTTGAGTCTTATTTCTATAAAATCTATTAATAAGACTGAGTTTCTTACCATCACACCAGCTAGAGCAATCATACCAATGAATGATGTCGCTGTAAAATATGCTCCTAATAACCAGTGTCCTAAGACAATTCCTATTAGCGATAATGGAATGGCTACCATCATAATAATAGGTGTTTTGAAGTTTTGAAACCAACCAACAATCAACATATAGATAATAATAACTACAACAAGAAATGCTATTCCTAAGTCTCTAAATACTTCCAATGTAATCTGCCATTCTCCATCCCATTTGACTGAAAATTCACTATCATTTTCGGGTTGACCCATATAAAGTTCATTAACAGTATATCCTGCTGGCAATTTGATTTCTTTCAACTTCTCTCCCATTCCCAAAATTGCATAAGCAGGACTTTCTAATGCACCTGCCATATCAGCAAGTACATATACTACTCTTTGCTGATCTTTTCTGCTAATAGATTTTTGAACAGTATCATTGTGAATGGTAATAATATCTCCTACAGTCACCATATTTCCTTGCTGACCTTTAATCTTCATGTTCTTAATATCCTCAATACTAGTTTTGTCTTTATCATCTAAAGCCATTACGATTCCAATTGAAGAAGCAGAGTTTTCGTCATATAAATTAGAGATTGGAAACTCTCTCAATAAATAGGTTAAATTACCCACAACTTGCTGAGGTGCAACACCATTGAGCATAGCTTTTTCTTTATCCACTTCTAAGCGATATTCTGTCTGAACATCTTCTACATTCCAATCTATATCTACTACATCATCTGTATTCTCAAGAATATTTTTGACTTGATACGCCAATTGAATCTGTTCTTTATGATCTGGCCCATAGATTTCAGCAACAATAGTTGATAATACTGGAGGTCCAGGAGGCACTTCAATTAACTTCACATTAGCACCATATTTGGCAGCAATTTTCTGGACTTCTGGTCTTACTGCTTTAGCAATATCATGGCTCTGTCTTTTTCTATTTTCTTTATGTAAAAGATTGACTTGAATATCTGCCATATTACTATTGCCTCTCATGTCATAATGACGCACTAATCCATTGAAAGTAATCGGTGCTGAAGCTCCAATATAATTTTGGTAATTAACAACTTCTGGTATTGTAGTTAGATATTGAGCAATTTCTCTTGTTACAGCAGAAGTGCGTTCTAAAGTAGTTCCTTCTGGCATATCAATAACAACCTGAAATTCATTTTTATTATCAAAAGGCAACATTTTCACAGCAACAGTTTTTGTGAAGAATAAAGAAACTGAGCCAATCAATAAAATAAATGTTACGACTAACACTACCCATCTTAATGCGCTATTATCTAACAAAGGTTTTTCTACTTTATTATAAAATTTGTATATCCAGCTATTCTCATGATCATCTTCGGCACTATTAGCTTCATGCTTATCTTTTTCAACAAGCAAATGATATCCTAAATATGGCGTAATTGTTAATGCTATAAATAACGATAATATCATCGCTATAGATGCGCCTATAGGCATAGGGCTCATATATGGTCCCATCATGCCCGATACGAAAGCCATAGGCAATATAGCAGCGATAACAGTAAATGTTGCCAAAATTGTAGGATTACCGACCTCGTTAATTGCATAGATAGCAGCATCTTTAAAAGGCAAACGTTTCATTTTGAAATGTCTATGCATATTTTCGGCAATGATAATACTGTCGTCAACTACAATACCTACGACAAATACTAAAGCAAATAGCGTAATTCTATTGAGCGTATAGCCTAATATATAGTAACTAAACAATGTCAAAGCAAATGTTAGTGGTACTGACAAGAATACTACCAATGCACCTCTCCAACCCATCGCAATTGTCACTAATACTGTAACAGCAATAATTGCTATCAATAAGTGTAATAATAATTCATTCACTTTATCTGATGCAGTCTCTCCATAGTTTCTTGTCACCTCGACATTGACTTCATTAGGAATGAGATTTTCTTTAAGGCTCTCAATCTTGTTTAGAATATGCTCTGAAATTTTCATAGCATCAGCACCTTTTACTTTGCCTATTGATAACGTAACTGCAGGATATTCTGAAGGTGAATTTTTATAATTTTCATTAAACTTACTATATCCAAAAGATATATAATTACTAGGAGTTCCTGGACCATCAACAATAGCTGCAACCTGTTTTAAATATACAGGCATGTTTTGATTGATACCTACAACAATATTTTCAATATCTTCTTTAGAGGATAAAAATTGACCTGTTGTAATCATAAATTCAGTGTCATTATTAACAAAGCTTCCTGATTGCATACTTCCATTATTGGCTTGAATCATTTGCATAATGCTAAGGGCATCAACTTTATTTTCAGCCATTTTATCTTTGTCTAATGCTACTTTAATCTCCCTAAGTCTCCCTCCTATCAGCTTGACATTAGATACATCCTTTATTTTCTTAATTTCAGAAGACATTTCTTCAGAAATTTGTCTTACTTGATAGTCATCATATTTATCACTCCATAAAGTTACAGCCAACATTGGGACATCGTCAATAGAACGAGTTTTCACCATTGGAGGCATCACCCCTTGAGGCAATAAATGAGAGTTCTTAATTAATTCGTCATAGAGTTTTACATAAGACCTTTCAATATCTTCGCCTACTTTAAATTGAACAATCATCATCGCTTGACCATTCATTGCTGTACTATGAAGATGCTCTACTCCTTTTATATTAGATAGTACTTTTTCAAGAGGTTTTAAAACTCTACTTTCTACTTCTAGTGGGCTTGCTCCTGGATAGCCAACCATAATATCCACCATTGGAACATTGATTTGAGGCTCCTCCTCTCTAGGAATAAGCGTCGAACTATATACACCTATTATCATCAACCCAATCATCAATAACAATGACAACTTGGAGTCTAAGAACATAGATGCAATTTTACCTGATATACCTTCTTGCATATTTATATTTTTAAAACTTTAAAATCATAGATAATATTTCTATCATTTACAAGTATTTATAATCAATTACTTTACACTTACTTTTGAACCATTAAACAGTCTGTTGTCTGCATTTACAACATATTTTTCATTGGCTTGCAGACCAGAAAGTACTTCAATTTGATCGCCATAAGATTTGCCTAATCTGAGCCATCTTAAAATTGCAATATTATCTTCGCCTACGACATATACACCTTTCAACTGTCCTTGATTGACAATTGCATCTTGTGCAACTAATACGACTTTATTTGAAGATGTAGCTGAAGATTTTTTTTCTACTTTAAATACTGCATTGACAAACATTCCTGACAATACAGAAGGTTCGTCTTTACTTAAATTGATTTTGACAACATATTGACCTCCAGTATTTTTGGCTGAGCTACTTACTTCTACTACTTTTCCTGCAATAATTTTATCTAGTGATTTTACATTGACATCAACAGACAATCCATTGCTAATACTTGATATATCACTTTCAGAGACCATCACAACTGCTTGCAATTTGGATTCATTTTCAATACTCATGATTGGCATTCCAGGATTGGCCATATCTCCTACTTTTGCAAAAGTACCAGTAACAACACCTGAAAATGGAGCTATGATATTGGTATAAGCAAACTGTGCCATCACTTCATTTTTCATTTCTTTAGCTACTTCCAATCCTGCTTTAGCAATTTCCAAATGAGTAGTGATATCATCTAACTCCTTTTGTGTTGCACTTTTCTGATTGAATAAATTTAAAAATCTATCATAATCTCTTTTTGCACTATTATAAACTGTTGTTGCTTGTTGGATACCAGCATCGGCTTGGGCTTTTTTAGCTTGTAAATCTGTACTGCTAATCGTAGCCAACAGCTGTCCTTTTTGAACATTTTGTCCAATAATAACATTGTAGGAAGTGATATATCCCATCATTCGTGTACTAATATTTGCGCTGTGTTCTGCTTCGATTTTTCCACTCGCAGTTACATATTTTCCATTTGAATTTCCTTCTACTTGTTGAACACTCACATTTACAGGTGGTAATTCTTGAATAGATGTTGTGCTTTCTTCAGTACATGACACTAAAAAGGTCATTAAAGAAATTGATGCAATTAATAAATTAATTTTATTCATATTAAAGTTGTTTTATTACTTAGTTAAAAATTCAATTTGAATGGTGGTTTCATTAAAGTCTTTTATTGCTTGTAAATAATTGACTTCTTTTTCGATTTCAGTAGCTTGAGAAATCAATAAATCAGATGTTTTTTCCAATCCTTCTTGATATCTATTTTCAATTAATCTTAGCGATTCACTTGCTTGCGCCTTAGCAGCTTTAGATAAATCTATTTTAGCTTGATTAGTGATTAAATCACGTTTTGCTTTTTGCAATTCAAGTTTATTTTTTTCAATATGTAATTGCATTTCGCTTTCCGCTTTCTCAATATCAATTCTGTTTAATTTTATTTTGTTATAAGTTTCACCACCGTTGAATATATCCCAAGAAAGAGATGCTCCCACTAAATAACCATTGTTTCCAAAGCCCCAAGCTTTTTTGTCATAAAGATTAAATTCGCCAAAAGCGTTTAATCTCGGTAGCAGAGCTCTTTTATACATTGTAGTCATACTATTCTGTGCTTCGATGCCATTCTTCATTGCCATGATATCCATGCGACCTTCATAAAAATCTAGTTGCGTATCTGTAGTCAAATTCTGAGTCAATCTATCAATCGGTTGATAAGTAACATCCGTATCTTTACCCATCAACCAAGACAAATAATTGGAAAGGTTGGAGATATTGTTATCAATTTCAACTTCACGATTTTGAACATCTATAAGTCCTACTTTTACCATCAATACATCTGATGGCTTAGCATATCCTTGCTTCTCCATATTCTCTGTATTTCTCAATACTTCTTGATAGGCGATAATTCCCTTTTGAACAGCACTTTTTGTCTCATACAAAAACTGCAAATTGTTAAAAGCTTTTTTAATTTCTACTTCAAGCATATTTTCTACGAATTGCTTTTTGTAATTAACAGCTTTAATCTTGGCTTGAACTGCCTTGCGAGCTGGGAAAATGTCAAAATTCAATATGGGTTGTTGTAAAGAAAATTTGGTATTAAAATGCCCAATACCTTTGGGGTCATTTAATAAATCTGGATTAAAATCCATTGCTGTGATTCTGCCTTGTTGCAACTTAAATCCAAATGCATTCAAAGGGTCATTGGTATGAAATCCTGTATAACTTATTGCAGCTCTTGGTAAAAATCCAGACAATGTATTGTTATACTCTGTCTCACTTTGTTGGATTTCGTACTGTTGAATTTTTAGTTGAGAGTTGTTGCTCTTCATTAAATTAATAGCTTGATGAAGATCTAAAGACTCCTGAGCCATTACTTGAAATATGGCAAAAAAGAAGTAAGAACCCATTAAAATTTTCTTCATGATTAATATTTTTTGCAAAGAAAATGCTATTAAACATGTCGGTTTGTAACAGTTGTTACCTATGTTGAAAGAAAATTCTTACTAAAATCAAATTGCAATAAAAAGGTGAAAGGGATAGAAAGTTTACGATTATAATACGTAATTGATTAATTATTAATAAAATGCAAATAAATAAAAATTACATTCCAATGTAAAAATAAATAATAAAAAGAACCATTATAAATAAAACCAATGGCTTGATAGAGAATGATTATAAAATACGAACTCTTCTATTTTTTCCTTAGCTCAAAATTTTGACCTAAATACACTTTTCTGACAGTAGGGTCTTGAGCAAGTTCATCAGATGTTCCATGCATTAATATTTTCCCTTCAAACAACAAGTAGGCTCTATCTGTAATAGATAAAGTTTCTTGTACATTGTGGTCAGTTATCAATACACCAATATTTCTTTTTTTGAGATCAGCTACAATTGACTGAATATCTTCCACTGCGATAGGGTCAATCCCTGCAAATGGTTCATCTAACAAAATAAACTTAGGATCAGAAGCCAATGCTCTTGCAATTTCGGTTCTTCTTCTTTCTCCTCCAGAAAGCACCTTGCCCAAATTTTTACGCACATGAGTCAAACTCAATTCATCTAATAATTGCTCTAATTTATCCTTCTGTTCTGACTTTTTAAGAGGAGTAAATTCTAATATTGCTTTGATATTATCTTCCACGCTTAAAGAACGAAAGATGGAGTTTTCTTGTGGAAGATAGCCTATACCCAATTGAGACCTTTTATACATTGGATATTTGGAAATATCTTTATCATCTAAATAAATTTTACCTTTATCAGGACTTAGCAAACCAGTAATCATATAAAAAGATGTGGTTTTACCAGCTCCATTAGGTCCAAGAAGTCCAACAATCTCTCCTTGATTCACTTCAATAGAAACCTCATTAACAACGACTCTCCTACTGTAGCTTTTGATTAAATTTTCCGACCTTAATACCACTTCTAATTACTTTAAGTCCTTGACTCTTAATTCTATATTCTGATGACCATTCCAATCATTGATATACAATTGGTAACAAATATCAAATTTAGATTTGCTTCTCAAAAAAGGAATGTAATCCCACATATTATAACCGATTCCTGGCTTTGATGTTTGCCCAGTTTTGGCAACATGAAGTTTGAGATGAGAATTTCCAACAAATCCATTATTACCTGTATCTCTCACATCTTTTGTTACGAAAGTCGGTTTATGATTGCCACTTCCAAATGGAGCCATTTTCTTTATCCATTCATAAAAATCAAGTGAAATATCATCCAATTCGATAATATCATCCACTTCTATCTTCTGTACTAATTGTTCTGACTGAATATTATCTTCTACTACTTGCTCAAATTTTTTTATAAAGTCTTGAACATGCACCTTTTCCATACTGAATCCTGCAGCATATTTATGTCCTCCAAATTGTGTCAAATATTCACTACAAGATGTTAGAGCTTCATATAGGTCAAAACCTCCTGTAGAACGACCTGAACCTATCACTATGCCATTAGATTCTGTAAGTATAAGTGCTGGTTTATGTAATTGATCTACTATTCTAGAAGCAACAATTGCAATAATTCCTTGGTGCCAATTCTCTTGAAAAATAACTATCGCTTTTTTGTCCTCAAAACTATCATCTTCTTGGATAAGATTCAATGCAGATTTGGTAATATCTTTATCCAATAACTGACGAGCATAGTTGTTCTCATGGATAAACTGAGCCTTTTTGTTAGCTTCTTTATTATTGGACTCAATGAGCAATTCTACGGCATAAGAAGCATGAAGAATTCTTCCAGTAGCATTGATTCTTGGACTTATAGTAAATACCAAATCCATTAGCTCCAATTTTCGTTTGGCTTTTACTATGTCTAAAATCGCTTTAAATCCCGGTCGGCTCCTTTTATTGATGTATTTCATTCCAAAATGAGCCAAAATCCTATTTTCCCCAGTGAGAGGAACAGTATCAGCTGCTATGCTCACAGCCGTGAAATCTAACTGACTGTATAGAAATTCTTTATCTAAATGGTATTTTTCAGTATATCCTTGAATTAACTTAAAACCCACACCACAACCACTCAATTCCTTATAAGGATAATTACAGTCAGCCCTTTTAGGATTAAGTACAGCCAAAGCATTGGGTAGAATCTCGCCAGGCAAATGATGATCACAGATAATGATATCTATATTCTTCTCCTTAGCATAATTGATTTTACTATGCTCTTTTATCCCACAATCTAAAGCAATCATTAGCGTGTATGAATTATCTGAAGCATAATCAATGCCGTCATTTGAAATACCACAACCTTCTTTATTTCTATCCGGCGTATAGTATCCTATGTTGTTATAATACTTTTTGAAAAAGGTATAAAGCATAGCAACAGAAGTAATACCATCGACATCATAATCTCCGTATATCAATATCTTTTCACCTGCTTGAATTGATTGGTGAATACGCAAAACCGCTTTATCCATATCCTTCATTAAAAAAGGATTGTGCAAATTATCTAAAGATGGATTTAAAAAACGTTCCGCATCTTCTTTGCTTTTAATCCCTCTGAGTACTAATATTTTGCATATTGTAATAGGAAGGTTTAATTCATCATGGAGCGTATTTACAATAGAGTCATCTGCTTGCATAAACAACCATTCTTTGAAATTTGGGCTTATAATTAACGACTCTGACATACTCACATTTACCTCTCTTTAGTTATTTTCCTTATGTTTTGACAATTTCAATATTAAGTCTAAAAATCTCTCATTTAACAAACATACCATTGCTTCAAATAAAGCCATAAATATATTTCAACACTAAATATATATATAATGTTGCAAAATACTTTTATGAATAATGAAGAAATTGAACAAATAAGTTTCGTAAATATAATGAAATATAAAAGCAACAGATAGTTTTTTGATTTATTTTGAAATCTTAAATTGTCTTATTTTTTTTCTATCTTGGATTGTCGATTCAATGACAAGCAGTATTATGAAACATATTCTCATCTCTTTTTTCTATTTATCTACCCTATTAGCAGTAAAAGCACAAAATTTAGACCTTGATTCTGTAGCCACTTATGATGTCAATTTATCTGACTATCTAACAACAAATGGTCGAGTATATTATGCTAATAGCAAGGTGATTTCAAAAGACAAATATGATTTCTATAAAGAAAGTTGGAAAAAACTTCAAGAATGTCAACCATGTCGAGTATATACATATAATGCTGACAATCAATTAAAACATATCTCCATTCAGTATTACGAATGTTTAGTGGATACTTTTACTGAATATTTTCCAAGTGGAAAAATAAAAGTAGAAGGAAGTTTTAAAACAGTTAATAACAATGATTGGTCTAATCTAAGGCTCCGAGGATTATGTAGTATTAGAGAAGGAAATTGGAATTATTTTAATGATTTGGGTGCTTTGATTTATATCGAAACCTATGAAAATGGAAAATTGGTGAATACTGAATACATAAAAGAAGAAAAGCCAAGTACAATTAACAAAATAAAAGGCGTCTTTAAAAGAAATTCAGAAGAATGATTGAATAGAATTGAAGGAATTTAATTTCAACAATATTTTAATAAAGTATCTTTAGCGAATGTTTAGTGAAGGTATCATCTTAATGGCATTAGCAACTCTTTGCTTTTCGTTATTAAGTGTATGCGTCAAATATATAGGACATATTCCTGCTCATGAACTTATATTTTTCAGAGGGGTTATTACGTTAGCCCTTAGTTATTCTCACATAAAAAGTTTAAAAATTCCAGTTTTTGGAAACAATAAGAGATTATTATTGGCTAGAGGTTTTTGGGGTACAGCTGCTCTAACCTGTTTTTTCTTTGCAGTTCAAAAAATACCATTAGCTACCGCTGCAACACTACAATATACCGCTCCTATTTTTACTGCGATATTTAGTATTTTCTATTTAAAAGAGAAAGTGAGTTCTACACAGTGGCTATTTATATTATTAGCAATGTTTGGAGTTGTATTGATTAATGGAATTGATGGAAATGTCAATTTATTTTATTTTGTTTTAGCAGTATTATCAGGAGTTTTTTCTGGATTAGCTTATGTCATTGTTCGAAAATTAAAATCTACAGATCACCCAGCCGTGATAGTGTTCTATTTCCCATTTATTGCTGTTCCAATTATGTCAGTTTGGACCTATTTTGACTGGGTAAAACCTAATAGAAATGATTGGATTTTCATTATTTTAATAGGTGTTCTCACCCAGCTTGGACAGTTTTTAATGACCAAAGCATTACAAAAAGAAAATGCAGCTAGAGCGACAAGCGTGATGTTTGTTGGGACAGTAAATGCATTTGTTTTCAGTATTTTTCTCTTTAACGAACACTATAATATTTATACTGTATTAGGTATTATAATTGTTACATTATCAGTAATTTCTAATATTTATTTCACATCTAAAAAACCAATCCAATCTTGAAGAAGAACATCTCACTTCCACCTAGTTTTATTCATAACGTTCAAGAGCTTTTGGGAGATGAAGCTAGTGAATATTTTGATAGTTTAGAGAAAGAAGAAGTGAGTTCCATAAGACTTCATCCAGAACACGCTTTCCAACCTGAAATAGATACCCAAATCATTCCATGGGAACCACAAGGTAGATACTTATCACAAAGACCCATCTTTGCACTTGATCCAGCATGGCATGGTGGAATGTATTATGTTCAGGAAAGTTCATCAATGTTGACTGGATATATTTGTAAGAAATTATTTCAAACACCAATTGTTGCTTTAGATTTGTGTGCAGCACCTGGCGGGAAATCCACTCATTTGCTATCTGTTCTACCTAAAGAAAGTTTATTGGTCAGCAATGAGATTATCCCAAAGCGCAATCAGATTTTAGTTGAAAATATACAAAAATGGGGCAATTCCTTTAATATTGTCACCAAAGGTGAAGCCCATGAATTTGCTATTCTTGAACAAACATTTGATTTAATTGTCGTAGATGCACCATGTTCAGGAGAAGGACTTTTCCGAAAACAACCAGAGGCTATCTCAGAATGGAGTGAAGAAAATGTACGTATTTGTACAGAAAGGCAAGAAAATATTTTAAATAATATCCATACTTCTCTAAAAACTGGAGGTTATTTATGTTATAGCACTTGCACTTATGAAATTTCAGAAAATGAAGAGCAGATTCAAAAACTATTAGACACAGGTCTATATGAATTAATGAAGATTGATATTGAGAACTTCATTGGACTTAGAGAAGGATTAATTTCTGGAACAGTAAGATGTTGGTCTCATGCCGTTAAAGGCAGTGGATTTTTTATTGCGCTCTTAAAAAAAATAGCACATTCTTCACAAGAAATTCTATCAAAGAAAAAACGACATTGGAATTGGAAGTCTATAAAGTCAGTACCACTACCCTTACAAAATTTTGTACAACTTCCTTCCAATCATTATGTATTTCAATCAGGAGATTATTATAGAGTATTTCCCAAAAAATATCAATATGAGTTATCCGCTATTGCAGAACATATTGCAGTGACCAACTTTGGAATAGATTTAGGCAAACTGAATAAAGATATTTTTACTCCTTCTCATGCATTGATATATTCTTCATTGATAAATGAGAAAATTCCAATCTATTCAACAGAAGATAAAGAATTGGCACTTGATTATCTAAGAAGAAAAGACATTCCTGTTCAAGCTCATCTTCCAAATGGATGGGCAGTATTTCAATGGAATAATATTCGATTGGGTTGGATAAAACAAAATGCGCAAAGGGTAAATAATTATTACCCATTAACATGGATGCTTAGAATGTAATTTATTAAAAGTACTCTAAAAAATTAGTGTCCTTTCCCGAAACTATTCTTTTATATCTATTATGCAAAAGATGTCCAATGGTATCTTCCCATTCCAATTTGAGTTGATGACCATTAATATGTTTAATTCCAGCAACCTCAGCAGCTGTACCTGTGAAGAAAGCACCATCTGCCTGAATGACATCTTCCACTCCAAACTCTTTTTCCACCACTTCAATTCCCATTTGCTTGGCTATTCCTCTAAGTGTTTGACTAGTGATACTTGGAAATATTTTTTCTGAAGGAGGAACAAATAATCTTCCACCTTTTTCATAAAAAAATGCACATCCCGGACCTTGAGCAACATATCCTTCCACATCAAGCATAAGCGCTTCATCAAAACCCTTATCTCTTGCTTCTTTAGTAGCTAAAATATCATTAGGAAAATGTCCAACAATCTTAGAGTCAATATAAGTAGTTTTTGGGTGAAGCCTTCTCCAAGATGATACCATTATATTCAGTTCATTATTGTCGTAATATCTTGTCCATTTCCAGCACGTCATTAACACATTAGGATGTTCAGCATCTGCTCTCAAAGTCATATTCTTATCCATGAATACCAATGGTCTGACATAAGCTTCTTTCATCCCATTTTTTTCGATTAACTCATAAGCATAATTAATAAGCTCCTGACTTGTATAAGGCACTTGTATGCCTAATTTTTCTGAAGAAGCTAACAGACGTTCAAAGTGCCTCCTTACTTTAAAAAGGTGAGAGCCTTGAGTAGTATTATATGCTCTAATTCCTTCAAAAATACCATAACCATAATGTAATGTTTGATTGAAAGGACTGATTTTAAAATCTTTTACATTCTTAAAATTGCCATTAAAAAATAAAATCGTTTTGTCTGTATGATATAGCATAATTGGTTACAAGTTAATACTAACAAGTTAATTAAAAATCATTAGCTTTTAATGTTTTCGTACTACAAAACTTCATTAATAGTTTTTTTCGTTAGCGAATAGTCCTATTTTTGAACAATTTATAACAGAGAAGATGAGATATAATCAGTTATTTATTAGCGTTTTAGTTGTATTGTTTTTAACATCATGTGTACTTATTAAAGAACGACGAAATCATAAAAAACATAAAAATATTGAATACGAAACAGTTTATAAAGACGAAACCGAAAAATTAGATTTTGAATCTACAAGCAGAGTAAGTGACTCAAATGAAATATGGTATCACCCCAATCCTTGGTGGAGAATCAAAAGTGAGCCATTCCCTATGAGTAAAGACTCCTTTGATATTAGAAGATATGGACCACAATATGGATTTTCAAAGTATATCAATCCTATTTCAACAACTATTGAAAATGATACATGGAGTAAATGGGTGTCAAAAAATCATTGGGACAGTTATGGAAATGCTGTAGTACATGATTGGCAAAGTTTTATTACAAATAAAAAAAGTGAATTTTCAGAACATCCTGAATATTTAGCAGAAAAAGATGGAAAAAGATTGGGGTATGGAAAGACCAGCAAATTATGTGTAAGTAATCCCAATGTGCAAAAACTGTACATTCAATATACAAAAGAGAAAATTAAGAAAAATCCAAATTTAAAAATCTATTCAGTTGAGCCATCAGACGGAGGAGGGTTTTGTACTTGTAAAGCTTGTACAAAAATCGGTAGTATAAGTAATCAAGTGTTTTTTATGGCAAATGCTGTTGCTAAAGGCATTAAAACAGAGTATCCTGATAAACAAGTTGGAGTATTGGCATATAATGAGCACTCGGAAGTTCCTAGCTTTAAAATAGAAAATAATGTCAAAGTAATTATTGTTCCAAATGGATTTCAAACAATATATACTCATTTAGGATCAATTACTTCTTGGTCACAAAAGCACACGAATATTGGAATTTATGAATATTTTGGAATTCCACAATGGACTGGGGATCTTCCAAGAATTCCAGTAAAATCAATATTAGAAAAACTTGATTTTATTAAAAAGGCAGGTGGAAATATGATTATTTATGAAGCTGGGACAAATATTAATGCTGCAATTCTAGCGTCATTATTCAACTTTATTATCATGAATCCATCTCTGACTTGGGATGAGGTCTATGAAAAATTTCTGGATGATTGTTTTGCTAATTCTAAGGTTCCTATCAATAGAATGCTGAGTAGATGGTATTCTTATGGTAAACTAGGCGCTCAGGAATTAAACTATTCATTATATGATTTGAATGAAGCTAGTAAATTAACAAAAGATAAAAATGAAATTCAAAGAATACGTGACTTGAAAGCTTATGTCAATTATTTAATCATTTATGATGAATGGATAAATATTCGAACTACAAAAGATTCTTTAAATGCAACAAAAGGATTTTTTGATTATATCTACAACTCATCCAATAGAAACATCATCAATGTTACAGCACTGACTCAAATCTGGGCAAAATATATTAGTAATGAAAGCCTCTCCAATAGATTCAAATATACTCAAATTGAGAAAAAGACTTGGATAAAATATATGACTGATGCTGAAATTGATAAATTATTTGAAGCTAATTATAAAAAATACAACCCTAAAAAATCTGACTACAAAACAATTTATGATTATAATACTATACTAAAATCTCAGAAAAACTTAAGAAACCTAAATAACTATCAGGTTAATATATCAAATAACACAAGCATTAATGTTTATGTATCTTCTAAATCTATAACCTTAACCCCGGAATATAAAAGCTCTGACTCTAAGACTCTATTGAGTATTCAAGGATTAGATAACAATTTCTTTTCACAACAATTTGTTGAAAGCAATCAATCATGGTCGGTAAATATTCCTGAGAATGGCATATATATTATCGGACAGAACCGTGTTTCATCTACTCTTGTTAAAATGGAGGGTAGTTTTATTCCATTAATATCAACAGTTACAAAATCTGATGAGAGCAATTATAATCTATCAAAAATAGGTACAGATAAAAAAATAATTTCTACCAATAGTAAAGCTCCAATATCTGATTCTGCTCCTTTTTATTTATTGGAAGCCAAGGATTAATTCATTTTTGCTGTTTTTAAGTCCAACATATTCATTGCATTTGTTGACATATATATTACCCTTGGCCCCATAAATCTTATTAATTCATCATAGAATAATGGGACAATCGGTGCATCTTCTATCATTATATTCTCCATTTCAAGGTATAATTTAGAAGCTTCTGTATCATTTACCATCATAGCTTTGACATACAAACTATCGTATTTTTGATTGTGATATCTAGTATAATTTGGAGGCGCACTATTTGCCCCGTAAAATAAGGCTAAAAAATTTTCAGCATCTGAATAATCTCCTATCCAAGATGCTCTAAAAAAGTCAACTTCATTTTTTGCCATTGCCTCTCTTAAAAAAGAACCTGGAGTTAATTGAATTATGACTTTTACACCTATTTCTTCAAGTGATTTAGCTATAAATTCTGTCAAATCTTGATAATTTGGATTGGAACTCAAAACAATTACATCCATACCTTTACCATCAGGATATCCAGCTTTTGCAAGTAATTCTTTTGCGAGCTGAGGTTGATAGGAATATCCTTTAACCTTATCATTAAATCCATTTATTCCTTGCGGGACTATCCCATGATGTGCAGGAACTCCTATCCCATTTCTTAAATACAAAATCATTTTTTCTCTATCAACAGCATAGTTGATGGCTTGTCGAACCAATTTGTTTTGGATAGCTGGGTTTTTTACTTTCCCCATTGAAAACCCAAGATACTCAGTATTCATATAAGGAACTCTGACCATTTTGAGTTTACTTTTCAATTCATCTTTCAATTGACCTTTCGCATCTAATGCTTTGTCAATAAATGATTTATCAACTCCAGAAACAAAATCAAATCCACCTTGTAAGAATTGCAAAAACTCTACCGCTCTATCATTTAGAAAACTAACTTTTAGTCCATCAATATATGGTAGCTTCTCTCCATTGCTATCTTTTTCAAAATAATTTGGATTGCGCTTCATCACTAGTGCATTATTTTCTTGCCACTTTACCATTTGAAAAGGACCTGTTCCGATAGCAATCTTTCTAAAATCTTTCTGATATTTTTCTACTATTTCTTTGGGAACTACAGAACAATATTGCAATGTCAACAAGCTTAAAAGTGGTCTAAATGGTAATTTTAAATGTAATACAAATGTAGTGTCATCAATAGCCTCAAACGGCATAGTGTCTCTAACCTTTCCATTAAAAAGCCAAGCTCCAGTAGATGCGACTTTCTTATCAATTATTCTATTGAAGCTATAAACAAAATCTTCTGCAATTACTCTCCTGCCTTTTCCAGTTGGGAAAATTGGATGATTGTGAAAATATACATCATCTCGTAAATAAAAAACATATTTCAATCCATCGTCAGATATTTTGTAACTTTTTGCAATCGAAGGGCTTACATTCAATTCATTATCTAATTGCAATAAACCATTATATAATTGATTGCACATCCACATTGAAGATTGGTCTTTGGAAAATGCTGGATCTAATGAACTCAATCCTGCACTCAAATTCAATTTGAATATTTTTTTATCAGCTGTTTCTTGTCGAGGATTACATGCAACAAGAAGATAACTGATATAGATAATTAAATGAAATACCTTCATTTTTTTATTACATTTTTAAAAACATTTCTATCTGTTGATCGATTAATTCTAGCGTTTCTTCTGCAATAAAATTCCCTTTTGTATCAAATTGTTTACTTACAGAAGAAATTGGAATCTTACTATGCAATACGTTGATTCTTAGATAATTAAGAACATTAGTAAAATCATCCATTCCTCTTAGATTTCCTGCACGTCCATCAGCAACTCCAACCAATGCTGCTTTTTTATTGTGATAGCTTTTTTTGATATCGCTAGCATCTATCATCAACTTTAATACTCCTGGATAACTTCCATTATATTCGGGTATGATAAAAATAAATTTACTTGTAGGTATAAGATATTTTTTTTCCAATTGAGCAAATGCAGGAGATTTCTTATCGTACATTTCATTGCTCAATATATCTGTTGGTAAATCCTGTAAATCTAAGAATTGGAATTCTACTTTTTTATTCTCTAATCTTTTAATGTAAACATCAGATATTTTTCGAGTCCAGCTATGAGGACGATTCGTGCAAGATATTAAAGTAATCATATTTCAAGAATAAAAGACAAATATAATTGTTCAAATGAATTTTGCTTGATTATCCACATTAGATGTGAGCAACTAACACTATTCTTTAGGCATTTTGACAAGGATATAAATTATCTTTGTTATCGTAAAAAAATCAAAATATGAAGTTCACTTATTATGGTCATTCATGCTTTGCAGTTGAAATCCGAGGTAAAAAAATCTTATTTGATCCGTTTATTACACCCAATGAACTTGCCAATCAGATAGTCTCTATTCAGGATATTCAATGTGATTATATTTTTATATCCCATGGTCATGCCGATCATATTGCCGATGCAGTACAAATTGCTAAAATAACTGGCGCACAATGTGTTGCCGCATTTGAAATTACAGATTGGTTACAAAATCAAGGAATTACAAATGTTCATCCGATGAATACTGGTGGCAAATGGAACTTTGATTTCGGAGTAGTAAAATGTGTAGTTGCCCAACATTCTTCTGCTCTCCCAGATGGTAGCTATGGTGGTAATCCTTTAGGATTTGTATTTATTACTGAAGAAGGAGATTTTTATTACAGTGGAGATACGGCATTGACATTAGATATGCAATTGATTCCTAGATGGGCAGATTTGAATTTTGCTATTTTACCCATAGGCGATAATTTCACTATGGATGCAGCAGATGCGTTGATTGCAGCGGAATTTGTTCAAACTCAAAAAGTTATCGGTGTACATTTTGACACTTTTGGCTATATAAAAATAGATCACGCACACGTTAAAAGAATTTTTGCGGAAAAAGGCATACAATTATTGTTGCCATCAATTAACCAGACAATTGAGTTATAAGAATACAAGCATGGGAAAAATAATAAGTATAGCCAATCAAAAAGGCGGAGTAGGCAAAACAACTACAGCAATAAATCTAGCGGCTAGCTTGGCCGTTTTAGAATTTAAAACTCTATTAGTAGATGCAGACCCCCAAGCAAATGGAACAAGTGGCTGTGGGTTTGATCCTAAAGCCATAAAAATAAGCCTTTACGAATGTCTTATTGATGAAAAATCTGCAAAAGATGTTGTTTTAGAAACTGAAACACCCAATTTATTTTTAATACCTTCTCACCTTGACCTTGTTGGGGCTGAAATTGAGCTCATCAATCATCCTAACAGAGAAAATATAATGAAGCAAATGCTCGCTCCAATCAAGAATGATTTTGATTTCATTATTATCGACTGTTCTCCTTCATTAGGACTAATCACTGTCAATGCTCTGACAGCGTCTGATTCAGTACTAATTCCTGTGCAGTGTGAATTTTTCGCATTAGAAGGTCTAGGAAAGTTATTGAATACTATCAAAATTGTACAAACAAGATTGAATACTGATTTAGAAATTGAAGGTATTTTATTAACAATGTATGATTCAAGACTCAACCTTTCCAATCAGGTAGTTCAGGAAGTGAAAAGAAGGTTTGGAGATAGTGTATTTAAAACAATCGTACACAGAAATACAAGATTGGGTGAAGCTCAAAGTATGCGCACTCCTGTTATTATGTATGATGCAGATAGTAAGGGTGCTTTTAATTATTTGAATTTGGCAAGGGAAATTTTACAATCCAATGATTTATTATCATCAATTGACAGTTCAACTTCAGAATTAAACTAATATGGCTAAGAAAAAATTTGTAGGTAGTGGTATAAGAGCTTTGCTTTCTGATATGAGTGAAGAAGCAGAAGTAGTGAAAATAAACGATTATGATGTTGATTCTATCATCAATACCGTATCTAAAATCCACTTGGATGAGATTGAAGTCAATCCATTTCAACCAAGGGTCGATTTTAATGAAAATGCACTTCTAGACTTAGCTAATTCTATACGTATCCATGGTGTTATTCAACCAATTACAGTAAGAAGAATTGCACCTAAAAAATATCAATTGATTGCTGGTGAAAGAAGACTACGAGCTTCTAAAATGGCTGGACAAATTGATATTCCTGCTTATGTCAGAGAAGTAAATGATCAAGAATCTTTAGAGATTGCGTTGATTGAAAATATTCAAAGAGAAGACCTAAACGCAATGGAGATTTCCATTAATTATAAACGTTTGATTGATGA
This sequence comes from Chitinophagales bacterium, assembly GCA_023957245.1. Taxonomy (GTDB): domain Bacteria; phylum Bacteroidota; class Bacteroidia; order Chitinophagales; family JADIYW01; genus JAMLHH01. The sequence goes on from JAMLHJ010000006.1 coordinate 80,589, forward strand.
ATGTGAATTGACCCATGAGTCTTTGGGAGAAAGATTGGGTAAAGATCGTTCTACGATTACCAACTATTTGAGATTGCTCAAATTACCTCCTGAAATTCAGCACGGTTTAAAGGCAAGGTCTATCAGTATGGGACACGCTAGAGCATTGATTGCTTTAACTGAAGTGGAGAAACAATTATATGCTTTTAAAGAAATTGAATCCAAAAGTTTATCTGTTAGAAAAACTGAAGAATTAGTTAGAAATCTAAATAGCGATGGCAAAGTTGCACCTCAAAAGAATACAGGAAGCAAAGAATTGCCAGCTGCATATCAACAAGTTCAGATTAGATTGACAGATGCTTTAGAAACCAAAGTAAAAATCAAAAAAGGAAATACAGATAAAGGTGAAATAGTCATTCCTTTCTATTCTGCTGCAGACTTGGAAAGATTGATTGAATTACTAGAAAAATCATAATGTTGTTCTTTTCCTATTAGTTTGTTTTGTGATGAAAATTTCTTTTTTCACTAGTAGTATTACAATTTCAATATGGATATTCTAGCATACATTCAGCAAAAAATTAATGAAATAGAAGATGAGTTGATAGCTATTAGAAGATATCTTCATGCACATCCTGAATTGAGTTTTCATGAAGAACAAACGATGCTATTTATCTCTAATCAGCTAACAAAAATGGGTATCCCCCATCAAACTCATATTGGAGGTTATGGTATTGTAGGGATAATTGAAGGCAAAAATCCATCATCAAAAACTATTGCCTTACGTGGAGATATCGATGCTCTTCCTATTTTAGAACAAAATAATGTTGCTTATAAGTCAATAAACACTGGAGTAATGCATGCTTGTGGGCATGATGTCCATACCACCAATGTATTAGGAGCGGCAAAAATTCTCAATGAAATCAGAGATTCATTTGAAGGTACAATAAAATTAATTTTCCAACCAGCAGAAGAAAAACTTCCAGGCGGCGCATCATTGATGATTAAAGATGGTGTATTGAAGAACCCAGATGTAGAAACAGTTGTCGGGCAACATGTATTACCCCAATTGGAAGCAGGGAAAATAGGTGTTAAAGCTGGTGAATATATGGCATCTGTAGATGAAATCTATATTACAGTTAAAGGAAAAGGAGGACATGGTGCTCAACCCAATTTGGTAATAGATCCGATTTTAGCAGCTTCTCAGATTGTCGTGGCTCTTCAACAAATTAATAGCCGAAATGCCAATCCTATCACTCCTACTGTATTAACAATAGGCAAGTTTATAGGAAATGGAGCTACAAATGTTATTCCTTCTGAAGTGATTATGGAAGGTACTTTAAGAACCTTTGACAAATCATGGAGAACCACTGCTCATCAACATATTCAGAACATTATTGACGGAATTGCTTTAGCTACAGGAACTGAAATCAACCTTCGTATAGAGCATGGTTATCCTCATTTATATAATGATGAAAATCTTACCGCAAATGTTATTGAATGGGCAAAAAGATATTTAGGTGAACAAAATGTAGAAATTCTTCCTATCAGAATGACTTCTGAAGATTTTGCTTATTACAGCCATTTAGTTCCATCTTGTTTTTATCGTCTAGGAACTGGAAATATTGAAAAAGGAATTACTTCTTCTATTCACACCTCGACATTTGATATTGACGAAAGCGCACTTAAAGTAGGTGCTGGGCTAATGGCTTGGATTGCATTCAAACAATTAGAAAAATAAGATTTTTATTTCTAGGAAATATCTCTATATATTTCTTCCCTGCTTACTCCTATCCTATTATTCTGTGTGCTTCTTCTAATTTTTTATTGACTTGTCCAGTTAAAAAATGGTAAAGCATAATAAAATCAGAAGTAAGACTCCATAGTGGATATTGGAAAGTCGCAGGTTTATTTTTTTCAAATATAAAATGACCTGCCCAAGCAAATCCATATCCTAATACTGGCATTAAAAGAAATTTCCACCAAACTGGTGAAATAATTGCCCAAACTACAGTTGCTAAAAACAAACTTGTACCAATATAATGTAATCTTCTACATGTATTGTCTGAATGTTCTGTCAGATAGTAAGGATAAAACTCTTTAAGTGATTGAAAACGATTGGTGCTCATATTTCTATTTATTAAAAGCAATTTAAGAAATTTCAATGTAAAAATGAAGTAATAAAAAATCTTCTTACGATTTATAATAAAAAATATTGATACTGTCAACTTTTTACACCCAAAAACAGAATTTTTTGAAACCTTATTAGATTGTTTAACGTAAGTATAATGTAAAACAACCTAACACTATGAAACAATTAAAAATTACAACTAAAATCACAACGAGGGACTCGTATTCTATTGACAGATATTTGGTGGAAATATCAAAATTACCCATGGTCAAAGAAGAACAAGAAATTGATTTGGCCAAAAGAATCAGAATAGGAGAAAAAAAAGCATTAGATGACTTGATTACAGCCAATCTACGTTTTGTAGTGTCTGTTGCCAAGCAGTATCAAAATCAAGGCCTTTCACTCAATGATCTTATCAATGAAGGAAATATTGGATTAATAAAAGCAGCTACAAAATTTGACGAAACTAAAGGTTTTAAATTTATATCTTATGCTGTTTGGTGGATTCGTCAGTCTATATTACAAGCCTTGATGGAACAACCAAGAGTGGTAAGGTTGCCTATGAATAAAGCAACTATTTATAGTCAAATTTCAAAAATCACTAGTGACTTCGAACAAAAAAATGAAAGAGAACCTACTGACGAAGAAATAGCCGAAATCATGGGTATGAAAGTGTCTGAAATCTCAATACTAAAACCTTGTTTGTCTTATCATGTTTCTACTGACCAACCTGTAGGTGAAGAAAATGTAGATACTTTTGGAGATTTCTTGACAGACAACTCTGTTCCTCGTCCAGATACAAATCTCAATGAAGCTGCATTGCAGTATCAAATTAACAATGCACTTTCTATCCTAAATCCAAGAGAATTGATGATTATAAAATATTATTACGGTATGAATGTTTGTCATCAACAATATAGTTTAGATGAGATTGGAGAGAAAATGTCATTGACAAGAGAAAGAGTCAGACAATTAAAAGACAAATCTTTAAGAAAAATTAAAAAATCAGCGAACACCGCTTTTTTAAAACAATACTTGTGTTTATAGTTTTCATGGTTTTTTGTTCATATTTTGGAAGCACTCTCTAATAAAGAGTGCTTTTTCTTATCTTTACGACATGCGTACTCCTATTATAGCTCCTTCAGTCCTATCAGCAGACTTTGCCAATCTCAAAGATTCTTTTCAATTATTTCATGAAAGTCAGGCAGATTGGGTTCATATAGACATTATGGATGGTAGATTTGTTCCTAATCTTAGTTTTGGTTTGCCTGTGGTAGCTGCAATGAGAAAACTGACAGAGAAGTTTTTTGACGTTCACTTAATGATTGTAGAACCAGAAAAATATTTAGAAGATTTTAAAAAAGCTGGAGCAGAACAAATTACTGTTCATATTGAAGCATGTACTCATCTTCATAGGACAATACAACAAATACACGATATGGGACTCAAAGCAGGTGTAGCAGTGAATCCTCACACTCCTATTTCTATGTTGGAAGATATTTTACCTGACGCAGATCTCATTTGTTTAATGTCTGTCAATCCTGGATTTGGTGGGCAGAAATTCATACCTGGTACAATTAAAAAGATACAACAATTAGTAGAACTCAGAGAAAAAACAAACTCAAATGCCTTAATCGAAATAGACGGTGGCGTTACTATTAAAAATGCTAAAGAGATTTTTGATGCAGGAGCAGACGTTCTTGTTGCTGGCAGTTCAGTGTTCAATACGCCTAATCCTGTTTTAGCAGCCAATGAATTGAAAAATATTGCAAGTTAATTTGAGTTTATTATATATGCGATATATACTTCTAGCTCTTTTGGGTTTTTATTTTATTCCGACATCTTTGGGGCAAACCATTGATTTAAGAGGAACAATTAAAGATGAGTATGGCAATGCAATCTCTGGAGTAAATATTTCTGCACAATCCAATAAAGGCAATTATGGAAGTATATCAGAAGATAATGGCAATTATGAAATTCAAATAAAATACAATCAACAGAAATCAATAATTGTCACCTTTAAACATATTTCTTTTGAAACAAAGACAATAAATCTTCAAACATCTTTGGGTAAAAGTCAGCAAATGGATATTGTTTTGGACGAGGCTACCAATGTCTTGGACTCAACATTTATTACAATTCAAAAAAATACAAACTCCGATGTAAGTGAGACCAAACTTGACCCCAAAAATACGGTAATGCTTCCTTCTGTTAGTGGAAATACTGTTACAGATTTAATTAAAACATTGCCCAATGTTACGTCAAACAATGAACTCAGTTCACAATACTCTGTTCGTGGAGGCAACTATGATGAAAATCTTGTTTACGTCAATGATTTTGAAATTTACAGACCTTTTTTAGTTTCCAATAGTCAACAAGAAGGTCTGAGTTTTATTAATCCTGATTTGACAGAAAGCATCTCTTTTAATGCCGGAGGTTTTGAGTCAAAATATGGCGATAAAATGTCTAGTGTACTCAATATAAGATATAAAAGACCTAAGAAATTTGGAGGAAGTGCTTCAATGAGTTTGCTAGGTGCTTCAACTCATTTAGAAGGTGCTACAAAGAACCAAAAACTATCATATCTTTTCGGATTGAGATATAAGTCCAACGGATACCTTTTAGGAAGTTTAGATAAAAAAGGTGAATACAGCCCTCGTTTTCTAGATATTCAGACAGATATAATTTATACTCCTTCACCGAAAACTGAATTAGAATTATTATTAGGACTCAGCAATAATAGATTTATTTTTATACCTGAAACTCAATCTACCACAACAGGTACATTTAATCAAATCATGCGCTTGTCAGTATATTTTGATGGCAAAGAAAATTCTTATTTCAATAACAAAATGGGTGGATTAGCTTTTAAATTCAAGCCTAATTCAAAGTCTATATATAAGTTTGTCAGCTCAGCATGGCAAATCAACGAAAATGAAAATTTCAATATCATAGGAGAATATTTTTTAGATGAAATTGAATCTGATTTTGATAGCGAAAATTTTGGTAAAGTAAAAAACAATTTGGGTATAGGTACTTTTCATGATTGGACAAGAAATTCATTAAAGGGAAATATTTTTAATCTAGGTGTACGAAACACACACATATTGAACAATCATACTTTGGAATGGGGTGCTTCTTTTCAATATGAAACATTTGAAGATAATATCAGCGAATGGGATAGAATAGATTCAGCCGGTTTTTCAATTCCTTATATTGGCAATCACCCTACGATTATCAATCGTTTAAAATCAAACATTAATCTTGATGGCATTAGATATCAAGCATATTTACAAGATGAATGGCAAATATTAAACGGTAAAAATAAGCTATCTATCAATGGCGGTGTAAGAATGCATTATTGGGATGTCAATAAAGAATTTATTATTAGCCCTCGAGCACAATTATATTTTAAACCCAAAACTAGAAAAGATTTTTCTTTGAAAATGTCTGGTGGAATGTACGCTCAACCTCCTTTCTATAGAGAGTTGAGAGATTTTGAAGGGAAGATTCATACAGATGTCAAAGCTCAAAAGGCCTACCAATTTGTTTTAGGTTCAGAGCTCAATTTTCAAATGTGGAATAGAAATTTCAAATTCACTTCAGAGGCTTATTACAAGAAAATGACAGATTTGATACCTTATGAAGTAGAAGATGTCAGAATAAGATATTTTGCTAATAATAATTCAAAAGGCTACTCTGCTGGTATTGGCGTGCGACTATTCGGTGAATTTGTTAAAGGCACAGATTCATGGGTAAGTATGAGCTTTATGAAGACCGAAGAAGATATTTTAAACGATTATTATTATAAATATTATAACAAAGATGGAGAGTTAATCAGTGGGTTCTCAAAAGACCAAATCGCTACTGATAGTTCAATTGTACGACCAGGATATATTCGTCGCCCCTCCGATCAAAGGTTCAATATGAGTATCTTTTTTCAAGATTATTTGTTGAAAAATAAAAATTTTAAGATGCACATGCAGTTGCATTTGGGTACTGGATTGCCTTTTGGGCCACCAGATAGAAAGAGATATAATGACGTATTCAAAATGCCTCCATATCGTAGAGTAGATATTGGATTTTCTTATTTGATTGTTGATGGTGAAAAGAAAAGTAAATCTCAATTTTTTAGTCATTTTGACAAAATATGGCTAAGTGCTGAAGTGCTGAATCTATTAGGTGTACAAAATACTTTATCCTATAGATGGATTAAAGATGTTAGCAACACATTATGGCCTCTTCCAAATTACCTGACTTCAAGAAGAATCAATGTTAAATTGTATATCAGTTTTTGATTTACAAAGTGAAAAGTGAAAAGTTGAAGTCTGAAGTCCCATGATATAGGTTGACATTTTTTTACATCACAATTTCACAGATGTTGATAATAAATCAATTTATTGTTTATCGTTTTAACAATATATTCAACTTTTGATTTCTTTTTAGATAAATAAACTTTACTTTTGCGTTTTCAAATTAAACCATTTTTTAAATGTACTTGTATAAAGATTGGGCAGCTGTCATTCCTATGGCCAACGAAGAAGAAGATTTCAAACCATTTATTGATTTACTCTCTTCAGTTTTAGATGTAATAGAAAGTGGCAAAATTTATTTTGTCATTGATAATGCTTCTAAAGATAAGACCCTTGAATTAGCAAGAGATTTGGAGAAAAGAGACAATCGTTTTGAAGTGGTATGGGCACCACAAAATCGTTCTGTCGTAGATGCATACCTCAATGGTTTTAGATATGCTTATGACAAAGGGCATGAATTGATTATTGAAATGGATGCTGGATTATCACATGACCCTAGAGCATTGCCTATGTTTTTGAGAGTACTTAACGAAGGTAATGAATGTGCATTTGGCAGTAGATTTATCAATGGTGGTTCTATGGGAGATTCTCCTTTTAAAAGAAGAATGTTATCCAAAACTGGAACTACATTGGCCAACCTATTATTAGGTACAAAATTAAAAGATATGACATCTGGATTCCAAGGATTTCATAGAGATGTGATTAAAGCGATTTTAGATTATCAATTATTATCCAAAGCGCATTTTTACCAAACAGAATTAAGATATTTATTAAGAAAAAGGAGAATTTTTGAAGTGCCTATACATTACAAAGCACCATCTCCTAGAGTTTCTCAATCAGCAATAAAAAATGCAAATCAAACTTTGCTTCATTATTTTATAGAAAGATTAAAAGGTAATAAACCCACTATTTAACACACAGCTATGTCAAAAAAATCTTTAGTAATTACATCGATTGCTCCATCTACTATGGAGTCTTTGCACACTTACACTAATGAATGTAAGCAAAGAGGTCTTGATTTTATTTTGATTGGAGATACTAAATCTCCAGCAGATTTTCACATTGATGAATGTGATTTTTGGTCTGTAGAAAGACAATTAACACTTGAGTCTGAGTTTGCTCAATTGTGCCCAACTCGTCATTATGCACGTAAAAACATTGGCTATATCGTTGCTATGCAGAGAGGTACAGACGAAATTGTTGAGACTGACGATGACAACTATCCAAGAGAAGAATTTTGGAACAATCACAGCAAAGTGGTGAAGGCTAAAGATATACAAAATTTGGGTTGGGTGAACGTATATAATTATTTTGCAGATTCATTTATTTGGCCGAGAGGATTGCCTTTGGAAGAACTTCAAAAGCCATTGCCTGCATTAGATACATTTAATGATAATGATGTTACTTGCCCTATCCAGCAAGGATTGGCTGATGAAAATCCAGATGTAGATGCAGTATTCAGATTGGCATTTCCTCTTCCATTGAATTTCAAAAAAGCTGGAAATATCGCATTGGGAAATAATGCTTGGTGCCCATTTAATAGCCAAAATACATATTGGTACAAAGAAGCATTTCCATTGTTGTATTTGCCTTCATATTGTAGCTTCCGTATGACTGATATTTGGAGAAGTTATGTAGCTCAAAGAATTGCATGGGCGAATGGTTGGAGTATTTTATTTCATGATGCTACAGTTTGGCAAGAAAGAAATGAACATAACCTAATGAAAGATTTCGAAGATGAAATCCCAGGTTACTTGAACAACGTAAAAATTTGTCAAGGTTTAGCTGCTTTAGATATTAAAGGTGGCAGAGAAAACATTTTGAATGACTTAGTGACATGTTACGAATTTCTAACTAGCGCTGGATTTGTAGGTAAAGAAGAAATGCCTTTAATCCATGCATGGGTAAGAGATTTAGAAAAATATTGGAAATAAAACAAAATTACTTTATCAATAAAGCCTGAATCATATTCGGGCTTTTTTTATGTCAAAAATTAATCTTATAAATTAGGAAGGAGAATAGGCTTTCTTCTATCTGATTTATAAATTTACCAACTTAAAAAATATCTTTATCTTTTGTTTCAATTAACAAGTATGAAAATATCTCATTGTATTATAATTCTATTATTGGTTCTTCCAATAATTTCTAAAGCACAAAATTCAAAACAAAAAGATTATACAGTCAAAGGATATATCACAGATGCAGAAAATGGCGATGAGCTCATTGGTGTCAATGTATTTGTAGAAGGTCAAAAAGTAAAAGGAACTATTTCAGATTACAATGGATTTTACTCCCTATCTTTAAACGATTCGGCTGTTCTCGTCTTTAAATTTTTAGGCTATAAAGATGTTGTTAAAATGGTTAATTCTGATTTGGAATTCAACCTCAAACTTGAACCAGAAGGCATAGAATTAAATACAGTTGTTGTCAGTGCTTCTAGAAAACAAGAAAAGATTTTAGATGCTCCATCTTCAATTTCAGTAATCAATAGTGAAGTCATCTCCAACAAAGCTGGCGTTAGTACATTAGATTATCTAAAAAATGTTTCGGGTGTACATATCAATAAAAGTGGTATCCAAGGTGGCAATCCATCTGTAAGAGGCTTTAACGGCTATTACTCCAATGATTTGATGACATTAGTGGACAATAGAATAGCTTCCCTCCCATCTCTGCGACTCAATGCATACAGTATGATACCTACTGACAATGATGATATTGCCAGAATGGAAGTTTTGAGAGGTCCAGCTTCAGCACTTTATGGCCCCAATACAATAAATGGTGTTGTACATATCATTACAAAATCACCTATTGATGAACAGGAAACTAAAGTGACATTGAGTCTAGGTGCAAGATCATTTATTGCAGACACTTTGATTTCTAAAAACAACCCCAATCCTAGATTTGACAATGAAGAATTGACTAGTAGAGCAATTTATGCCATAAGTTTTAGACATGCAGACACGATTAGAACCACTCGTAAAAGAGGTGTAAAAATGGGTTATAAAATATCTGCAAAATCATTTCAAGGATTAGACTGGAAATATAGCGACCCAAATGAACCTATTAATATTGTCAGATATTTACCAACGGCAGATGGCCCAAAATACCTGAATAGAGATGGTTCTATTGACCCAAAAGGTAAAGGTCAGGAAGTGCCTAACCGCAGAAACGAAGAAATCAAAAAGTATAGCGCTGATGCGAGAATGGATTTTAGATTTAAAAAAGATGTTGACTTTGTTCTTTCAGGTGGATTCAATGATTATTCTGGTGTAGATATGACACCTATTGGAGCTATGCAGAACAAGCATTGGAAATATTATTATACTCAAGCAAGAGTGACATGGAAAAGATTATTTGCTCAAGCTTATATGAATGGCAATAATGCTGGCGATACTTACTACGTCCCTACTGGTGGTATCTATATTGACAAATCTAAATTTTATGGCACTCAAATACAACATAGCACAGAAATCAAAAAGCGTTTGAATCTTATCTATGGTGCAGATGCATTTTTCTACAGACCCAATACTGAATATACTTTACATGGTAATTATGAAGACCAAGATAATATAACAGAAGTAGGAACATATTTGCAAGCTACTTATAATCTACATCCAAGAGTACAGTTTTTGGCAGCTTCGAGAATGGATTATGGCACTCAATTGGAAAAATTGACAATTTCGCCTCGTGCTGCATTTATTTACAAACCAGGTACTGGACAAAATCTAAGATTTGTGTTTAATAAAGCTTATCGTACAGCTGGTCCAAGTGCTTATTTTGCTGACGTATCTCAAGCAACAATACCTGTAGATATTCCAGTAAGAGCATGGGGAACTCCCAATTCTGGATTTCAATATAGCTTTGAAAACAATCCATATTATGGAGGCCAAAATCTCCCACAATTTAGATCACCTTACTCTGAAGACAGAAATGCTTATTATAATGTAGGCGATCCCAACTTCAACAATATTGGTTGGCAAGGCATATTGAGTGCTATCAAACAGCAATTTGTCACTCAATTTCCTAATATGCCAGATTTGCCTATCATAGATGAAATAATAGATAAATTAATAGCAGATCTGACCCCTGCAACAATTCCATCATCTGTTAATCAAGTCGTAAGAGATTTGAATTCAACTACAAAAACTTTTGTAGAATCAGATTGGACAAATATTAGAGATATTCAAGGATTGAAGCCTATGACTGCTTATAATTATGAAATTGGTTATAAAGGAATAGTTGCTAAGATGTTGTCACTATCAGTAGATATATATCGTACTGATTTTAAAAACTATGTTGCGCCAGTCACGTTTGTAACCCCAGCTGTCATGTTCGATTCTGACGCATTATTGAACTATGTGGGTCCTGAAATTAGTCAGAGATTTAACGATAAGAACAATGCAATATACAAGACTTTATTGACAGCATTGTTAGATAAAAATTCAAAATTCGGTGGTAATAGTAATGGAACTGGAGAAGATGAGTTATTGGCATTATTCAAAACTGCTGTAAGTAATTTACCTATCGGAATTATTACTCCAAAGCAATCTAATGGCCCTGAAATGCTTTTAGTTACTAGAAATATTGGAGATATATCTTTGTATGGAATGGACTTAGGTTTGACTGCTTTTCTGTCACCAGATTTGAATATTCAGGCCAATTACTCATTTGTCAATAAAGATTCAATTGAGGTTCCTGGTGCTCAATATGGCTATGTCGCTTTAAATGCTCCTAAACACAAGGTCAATGCTGGCGTTAATTATCACATCAAAAAAATAGGATTGAATATCGGAACAAGATTTCAATGGATGGCTGGTTTCCCTGTCAATTCGGGCAATTTCACTGGAAGAGTCAAACCTTATCACGATATTGACTTAGATTTATCTTGGACTCCTACTTTTCACGATAAATTGAATATTACTTTATCAGTTCAAAATCTTTATAAAAATGAACATCAATTTTTCATCGGCTCACCAGTGATTGGTTCTATGGCAATACTAAGATTGGGATATAGATTTTTGTAATTTTTCGTACTGTTTTCTTTTCAATTATCGTGAGATGTGAAATGTAAGATGAGGAAATTTGGAGATGTGGAGATGTGATAATGCAGGTGACTGAGTTTTTTGAAACTTACCGCAAAGAACGCGATGTTTTATTACAGCGTCAAGAGTTAATTTTTTCTCATTAACTTAACGCCCTCGATACAGTCATACCGCAGCCCAGCAAGGCGACCGCACAATCCAAGCTACAGCAAGAGTGTGCCTGTTCCTACGCAGGAAAAATTTACTCACGGCATTTTTATTTTCAATGGTGTTCATGATTGCTTCGCAGTTAAAAATATTTTTTCTTCCCCTTCTAAAGAAAATAAAACACTCATCACACAAACAAGCACGACAAAGACTGTGAAACTCAACAACGAAAATGGTTTGCAAGGACAGATGGACAGAACCACTGGCTATAACATCATAACGAATAGAAAAAAGCCCTGAATACAGCCATCCAATACTGAAAAGGTAAGTTTTTTGCTATTCGTTATACTTCGACAGATTCACTAGCAATACAGTTATTGAGGGCAGTATGCCACTTTTGAAATTAACAAGTGGAGAAGTTTTAATTAGAACTTAGCCTAAAGATTGCAATCAATTATTTTTCAACCATATCATTAGGAGAAAAAGGGATATTATCGTGGTCTATTGCGTTAGTTAGATTTTTCAACATATCATACCATTTTAAACCACCTTTATTTTCCCCTAATCTTACAATGACAACTCCAGTTGATTTGTTCACCATCATGATTTGACCTTTGAAGCCAGCTGCATAGAACACATCACTTTGATTGTCCCAAGTACTATACCACCAGCCATTGCAATAGTTGTGTATATTCTCTCTACAAACTTCATCAACGCAAAATGAATTTGTATAAGGACTCAAAATTTGTTTGCCATCCTTTTTGCCATTATTAATAATCAGATTACCAAACTTTGCTAAATCTCTAGCAGAAATATTCAATCCACCATAGAACTTAGGGTTTTTACTTTCTTTACTATCTACACTCCAAGCTACCTCATCTTCTAAATCAAGTTTAGATAAAATTTTCTCTTCTAAATAATCTAATAAGGGTTGACCTACCGCTTTAGAAATACAAGTACCAAGTATCTGTGTATCAATAGACTTATAAGTATAAACTTCTCCAGGTTCATGTGCCAATTTGGGATGCAAAATAGCTTTTGATACATCTTTTAGATGATAAAATTTCAGTGTGCTTAATAACTTACCATATTCATCATAATCAATCCCTGAGCGCATTTGAGCTAAGTGATATAATGTAATTTTTGCTAATTTCCCATCTTTAAACTCAGGAATAAAATCACTAACTGGTTGATCTATAGATTTAATTTTTCCTTCTTGAATCGCCATTGCTAAGGCAGTGGTAATAAATACTTTACTGACAGAAAAAATCTGGGTTTGTTCTCCTTGCTCAATACCATTAAAATATTTTTCATAAAGCACTTTACCGTCTTTCATTATCAAAAATGAAGTAGTATTACTCTTTTCAAGCATTCTATCTAACTCTAAAAATTTATTGCTATACTTTTCAGGTGCCCATTCTTTTAAGTCAGGAATAGATGCTTTTGAGTAGAGCATATTATGCTGTGTAGATGCTATTTGCAACTCCTGAGTACCATATCTTTTCCCATCATAAATAGTGGGTATTCTAAGTGATGAACAAGAAGAAACTAAGATAAATACAAATAAAATTAAAAATTTTGCTCTCAACATAATGATACTTTTAAACAAATTCATTAATGATAAATGGTGAGATTAAAGTTAAACAAAAAGTTTTCATATACCAATTTATAGTTACTAAATAACAGTTTTTTAAGGAAAATATATTGAGATAGATAGAAAATATTACATAACAAGGAATTTAAAGTCTGTTCAAAGCCTTATATTGTGCTTAATTAATATTACGAGATGCCAGAAAACTTTAATCAAGAAGAAATCGATAAACTTGCCAGTCATTATAAAGAAATAATTTCCCTTATCGGTGAAGATGCTAATAGAGAAGGATTATTAAAAACTCCTGAAAGAGTATCCAAAGCAATGAAATTTATGACAAGTGGCTATTTTATAGATCCTATTGAGATTATTCGCTCTGCACTATTTCATGAAGATCATCATGAAATGGTCATCGTGAAAGATATTGAACTATATTCTATGTGCGAACATCACATGTTACCATTTTTTGGCAAAGCACATGTTGCCTATATTCCCAATAAAGCAATTACTGGATTGAGTAAAATCGCTAGAGTTGTAGATGCATTCTCTCAAAGACTTCAAGTGCAAGAAAGATTGACAATGCAGATTAGAGATTGTATTCAAGAGGCTCTAGACCCTCAAGGTGTTGCTGTAGTCATTGAAGCCAAACACATGTGTATGATGATGAGAGGTGTACAAAAACAAAATTCTATCACTACGACATCAGCATTTACTGGTCAATTTGAACATGAAGCTACAAGGTCAGAATTTATAAGACTGATTAGCTCTGATTTAATGTAATAATTTGATATAACTTTCTCTATTTCAATGTAAATAGAGAAAGATGTCAACTAAAACTTCAAATGTTTTACCGTTTGTTTTTCGTATAAAATCTGGTGTAAAGACAATATTCCTGTTTTCAGATGTAATTCGACAAAATCTCCAGATACTTTGGTGTCGCTCTCTTCTGTCTTCACTCCTTCAGGTATCATTGGTTGATCTGAAACTAATAATAATGCTCCTGTAGGAATTTCATTATGGAAGCCAACTGAAAATATAGTTGCTGTTTCCATATCTATAGCCATTGCTCTTATCACTCTAAGGTATTCTTTAAATTGAGCGTCATGCTCCCATACTCTTCTGTTAGTTGTATAAACCGTACCTGTCCAATAGTCCAAGCCCATATCTCTAACAGTAGTAGAAATTGCTTTCTGTAAGGCAAATGCAGGAAGAGCAGGCACCTCTGCTGGAAAATAGTCATTAGACGTCCCTTCTCCTCTAATAGCAGCTATCGGTAATATAAAATCACCTATCTTATTTTTTCTTTTCAATCCGCCACATTTACCTAAAAACAAAACTGCTTTGGGAGTAATTGCCGATAATAAATCCATAATTGTTGCTGCAACTGGGCTACCCATACCAAAGTTGATAATGGTAATTCCTTCAGCAGTCGCACATTTCATCGGTTTGCCTTCTCCAACCACTGGAACATTGTGCCATTTGGCAAATAGTTCAACATATTGCTGAAAATTGGTCAATATAATATGTTTAGAAAATTGATCGATAGACATTCCGGTATATCTCGGAAGCCAGTTATTTACTATATCTTCTTTAGTTTCCATAAATTAATTTTAATAAAAAATATTATATCAAAGCGCTTTCACTCACTAGTATTCCATCCTCATCTGAATATAAAAAAGCACCTGGTTTAAAAGTTACATTAGCAAAATTTACAGCCTCATTGGCTATTCCAGTTTTGCGTTTTACGGTTTTTGTTGGATTTGTATTTAAAGCTTTAATGCCAATTGCCATCTTGTTGATTTCAGCACTATCGCGAATACATCCATTGACAACAATTCCTTTCCATTGATTTTCCACTGCCGCAGCAGCAATTAAATCTCCAACAAGAGCACACCTCAAAGATGCGCCTCCATCTATTACCAATACTTTACCTAAGCCATTTTCATTTCTCAACATATCTCCTACTAACGTATTATCTTCATGGCATTTGATAGTAACAATCTCTCCATGAAATTTTGTCTTAAGTCCAAAAGATTTAAAAAATGGCAAGCACACATCTACTTTTCCTTCATGTGCATCATATAAATCGGCTGTTTGAAAACTCATCTTTTTTATAGTTTTAAATCAATAATTACGAATATATTTTTTTTAGAGCAATTCCACAAATCCAATACAAAAAACAATGCCCTACAAAAATTGTTCTGTAGGGCATTTATTTTGAAGATATTGAAAAATCTATTTCACTTCTATCACTTTCAGCTCTACCCTTCTTTCATAAGCGGCATCAGTGCTATATATTGACTTCTGCTTATCTTTTGGATCGCTACTGATTTCATCTGCAGCTTGAGCAGCACCATAAGCTTTCTGATCCAAGTTCAATTGACCATTGGTGATATAAGGCAATAAAGCTCCATTATTCCATTTTTTCAAATAGTTGATTAATGCAACAGCTCTACGTTTGGTCAAATTGACATTGTAGCTTGAGCTAGCTAGCGGTGAAGCAAATCCTCTTACTTCAGCAACTACAGATTTATTTTCTTTCAGCAATTGATGAACATCTTTCAATAAAGATTCTAGTTCGTCATTTGCCGATTTAACTTTGACAGCAAATTGAGCATCTTTATCATTCACCAACTTACCTAATTCTTGTACATAAGATTGATAAGTTTCGTCATAAGAAACATTTGTAGATGTATCTCTTGTCCTTGGATTAGGTTGGTCATTGGCATAGAACAATTCTACAGCTGCTCTCAGTTTTACAACTTCTGTTAAAGAATCTACCACATTGACTTTTGGAACTTCTACTACAAACTCAGGTTCTGGTACAATAATAGTATCTTCAACTTGTGGTTCTTCCACTTTAGGTTCTTCAACTATTGGTGGTTCAAATAACTCAGGCTCTGGTTTCTTCTTTCTTTCCCACTCATAGTTCAATGCCAATTCATAAGCACCTCTACCAGAAGTAGCTGTTTTCAAATCTGAAACATTGCCATCAAATGCAAATCCTACTTTCAAATCTTTCCAATTCAAACCTACATATCCTACAACTGCATCGCCAATTCTATATCCTGGTCCAAATTGCAATTGTGTATTTTTAGACTCGCCCAATTTGACACCAAAAATTGTTTGTAATAATGTTTCTTGAGCTTTATTTTGGTTTTGGTAATAGACTCCTGGGTGAAAAGACCACGCAGATGCTCCCAAATCAATATTAGCTTTAGTATATGCCATCACTCTTGGTGCTACAGTCGCCTCAGAACCAGATAAAAAATTATATTTTGGGCTAGTGAGATTAAAAGATGAAACTCCTAAATCTATATCTCCGATTTTCTTCAATTTTGAATTGAAATTAAATCCTAATCCCAAATCAAAATAACCTGCTTTATCTCCTACAATATCCTCACCATTTGACATTTCTGGATTATAATTCACTCCATCAAATTGTGCATTAAAAGTCAATTTAGAAAAATCTATTTGCTTTCTAGCATAAGCTCCATTAATACCCAATTGAATTAATTGTTTATTGCTATTAAAATATTTTCCAATAGCTGCTGACACTGCAGGTCTAAACGTCGTCAATGCTCCATCTCCTGCTTTATCAAATAACAATTGAGCTCCGAGCCCCAATCTCCATCCACTCTCTTCATTATGAAAAACATTTCTATCATAACTAACATTAGTGGTACTATATGGAACAGGTATAGACCTCCATTGATCTCTATAAAGTCCAGTAACTCTATTTTTCTTTTTAGCAAAACCAGTATTTGCTGGATTGAGATAAGTAGGATTCAAGTGTATTAAACTCCAATGAAAATCTTGCCCCTTTACAAGAAAAGGCAAAGCAACTAAGCAAACAGCAATTGACAATATTTTATTCATAGTATCGTTTCTAATTTGAAATTACTTTCCAACTTACGTTAAAAAATAATAAAGCGACTACTCAAAATAGCAACTTCATGACAAAAGTACAATAGTAAAAGCATATTGCAATTATCTGATTCAAATATTCTCTCACTTTTGAGCAACTATTTGCAATATTGTTCTATTAATAATGAAAATAATATTCATTTTTATCTGTTTTGAGCTAAAATATGCTTGAGTAATTTTAATATAATTGTCACAAATCAATGGTAATAATATTTTCACTTTTTTCTTTTTTAATGCTCAATTAAAAAAAACCAATAAAATCTTTGAAAAAGTTGGTATTAATTTTGTTCTTTGAATGAAAAACCAAAAATTATGAATAGAAATCAGTACAATTGGATATATGCTCTCGTCATTATTCTCGTAGCATCAGGAGCCTTTATGGCATTTACTCCATCTATAGAAAGTGTAGAACAAAATTCTAATACTATTAAATGGATGAGTTTGGAAGATATAGAAAAGGCTCAAACAACATCACCTAGACCAGTTCTTGTCAGCTTAAACACATCTTGGTGTGTATGGTGTAAGAAAATGGATGAAAGTACTTTTTCAGATGCTAGTGTTATTAACTATATCAACAATAATTTTTACGCATTAAAATTTGATGCTGAAGCTGATGTTAATTATAATTTGAAAGGTAAAAGTTATTCTTTGACAACTATTAATAATAGAAAAGTGCATCAATTGGCATGGGATTGGGGAAATGTCAATGGAAGAATCGGATATCCAACTATAGTTATTCTAGATGAAAAATTAGATAAGCTAAATGCGTCTCCTGGATTTAAAGATGTAGAAGCTATGACTTCTTTAATGAAATTTTATGGAGAAGGAATTTATAAAACAAAATCTTGGCAAGATTATTTAAGTGGAGGAAAATAAAATGATAATGAATAATTTAAAGCATTGGTTGGCTTTTGCCTTATTACTAACAGTATTTTCATGTAATGCCAATTCGAATGAACAAGCTAGCTCTTCTGATAGTGCTATTCAATGGATGTCTTTTGAAGAAGCAGTAAAAAGAGCCGAAACGGATAAAAATCCAAAGAATATTTTTATAGATTTTTATACCCATTGGTGTGGATGGTGTAAGGTCATGGACAAGCAGACCTTCTCTGACCCCAATGTCATCAAATTGATGAATAAATATTTTTATGCAGTCAAATTTGATGCAGAAAGCAAAGAAACCATCAATTTCAAGGGAAAAGATTATGGTTTTGTAGCCTCAGGAAGAAATGGCTATCATGAGTTAGCTGCTAATATCATGCAAGGACAACTCTCCTATCCTACTTTTATATTTCTCAACCCTAAATTTGAAATCATTACCCCAATAAGCGGTTTTGTTAAACCAGAAGAATTTGAGCCAATAGTCAATTTCGTAGGTCAAAATCTTTTTATGAAAGAAGGTGGAGGCGATTGGCAAGGATATAAAAGTAGTTATGTAAGAGGGCAAAAATAATTTATCTTTAATGGAAGAATATCCATATTGTCTATAAATACATAAAAAGTTAGAAGGAGAAAGTAAATATTTTCTCCTTTTTTATTTTAGCAGTTGAGATAACAGTAACAAAAGATTTATCATTAAAGTTCTATTTTAAACTCATAATGAGTACTCCTCCCACCAGAATTTGCTTTCACTAAAATTCCTTTTTTTACCAAATCAGTAATATCTCTTAAAGCAGTATCTTGAGAAGTCTTTGTAATCTTTGCCCATTTAGATGTAGTCAAATTACCTTTAAAACCATCCAATAATTTATTTAGCATTTTCTGCTGACGTTCATTATTAATTTGACCTGCATTCCTTGCCCAAAACAGATGCTTTAGGATTACTTTATTTATAATTGTATTTGAAGAAAGTATAGCAATTTTCAAACATTCAAGAAACCAAATAATCGAATCTGTAATATTCAAATCATCTTTTTGAGTATGCTCTAATATTTTATAATAATCCTTTCTTTCATTTTTGATTTGAGCTGACATACTGTAATAACGCTGATTAATACCATCTGCTTTAGAGAGTTGCATATCAGTAATAGCACGAGCAATACGACCATTCCCATCATCAAATGGATGTATGGTAACAAACCATAAATGTGCAATTGCTGCTTTTAGGATTGGATCAATCTTAGTTTCTTTATTAAACCAATCTATAAACTGCTTCATTTCCTTTTCTAATAATTTTGCATTAGGAGCTTCGTAATGTACAATTTCTCTGCCCATTCCTCCTGAAACAACCAGCATATCACCTGTGCGCCATTTTGCAACTTCAATTTTATACATTCCGCTTCTACCTGTAGGGAATAATGAAGCATGCCATCCAAATAATCTTTCCTCGCTCAATGATTTATCATTATTTTGAGTAGCATCTAACATCATTTCTACGACTCCATCAATATGCCTATCTGAGTGTTGTAAACCTGAATTTTCTAATCCTAATCTTATCGCAATTGACGAACGAACTTGTTCAGGATTTAGAATTTCGCCCTCGATTTCAGAAGATTGGACAACATCTAGTACTAGTGTTTCTAAATTGGCATCATCTTTCAACTCAAGACCAAGTAATTCAACTTTGCCTATTAACTTCCCTTGTAGATTCCTTACCTCACTCAAAAGAGATATGAAATCCTGTTCATTCCATTGAAAATCTGTCCAATTATTGAGTTGATGAATGTAATTTGACATAATAATTTTAATCAATGCGGTAAAAATTCAAATTATTCTCCGCAAAATATGCGGTAATTAGCACTCTTTTTCTCCGCAAGAACATTTATGAATTGGTCTCATACTTATTTAAACACCTTCATACTCCATACTTTGAAAGAATTTAAAGAACTAAATACTTAATTTATTCCAACAAGCACGCTCTTACAAGTAGTTTTCCTATTTTAGCATTATGTCTAGTTTGAAAATTGTATCTTATAATGTAAATGGTATTCGCTCTGCTTTGTCAAAAGGTTTGAGCAATTGGATTGAAGAAAATGATTACGATATTATTTTATTTCAAGAAATCAAAGCAGATTTAGCTTCCATACCCACTGAAATTTTTGAACATCTTGGTTATCAGAATACTTGGTTTCCTGCTCAAAAGAAAGGTTATAGTGGTGTCGGAGCAATTTACAAACTTCAGCCTGAACAAGTTATTCATGGGATGAACATTGAGGAATATGACAACGAAGGCCGCTTGCTTAGACTAGACTTTGGAAACTTTACCATCATCAATTCCTATTTTCCATCAGGTTCAAGTGGAGATATTAGACAAGATGTCAAAATGAAATATTTGGACAGTTTTTATGATTATATTCAAGATTTAAGACATACTCGCCCAAATATTCTAGTTTCTGGAGATTATAATATTTGTCATCATTCAATAGACATCCATGATCCTAAAGGCAATAAAAATTCATCTGGCTTCTTACCTGAAGAGAGAGCATGGATGAGTAAATATTTTGCACATGGATTTATAGATACATTTAGATACTTCAATCAAGAACCTGACCATTATTCTTGGTGGTCATACCGTGCTGGAGCTAGAAGTAAAAACAAAGGTTGGAGAATTGATTATCATGCTGTTACTGAGCCTATAAAAGATTATTTGAAATCAGCAGACATTTTCCCTATGGTTGTACATTCAGACCATTGCCCTATCTATGTAGAAATTGACAAAGCAATTGTATAAATAGCGAACACCTATTCGAAGATTTTCACTATTACATAAAAGAAAATATCTTTGTTGTAAATTTTTGATTTTTATATTTTAAGTATGAACTCACTTTCATTTAGATATTACTTATTCTTCATCATATTTCCATTATTAATTTCTGGCTGCCATTCCAATGATAGTACTGAAAGCAATTTGCGCCCAGCAAAAGGAGATAGATATTATGGCGGTACACTTAGATATAATGAAGAAGAATTTCTCAAAAGCCTTTACCCTCTCAATGTTACCGAGGTGACTGGACATAGAATCACTGAACAGATTTATGAAGGCTTAGTTGAGTTTAATCAAGAATCTTTGGCAATTGAGCCTTCACTTGCCAAAAGTTGGGATGTAAATCCTGAAGGTACAATATACACCTTTCATTTAAGAACAGACGTATATTTTCATGATGACCCATGTTTTCCAAATGGCATTGGAAGACGAATGATAGCAAGTGATATCAAATATTGTTATGATAGATTATGCTTTAATAACCCATCTGAAAATCAAGGATTTTGGATATTTAAAGATGTTGTCAAAGGAGCTAATGAGTATAATGAAGCAACAGGTAATAAAACAATACCCCCACAAGGAGTAGAAGGTGTAAAAGTGATTAATGACAGTACAATATCTATTGAATTGTATCAACCTTTTTCTGTTTTTCTTTCGAGAATGGGATTGGTATTTGCAAAAGTTTATCCAAAGGAAGCTGTTGACAAATATGGTAGCGATATGCGTATTAAGTGTGTTGGAACAGGACCTTATCGTCTAAAGTTGATGAAGGAAAATGAAATCACTTTCTTAACACGCAATGATAAATATTGGAGAAAAGATGAGTTTGGCAATCAACTACCCTATATAGACCATATTAAAGTCACTTATATTAAAGAAAAAAGAGCAGAATTTTTATCCTTCAAAAAAGGAGAGATTGATTTTATTTATAGATTTCCATTAGATATGGTGGATGAAATTTTAAAACCAGATGGCACTTTAAAAGATGAGTTTAATCAATATCAGTTACAATCAAAACCTGTCATGGCAATTCAATACTATGGTTTTTTAAATATCCATCCTATTTTTAAAGATAAAAGAGTCAGACAAGCATTTTGTTATGCAGTAGATAAAGATAAACTTTGTACCTATACATTGAGAAATTCAGGTTTTCCTGCCAACTATGGAATGGTACCTCCTGGAACAGGTACTTATGATGCAACGCTAGTACATGGTTATAAATATAATCCAGAAAAGGCAAAATCATTAATGGCAGAAGCTGGTTATCCCAATGGAAAAGGATTTCCTAAAATCACACTACAATTGAATAGCGGTGGAGGAAGAAATAGTCAAGTTGCAGAAGCTGTTCAAAAGATGTTAGAAGATGTTTTGAATATCAAAATAGAGCTATTGACAATTCCTTGGGCACAGCATACAGAAGCTGTAGAATCAGCAAAAGCTGCATTTTGGCGACTTGGTTGGGTAGCTGATTATCCAGAAGCGGAAAACTTCCTCAATCTATTTTTGTCAAAATATGTTCCAGCTGATATCAATGAGAAAACATACATCAACTCATATAGATATGTCAATAAAAACTTTGACAGTGTGCTAGAAAAAGCGTTGAGAACTGTAGATGACAAGGAACGCAATCAATTATATGCCGAAGCAGATCAAATTGTTACCAATGATGCTCCAGTTATGCCATTGTTTTACGATGTAGATCATCGTTTACTTCAACCTAATCTTCATAATTTCAACCAGAATGCAATGGAATATAGGAATTATTCTGTTGCCTATTTTACTCCTAAGAAATAAGATACATCAATAAAAAAAGAGTGCCAAGATTTTCCTAGCACTCTTATATTTTTAGGCTGTTTGCAAATATATTTCCTATTTTATTTGCAAAATATTTAGATTATTTATTGCTCAAATTGGATCTTAACAATTGTCCAAATATTTTCTTTTTACCTAAATCTTCATGAAATTGAACAACACCATTATTGGTATATGCTTCATTTCCGTTGATAAATACATGCTGAACAACTTTGCCACTTCTTTTGACCAATCTATATCCACCACCAAAAGCAGGGTGATAATCTTCAATTGGGTCTGAATTGATTTCTGCTTCAATTCTCGTAGGATCGATGACAACAACGTCAGCTCTTTTGCCTACAGTAATATCTCCAGCATCAATCCCTAGAAAGTCTGCAGGTTCTTTTGTTGAGCGATAAATTGCTTTCTCGATTGGCATATCTTCTGGATATCTTAGAGCAGTTTTCAAAAACTGTAAAGGACCATCGTGAAAAGCCATATTGACATTATGAGCACCGCTATCATTAAAGCCTGGCATACAATGTTTGTAACCTAACAACTCCAATCTCACTTTTTCTCTATGATTGGAAGTATCGCACCACCAACGGATCTGAGTGTCATACTCTGCCAATAAATCCATGAAATGTTCAACTGGATCTTTCTTAGCATCATTAGCAATCTGAACAAAATTTTTACCTATATGTGAAGCATCTGGAGATTTCACTACCCACATTTCTTTTAATGCTCTAGGAAATACAGAAGCAGCTTTATGATTCCATTCCTTTTCAAATTGCTTTCTAAAGCTTTTATCTTTAAAAATCGTTTTCCTTTCTTCTCCAGTTGCACTTATCGCTTTTATCATCGAAGGAAACTCTTCAAATAATGGAGTAATCGGTCCATCACCAAAGTTCTTAAAAGGTTCTGCAAGTGTCTGAAATCTCATTTCTGCACCCAAAATATCATTTCCTAAGAAACCTAAAAGTTTGAGTAATTTATAAATTCTTTCATTGGATTTAAGGTCCAATGCAGCTACAATTGTTGTTCTAATACTCTTTTTAAAGAATCCTCCCCTGCTCAAATTCATTATCGTCACAAAAGATGTTTTATCTATAGCATTGGGAGTAATTTGTAACACTCTATTGTGTTTTCTTAAAACATCAGCCAATTTATAATACTCAGATTTTGCAGCTTGTTGTGATGGGACAGAAACTCCAGTAAATTTTTTATTATATACACCAGCCCAACGATGAAATGGCAACATATCAACAGATACACCTAAATACCCTTCATCCAAAGCTTCTTCTACTAATTTTTGCATTTTTTGAATTTCTTCATTACTTGCTTTTTTCTCAGTAAAACTCCTTTCAACACCCATGGCTGCCATACGAATATTGGAGTGACCAATAAAACTGGCAATATTTGGACCTACAGGAACTGTGTCTAAATGCTCATAATACTCTTTTGGAGATTTCCAAGTAATATTTCCTATCAACCAATCACTCAATGCTTTGGCAGGAATATTCTCTACCCTACAAAACAAATCGACAATATCTTCATCTTTACCCACCGCAGCAGATAAAGAACAATTGCCAATAATTACAGTTGTAACTCCATGCCTTACAGACTCATCTAATGCAGGCATCACTTCCAATTCAGCATCATAATGAGCATGAATATCTAAAAATCCTGGGCAAATCCATTTACCAGTTACATCTATTTCTTTAGCTCCTTCAATAGCAGCTGCTTTATCTGAAACAGATGCAATAATATTATCTTTTATGACGACATCTTTTTTGACTCCAGGGTTTCCCAATCCATCAAAATAAATTCCGTTTCTAAGAATTGTTACAGACATAAATATATTTTTCCTAAAAATAGTATTTTGAATAGAAAATAAAAAAAATGAATGCACTGACATTGATAAGTAATTATCAATTCAAAGCTTTTTTAGTTTTTGTCAAAATTGAAACAAACTAAATCTTATACATGCAAACCACATTCTACCTTAGACATATTCTCCCATCTGCCTGCACGTCCATTGCTAGCAACAGTGCATTGTTGACAACCTACGGAGTGAAAACCTTTTTGATATAAAGGATGTTGAGGTAATTGATTATCAGATATATATCTTTTTACATCATCTGCAGTCTGATCGATAATGGGATTAAACTTGATGATATCTTTTTTATACTCAAAAATATTGCTTTGAGCTCGAAATCCACTTTGGTAAGACATTAAGCCAGTCACCCAGACATCAAAGTTTAATTTGAGTTTATCCAAAGGTTCGACTTTATTGACAGAGCAACACAAGTCTGGGTCTTTTGCCCAAATTTCATTTTTAGTAGTAAATTGATTTCTCCTTGCATCAGGTAAAACATCGACAACATTCAAATTCCATTCCTGGGCTAAAGAGTTTTTGTAAACAATTGTTTCAGGAAAATGATAAGTAGTATCTAGGAAGTAAATTGTTTCAGTGGGATTAACTTTCTGAAAAAGATGTAATAAATAAATTGATGTCGTGCCAAATGATGAAGTCAGCAGAATACTATTAAAATCTTTATACAATTCACGTATTCTTTCTTCAGGTGAAAGAGGTTGATATTTTTCGCATAAAGATACAATTACTGAGTTTGAAACATCATACAAAAGCGACATCTTACAATTGTTGATTTTTAAATTTCTGATTATATTAAGGAGCTAATCGGATTTAAAAGTACTTACTTCATCATCAATAAAATATTGAAAAATCAGATTTAATTATTTAGCAACAAATCTGACTAAAAAAATAACTGCTACATCTTAGATAAAATACTCTTTCAGATTGTTTTATATAGCTGAAAGTAACAGATAGTATCCTCTAAAATGTAGCAGTCTCTCTATAAACTACTATAGATTGGGTTGTGGGGTAGTTCTTAAGTAAGGTTTGATTTTAGTATAACCTTTAGGGAATTTTGCAGGAATATCTTCATCTTTAATAGCAGGTGCAATGACTACATCTTCACCTTGTTTCCAATCTGCAGGAGTAGCCACACTATAATTTGCTGTTAATTGTAATGAGTCAATCACTCTCAAGATTTCATTAAAGTTTCTACCTGTTGATGCAGGATAAGTCAAAATTAATTTGATTTTTTTATCACCTCCGATAATAAATACTGAACGTACAGTAAACTTATCTGATGCATTAGGATGTATCATATCATATAATGCAGATACTTCAAAATTTGGGTCTGCAATAATAGGATAGTTAACAATTGTATTTTGAGTCTCATTAATATCTTTCACCCAACCCAAATGAGAATCTAATGGATCAACACTTAGAGCAATGGTTTTCACATTTCTCTTCTTAAACTCATCTTGTAATTTTGCAACTGTGCCCAATTCTGTAGTACATACTGGTGTATAATCTGCAGGATGTGAAAATAATACTCCCCAGCTATCACCTAACCATTGGTGAAAACTTACTTCTCCTTCTGTTGTGTCCACTGTAAAATCTGGTGCGACATCGCCTAATCTAATTGCCATAATGCTTTGTTTTTGTTTGTTTGTTAATAATTATTTTATAGTTTATTTTTCCTTTTATTCATAAAAAAAGCCCTTCTGATGAAAGAAGGGCTTTATATCGCTATGGCTAAATAGTATCAAATATATACACAATTTCCCTTCCTGTATGGTTTCATACAACAACAGCAATTGTTCATTGATATTTTCAAACTATTTAGCATTGATTTAAAATTGTACCTCAAATATATTACTGTGATTTAAAAAATCAAATTTTATCTCTATTTTTTTGAAAATTTTTATTTCTATTCTTCAAAAATATTCAATTCTACATAAAAAGTTTAAAATAATGGATATTTATGTGGGTTACTTTCGTGCATCATTTGATAGATATTATTGAATACATCTTCTGCATTAGGTTTGCAGAAATAGTTGCCATCACTGCCATAAGAAGCTCTATGGTCAGTCGCACTCATGCATTTAGGTGCTGCATCTAAGTAGTTAAAAATATTTTGGTGATTCATTACTTGTTCTAACATATAAGCACTTCCTCCACCAGGAACATCCTCATCTAAGAAAAGTACTCTATTTGTTTTACGAACCGATTGTCCAATTACACCCCTAATATCAAAAGGTAATAAGGTCTGAACATCAATCAATTCAACACTTATATCTACTTCATTCAATAAATGAATCGCATCTTGAGCTACTCTTACACACGACCCATAAGTTACCAAAGTAATATCTTGACCCTCTTGTAATATTTCAGGCACTCCTAAAGGAACAGTAAACTCACCAGGATTTGATGGGATTTTTTCCTTTAACCTATAGCCATTCAGACATTCAATGACTAAAGCTGGTTCATCACATCTCAATAATAAATTATAAAATCCAGCTGCTTGCGTCATATTTCTTGGCACACAAATATGAATACCTCTTAAACTACCTAAAAGCATACTCATAGGCGAACCCGTATGCCATATCCCTTCCAGTCTATGACCTCTCGTCCTAATAATCAATGGAGCCTTCTGACCACCTTTTGTCCGATAGGAAAGACAAGCTAAATCGTCCATCAATGGACTTAAAGCATAATTGATATAATCCAAATATTGTATTTCAGCAATAGGTCTTAGCCCTCGCATCGCCAATCCTATTCCCTCTCCTATTATACTTGCTTCTCGGATGCCCGTATCATACACCCGCTCTTTGCCATATTTTTCTTGCAGACCATTAAACGCTTGATTGACATCTCCAATAAATCCAACATCTTCACCAAAAGCAACAATATGTGAATCTCTCGCTAAGTTTGCATCAAAACAAAGATTCAACACTTGGTATCCACTTAGTATTTTGGGCTTTTCTTCATACTCAGCAGGAACTATTGGATATTTCAATGGTGATTCAGAAGAATTAGTATGCAAATAAGTACAAAACCTTTCTTTATTCACCATTCGACTTTCTTCGTACCAATTTGACAATTTACTTCTTTCTGTAACTTGTTCATTTCTCGTCATCAAAAGAACCTCATGAGCCACCTTTAAAAAATCCAATCTTGTCGGTTCAATTGCGTATTTAACTTCCTTAATGACTTCTTTTAAATTATCCTTTAATTCAGATACATCTTGCAATGCTTCCATCAAAGAGAGCGCATCTTTTAACTCTTCTTGAATAGGATTATTAAAATCAGCCCAAGCCTTTTTTTGAGCTTTCTTGACTTCTTCCTTAGCTTCAATTTTCAACTTCAACAAATCTTCTTCATTAGCTAATTGGCTTTGAAGTATCCATTTTTGCATCTGGGCAATCCCATCCATTTCCTTCTCCCACTCCAATCTCTCTTTTGTCTTATATCGTTCATGCGAACCAGATGTGGAGTGTCCTTGAATCTGAATCAAATCTTCAATATGCACAAGAACAGGTTGGTGATTTTCTCGTATTTCTGAAATAATTTCTCTATAAGTCTTTAGTAATTCAGGGTAATTCCAACCTTTAACTTTTACTATTTTAAGAGAAGGAATACTATCAGTACTTTGAAATCCTTTGACTGCTTCAGAAATAGAAGATTTTGCAGTCTGTAATGATTTGGGAACAGAAATTCCATAGCCATCATCCCAGACATTAATAATCAAAGGCACTTGCTGAACACAAGCAGCATTGAGTACTTCCCAAAAAAAACCTTCAGACGTACTCGCATCACCAATAGATACAAAACAAACTTCATTCCCATTGATTGAAAATTTTTCATCTTCGAGAATATCTTTTAGTTCTCTATATTTTTTGGAAGCCAAAGCAAGTCCTAATGCTCTCAACATCTGATTGGCAGTAGGAGAATTATCAGCGGCAGAATTTTTTTGTTGAGTTAAATATTTCCACGAACCATCTGGTTTTAGATTTCTTGTAGAAAAATGGTTATTCATTTGCCTTCCTCCAGAATGAGGTTCATAAGACAAATTGGGATTAGCATATAATTGACCAAAAAGATGCTCCAATGTTACAATCCCTGTAGCTAATGCAAAAGTCTGATCTCTATAATATCCAGCTCTAAAATCACCATTTTGAAATACTTTTGCCATTGCAATCTGAGGAAGTTCTTTACCACCTCCAAATATTCCGAATTTAGCTTTACCTGTAAGTACTTCTTTTCTACCTAGCAAACTCATTTCTCGACTAATGCAAGCTAATTTGAAATCATTCAAAACCTCTCTTCTAAAATCTTCAAAAGAAATAGTCTGATTATCATCAAAAACATTACTTACTATAGACTCAGCCATTTATATATCAGATTGCAATATTTAAATTACAGATTTAAACACAAAAATGGCAATAAAGTTGATTAAATTAATTATTTATCAACTCGAAAACAAAATTCATTATTTACTACTAATTGAAATTTATATGTAAGAAAATGAATGATAAAGCTACACCACACCAATACACTCAAACAAATCTTCATAATAATTCTAACAAATTAACATAATAGAATTAGATGATTTTGAACTAAAGAGTTAGATGAAAATTAACTATCTTGCGATTAGAAAGTTGAACGTGTGATTAAGAATATTGGAATGAATTTTAAAGAAAAAATATCCTTAGAAAATATTGACAACAAGCAGCTTAGAAAACTGTTAATTGAAGCAGACAGCAACAAAGAGGCAGTGCTAACTCACTTTTTATTCAACTCAAAAAACGGAATCTCTCAATTTTACAAGGAGGATGCCATAGCTTTTACAAAAGAAATTTTGGAATACAAATTTCCAGAAGAAGAAGTAACATTACAAGTTGCCGAAGAAGCATTACAATACGGTTTATTCGACACTTTCCAAATTCCTTTTCCTCCATTAGAGAAACCAAAATTCAAATTTATTGACTTGTTTGCTGGAATTGGTGGTTTCCGTTTGGCTTTACAAAACCTTGGTGGAAAATGTGTGTTTACTTGCGAATGGGACAAAGAAGCTAAACGAACTTATAAAGCAAATTTTGGCGAAACACCTTTTGGTGATATAACCAAAGAAGAAACAAAATCTTATATTCCAGATGGTTTCGATGTGCTTTGTGCGGGCTTCCCTTGTCAAGCCTTTTCAATTGCAGGAAAAAGAGGAGGTTTTGAAGATACAAGAGGAACTTTGTTTTTTGATGTTGCCGAAATTATCAAAAGGAAACAACCTAAGGCTATTTTTTTAGAAAATGTAAAAGGTTTAAGAAATCACGACAAAGGAAAAACCCTCACAACCATTTTAAATGTTTTACGAGAAGATTTAGGATATTTTGTTCCTGAACCTCAAATTGTAAACGCAAAAGATTTTGGTGTTCCTCAAAACAGAGAACGAATATATATCGTAGGTTTTCACCCAAGTACTGGAATCAACGAATTTACTTATCCAAAACCAATGGATAAAGAAGTAACTTTCTCTGATGTTAAAGAAGAAAACGTTCCACCTACAAAATATTACTTATCAACACAATACATACAAACTTTAGAAAATCACAAAGCAAGACACGAAAGCAAAGGCAATGGTTTTGGTTATGCCATCATTCCTGATGATGGAATTAGCAATGCTATTGTTGTTGGAGGAATGGGTAGAGAAAGAAATTTAGTTTATGACCATAGAATTACAGATTTTACGCCAACAACTCATATAAAAGGAACAGTAAATCGTGAAGGAATTAGAAAAATGACACCACGAGAATGGGCAAGATTACAAGGTTTTCCTGACAATTATTTAATTCCAGTTGCTGATGCTTCCGCTTATAAACAGTTCGGTAACTCCGTTGCCGTACCAGCGATACAAGCAACCGCAAAAGAAATACTAAAACTAATTTTGAAAATTAAATGATAACAGGAAATAAAGGCGAATGGAGTGAAATTTATACGTTGCTAAAAGTAATTGCAGATAAACAGCTCTTTGCTGGCGATAGTAACTTAAACAAAATTGAAAATTTAATTTTTCCAATCGTAAAAATTTTACGTAACGAAACAGATGGCAGTTTTGAATTTACTTTCGATAAAGATTTAGTTATCGTAAAAAATGATAGTAAAGAATTTAGAATTTCAGTTGCAGAATTTCAAAAACAAGCATATTTTCTTCTTACTAAACTCAAAGAAAAAACAAACGCAACTTTTTCAATTCCTGAAGTTGAAACTTTTATCAATTCGTTTAATAGCAAAACAATTAAAGCAAAATCAACTGTAAAAAGCGATATTAAAATTGTAATTCACGACCAGCGAACAGGTACAAATCCCGAATTAGGTTTTAGTATTAAATCTCAACTTGGAGGCGCTTCTACTCTACTGAATGCTGGAAAAACAACGAATTTCATTTACAAAATAAATAAGCTGAATTTATCTGCTATACAAATTAAAGAAATCAATTCTATCAATACTAGAAGCAAAATAAAGGATAGACTTGAAAAGCTTAAAGAACTAAAAGGAGAATTTACTTTTGACAAACTAGAAAGTTCAGTTTTTGAAAACAATTTAGTTCTGATTGATAGTGCATTACCAAAGATAATTTCTGAAATTATATTTCTATTTTTCACTTCAAACTACTCTAAAACTCCTGACTTAGTTTCTAAAATTTCGATATTAAATCCACTTGGCTACAATTTGATAAATAATCACCCGTTTTATTCATACAAGATTAAACGCTTTCTGACAGACATCGCATTAGGAATGATGCCTTCGAAAGTTTGGACAGGTGAGCTTGATGCAACAGGTGGCTATTTGGTTGTGAAAGATGACGGAGAAATTTTATGCTATCACATCTATAACAGAAATGAGTTTGAAGACTATTTATTTACAAATACAAAATTAGAAACAGCAAGTAGTTCACGTCATGAATTTGGAAAAGTTTATGAAGAGAAAGAACAATTATACTTCAAATTAAACTTACAAATACGATTTTTGTAAACAATAATATATAATTAGCCAATGCTTTACTCTCTATAAAGCAGATAATAAAGTGACAACAATTTTATAGTACCCAAAATAAAAATTTAGGTATAATCAATAAATTATCACTAAAAATCTATATGTCGATATGGAATATTCCAGCGCATCGCAAGATTGACAAAATGAGAATTTCTATCTCTTTCATCCATCTCACTATTCACTCTTCTATATCTGTAATTCAAATCAAATGAGATATTGTGCCACGGCATATAAGTGACTATCAAATCTGTCAAATTGAGTTTGGTACGTACTCCTTGACCGACATAGTTGTCATACATTTGCTCTTTATCTCTATATGAAGTGAATATATTTTTCCCCCAATTGGAACCATCAACATCCTCGCCGTATCTAGCTCGAATATGTTTAGCCATTACAAACCATTTAGGAGTCGGCTGATATCTTAATATAGAAACAATCTCAGTAAAATTGGCACCTAATGGATGCGCTAAAGGTTGATTGTAATGCGTCCATGTCGTTACTTCATCATTATGAGAATAAGTATAAGGTCTTACAAGATTACCTTCTATCTGAAAATCTAAATTTTCCACTCCAAAAACATTGATATACTTCATTCCCAATTGAGTACCCACTTTGGTTCCCCACCAACGATTGGGTTTGAAGAAACCTTTTAATCCTTTTCCTTTCAAGTCAAATTCTTGTCCAATATTCATCTCGTCCATCAACAATTGACCATAAATGGAAAAATGTTTGGCAAAATTGGCTTTAAAATCAAAACCAATCATAGCATTATCTGGGCTACCTAAAATCTGTTCAACGTATCTGTAAAAAATAATTGGATTCAGATATTGAAATTCAAAATGATTCTGTCTAGAAAATACAACAGATTCGAATACTCCAATATTTAACCATCTTGTAGCATTGATACTCAGATGATGAACTGCCATGTACTTTTTGTTTAACAAAGTATCTTGACGACGAGGATACTCACTTGTCAATTCAGCAAAAATATTGGTGTAGTTGAGTTTCCAAACTCTAGTATTCACTTTCAAAAACAAATAATCATTACCATAATCAGAAAGCAATAATGAGCGATAACCATCGCCAATGAAGTTTTTATCATGTCCAAATTGAAAACTTAAATATTTGGAAGGAGTAAAAGCGACATAACCTTTTGCTCTAAAATAATCATAACCTCCATTTTTAAACCCTTTGTAATATCCCGCACCAGGTATTCCTTTCGTTGATTGAATTTCGTCAGTTATAAATGCTGGGTAAAATGCTTGTTCTGAAGTAAAAAAGGTATAAAAACTTAACATTTTATCTACTTGACCTCTAATTTCAAAGCCTTTGGCATTAATTTGTTTGATTTTATTTCCTTTCAAATTATCGGCATCAAAGCCCACACCTATCTGAGCAACAGGGTTTAGAACAGCTTTAAATTTTGCTTTATTGACACTTAAAAAATTAGCAGGTTGCTTATAAAATATTTTTAAAATTGGTTTCTTACTTTCTCTCATTCCTTTCTCACTGAACTCCATATTATCCCTATAGAGATAGTCCATATTCGCCAAATCAACATCTGATAATTCGCAATTGCTAACGGTATCAATATAGCTGACATATTCCATAGCTCCCAATCTATCAATTGGTTTATTGACACTATGATAGCCCTCCATTAATTTACCACATTGTATCTCCAATCTATCCAACATGTGATAAGAAGGCGAACCTTGAGGAATAGTCGAACTTTGAGCATTCACATTGACACTAAGAGATACCAACATGAAAAACAATAATAAAGAAAGATTAATAGAACTATTTTTTACCATATTCATATACATCAATGCCAAAAGTAATATTTTGAATTTGAAAGAACTTAAGATTTAATATAAAAGTGAATTTATTTACTGATTAAACTGCTTCATTATCACCATAAGGAGTTTTATATCCTGATAATGCATAATAAATCAAGAATAACCAACCTGGAACCATAATCAAAAATGCTATCTTTTTAGAATCTATCCATTCGGCAAAAAGACCCATCAAAGGCATTAAAACAGCTCCACCAACTATCATCATCACCAATATGGCAGAGCCTATTTTAGTATGTTTTCCTAGTCCATTTAATGCTAAAGGCCAAATAATAGGCCACATTGCAGATTGTGACAATCCTAATAATGCAAAAAATGCAACTGCTGTATATCCTTCTGTAAGCAATGCCAAAGTCAAAAATAATATACTCAACAAAGCAGAGATAATCAATGCTGGTCTTTGTCTGATAAACTTAGGTATCAATGCAATAGATAAAAAATATCCTACTAACATGGCAATAGCAGTATTGGCAGCAAATTTTGATGCGATTTGTTTAGAGTACCCTAAAGTTTCTCCAAATGTCGTAAATGCATCATAACTAATCACTTCTGCACCGACATAGAAAAACAATGCTACTGCTCCTAATACTAAATTGCGATGCCCTAAAACACTTGTTGCCGTATGTTTACTTTCCTCATCTTTATCTTGTTCTGGTTCTGGAAGATTGATAAACAATAACATAATTCCCAATAGTGCAAAAGATGTAGAAATAACAGAATATGGTCTAATTACCTTATTGGCTAGAGCTTGTAATTCTAGTGCTTTATCAGCAGCACTCATAGCAGGTAATGCTGCTTCTATTTGGTCAATATTATGTAAAAACAAAGAACTTAATAAAAATACTGCACAATATCCCGCTAATTTATTACAAACACCCATAAAACTGATTCGTTGAGCAGCACTTTCAATAGGGCCCAAAATCGTTACATAAGGATTTGATGCTGTCTGTAATAATGCCAAACCAGTTCCTATTACAAATAATCCGGTTAAAAATAAGGGATAACTAATTGTCCTCGCAGCTGGTATAAATAAAAGAGCTCCTATTGCCATAATTAACAGTCCAATAGACATTCCTTTTTTAAATCCAGCCCATTTCAAAATATATGAACTAGGAATAGACATGAAAAAATAAGCTGCAAAAAATGCAGTACCTACAAAATAAGACTCTGTGTCAGTCAATTGACAAGCAATCTTTAAATAAGGAATTAATTGACTATTAGCCCATGTGATAAATCCAAAAATGAAAAATAATATTCCAATAATTGTTATTGGAAAGAGATATGAAGGCGATTGAGATTTAGCCATATTGTTGATTTATTTTTGTTTGATTTTATTGTCCTAAACTTAGTATATATTTTAAGAAAAACAGTAGTATGTAATTAATATTTTCAATTTGAATGGCTAAGTATTTAAAAAGAGAAAGAGATTGCCTTTTCAGACAATCTCTCCCACTAACAAAAAAAACAAAAAAAATGAATTATCTCTGAATTACAATACTGCCATTTCTAATCTGATACCCATCGGTCATAGAAATATGATATACGCCAGCTGGAAGGTCAGCCATCTTCACTTGCTCACGTACTTGATTACTCATTCCTACATTATTTAGTGACCTTACCACCTCACCTATCGAGTTAATAATAGTAGCATTAACTCCTGGTTTTCTAAACTCCAATGGAATATCTACATTTAAAATATCTGTTACAGGATTGGGATAAATAGATAAAGGTAAAACAGAATTATTTTTTATTCCAACTGACATAGGAACTTCCGACATTCTCAAATCCAAAGTCGGCGCAAAATACTTATCCTCTGCATTTCCTCCGTAATATTCAAAATATTGCATATTGGCAGGATTAGCACCGAAAGCTACTTTTATTCTAAATTGTACTCTTTTGCCACTCGCAATTGCATCTAATACATCTTGATTTAAATCTACTCTGAATTTATAATCATCTTCTTTTGCAACACCAACAATACAACCCAAATTAACAAAATCTGCAGCATCAGAAAAATCTGCAGGGTCTATATCGACAGAAGTACCAAAATGACCAATTTTTGCTTCGACAGTCACTTTGTCAACAACATTTTCATTATTTCTAAGTTGTCCTAAACCAGACTTTCTAGTCAAATACAAAGCCCCTTTTTCTATTTTTACTCCTTCAGTAAAATTATCTGTATCGAAAGAAAATATTCCAGCAAATTCTTGGGAGTTAACCTTTCCTATTTTTCCACCATTTCCTTGATTGACAACACCATTTGATGCTACCCAACCATCTTGCTTGCCAGTAGAGCGAAATGAATAATTGTAATCTTGTCTAAAATAGCTTCCAATATAATTTCTTATCATATTATTAGCAACAAACTGATATCCCTTGCCATTAAAGTGGTAAGCATCATATCCTGCCAAGCCCATATAATTGGGATGTGTAGGATATCTTATATCTCCATAAGGCAATGTAACAGTTTTGGGTGCAAATGTTCCGTAAGGAGGAAACAAAGAAGCTGTTGGATATCCACCATAATATTGAGCAACTCCCATATTATTAACATAGTGAATATTTGGAGTATTCTTATAGCGAGGATAGTTTTCTCTATAAGTTTCAAATTCTATCAATAAAGGATTAAGCACTTCAGGAGCAACAAAACCAAATTTTTCCCATTGACTATAATAAGGATTCCATTCGTTTCCTATCATCGTTTCTGAAAAGTTAGGATAATCATAACTACCTATTACTACTTGTGCATCTGGTTTGTATTTGAAAATAATATCAATAATCTGATCTGTATAAAAGAGCATTTCGTCTGTATATGGTTTCAAATCTTCCATGGTTTTACCTGGTCTCCATTTCCACATGACATCATTTCCTCCAATAAAAATCACGAATACATCTTCAGAAGAAGTACGTATTCTAGCATCCAACAAATCTTTCCAGCCATCTGAAGCCCATGTCTCAGCTTGCATACTGATGATAGCAGTAAAATTGCCATCTTCTTTAATGTCAGCAAAGCCATTCTGTCTTAGAGCTTCTGCCATGGAGCGATAAGTCCACATAAAATTGGCCCAACTATCCCCTATCAGCATGATTCTGTCTTTAGGAGTCTGACCACATGTTTCACTTTGTGCAAAGGAAACGTTAGGAGCACAAAATAATAGTGCTAAAATAAAAAATAAGTAAAATTGCGGTTTCATACATTACGAGTATTGTGTAAATATAAAAACAATACCAATAAATAGTTAATAATTTCTTAAAAAATTACAAACAAACCTTATTTTCCTCCTAAATGTTAACTTTCATTAGCTTCTACAGAAACATGAAGCAAACAAATTTAATAATAATGATATAGGTAAAATTAAGAAGGATTTAAGAAATCATTTATCCAAATATTTCCATAATTCCAATTTCTCCCAAGTCTTTTCAGTGTCAACATATCCATTTTCATAGGATTTTTTCACCCAGTATGCTGCTTGTTTATCATCTTTTGTGACACCATCTCCACTAAAATACAACATACCTACTAAAAATTGAGCTGTAGCTAAATTTTGTTCAGCTGCTTTTTTAAACCAAGTAAATGCTTGATTCAAATCTTGAGTTGTTCCTTCGCCCAAATAATACATTTTAGCAAGGAAACTTTCTGCATTAACATTTCCTTGTTCAGCTGCTTTTTTATACCATGCAAATGCTTGATTTAAATCTTTGTTTGTACCATCTCCGTTATAATACATTACCCCTACATTAAATTGTGCGCTAGCATGACCTTGTTCGGCTGCTTTTTTAAACCATAAAAAAGATTGATTCATATCAGGAGCTACACCATTCCCATTAAAATACATGTTTCCAAGATCATATTGTGCCATAGCTATTCCTTGCTCAGCAGCTTTCTTATACCAAACAAATGCTTTAGCGGTATCTTTCAAATCTCCTTCATAAATAGCAGCAAGATTATACTGAGCATTACCATGACCTTGCTCAG
The DNA here is from genome assembly GCA_023957245.1 of Chitinophagales bacterium. GTDB lineage: Bacteria > Bacteroidota > Bacteroidia > Chitinophagales > JADIYW01 > JAMLHH01. The sequence goes on from JAMLHJ010000006.1 coordinate 117,962, forward strand.
CTGCCTTTTTAAACCATTCGACTGCTTGAGGAATATCTTTTAACACACCATCTCCATTATAATACAATATTCCCAGATTATATTGTGAGTTGGTATCTCCTTGATAGGCAGCTTTTTTAAACCATTCAATTGCTTTTTGAACATCTTTCGGAACTTCACCCCCAATATAATAGATACTTCCTAAATTAAACTGAGCTTCGATATTGCCTCTTTCAGCAGCTTCTTTTACTATTTCAAAGAAAGATTTCCCTTCTTGAGCATAAGAATAGTGAATAAGAAATAGAAAATAGAGTGAAAAAAATAATTTACTTTTCATAGGGTGATTTAATTTTATTAGTTAAAAATAAGCCGTAAAAAATTCATAATATAGAATTAATACAATAAATTTAATTTAAACTAATATAATACACCTCAATTTTTTAGTTAAATTTTCTATTTTTTTCAATATAAAATCCACAAATAAAAATAGGAACTACAATAGCTCCCATTTCTAAAATATTTTAATTTAATTTATTATATTTCAATAAATTATAACAAACTTTTTAATTCAAACTTTAAATAGTTACCCTTCAGTATAATACTTCAAAAAATAGGGAATTGTTTCGATACCTTTTAAAAAGTTAAATATACCATAGTGCTCATTGGGCGAATGAATATCATCGGTATCTAATCCAAATCCCATCAGTACCGTTTTCACTCCTAGTTCTTCTTCAAACAAAGCAACTATTGGAATACTTCCACCACCACGTTGAGGAACTGGTTTTTTGCCAAAAGTTTTTTCCATAGCTCGTTCTGCTGCTGCATACTCTTTTGAATCAGATGGAACTACAACTGGTTCACCTCCATGATGATAAGTCACTTTTACTTTGACACTTTCTGGAGCTATTGCTCTGAAATGCTTTTCAAATAATTGGCTAATTTTTTCAGATTGTTGATTGGGTACTAATCTCATTGAGATTTTTGCAAAAGCTTTAGATGGCAGCACTGTTTTGGCACCTTCTCCAATATATCCACCCCATATTCCATTCACGTCAAGAGTAGGACGTGTAGAAGTTCTTTCAATAGTTGTATATCCTTTCTCACCTTGAGTTGTTGAAATATTCAATTCTTTGCGATATTCTTCTTCTGAAAAAGGAATGCTATTAATCGCTTGTCTTTCAGCTTCAGACAAATTAATAACATCATCATAAAATCCATCAATAGTTACATGACCATTATCATCTATTAACTGAGCTATCATTTTACATAGCGTATTGATAGGATTGGCAACAGCTCCGCCATACACTCCAGAATGTAAATCTCTATTAGGACCTGTCACTTCAACTTCCATATAAGAAAGTCCTCTTAAACCGACTGTAATTGAAGGAATATCATTAGCGATAATAGCTGTATCGGATACTAATATGACATCACAAGATAATTTTGCCTTATTTTCTCTGACAAAATCTCCCAAATGTTCAGAACCGACTTCCTCCTCTCCTTCAATCATAAATTTGACATTACAAGGCAATAGATTTTCAGCAAGCAACAATTCAACAGCTTTGACATGCATATAAAATTGACCTTTGTCATCAGCTGAACCACGAGCATAAATCTTTCCATCTTTAATCACAGGTTCAAATGGTGGTGAAGTCCATAATTCAATTGGATCAGCAGGTTGCACATCATAATGTCCATAAATTAAAACTGTAGGCAATTGACTATCAATGATTTTTTCAGCATATACAACAGGAAAACCTTTGGTGGAACAAATCTCAACAGCATCTAATCCAGCAGCAACTAATTTCTCGCTGACAAATTCAGCAGCTTTTAATACATCTTCCTTATATTTTGGTTCTGCACTTACTGAAGGTATTTTCAATAATTCTATCAGCTCATTGATGTATCTGTCTTGATTTTGATGAATTAATTTTTGAATATTGTCCATTTGTATTTTTTTGATGAGTAAAATTAATGAGTTCTATTAGTTTCTAAAGTTAAAAGTTTCAAATTAAAAAAATGATTAGATTTCCGCACTCTGTTAAATGCCTAATTATCAAATCATTAGAAAATAAATTTTGATAAATCACTCGGTTTTATTACATAAGTGCCCAATTGAGTAACCGAATATTCAGCAAGTTGTTTGGCTATTTGAATAGATTGACTCATATCATATCCTTTTGAGATACCATAAACAAGCCCTACCAATATGGTATCTCCCGCACCTGTAATATCAACCACTTGTTGCAAATGTGCAGGATAAAAATGATGTGTGTCTCGATGAATATACATGATTCCTTCTGCACCCAAAGTAACCACCATGTGTTCAATATGATTATCTATAATACATTGTCGTCCTTTACCCACCAATTCTTCATAAGAATTAAAATTTCCGATATACTTGACAAACTCATTTCTGTTGGGTTTGATAAGCCACGCTCCACGATATAGCGAAATATCTCTTTTAGGATCAATAAGTATTTTAATTCCCTTTGATTGAAAATGAAGAATATACTTTTGAATATCTTTCAAACTTCCTTTATTATAATCACTAAGAACTAAATAATCTGGAGAAAGGTTTTTTACTTTTTCAAACAAAAAGTCCGCTTCTTGTTCAAAACTTTCTTCTATATCAATACGAGCGATGTGCTTACCATTGCCTAATATTCTAGTCTTGGAGATAGTAGGTGATTGTTGGGATATTATATTCAAATAATTAACTTGATAATCATTCAGAATATTTTTAATCAATTCTGCATCTCCATCCTGCCCCACTACTCCAGCAAGAGTAGTAGATATTCCAAGAGAAGAAAGATTTACCGCTACATTGGCAGCTCCTCCTGTAGCATAAGAATTACTCGCTCGAATAATCACCGGAACTGGTGCCTCAGGTGAAATCCTATCAATCACACCACTTTTATATTTATCGAGAATAATATCACCTACAACCAATACTTGCATATTGTGAAGATAAGAAAGCTATTGAAATTCTCCATTTTTATAGTTTTGATTATTGCTAATTATGATACTGGCATTGACAGTTTTGTGTTTCAGGTCTTTCATCTCTTATCTTGATTCATGGCTCTTGATTCCCGATTCCTATCATTACTCCACGTACTCATACCATATCTTCAGTCCTGCTATTTCTAATGTTTTGGCTTCAGCATCGTGCTTGTATGAAAAATCTTCTACTTTGGTTTTGAGATATTCCGTATTTCCGTACATATCCGTATGATAGAACTCTGTCGTCCTTTGGGAAACGAGATGTGTACTTTTCTCTTCCAGTATATAGTATTGCGGAATGCCGAAAGAAATCAGCCAGTTACCCTCGCCACTTCCGTATTCGCTTTTCCATTGACTTGCATCTCCGTAGTATAATTTCCTTGTATTCAAATTCATCACTCCATACCTACTATTTAGGTAAAGCAATTCTTCATTGACTAGGCGCTTTAATTTTGTTGGTACATCATCAGCCTTAATATAATGAAATGAAAACTTCACTGGACCAAGTTCAAGAGCTTCAAGCAATTGATTTGCTTTATCATCCGGAATCAAGATAGGAGCTGGATTAACATAGTAATTCAGCCCAAATTTTTCGAACAAATCTTTAAAGAGTCTATCTCTTCCAGTATATACTTGATTTACGATAACTTTTCTGTATAAATCCTCGTAGGGAATATCATTCCAATCCTCAAAAGGAGTCCCTTTTAAATCTTCAAACCCAATATCATTAATCCCTTTCACCGATTCTATTCTGTCTGGTAATCCATAGCTATTGTATGACTGCATGCGCATATTCAACGAACGATAGTTTAGTTTTCTTGCTTCACTTGGAGAGACTGTATTGCCATTACCAAATGTGCTATCTAATAGTATAGAATTTAACATACCATTAGATAATCTACTGATATTCACTCTTGAAAGATCCTGAGATATTAAACTTGACCATGGAATAATACGAGGTACATTTACTTTAATATTTACTATCAAATCTTTGCCTACTATGGTCGTATAAGGTCTAATATCGGGGTAACCAGGAAACTCATAATTCCTTGTTCCTATTTTTATTTGACCATTGTCGTATTCTATAGAAGCAACTGAATTTAACGAATCAGTTAATATATCACTCAATTGTCCACTTTCATCATAGCGATAGTAAATATCAGACTTGACCAATCCTCCTCCATTATCATGTGAATATTGAACTTTTGTTATCCTGATATCTCTATCGCCCTCTTTTGGTATGTCAGATTTTTCAGGAGTATCTTTCTTACAAGCCCCAAACAGGAGTATAAAAGCAAGGATGCCATATTGTATTTTAAACAGTTTTTTCATCATTAAAAAATTTAAGGGTTTAGATCTAATGTAGCACCTAACGGCACTTCAAAATTATTTCTTAATAACAAATTTTCGATTACTTACATACATTCCATCTTGATAAACGGCGAGATACATACCAGTAGGCAGCTGACTGATATCTATCTGTTTTTGAAAACCGTCCATTTTCATAGCCTGATGTACTCTACCGTCACTTCCTATTATTGACAGATGACCTGAAAGATTTTCTGTTGAGCGAATACTCAATGTATGAGAAGTAGGATTAGGAAAGATTGTCCAATCTAATTGCTCATTAGAAAGATAATTTTTCACTTGAGTGATAGTTCCATCTTTCCAACTCCAAATAATAAAATTCTTAGCTTCTTTGTCGGAAGCTCCAAATAGGACTTCATCACCTACATTGACGATAGACAATCGGCCATAAGCTCCTTCTGTCATGGGGCTATATGTTTCAAAACTAATGTCTTTGTAACTATCACTGATCAAAAAGTCTAAATAGCTTGTATAAAATAAGCCTGTGTCAGTAGTATCGCTATCTCTTCCTCTATGTCTGAAAACAGTGAGTTTATCTTCTACATTCCAGCACATATATTCGTTATAACTCCACTGATTGTCAGTCGAGTTAAGCGGATAATTCTTCAGGTATTGCTTCACCTGATTCCCCTCTATTCCCACCACGTTCAGATAATGGGAAGATGTATTTGACGCATTGTCAAAGAGTATTTCTACAAACGTTAGTATATCCTGATGCTCAAATCGTATTGGAGAAATATAATTAAACAAAGGGATTGAACTTCTGAATGGTTTGTTATAGAATACACCCATATTGCCTTCTGTAAAATTAATTTTACCCAAGTTTTCAAAGATTTCACCTTTTATTTCATAAATATCTAACTGTGCCGTTGTTGTGTCCACATCGCTGAGCCAAAGTAGTCTGCCATCTAATTCAAATAGTTTAAAGCTTGTCAAAATGCCATATCCGTTTTCTTTTGGGGGAATACTTTGAACGATTGAAGTCCCATTTTTAGTGCCGTTGGTTTTCCATATTCTGGTATTACCTATTGCACGTAAAGCATAGTGATCCAGATATACATGTGCGAATCTTACAATATTATTATAAACAATATATACATTATCTCCATATGCAAAATATTGAGTGGGTACAGAATTACATTGGTACTCTGTCTCTTCAGAAGTACATTCATCAGGAACACCACCCACATCCCTCGTGTCTCCAATAATTGTATCTACTTTAAAATTAGCAGTATTGAAAACATACAACATATCTTGTGCAGACAAATAGATTTTCTCTTTGTGATAAAAAGGCCTTTGCGTTTCATAATTATCAAATGATTCCCATCCAAAATCTTGAATCGACCACACTTCAGTCCAAGTTGAATCATCAAATGTCAATAAGTTGAATGCTTTGCCGCAACCTTCTGTTTCTATCAGGAAATTTTTTCCGGCTGATTGTAAAAACCCCATAAAACCTAGACAGTCTTCGTGTAAAAGTCTGGCATTTTGCTGACCTGTTCTGAGGTGAGTGCCTAACAAAAAAGTAGAGTAATTGCCTATGTCATCATTACTATATCCGCTGACAATGGTATAGATCCAGTTTTCTTCTCTCAGGAAATACCGAAGTCCATGCTGTGAGATATTGGTATAATACTCGTTTTCCTGAATGCTGTATTGCCCTCTTTCGTTATTATAGGTAGTATTTCTTGCCTCTTTGGTTTTTAGATGATATACCCAGTCTGCCATATACCCATGCCCATCTTTTTCATATATCACTACCATTCCCAGATAATCATCATCTATCTTTTCAAAATAGGTGATAGACGCCTTGCCTGTATAACCTAATTCCTCAGGGGTAATCTTAGGTTGCAAATCATCTGCCTTTAGAAGATTTACCGATCCTGTATATAAAATCAATAAGAGTGAACAAAATAATTTCATAATTTAAAAATTTAAGGATTAACATCTAATATAGCACCTACAGGCACCTCAAAATTGCCGGGAATCAGCACATATCCTGTTGCATCCAAAACAAGGGACATTCCGCTGTTGACTGTGACATTTTGAGAGTGGATATTGCCACAATGGATGATGCTGGTATTGACAGTGACTGTCTGATGGTCGTAATACAAAATACCATTACATGGTGTCGGGCAAGTGGCTGGCACCAGCACGTTTTTAGTAACAGGGATGGTCACACCGCCACCGTAATTCACTGAGGCTCTCACCCAACCACTACTGGTACTGAGGCTTTTATAGGATATAGCAGACCCGGTATTGGAACCCACTATCTGCAAGTTGGGCGATACCGTCCATGTGATAGTCGCCCACGCTGGAGGATTGCTCACAGCGGCAGCGACTGTTCCACAAACAGAGTCAACAGTAATAATCGGAGGCGCTAATAGTGTTTGATCATCTGTCAGACAATACTCGGTTGGCACATCCGGAAATACAGAATAGGCATGATTCGTCCATATCGGGCCAGCATTACCCATCACTCGCTTCATAAAAAGGGAGATGTTGTCAAATACGATGTCCCTTGGATTGTATTTGGACGAAGGTGTACCTTTCTGATATACATCCCAGCCTCCTGCTCCGTTAGCTAATGAATTGAGAGGAGAGTGTCCTCCTCTTATCACTTGACTCAAACCAACCTTGTTATGAGTAGTTTTTAGCAGATTGTACATGTATTTAGAACCATAACCACGGGGATATCGAAAGGCTTCCAATATATTATATACAGTATCCAGTACATTAAGAGGTAAGAAATCGGGTATAAACCATTGCACAACAAAGAATTTGTAACCTACTCTTCCCGTATCTTGGTTAATTATTTCGTCACATGTTCCATGCATAAAATTCATTGCTACCTGATTGGTAACAGTGGTATTATTAGTAAAAATAGTATCATAAAAACTTGCACCTGCCATTGGAATAATTCCTTTGATTTTGGGTATCGGATAGCCATTTGTACGTAAAGGATCACCTGGAGGGATTGTCGCAATAGTAGTAGCACTTCCACCACTGCATTTGACAAACGAGATGGAAGAAGGTATCTCATGCCCATCCAAAAATACCGAGTATATCGTCAGTACTGCCCCTGCACTAATCCCTGCAACAAAAACATTATTACTATCAATCAAAGAATTGGTATCAATCTCTGATTTAAATATTTTTCTAAAATCACTGAATGAAGCTAATGCCGCATATTCTAAAAAGATTTTAGATTTAGTTCCTTGCGTATGTGTACATCCAACAGGATGAAGTAGTTTTGAAGCTACAAACAAACGATTAATCATCGTAGTGGTATCTCCAATAGAAGTCTTGTAGTCTATCCATACCACATTATTTAAACCGCCTTCTGTAAGTTTATATGCTAATTTATATATGTCAGGAATACTATTATTATCAGGATCTAACTCTGCTTGATTATCCAAATGCGTAAATCCTCCTCCAGATAACAAAAAGATAGTAGGCTTTCTGTTTAATGATTTCATCAATATTCCATTTTCATTTGTTTCTTTTGACAAAAAACGATAGACTGTCATATCTGTGAACCATTCCAAATTATCGTTATGATGGATCTCTCTGCCATTTTCATAAGTGATCTCATAAGGTGTAGCCTTGATGAACTGCGAGTCTATTTCCACAATGTATTGAGGCTTTTCTTTTTTGCGTTCATCCTGTGCCATTGCACTCTTATCTGTCAGGCAGATAGACAGCAACAAAGCTATTAAATATAATTTTCTCATTGCTGACACCTTTTTAATTCGTTAGAATCATTTTCTTGGTAGCTACTTCCTTGCCGTCACATATCAGCGTATAGAGATATATACCTGCTTTCAGGCTACCTGCATCTACAGTAATGCTATAAAACCATTCACATGAAGCCTTTCTGTAGGATTAGATACCCCTATACCTACCTTTCCATCTGAAATCACTTTTATCTGCGCATTTGCATGATGTCCTATGCTGATAAAAAAGGTTAAAAACACTAAAAACTTCATATTTGAAGATACAATCAAAAAATACTTGTTCATGATATAATAATTTTTACTTAACGCAATATACATACTATTAAATTAAAAAACAAATTAATTTGTTTTATCGCTAACCTTGCGTGTTGAATTCAACGAATCTTTAGAAACTTGATTTTAGCTCATCTATATATAAAAACCTAATTTTTTCATATAAATTCTTAAAAAATACAAAATCAATTATTTAAGAAATAAACATGTCGTATTATTGCACAAATGCCTCAAAAGAATTTAGTACATAAACAATTACTCCTCTTTATTTTCATTTTATTGTTCACTATTCCTTGTTCAATAAAAAACGAAATAAAGCTATGGATAGGTATTGAATACACCAATTTTGTTGCACCTATAAAAGCCAAAACTTGCCCTACTTCTTTTCAATCATCTTTTTCTAATGCATCTTATAGTCAAGTAGAAAACAAGAAATTAATAGTACCTTTATTTAAAGGAGATGTCTTAAAATTCAAAAGAGAATTGGCTAGCAAGCTGAATCAAGACTATCTTTTCTATAAAGAAAAAGTACCCACTCACATTGTTATTCAACAATTTTTGATTTGATATAGATATCAGAATTCCTTTTATCCTCACATTTTTTATATTTTAATTCAATTATTGGCTATACAGCTACATCAAATCTATTAATTATACATTATGAATAACAACAATCATTCATCATACAATACTTACTTACCAGGATTATATACGCTCGCATTGAGATGGGTCATTGGCTGGACATATTTTTCTGCATTTTGGAGAAGGCTTATATTGGAGAATAAGCTCATTCCTGAAGAAGCGGGTTATATTGGAGAAAAATTCAATCACTTTCTACCCAATGCATTAGGTATCCAACCCATCATAGAATATTTGGTGACACATCCAGAAACATTGCAACTATCGATGATTGCTTTTACAATTATTGAGGCTATCGTAGGATTATTTATCATACTAGGATTATTTACTAGAATATCAGCATTAGGAGTACTAGGCTTAGCCATGGGTATATTATTAGGTTCTGGTTGGATTGGCACAACATGTCTCGACGAATGGCAGATTGGTGTGCTCGGTGTTACAACAGGCTTTACTCTATTTTTGACTGGAAGTGGAGATTACTCTATTGACCAATATTTCATCAATAAAAAATATAAGTTCACTCAAAGCAAAGCATTTACATTATTCGGTTCAGGACAGTTGCAATTTAAAAATATGAAGATATTTGTCTTGGGAATTTCAATTTCACTCCTCACACTTACTCTTGCTACCAATCAAATTTTCCATGGTGGTGTATGGGGAAAATTGCATAATAAATCAGTAAAGCCTAAAATTGAAATATCGAATATTGTGATGAATAACAATGAACTTCAATTTGAGATTTATCGTACTGAAGGTGCAGATGTCTATGGTTCATTTCTAATAGGTATTGAAATACTCAATGAAAATCAAGAAGTCGTCAAACAATGGAATAATAAAGATTTGTCCAATTTTCTAACAGAAAAAATCCATAATCATTATGTAGCCAAAGTCAAACCTGGAAAGCATAGTCTTATCATTCCATTGGGAGCCAAAGCAGATATTTCTATTGATATTCAGCAGCTTAATAAAGAGCAATTGCACACTTTGAAACTCATAGATATCAGTGGAATTGAATGGCAAAAAGAAATTACTTCAAATTAAGACACTCACCATTTCTATGGATTTTTCAGATAAATATTTTAAAAAATTTTAGCTTAAAACTTTAATTATTAAGCAATTAATAAAAAATATATACTCTACTAATTCTATATACTATAAGTATTTAAGGTAATAATGAAAAAAAATACTAAATTTGCATCACTTATGGAAAAAAACACCAACCATATACACCCTATTTTTGACCAATTACTACAAAGGTCAGATAAGGAAAATTTACTTCAACAAAAAAGTTGTGTATTGTGGATGACTGGATTATCTGGTTCGGGTAAAAGTACCATTGCTAAAGGTTTGGAAAAGAAACTCCATGAAGCAGGATATTTATCTTTTGTGTTAGATGGGGATAATGTACGGACGGGTATCAATGCCAATTTGGGCTTTTCGGAAGAAGACAGATTAGAAAATATCAGGAGAATTGCAGAAATCTCTAAATTATTCGTTCAATCTGGGGTCATTTGCATCAATAGTTTTGTCAGTCCAACAAAAGATATCAGACAGCAAGCAAAAGATATAATCGGAGAAGCCGACTTTATAGAAGTATATATCAATGCACCTTTTGAAGTCTGTGCGCAAAGAGATGTCAAAGGGCTATATAAAAAAGCACTCGCTGGGGAGATTAAAAATTTCACAGGATTAGATGCGCCATTTGAAGCTCCTGAGCCGGCTGATATTGAAATAAAAACAGCAGAAATATCTATTGAAGATGCTGTTAATGAGGTTTATAATCAACTTATTCAACGTATAAAATATTAATATCGATTCATCATTATGGATTACAATTTAACACATTTAAAAGAATTAGAGTCTGAGTCCATCTTTATATTAAGAGAAGTGGCATCTCAATTCGAGAATCCTGTTTTGTTATTTTCAGGAGGGAAAGATTCTATTGTTTGTTTGCATTTGGCTATTAAAGCATTTTACCCTGCGAATGTACCTTTCACATTATTGCATGTAGATACTGGCCATAATTTTCCAGAAGCGATTGCATTTCGTGACTTATTAGTAGAAAAATACAATCTTAGATTGGTAGTTGCTTCTGTTCAAGATGCTATTGACAAAGGAATGGTCATCGAAGAAAAAGGATACAATGCAAGCAGAAACCGTCTTCAAACAGTTCCATTATTAGAGGCTATAGAAAGCAACAAATTTGATGCAGCTATTGGTGGTGCTCGTAGAGATGAAGAAAAAGCACGTGCAAAAGAAAGATTTTTCTCTCATAGAGATGAATTTGGGCAATGGGATCCTAAGAATCAGAGAGCAGAACTTTGGAACTTATTTAATGGAAAAAAACACATAGGTGAGCATTTTAGAGTGTTTCCTATTTCCAACTGGACAGAAATGGATGTATGGCAATATATTTTCCAAGAACAAATTGAACTACCAGAATTATATTTTTCTCATAAAAGAAGAGTATTTGAAAGAGATGGTCAATGGTTGGCTGAATGTGATTTCATACCAAGAAAACCACATGAAGAAGTCGTAGAAAAAATTGTTCGTTTCCGTACTGTGGGAGATATGACATGTACAGGAGCAGTAGAATCTGTTGCTTCGTCATTGGAAGATATTATTCAAGAAGTAGCTTCTACTCGTACTACAGAAAGAGGAACTAGAGCTGATGATAAACGTTCTGAGGCTGCTATGGAAGATCGTAAAAAACAAGGTTATTTCTAATCAAAAGAATTCAACAAAAAGGAAATTACAATGAGTACAGAAAATTTTGACCGCAATGGTTATTTAAATATGGAATTGCTTCGTTTCACTACTGCTGGTAGTGTAGATGATGGGAAAAGCACATTGATAGGTAGATTGTTATATGATAGTAAATCTATCTTCCAAGACCAAATGGAAGCTATCGAAAAAGCATCCTTACAAAAAGGAGAAGAGCAAGTCAATCTTGCACTTTTAACAGATGGTCTTCGTTCAGAGAGAGAGCAAGGTATTACTATTGACGTAGCATACAGATACTTTTCTACACCGAAAAGAAAATTTATTATCGCTGATACTCCAGGACATATCCAATACACAAGAAATATGGTGACTGGGGCTAGTACTGCCAACTTGGCTATCATTCTTGTAGATGCGAGAAAAGGAATTGTTGAGCAGACACACCGTCATTCATTTATTGCTTCTTTATTACAAATCCCTCATGTTGTTGTATGTATCAATAAAATGGACTTAGTGGATTGGGATCAAGAAACTTATGAAAGAATTGTGGCGGAGTACAAAGCATTTGCTTCTCGTCTAAAAGTTAAAGATTTTAATTTTATTCCAATTTCTGCTTTGAATGGTGATAACGTTGTAACAAGATCTGAAAACATGAGTTGGTATGATGGCCCTACCCTTTTATATCTTTTGGAAACAATCCATATTGGAAGTGACCACAATCATATCGACTGCAGATTTCCTGTTCAAACAGTTATCAGACCACAAAAAACAGAATTTCACGATTACAGAGGTTTTGCTGGAAGAATAGCAAGTGGGGTATTCAAAAAAGGAGATAAAATCATGGCTCTACCTTCAGGTTTTACTTCTACAATTAAATCTATTGACACTTATGATGGCGAATTGGAACAAGCATTTGCTCCAATGTCAGTTACCATAACTTTGGAAGATGAAATAGATGTCAGCAGAGGTGATATGTTGGTAAGAGAAAATAATGTTCCTCAAGTCAGTCAAGATATTGAATTAATGGTTTGTTGGATGAGTGAAAAACCGCTTCAACTCAATGGCAAATATGCACTGATGCACACTTCTAAAGAATGTAGATGTATCATAAAAGATATCAAATACAAAATTGACATCAACACTCTTCATAGAAATGAAACAGATAGGACTATCGGCTTGAATGATATCGGTAGAATCTCAATCAGAACAACCGCTCCATTATTTTTTGATAGCTATTCAAAAAACAGAATCACTGGTAGTGTCATCATTATCGACGAAGCTACCAATGAAACAGTCGGTGCTTGTATGATTATTTAATTTGCAATACGCAAAGACATATAAAAAGCTCTGAGTAATCAGGGCTTTTTTTTATTCAATATTCAATGTCGTTTAGTTATGTGTTTTAATGAATTTAGAGATTCTTATCAGCACGAGCCAAGAAAATCGACCTTGCGAGGAACGAAGCAATCTATATATTACTTCAATATTTTTTCTTCATACATTTCTTTAAAAGAAAAAGTATGCTAAAGCACTTCGATAAACTCAGTGGCCAGTACCGGTTTTTTCGCTGACCCACTAAATACTTGAAAGCTATTTCTTAACCTAGAACCAAGAAGCAAGAACCAAGAATCAAGATTCAAGATTCAAGATTCAAGATTCAAGATTCAAGATATTTGGTTGTTTATTATTAAGTAAAAGACATAAGTAGCAGAACATTAGTTAATTATTGAATTTCATCATCTTCAAATTGCTTCATTACTTCATTAAACTCCGTGAACTATGTGTAAAACTTAGTATCCTTTGCGGTTAAATTTTGAAACTCTCAAGCACCAGCATTTTTCATTAGTACTTCTAACTTCTAACTTCGTAAATCATACTTCATAAATCATAACTCATAATTCCTTCTTCGTGTCCTTTGCGTAAAACTTTGCATCCTTTGCGGTTAAATTTTAGACACTATCAGTATTTTAAACCATTAAGAAATGAAGGAAATTAAGACGGTTAAGATATTATTCATTTCAGTAAATTAAGTTCCATTATTCAAAAAATATAGCAATAAGTAGTATCTTAAATCAAAATTGTAAAAGAATATTTTTATAACCCATTACTCGTTTCAAATCATCAATAAATCTGAATATTTTGAAATCATTTAACGTCGTTTTATTTTTCATAATTCATTTATCATCGATATCTCTTTACGCTCAAGATAAAATAGATCCAATATGGTTCAGCAAATATCAAGGTCAACAAATAGCTGATTTTGCATCTACATTTGAAGGTATTAGATATGACTATGCAGATAGTGACCCACTGAGAGGTTTTGACTGTTCGGGTTATGTCAATTTTGTATTCAGCTACTTCAATATCAAAGTACCTAGAGTGACTTCTCAATTTGCCAATATCGGTCAAACAATACCATACAATCAAATTCAAGCTGGAGATATTGTTTTATTTAAAGGAAGTAACGCATCTTCTACTAGCATTGGTCACATGGGAATAGTTTCTGAAATCAAAGGCGGTAAAGTCTATTTTTTACATGCAGCCACCTCAAACAATAGAGGAATAATGACCTCCAATCTTGATGAAAATTATTTCAAGATAAGATATGTCAAAACTATCAGAATCAAATACCCTTTTTAGTATCAAAAAGGAAACTCTATAGATTCAGGAGCAACCAACTCATAAGTCCTTTCATTTTCTAAGAAACTAATGGGCGAACTAGGAAAATTAATAATATCTTTTTTTGTCAATCCCCACACTTCCCAATAACCAGACAAAACTTGAGCAAACATATTGTCATCCCATTTTCCAAAAAGAGGGCGACCATTCTGAATATCTATTGGCAACGTTTCTACTGATACAAATTGCTCTTCCACATCTATTTTATACCGAGGCGAATACTGCAAAAGATAATTAGAATATAAAAATTTGGCACATAATTCTTCAAATTGTATAGGATGCAAGACTGTATCTCCCACTTTCTCTAACAATTCATCATAATGATTTTTCACAATACCACTATCTTGCAAAGAAGCAACAATACCAAATCCATTTATCCCCAATGAAAACAATAAATTGACTGTACTATCTCTGAAATTAAAAATATCTTTAGAATATTTCAGACGGACAATTGCAATGCTCCATGGACTATTTCCTTTGAACTCAAATGGTTGAACAAGAGATTGTAACATTAAGTGAAACAATCCAAAACGCTTTTTCAACACAGGAGAAATATCAAATTTTTTATTTTGTTTCTCCATTTTTTTGCGCTCAAGTACTAAATCTGAATACAAAATTCCATATACAAATCTACCCATCCATAAAAACAAATCTTGCTCACTTAGTGATTTCACTCCTTCATATCCTTGAGCAAAAGCCTGTTCAACATCATTATCCAATTTCCTATATACTTCAGCAACTACTAATGAACAAGGAAGTTTCAAATCTTCATATTTCACTTGAGAAACATTATCCATCAATGTGAAATTTTTTCCTCTGTATTCATATTTATCCATTACCCAATCTGGAAAAACTGTAACAAATTCATTCTCTCTACTCAGCTCCTCTCCTGTTAAAAAACAAATCTTATCATCAAAAATTAATTCAGAGAATGGATTAAAAAGTTGTAGCGACATTATTATTTTATTTTTAAAACCAACAAACGCCAATAGATAAAATCAATATCTGCAAGTTGACGGCACTGCAAAAATAGCAATTAGAGTATTAAGATAAAAATGTCCTTAAATGATACTTACTTTAATTCAATGCACATTTAACTTCATGAAATAAAAATAGAGATTAAGCAAGATTAAATTTTTCTTAGCGTAATAAAATCATTTCTGTTCTCAATCTAAATTAAAAACTATCAAAATATTACTTCATTATTATTTTGCAAAAAATAACAATATGAAACTAAATATTTCATTTTATCCTCTCAACTTTGCGGCACAAATATTTTATATATCATGTTTAAAAACAATTTAAAAGTAGTACTAATTGCATCTATTGCAGCATTTGTTACATTCTCTTGCAATAATCAAAAAGAGACTACACCAGAAGTAAACGAAGAACATTCTGCACAAAATTCTTTGGACTGGCAAGGTTCTTATTCTGGAACACTTCCATGTGCTGATTGTGAAGGTATCTATACTGAATTATCAATCAATGACAGCATGGACTATACCCTTATCACAAAATACTTAGGAGTAGAAAATGAAAGTGCTGATACATTAAGTGGAAAATTTACTTGGGAAGGAAATAATATCAGACTTGGTGGCATCAAAGAAACAGAAGGTTCTAGCCTATACAAAGTGGAAGAAAATAGAGTTAGACATTTAGATTTAGAAGGAAAAGCTATTGAAGGTGATTTAGCAGAAAATTATATTCTTAGTAAAGATGGCAATCCAGAAGTAGAAAATAAGAGATGGAAATTAGTAGAAATCTACGGAAAGCCAGTTAAAGAAAGTTCAGATACTCATTATTTGATATTCCATTCTAATGAAAAAAGATTGGAAGCAAAAGCAGGTTGCAATCAGCTTTCATTAAACTATACAATCAAAAATAGTTTACAATTGTCTATCCAAGAAGGTCTAAGCACTTTGATGGCTTGTGAAAATGATACTTTAGAAAAAGAATTATTACAAATATTCCAAGAAGCGGATAATCTTTCTACAGATGGAAAATCTTTATCTATCAACAAAGCAAGAATGGCTCCATTGGCTAGATTTGAATTAGTAAATCAATAAGATTTTTAGAAACAGAAGTGATAAAAAGGGGATAGTAATTATCCCCTTTTTTATTTTATATCAATAGATTAAACAACAATGGATCCTCATTGATACAAATGTATTTAACACCGTACTTGTCCATTCTGTCTAGTAAAGGTTGATAGTCTTCTTTTTGTTTGAGCTCTACTCCCACTAATGCAGGTCCACTTTCCTTATTATTTTTCTTAGTATAGGTAAAAGATGTAATATCATCATCAGGGCCCAAAATATCATTCACAAATTCTTTTAAAGCACCAGAACGCTGAGGGAAAGACACCATAAAATAATGTTTCAATCCTTCATAAATCAATGAACGCTCTTTGATATCTGGCATACGTTCAATATCATTATTGCCACCACTGAGAATGCACACAACATTTTTCCCCTTGATTTGCTCCTTATAAAAAGATAATGCCGCTACAGATAATGCACCTGCTGGTTCCGCAACAATTGCACTGCGATTATACAATTGTAGGATTGTTGTACAGACAGCACCTTCAGGAACAATCACGATATCATCCAAACCATAAGTTTTCAATACTTCAAAAGGAAGCGCACCAATTTGTTTTACTGCCGCACCGTCAACAAAATTATCTACATTTTCCAATGTGACAATTTTCCCTGAATCCATAGTAGCTTTTAATGATGCTGCTCCTTGAGGTTCTACTGCAATAATTTTTGCTTTTGGATATTTGGCTTTCAAATAGATGGTCAAGCCACTAATCAGTCCACCACCACCTACAGGAACAAAGAAGTAATCTGGTTCATTTTGTTTAAGTTGTTGAGCAATTTCCATTCCTACTGTTCCTTGACCTTCTATAATTAATTTATCATCAAAAGGAGAAACCATCACACAATTGTGCTTTTCTACATACTTAAATGAAGCAGATTTGGCATCATCATAAGTATCTCCAGACAACACAATTTCTACCCATTCCCTACCTAATCTCTGCACAGCTCTTACTTTTTGTTTGGGAGTAGTAGCAGGCATAAAAATCACCCCTTTAATCTTCAAGGTTTGACAAGCAAAAGCAACGCCTTGAGCATGATTACCAGCACTTGAACAGACTACACCTTTAGCTCGATCTTCAGTACTTAAATTGGAAATAAAATTATATGCACCACGAATTTTGTATGAACGTACAATCTGCAAATCTTCTCTTTTCAACCAAATATTAGCTTGATAAGTTTCTGATAGATTAACATTATTCTGTAATGGAGTAATAGAAGTAACTCCTTCAAGAACTTTTGCTGCATGTAATATGCCTTCGTATGTAGGTAATGTTGACAACGTAAAATGAATTTTTATCAAAAATAAGTAAACATCCTATTTTACTCATTAAAATATTCATTCAGTCAGTTAATTAATCATTATTTGAAGAAAATTCAAAGAAATATCATTTGTTTTTAAAACCAAATAATCCATTTTTTATACTCAAACCCTAGTAAAAATTCAAAAGAAAAATAATTAAATTCTTAAAATTTGTTAAAACATTGAAAAATATTTTATACTAACTAATTGATAATCTATTATTTAGCAAAATATACAATCTTTTACAAACTACTATGTATTGCATAATACCTTTGATTAGATATATATTTGCATAACAAAACTAATTAACCCATTAAACTTACTATTATGAAAACAATTATTTTAGTACTTGGCACAACTGTAAGCTTACTTTCAAGCTCAAAAGTATCGGCTAGAGAAATGGATATGGCCAACCCGTCCTTTTCCAATATTTCATTTATTGAGAAGAAAGAGGAGGCAAAAACAACAATTCTCTGCCCCAGAGAAAAAGTGAAGGTTTATGTAGAATTTATCGTTGGAGAAAATGGAAAATATTATGTAACATATATCAATAGCACCCATCCTGAAATACACTACAAGATTTGTAATATGATTTATCATTTACCAGTGCTTCAGGAGAATAAAGATCATCAAAATTATATCACAATAGAATATGAAATATAAGTATCATGCAAGAAATTAATGTAGAAAACACCAAAATACAAATGCGGAAAGGCATCCTAGAGTATTGCATCTTGGGTATTATTGCCAAGGGTGAAGTATATGCTTCCGACATATTGGAGGATTTAAAGAGTGCAGATTTGTTAGTAGTTGAAGGAACAGTATATCCATTGCTGACTCGACTTAAAAACGCAGGTTTATTGACCTATGAATGGAAAGAATCTACTTCTGGACCTCCAAGAAAATATTTTACACTTACAGAACAAGGTAAAAAAGCACTAGTCGAGTTGTCCCAAACATGGAAAGAACTAGAATATGCTGTAAAAACAACTACACAATCTATCAAACATTTATAAGCCAATCATCATGAATAAAACATATAATATTAACCTAGCTGGACAAATCTTTCATATTAATGAAGATGCTTTTGACGCATTGTCTGACTATCTCAAATCATTGAGTAAAATCTATCAAAACGAAGAAGGCGGTAATGAAATTATTACTGACATTGAAGCCCGTATTGCAGAGATATTTTTATTAGAGAATAGGAACAATATTCAAACAATCATCAATGTTCAACAAGTAGAAAATGTTATTCTTACATTGGGAAAGCCTGAACAACATTATAGTGAAGAAATTGAAAACGAGCCAATTCGTCCAAGCCAATCCTCTTCTAACAAAAAAATGTTTAGAGATAATGATTCAAAAATCATTGCAGGAGTTTGCTCTGGTTTAAGTCATTACTTCGGAATTAGCGATCCCCTCTGGATGAGATTGATATTTTTAGTTCTCTTCTTTGGTGGATTTGGTGGTAGTTTATTGATATATATTGTCCTTTGGATACTATTACCTAAAGCAATTACATCCTCTGAAAAGTTGCAAATGAAAGGCGAAGCTATCAATATTGGTAATATTGAGAAAACAGTAAAAGATGGCATCCAGAGTTTTAAAGATTCTTTTCAAGAATTGGATAATAAAAGTAAAATTCAGAAAGTAGCTAATAAATCTACAAGTTTGATTCAATCAATTTTGCTATTCATCTTCCAAATCATTAAAGCATTTTTACTATTTATTTTCATCATCATCTTTGGAGTATTAGTATTTGCTTCGTTTATATTGGGCATAGTCACCATTGCAGGAACTCCTGCCCTATCTAAATTTGTATTTGAAAATTCATTCTTGGCATATTCTTCATCTATTGCCTTGATAACCATGTTGGTTATCACTTCATTATTCTTTATTTTATTACCAATTCACATATTTTCAAATGATAAAAAGCCACTCAAAAAACCAGTAGGTATTTCTATGGCAATCATTGGTTTGGCGGCATTTTTTATATTCATCATTGGAGCGACAGATACAGCAAGACAATTTGCCACTTCAAAATCTATTCAAAATGAAGAAGTTATACTTCAAGAAACATTGAAAGATACGATTGTCATCGCTACTAAAGCCAATCCTAATACAGAAGACAATAGTTTCGGCAATATATTTACATGGAGAGGACAATTTGAAATCAATGATGAGCAAATCAACAGCAATTTTGTGAAAGTAAATTTGGCTCAAAGCCCAGACCAAAATATCCATATTTTCAAAGTACAATCTTCAAGAGGCAAATCCAATCAAGCCGCAATAGAAAATGCAAGAAAGATTGATTATCAATACAGTAGAAATGGTGACACATTAATTTTCAATGACTATATCAGTATGTCTGATAAAACAACCAAATTCAGAAATCAATCAGTAGAAATCACGCTTTATATTCCAGAAGGAAAAGTAATCATCTTTGACAACTCACAAGATATTATCCACAAAAAGCCTAGAATCAAAGACTTTGACAATGATGAATATTTTGACTTGGGTTCAACTCCTTGGAAGTTAGAAGGAGGATATTTAATTCCACTTAGTTCATCAATAAGTTCTTCTAGTTCTAGCAACTGGTCAGATATTACTCCGATGGAAGGTTTTTCTAAAATTGAAATTGATGGTCTTTTGGATGCAGAAATTATTTACTCAACCCAGAATAAAATAGAAAGCAATCACCCTAATGATATAAAAATCCAAACCTCCAATAACAAAGTAAGTCTTTCAAGAACAGGAAGAAACATCAATGGCAAAACAGCTAAAGTAAAAATCTACACTAGCAATTTGAGTGATGTAGATATTGATGGAATGAGTAAAGCAATCATCAGTAATTTCAATACAAACAACATAGATATTGATGTTTCAGGAAGCTCATCTGTATCCTTTAATAACTGTAATTTTCAACAGTTGACTGCTGATATTGATGGAATGTCTATGCTTCAAGGATTTTCCAAAATCGAAAATGCAATTATCAATATAGATGGTATGAGCGAGTTCAATGGTGATAATTTAATCATTCAAAATTTGAAAGCAGAAATCAACGGAGCATCCAAAGCAACTGTCAATGTTCAGCAAAAATTAAAAGGCTCAGTCAATGGAATATCCAAACTTGAATATATAGGCAAGCCGATAACAGATGTAACAACAAGCGGTAATTCAACAATAAAATCAAAAATATAATTTAATCATTTCTAAAATTTTTAACCATGAGAAAAATTTCAAATTTCAAAGCAATCTTTTCAGCACTACTTGTTGCTGTATTTTCACTCTCTATAGCTATTGCTAAAGACAAGGTTATCCAATATTCTGAATTACCGGTAGGTGTCTCTACTTATATTCAGAAACATTTTCCACAACACAAAATTCAACGTATCACTGTAGATAAGGAAGGACTGGCAAAAGAATACGAAATAGATATGACAGATAATACTGAGCTCAAATTTATCGATTCGAAAATCATAGAGATAAAAAGCGATGTAAAACTCCCCTCTTCTACTATCCCTAATTCAATCAGTCAATATGTAACAAAAAATTATCCTAATAACTTCATTGTCAATTGGGATTTAGAAAGAACTTTTCAAGAAGTCGAACTTAACAACGGTATTGAACTAAAATTTTCACTCACAGGTGATTTCATAAAAATCAAATAATAACTATAGAATCAGATTGAAGGATAAGAAATCCTATTACTGAATTATGTTGCATGGTGCCAGAGTTTATTATATAGACTCTGGCATTTTTCTTAGAATATAACGGCTATTTATTTCTTAAACTCTTCCAATCCACATTGTAAGAAAGTCTTGAACACATCTTCATCTGAATAACCTATTGGCGTATTTAGAATATTCAAATCTTTATCAACAATAACATAATAAGGTTGTGAAGCTTTTTGGAAATTTCTAATCTCAAAATCTGTCCATTTATTTCCAATGGTTTTGATATTTTTTAATTTACCAGTAACAGCCGATTGATATTGTTCTTCTTTTGGAAGCGGTGTTCTATCATCAACATAAAGAGAAGCGATAACATACTCACCCATCAGTGATTTAATATCATCTTTTATCCATACTTTTTCTTCCATTTCTCTACAGTTCACACAACCATATCCCGAAAAATCAATCAAAATAGGCTTGCCTTGTTCCTTTGCAATTTTCAATGCTTCATTGAAGTCGGTTGTATTATAAGGCTCTTTAACTGCTTTATTGAAAAAATTATAATGAGTCGTAGGTGCCAAACCACTTAATATATGAACAGGCTGATAGGTAACTGTATTTTTAATCATAAATAAAGCAAATAAGATACTAGCAGCACCAAACAGACGAATTGCAATCGGAGTTTTGTCTTTACTGAATAAACCCAATGCATAGAATCCGATAATCATAAAAATGACTATCCATATTCCCATAAATAACTCCCAACGTAAGATACCCCAACCTTGAGTTAAATCTACTACTGACAGGAATTTGAATGCAAATGCCAATTCCAACAATCCTAAAAGCACTTTTACTTTACTCAACCATCCTCCAGATTTTGGTAAACCTTTTAACCATTGAGGAAATAAAGCAAATAATGTAAATGGCAATGCTAAAGCCACTGAAAACCCAAGCATTCCGACTATAGGTTTCACTTTGAAAATACCGAATGATGGACCTACATCTGTTGCTGCTTGCACTAACAATGAACCGATAATCGGCCCAGTACATGAAAATGAAACTAATGCTAAGGTGAAAGCCATGAAAAATATTCCCAACAGTCCACCTTTATTAGAAAGTTGATCTGTCTTGTTCGCCCATGAAGAAGGCAATGTTATTTCAAATAATCCAAAAAATGATAATGCGAAAATGACAAAAATAACAAAGAATAAAAGATTGAAAAACACACTAGTACTCATCACATTCAATGCATCAGCACCAAAAATAAGTGTAATAGATAGACCCAATAATACATAGATCAAAATGATAGAAATACCATATAAGGCAGCCTGACGCACACCATTTTTTCTATCTTTTCCACCTTTGGTAAAGAAACTGACCGTCAAAGGAATCATTGGGAAAACACAAGGTGTAAGCAAGGCTATCAAGCCTCCTAAAAACCCTAATACAAATATCCATGCAATTCCACTCTTATCGGCTTCATCTGCTTGTACGCAAGTAGTATTCGCTTTATCCCAGTTAAAAACAATATCAGATTGATAATTATCATCGCTCGTAGCTATGGGTTTAATATCTTCACTGACAATGATTTGTTGTCCAAGTTGAGAACTATCTGAGGTCGAAGAAGTACTATTAGCAGTAGCTGATTTCTTCAATTTTAACTCAAAATCATCTCCATCAGGCGGATAACACATTTCATCATTACAAGCTTGAGCTTCATAAAAACCACTGATAGTTGCTTCATCCTTCAACAATTTTACTTTTTGCTTAAATGTAACTTCCTTCTTAAACTTGGCTACTTTTGTCTCCCATATCGGGTCAAAATAAGTTTCTTTTTTGCCTTCAAAAGTTAGCGTTCCTACCTTTTTATAATCACCAGATTCTTTAATTTCTACTGTTGAAGGAACTGGACCAATATCTGGTGAAATATCATGACTATAAATAGAATATCCCGATCCAATTTTGGCAGTAATATTGATTTCATATATATCAGATTCAATCTGTTTGGCTGAAACAGACCATTTGATTGGGCTTTCAAACTGAGCATTAGCAAACCCAACATATAAAAATAATACGCTAAATAAATACCTTAAAAATTTCATCTTCTCCATTAAAAAAGTTAAACATCAATACTTTATTATAGTTCAAAAGTACTAAAATGAAACGACCCACTTTGTAACAATAGTACCAAAGGAACCGAGCACAAAGGTAGCAAACAAAATATTGGCTAAATTTCTTTTACGGATTATTAACAAGAAGACAGATATCATCATTGATGCAGGAACAAGACACATCATAATATTGGAAAAATCCCAATCTTTTGACAATAAACAAATCAAAGTAAAACTTAAAAACAAAACCAAAATAGAGATAATATTTTTTTTCTTTTTCGTAAATGCACTCCTCATTAACAAAAACATACTCGAAAATCCTCCAATTACAAACAACAATACAACGCTCCAAATAATAATTTCTTCTATTGAAATTGTATATAAAGGCAATCCTGAATTGTTCATCAATCTTTCCAACCAATCTATTTTCAGATTATTCAAAAATAAATAAGACCAAATCCAAAAAAACGAAAGAGCAATAGCCATGAAAAACAATAGATATTCACGTACTCCCAATGTATTGAAAAAGTAAATAATAAAAATAAAAAATGGTAAAACTATAATCGTTATGGGATGAAAATAACTCAGCGTACCAACAATAATACCTAATTGAAAACAAGCCTGAAGCGATATCATACTTCCTTTGATATTCATTAAAATTTGTAAAATAACTATCAACAAAGTAGAACTTAAAACAGGAAACCCTAATACCAAAAATCCTTCATCAAAGGCACTCAACAATATCCAAACAAGTGCAGGAATTACTGTTTTGTCTTCAAAAAAATTAGCATTGGTAAAGAGATAATTTATCCAAATCGCTTGCCCAAAAACGATAAACATCGTCAATATCATTGACAATTTTAAACTTAAAAAATTCAGTCCCCAATAAGTATTTCCTAGTTGAACATTTTCTAAAAATAAGAATGGAATACGTGTCAGTAACAGTACAGCTATCAATATCAATACTGTGTAAGGACGTTGATTTTTGAAAATATTTAGCACAATCTAATATTTGAATAAGATGAATTGTAAATTTCGTTTTTGCTCACTTGGAATAAGTATCTCTGTTGCAGACAATTGAACTCCCTTCTGAGGAATTAGTGTCAAATTCTCCTTTTTGGTATTCAACAGACTCTTTCTCATTGTGATTCCCTTAGGATTTAGATTGTATTCTACAAAATTTCCATTGGCATAAATATCTTCATTAAAAAGAAATTTCAATAGATTATTGGACTCAAAAAGAGAAAAAGAAGAATAAATCCCGCCATCATCTTCAGTAACTTGAACTTTAGGCATGACGACCTCCCAATTGACTTCTCCCTTTCCAGAGATTGACAAAGAAGAAATATCAAAATAGTGATTTTGGTTATAAGTTCTTGTATAGTAATTATCTGCCATATTATAGTAAGGATAATATCCATTATATGGCGTTCCTCTTACCACTTTAGTATATTGATATTGACCTTCCATAATAATTAAACAACCACTATCACTTTGCGGAATTACTGATTTAGGCTTGATAATCAATGCTTGTTCCTTCCAATCTTTTGCTTTAAAGGAGTGCATATTACTCATAGACAGTTCATCAAATGCATATTTCAAATGCATACTTTCAGAAGAACTTACATTTGAACTTATTGCTAAAACGCCTATATCTGTATCAGTATCTACGCTTCTATAACTAGCTACTGTATAAGCAGTATTTGTCAGGTTATCAATTTCTGTGATAATATTCTTAAACCTCAATCGCTTTGTTTTTTCGATAACTTGCTGTTTGCCTATCTGAAGATGTGGGTCATAAAGAAAAGTGTATAACTCATCATAAATATAATTATTAGGATCTCCCCCACTCCGGACTTGATGAGCCATTGTCGCATAAACAACACCTTGATTATTAATTTTAAAGCTTTTTAAAACAATATCTTTTTGCAAGTTTTCAAATGTTCCACCTCCTACTAATTCCAAATCATTATTCAGTATTTGATACTTCACAGCCATTCCTTGTTTATCCTCTTCAATTTTGAAGAAAGCAAAATACTTCATATTGGAAGACTGCTTGATATAATAAGGAGCAAAAATATTTGATTTGTTCTTAGGAATACTGTCTAAAATTATCGCTTCAGCAGAAGTTTCTAAATAATCATTAATATATCTTGCTTTCAAATATTGGTAGCCTTCAGCCAAGCTAGAGTAAAATACAACAGCACCTCTATTTCTGAGAAAAATAGATTCTAATTGAGAAGACTTATCTTTTAACAAAATCTCCCTCTTGGAAACCGAGCGCAATTGTTGATTTAATAATTCCAATTCATTGAGTGTGCCATTAGAATAATGGATATAAATGCCATTAGAATTTTTACCTAAAATCTCATAATCTGGAAGTTTAGACGATATCTTTATAGATGGTGAAATGACAATTTCTTGAGATGAAGCGAGATTTATTCCAACAAATAAAATCACAAATAATATGGACAACCATCTCTTCATCATTAATTATCTTTTTTGTCTAGGATCCAAAGCATCTGTCAATCCTTCACCTAATAGATTGAACAATGTAATCATAATAAATATAGCAAATCCTGGAGCAATCGCAAACCACCAAGGAGCACTTCTTGATAAAGACAATAATTTGCCCCAAGTTAATACTTCAGGAGGAATACCTATACCTATAAAAGAAAGAAAACTCTCTATCAATATAGCCGCAGCAATACCAAATGCCAAAGCAATCAAGACTGGAGATATCGCATTGGGGATAGCATGCTTAAACAATGTCCTAATATTAGAAAAACCTAGTGCATGAGCAGCTTCGATATATTCCAAATTTCTTACTCTCAACAACTCTGCTCTGATAAAACGAGCTATTTCAGTCCAAGAAGTCAGACCTATTACAGCCATAATCAACATAATAGATGGCTTGGCAATTGCCACAATAGCAATAATCAAAAACAATCCAGGTATAGACACTAATACTTCTATCAATCTTTGGATAACAATATCTACTGGAATACTTACCTTCTGCCCCAACCATTTAATGCGCTTGAAGGGTCTGCTCAATACCCACACGCCAACCATAAATAGAACAAAAATGATTATTGAAACCACTAATTGAAATAAAAAGAGTAAAAATGACTCTCCGATTGCATTAGACAATAAATGAGTTCTTGATTGTAAACTATAAAAATATGCTGGTATAATGAGGATAATAAACCAAAGAATACTTGCTCTACTCATCTTCAATCTATCATCACCAAAATAACCTGCCATTGAACCTAATACTACGCCTATCAAAGTAGCAAGAAACATGGATACAAATCCCACCATAAAAGCAATACGAGTACCATGAATCATCGCAGACAATACATCTCTGCCCAATGCTTCTGTACCCAACCAATGTCGCCATCTTTTTGACTCAATATCCTGAGGTTCAAACGGACTTGCAAATTGAGCATTTCTATAATCTTGAGTATTGGGTGAATAAGGTATCAATGGAAAAATAACTGACTGATATTCCTTTTCTGCCCATTTGAGGTTATTCCAAGCAGATGGCCATTCGGTGATGCCGATTTTGACACCATACTCTTTCACAATGGGAAAATTCCATCCGCTCTCGTCTTTGAAAGCTAGAGGTTTTTCATTGGCAATAAAATCTGCAAAAATGGCTATTGTCATTAACAATAATACCATCCATCCAGAAAATACAGCTCTTTTATTTTTCTTAAACTGGCGCTTTACATAAGACCAGTAGTCTTGTTTTAATTGTACTGGTTCCATTTTTATTTTTTATTAGAATAAGAAATTCTCGGATCGACAATAGCATAACAAATATCTGCTACTAAATAACCCAACATCGTAACAACTGCAGAAAACATCACTACAGTATATACCATAGGATAATTTCTTGCTGAAAGCGCATCAAATGCCAATTTTCCCATTCCTGGTATTGAAAATATAATTTCTAAAACTATGGATCCACTGATAGCCATTGGAAACACACTAGCAAATAATGTAATGACTGGCAATAATGAGTTTTTAAATGCATGCTTCCATAACACTGCTGTCTCTGAAACACCTTTAGCTCTGGATGTCCTTATGTAATCCTGAGAAAGTGAATTAATCATAGAGCCTCTCATCTGCCTGGATACAAATGCAAGTCCACCATAAGTCCAACAAAATAATGGCAAGACCAAATGATGTGCTTTTTCAAGGAAGGAATCTCCTTCATTTCCTAATCCATAAGTAGGAAACCAATCAAAAAAGTCTCCACCCCCAAAAAATGTTATTAGTAATGTGGCTACCCAAAAACTTGGTAATGAGTACAAAATAAACAAGATAGTAGTAACAATCTGATCTGCAAGATTATTCTTATTCTTTGCACTAAAAACACCAATAGGAATAGCGATTAAATATGTCAATATAATAGATAGCACACTGATAAGCAATGTCTTACCCACTGCAGTCCAAACTGCTTCTTTAACAGGTCGCCCATCTTGATAAGAAATACCAAAATCTCCTACTACAAACTTAGTTATCCAACGGTGGTATTGATTGACTGTACCATAAAAATGAAATTGTGGAATATAATTTTTATAAGGAGTAGCATTGAGAATCATATCATTATAACTATCCAAAGTATTCTGCATTTCATCAGAGATACCACCCATTGAAGATGATGAAGCAATATGTTCTTTCATCCTCCCCAAAGCACTTTGCACTAATGAAGGTTGAGATTGATTGAATAAAGTGAAAATTTCATCACGCATTCCTATTTTAGCTTCTGCATTCAAAGAATCAGTTGCCAAATCTGATATTGCCAAATCCAATTTTTGAACAGAGAGGTAATAATTTTGAATATAATCCCAATTACCATACAATTGAATCAGTTGTTCTAAATTATCATGGTGAGGTTTTCTATAAATTTTATACAAAGTATCAGGAGTCGCAGCGTTACTCAAGCTTAAATAAAACACTGGCAAATCCAAGCCCAATTCTCTCCTTTTATCTATATACGATTGTTCAGAAGCCAGACGAGAAGATGATTGACCTATTTCACCAGCACTGCCTCCTCCTCCCAAAATCTGTTCTACTGGATCACCTGGGACACTTACACTCAACATAAATGTGATTAATGAAATCACAAATAAAGTGGGTATAAATATCAATATCCTCTTAACAATATAATTCAACATATCATCTAATTATTCGCTGTCTTTCACTCTGAAACCTGCTTCAAAATATCCTGGATAGATAGGCGAAGCATGAATATTATCAAAGCGATTATTTATGACATTTCTAAATTTCTGCGTATTTAAAAAGATATAAGGTACTTCATCATGAAGAATCTTTTGCCATTGATGATACAATGCATTTCTCTTTGTTTCATCCATTTCTTTACGAATATTAGCAATCAATTCATCTGTCTTGCTATTACCAAATCCTGTATAATTAGAACCACCATTTCGTGACTCAGTGTGCCACAATTGTTTAGGATCATCTGAACGAGGATCTGTCACCCAACTTCCGTAGAAAATCTGAATTTTCTGCTGTTTCAAATCTCCCAAATATTTACCCCATTCCAAACTTCTGATTTCCAATTCAATACCAGCTTGTTTCAACCAATTTTGGAACATCAAACCGACAGTTTCTCTAGAAGAATTTCCTTGATTATACGTGTAAGTCAATTTCAATGGTGTTTTTTGACCATCTATTACTTTGTCTAAAATACCATCACCATCAGAATCTTTCCAACCTGCTTCACTTAATAATTGAGCAGCTTTTTTAGTATCATAATTATATAGAGGTAATTCTGAAGCATAAGCATCTTTGAATTGAGGCAAAATCGGCCCTACCACTCTACTTCCTTTGCCATAAAGAATCTTTTCGTTAATCTGATCTACATTAGTCAAATATGCCAATGCTTGACGAACTTTAACATCTGAAAGTATTTTATCACGAACATTTAAACCAATATATTGAAATGCCAACATATCGGGCTCTGACTTATAAAAATTCTTTTTAAATTTCTCTGATTGATCCAAATCAATATAATCTTTCACAGGAGTTACTTGCATTACATCAATTTTTCCTGCTTTTAATGCAGTTAATGCAGTGTTGAAATCATTGATTACTTCAAACACCATCTTTTTAGGATTAGCCTCAAAGAACATATTTTCACCTTTCAACTGATCGCCCCACCAATTGTCCTTTCTTTCTAAAACTACCCTTTGTTGCGTCTGCCAAAGCGCCAACTTATATGGACCAGAACCTTCAATTTTGCTAGGACTACGGCTATATTCTTCAGAATTAAATGCATCTGCGAATTTCTTAATTTTTGAATCTACAGCCAATTCGTTATCAGGATGAGTAAATCTTTTCACAGGAAAATCTCTCAATATTTTTTCTGGATCAAAAATATACTCTGGTAATACTAACAAATCATAACCAATGATATCTTCTGCCAAAATATAAACTTCCTTAGTTGTAACAGTCAGTTTCAAAGGATCATCATCATACAAAATCAAATCATCGACAAATTCAAAATAAGGCTTTGCAGCATCTGAATTCACTTTTGGACAGAGCATTGCTTTTAAAGAGAATGCCACATCTTTTGCTGTTATATTATCACCATTATCCCATTTTGCTTCTGGTCTAATATGAAAAGTCAGAGAAATACCATTACCATGAGGCTCAATTTCAGGTAAGGATTGTGCCAATACAGGAATTAATTTCATTGTTTCAAAATCATATCTCAATAAACTTTGGAAGATATTGAGTTTGATTTGAGTGGCTTGCGCATCAGATGAAGTATAAGGATTGAGATTTTCAGGCTCAGACAATGAGTGAATTACGACTGTACTTTGATCTCCTTTCTTTTTGTCATTGTTACTTGAACAAGAAATGGCAAATACTCCTACTATTGCTAGGGTCAACCATAAGGTTCTTTTTCTAAATTGTTGAAACATTGAGTTTTTCCTTTATTTTAAA
Source organism: Chitinophagales bacterium (assembly GCA_023957245.1). Taxonomy (GTDB): domain Bacteria; phylum Bacteroidota; class Bacteroidia; order Chitinophagales; family JADIYW01; genus JAMLHH01. The sequence continues at coordinate 148,529 of JAMLHJ010000006.1, forward strand.
ATTAGATTAGCGGTTAAAAATAGAATTATTTTGACATAATGAGGAAGATTGTTAAGCTGGAATTAAAAAAATGAATTGAATTCAATTATTAAACACAATTCTTAACACATTTCAATTCATACATCGTTTCTATTAAAGATTTTACACTACTCCTACAACAACTAAATGATAAATTATTGCCTCATTTTAATTCTATGTGAATCTTTTTGTCTCATTTATTATTGATTTTTTTACTATTTTGTATTCTCTAACGATTTTAAACACATGAATAAATCTTTTTCATACTTACTATTTTTTATAATAATTGCAATTACAGCATGCAAACCTAAGGCAGGTAAAGACTTATTAGTTTCTGATGATTTTCAAAAAGCTATTCAAGAAAAATTGATTAATGCACAAGATGGAGATGTAATTGAATTGCCAGAAGGTACTTTTCAATTGACTCAAACTTTATTTATAGAAGGAGTTAATAACGTGACGATTAAAGGTCAAGGAGTAGATAAAACTTTCCTTTCTTTTAAAAATCAAGAAGAAGGTTCTGAAGGATTTTATATCAGTAATGTGATAAATTTCAGTTTGAGTGATTTCACCATTGAAGATTCAAAAGGGGATAATATCAAGATAAAAAGTGCCGATGGATTGGTATTGAAAAATATAAATAGCAGATGGACTGATGGTGCAAAGGAAACAAATGGTGCCTATGGATTATATCCAGTTGAAAGTAAGAATGTATTGGTAGAAGATTGTGAAGTGAGCTATGCTTCGGATGCTGGAATCTACGTGGGACAATCAGTCAATGTAGTTGTCAGAAGATGTTATACTCATCATAACGTAGCAGGAATCGAGATTGAAAACTGTATCAACTCTGATGTCTATGAAAATAAATCTATCAATAATACTGGAGGAATATTGGTTTTTGACTTACCTGATTTACCAGTCGCCAATGGTCGAAATGCGAGAATATTCAATAACGAAATCAAAGAGAATAATCACAAAAATTTTGCTCCTGATGGAAATATTGTAGCCTCCGTACCTCCTGGCACAGGCATTATTATTTTAGCGACAGATAGTGTGGATGTATTCAATAATAAAATTGCCAATCAAAAATCTGTTGGTATTGCTATTGTCAGTTACCAATTGCTTCAAAGACCTTATAATGATACAACATTTGGTCCATACACATCTGCAATTTCAATCAGAAATAATCAAATCAGTACTAATAAATTGATTGTGGATATGAGTACAGAATTGGGTAAGTTGTTATTTGCTACTTTTCGTTTACCTATGGATATTATCTATGATGGTATTAATAATCCCGAATATATAGATGAAGAGAGAAATGTGAAAGATGGTCATCAAATTTGTATTAAAAATAATGGTGAAGAAATAAAATTTGGGAACCTCAATGCAGCTAAAATTAGCAACTTGAAAGATTTATTGAAATACTCAAATACTGATATAACACCATTTGACTGTGATTTTAAAGGAATTTCAGGTAATAAAACACCTATTCAATAAGGTATGAATAATCGCATCCTATATATCACCTTATTTTTATCTGTAATTTTTACAGCATGTAAAAGTCAATCAGGAGTTCAACTACCCAAAGACCCAAAAGGCTTCAAATTATTATCTGAATACAAAATATTTCAAGGCAATCTAACTGAATTAATGCCTGTAGAAGGTGTCATTCCTTATGACATCAACAATCCTTTGTTTTCAGATTATGCAGAGAAAGCAAGATTTATATGGATGCCTGAAGGAAGTAAAGCAATCGCTAATGAAGATGGAAGCATTCAATTTCCTGAAGGAACTATTTTAGTAAAAAACTTCTATTTTCATCATAAAGAAAAAAGACAGATTGTTGAAACTAGATTGTTGATTAAATTCAAAGAAAAATGGGAAGTATATCCTTATATATGGAAAGAAGACCAATCTGATGCGGAATTACAAGTAGCTGGAGGCACGGTGCCTGTTACATTTTCACATTTAGATAAAGAGATTTCTTTCCGATATACAGTTCCTAATAAATTCCAATGTAAAAATTGCCATAATGCAGACAATATCCTACTTCCAATTGGACCACAAATTGCACAACTTAATAAAATTTACTCTTATCAATCTGGAGAAAAGAACCAATTAGATTATTGGTCTGAGATAGGTTATCTTGATTACAATCGGACTACAGAAACGCCAATTATGGCTTCTTGGGAAAATGCAAATAACGATATTGCATCAAGAGCGAAAGCATATTTAGATGGCAACTGTGCACATTGTCATAATTCTAAAGGCTCTGCAAGTACTTCAGGCTTATTTTTAAAGTTTACAGAATTAGACCCAATGCGCTGGGGAATATGTAAAACACCTGTTGCAGCTGGTAGAGGTTCGGGAGGCAGGCAAGTAGATATTTATCCTCAGCATCCAGAGAAATCTATTTTAGTATATCGAATGGAATCTGACGACCCTGGAGTAATGATGCCTGAAATCGGGCGTAAATTGGTTCATCAAGAAGCTGTAGATTTAATTTCTGAATGGATAAAATCAATGGATGCAAGTCCTTGCAAATAGTCTAAGATTTGTGAATAAGCTTTGAGATCATCTTCATATTTGCAAATTGTTTCATTGTTTCATTGTTATATTATTATACAAAAAACACTAAGAAGGCACAAAAAACACAAAGCAAAACCTTAGTGGAAATCTGTGATTCTTTGTGAAACTTTGTGGTAAAAAATCGAATTTATTATATATTAGATGCTGAATCACAGCTCAAAATGACGTGATGAATGAACATAAATAAGGGCGAATTCAATTCGCCCTTACATATAATACCCCATCTCTGGTAACTTTATTTTGATAGCCACTTACATGACTCAAAAAATATAAATTACAATTTATCAATTGCTTGTAAAAACTTATCAATAGTAGCTTTATTGACATTAGCTCCCATAATGCCGATACGCCATAATTTGCCAGCCATAGCACCAAGTCCAGCTCCTACTTCGATTTGATATTCTCCTCTTAATTTAGTTCTTCCTTGTACATCATCAAAACCTTCGGGGAGCAACATAGTATTCAATTGAGGAAGTCGATATGTTTTTTCAACAAAAAAATTCCAACCTCTTTTCTCCATTTCATCAGCAAAATAAGCTGATACTTCTTCATGTTGTTGCCAAAGATTTTCAATACCAACAGATTTGATATGTCTCAATGCTGCCAAAATGCCATAATATTGTTGAGAAGGTGCAGTATGATGGTATGGGCGTTTTGCTGCAGTTTCCCAATACTTATCATAAACAGTAACATCTTGAAACCATGAAGGTACAGGTGTATTTCTATTAATTACCTTTTCAAATGCAGATTCGCTAAAAGTAACAGGAGCCATACCCGCAACACATCCAACACCCTTTTGGCTACAAGAATACACTGCATCAAGCCCCCATTTATCTACTTCCAATGGGATTGCTCCCAAAGCAGTAACAGCATCTACTATTACCAAAGCACCGTGACGTTTTGCAATTTTTGCAATTCCTTCTACATCATTTTTAACTCCAGTAGATGTTTCTGCACTAACAACAGACAATAATTTTGTATCTGGATGAGCGACAAATGCCTCTTCTACATCTTTCAGTGCAATTGGTTTGCCCCAGTCTGCCTTCACTTGTACGATTTCAGCTCCATATCTTTTTGCATTTTCATGCATTCTATCACCAAAAAATCCATTTTGGCAGGTAATAATTTTATCTCCATGTTCAATCAAATTGACAAAACAGGTTTCCATTCCCAACGACCCAGGTCCCGAAACTATATAAGTATGTGGACTAATTGTTCTAAAAAGATATTGAAGATTCTCTTTTACTTCATCCATTATCTTCAAGAAATCTGAGTCCAAATGACTCAATGCTGGTTCGGACATCGCTTGTAAAACTCCAGGAAATGAATTGGAAGGACCAGGTCCTAATAATAATACTTCTGTTGTTTTTACTGCTTGATTTTGTGACATGATTTTAGTTATTGTTAATTTAAAATAGTTTTATATTATTTGTATTCAATGATATTCAAACTCACTTCTCGACTTGATTTTTATTGATTCAAATTAAGCTAAGATGTTTTTGGCTTCTTCACTTTCATAGAATAGTTTAAAATGTTCTCTCACTCTTGCTTCCAAGAACCCAGTTGCATTCATTTGGTTTAAAATATCTTCAGCAATATTTACAGATTCTCTGACAACAACTTCTTCAGTAATTAACAATCCTTCAAACAATACTTTTATAGGCTGATTACCATAAGTTTCGTAAAAATGATTTAAGATAAACTCAGAAATGTGCTTAAAGGCTTTTGAATCTTTCACTTCTAAAGCCACTACTGATGTTAAATCAGAAATAGAATCATTTCCACTAGAGGTATATTTCTTACCTTTTTCTGCAATCTCTTTAAAGTTTAACTTATCTAATCTATCCCACAATTTATTGGAAATCTTACGGATATTATTGTCAGTTAATCTCTCTTGAATAATTTTACCACTATCTTTTAGTGTCTTATTGATATTGTCAGATAAAAATCTTTTCACATTCTTATCTATAGAATCTTCCATTCCAGAAAGTGCAGCACCTAGAAGTCCTTTTCCTACTCCGAAAAGTCCTCCGCCGCCGCCTTTACTTCCACCACCGATAGAATATTGTTGCATAAAAGATTTGATACTGCTATAGATAATTTCAGAAAGCATCTCACCATAAGCCTTATTAGAAATCAACCTATTGATTAATTCATTTCTCAATTCTCTTTGCTCGACAACTTTTTCTACTATTCTATCCCAAGTGCCTTTAGTAATCAAATCATCAATTTCTATATCTTCTTTTGCGATATCATCCAACAAAGCTTTGATAAGCGATTCTATATATTCTTTGGTCGAATCTGTTACGTTAGCTTCAGAGAGAAGTCTCTCGCCAAAAGATTTTACACGTTCCTGAGAGAAAATAGATGAAAGATTTTGTTCAGACACCCACTGATAAATCAATTTTGACTCCTCACCTATTGTTTCAGAAATTTGAGTTCCAGATAATTTCTTTAAGGTGTAAGCTACTTGAGCTTCGTATAATTTTTGAGCAGTTGAATTCATATTTTAAAGATTGTAGGGTAAAATAGAAAATTATATGTAGAATTCCTTTAGACTCACTGCTTTTTCTCAAAAAGAATCTACTTTAAAAATCTATTCTCTTACATCAATCACTTTCACAGGACAAGCATCAGCAGCACGTTTATTGATTTCGATATCTGTATCAGGGATTTTCAAAACCCAATTACCTCTTTTATCTTCTGCTCCCAAAAGCACAGCCTTTCCATCTTTTCTTGACATCCGCCAAAAATCAGGTGCAATATCTACGCAATAATTACAGCCAATACACTTATTTCTACGATGAACAACTGTTGCCATGATTAATGAGTAGGTTCAGGAGCTGGAATTATTTTATACAATTTATCACTCGGTCGTATCATCGTATCTAGTTTAAAAGATACATTATCTCCCTTCTTAGCTTCCACAACTGGTCCAGCATCCGTATGAATCTCATCGACAATTGTTTCAACTGCGCCAGTAGTTGGACCTGTCACCAATATTCTATCTCCAGCACTCAAAGAATAAGCCTCTATTTTAAACTCAGCAACTTTTATCTTATCAAAATAATGCTTTCCTTTTCCAATATATAATTTTCTAGTTGTTGCTTTTGAGCCTGAAACATCATTCCATTCTCCTAGTTTCTGCCCCAAATAATACCCGGACCAAAATCCTCTATTATAAACTTCTTTAAGTCTAAACATCCAGTCTGCCACCTTATCTTGATTATAAGTACCATTATAATAATCTTCAATAGCTTCCTTATAACATTCTACAGTAGTTTTGACGTATTCAGGACCTTTCCCCCTACCTTCTATCTTCATGACAGTTACACCAGAATCAATCACCTGATCCAAAAAATCTATCGTACACAAATCTTGTGCAGACATAATATATTCATTCTCAATAGCTAATTGATTTCCACTCTCTTGATCAATCACTGTATATTTTCTTCTACAATTCTGCACACAAGCTCCTCTATTTGCAGAAGAATTATCTGAATGTAAACTGAGATAGCACTTACCTGAAACAGCCATACAAAGTGCCCCATGAACAAAAATTTCTATTTCCACCAATCTCCCCGATGGACCATAAATTTGTTCCTTTTTAATCTGTCCCGTAATATGCTTAACTTGAGAAAGGCTTAACTCTCTAGATAAAACTATAGTATCAGCAAACATGGCATAAAATCTAACTGTCTCAATATTGGTAATATTGACTTGAGTAGAAATATGCACTTCTATTCCCATACTTCTTGCCATAGCGATAACAGCTTGGTCAGCAGCAATGACTGCAGTAATACCTGCATCTTTTACTCCTTTTAAAACATTTCTTACTGCTGAAATATCATGATCATAAACAATCGTATTCAAAGTGAGGTATGTTCTCACTCCATTATCTTGACAGATTTGAGCTATCTCAGGCAAATCACCTAGTGTAAAATTCATCGTAGCTCTTGCTCTCATATTGAATTGATCCACACCGAAATAGACTGAATCAGCACCTGCATGAATAGCTGCCATCAAAGAATCAAAACCACCTGCTGGTGCCATCAATTCTATCCTTCCTTCTTGTTTTCTCATGCCAAAAATTTGTGCAAAGGTACTAAAACGCTTTCTAATGCCAACTGAAGAATTTACTCTCTTAATATTTTATGATGAGAAGATGACAAAATTTGATGAAATTTAATCTATCTAAGCTTTAAAATATTCTTTGACTAACTTTAAAACACCTGCATGACCTTTTTCGCTTCCAGCAACAATCGTCTTACCTAATAGCCAATTCTCTTCTCCCAAAAAATCACTCACCTGACCACCAGCTTCTCTCACTATCAAAGCACCTGCAGCGACATCCCATGGTGCTAAACTATATTCAAAAAATGCATTATAACGCCCACAAGCCACATAAGCTAAATCTACAGCCGCAGCTCCCAAACGCCTTACGCCTCTAGTATGAAGCATTAGATTTTCTAATACTTTTAGATATGCCTCTGTCTTTGAAAAATCATAATATGGAAATCCTGTTGCTATCAATCCATCTTGCAACTCAAGGTTTTTAACAGAAATAGGGCTTCCATTTAAGAACGCTCCTTGCCCTTTCACAGCGTGAAAACATTCCTTCTGATTGACTTCATAGACAACACCTAAGATGATTTCTCCTCGATATTGTAATGCTATAGAAACTGCAAATATGGGAATCTGATGCAAAAAATTAGTTGTTCCATCCAAAGGATCTATAATCCATACATATTCAGTATTTTCCAAACCTGCAGAGCTTTCTTCGGCTAAAAAACTACTCTCAGGCAAAAGTTCTCTTAATCTCTCTATAATAATTGTTTCTGAATTGGTATCAACATAACTCACCAAGCTATTCAAATCCTTTGTATGAATTTGATTTTCATCTACTTTCCCATAATGAGCATGAATAAATCCTCCAGCTAATTGAGCAATATCAATTACTGATTGTACAAAAATATTATTCAATATCATCTTTCTTATTTTTTTTAACTACTGGTTTACCTTCTAATACAAAAACAAATTCTCCTTTTGGTTCATTATTTTTGAAAAAAAGCAAAACTTCTTCAACAGTACCTCTTTGAACAGATTCAAATTTTTTACTGATTTCACGAACAGAAGCAATCTTTCTTTGTGCAGCACCTGCATCAACCAATTGTTCTAAAAATTTTACAACTCTATATGGAGATTCGTATAATACTACCGTACATTCATATTCTAAAAGATTAGAAATTTTCTTTTGCCTTCCCTTTTGATGAGGTAAAAACCCTTCAAAAACAAATGTATCTGTAGGCAATCCAGAAACGACCAATGCTGGCACAAAAGCAGTAGCACCAGGCAAACATTCTACTACAATATCATTTTCTACGCAAGCTCTAATGAGCAAATATCCTGGGTCTGAAATACCTGGAGTACCTGCATCTGAAACTAAAGCAATATCAATTCCTGACTGAATTTTCTCTATAATACTTGACACAACTTTATGTTCATTATGCATGTGATATGCCTGAAGTGGTGTCGAAATATCAAAATGACGAAGCAAAAATTTTGAGGTACGAGTATCCTCAGCCAAGATAAATTGAACATCCTTGAGTATTCTTATAGCTCTCAATGTGATATCTTCCAAATTACCTACTGGAGTAGGAACAATATAAAGTTTTCCTGACATGGTTCAAAAGTACAAAATTTGAAATGAAGCAATGTAATAATGAAAGAATAGAAACATAAACATTAATATCTTCTAAAAATTACTATTCACATAAAAATCATTTGATAAATCTATGTTTTTCAATTCTAGAGTATAGTGATAAATCTTTATAATTATCTTTGTTCAATGAAATTGTTTTTAAGCAAATCCCTAAAAGCTCTGATTGTAACTTTTTGCATCACTTTTGTATTGATTGTAGATGCACAACAAAAAGTAGATATAGTTCCTATAGTGAAAAATGAAGATTCAAATATCAATTGGTTTACACAAGAGTTACCGATTTGGGGAACAAGAATCAGTTTTCCTGAAGAACCAGAGTTTAAAGAGAAAGAAATTTTTTCTAACAAAGGTATGATTCCACAGAAAACTTACTTTTGGTCAGACATTAATGAACAACTTTATCTGGAAGCATTCTACAATAAGCTTTCAGAAAGGCTTAACACTAAAAATGAAAAATCACAGATTGATGCATTATCGCAGAAAATTGCTGTAACTCATGGAGGTTATCCTATTTTAAGTGAAGGAATCACTAATCTTCAAGGAATTAGAGAGTATTTTCTAGAAATAAAAACTTTAAAAGGTGCTCTTTATAAAGCAAAAATATTTGCTGAGGGTGATTGGATATTAGTTGTCAGCACTTTAAACAATTCCAATCAGTCAGACATCGCTCAACAAGCCAAATATTTTATAGACAATGTACGTTTCAGTCCATTACCCGGAGAAATAAAACTTGAGGTTAATAAATCTTCTAGCATTATTTTGAATGAGAAATGGGATACCTTAAATGTTGAAAAATTTAGTATTTGCTTTCCTAAATATCCAATTGCTCAACATAAAACATTGGACAACAATGGCCGATATCAAAAGTATTATGAATGGTATATGGGTGATGGCAATTCTAAAGCAACTTATCTGCTATCTGTCATTCCTTTAGAAAATTTCAGTACTAAAGACAATCAAAAATTATTAGAACAAAATATTGCTTTAAGTCTATCTACAACTCAAGGCGAATTGTTGCAACGTAGAAGTTTGAATTATTTCAAATACCCTTTAGAAGAGATTATTTTTAAAACCAATATTCAATATTTTAGAGTTAGATATTTTTATGATGCTCAAAATTTATATGAAATATTAGTGAGTGGAAACAAAGAAAATATTTATAGTCCTGAAGCCAATCGTTTTTTGGACGGACTTAAATGGCAAGATTAAAAAATGAAGTTAACAGATTTACTGGAACATTACACCAATGATTCCAGAATAACTCGTTTGTCAGATTCGTTTGGCAACAAAAGCAGGACAGCCCTTTTAGATGTGATAGGCTCACAATCTGCGGTAGTCGGTGCAGGTTTATTTTTAAAAAGTGGATATAACGGTTTATTTATATTACCCAATTCTGAAGACGCAGCTTATTTTCAAAATGACTTAGCTCAATTATTCCCCAATTTAGATATTTTATTATTCCCTACTTCCTATAAGCGTAGCAATACTTTCTCAGAAATAGATAACAATCAAGTACTATTAAGAGCCAAAGTAGTCGGTGAATTGATGAATGTAAAAAAATCTTCTCAACTCATCGTTACTTATCCAGAGGCTATTCAAGAAATGACTGTTACCGCTGAAACTATCAGCGAGAATACGCTAAAGTTGCACTTGGGAGAGAAAGTAGATATTGATTTCATGCTTGATTTGTTGATAGAATATGGATTTGAGCGTACAGATTTCGTTTATGAACCAGGGGAATTTTCTATCAGAGGAGGCATAATAGATATTTTTTCATTTGGTAATGAGAATCCATTCCGAATAGAATTATTTGATGATGAAGTTGAAAGCATACGTATCTTTCATCCTGAAACTCAATTATCTATCAGGAAAATTTCTGACCTTACAATTATCCCAAATATATATAAGCAATTCAAAAAAGAAGTTCACACAAGTATATTTGAATTTTTACCAGAAAAAACTTTTGTGTGGACAACCCAACCAGATGTAGTTTCCGAAACGTTAAAACAAAATTTTGAAAAGGCAGAGATAGAATTTGGGAGTTTTCAAAATAAAGAAAATCACCCATTTCAAGATAAGACTATTGAACAACTTTTTCAAAATGAAATGGCAATAAAAGGAGGATTAGAAAAGTTTCCACTTATCATTTCCCATATTTATGATATTCCCAATCATTATCAAACTATAAATTTCAATGGGAAACCTCAGCCAAGTTTTAATAGAAATTTTGATCTCATTATTGATTTCATTAAAGAAAGTCGAAAAGAAAATATTCAAACAGTTCTTTTGTCTGATAATAATAGGCAACTTGAAAGATTAGAAAATATTTTTAATGATAAGAATGCAAAAATTGAATGGGAAGGACTTAATATTTCTTTATCAAAAGGATTTATAGATCAATTTCAACAAACGGCATTTTTCACCGACCATCAAATTTTTGATAGATTTCATAAATACAAATCTCGCCAAAAATATTCCAGAGATCAGGCAATAAATATCAAGGCTTTAAAAGATTTGAACCCAGGTGATTATATTACGCATATAGATCATGGTGTAGGCATCTTTTCTGGATTGCAAACACTGGAAATCAACGGAAAAACACAAGAAACTATTCGTATCCAATATGCTGGAAGTGATATTTTGTATGTGAATATCAATTCTTTACACAAAGTCACTAAGTATGCTGGCAAAGAAGGAAATGTGCCCAAAATCCACAAATTGGGTTCTGATGTATGGAGCCAACTCAAAAGTAAGACAAAGAAAAAGGTTCAGGAAATTGCCAGAGAATTAATCTTATTATATGCCAAAAGAAAGGCAGAAAAGGGATTTGCATTTTCAAAAGACACTTATTTGCAGCATGAATTGGAAGCTTCATTTATTTACGAAGACACTCCAGACCAAGAAAAAGCGACTGCAGATGTAAAGTCAGACATGGAAAAGTCAGCTCCGATGGATAGACTTATCTGTGGTGATGTGGGTTTTGGGAAAACAGAGGTAGCAGTAAGAGCGGCCTTCAAAGCGGTTACAGATGGCAAACAGGTAGCAGTTTTGGTGCCAACTACAATATTGGCTTGGCAACATTTTAAAACATTTTCCAATCGATTGTCAGATTTTCCTGTCAAAGTAGATTTTATTAACCGATTTAAGACTGCCAAAGAAAAGAAAAACACTTTGGAAGAATTAGAACAAGGGAAAGTAGATATCATCATCGGCACTCATGCTTTATTAGGCAAAGGGATAAAATTTAAGGATTTAGGTTTGCTTATTATAGATGAAGAACAAAAATTTGGAGTAAGTGCAAAAGAAAAATTAAAAACACTGTCTTCAAATGTTGATACTTTGACTTTAACAGCAACACCAATACCGAGAACACTGAAATTTTCACTCATGGGTGCAAGAGATTTATCTAATATCTTGACCCCTCCTACCAATCGCCAACCAGTCACTACTGAAGTTCACCAATATGATACAAAAATCATCAAAGAAGCTATAGAAAATGAAATTTATAGAGGTGGTCAAGTGTTTTTTGTACATAACAAAGTGAAGGATATTGCCGATTTCGCATATCAAATTAAACGATTGGTACCTAATATTGAAGTGCAATTTGCTCATGGACAAATGGAAGGCGAACAATTGGAAAATAAAATGATGGATTTCATCAATGGAAAATTTGATGTTTTAGTGAGTACAAATATTATTGAATCAGGTCTTGATATTCCAAATGCCAATACCATTATCATTAATAATGCCCATCAATTTGGATTGAGTGACCTACATCAAATGCGTGGAAGAGTTGGACGTTCCAATAAAAAAGCATTCTGCTATCTCATTAGACCTAAAATGAGTATGCTTTCCACAGAAGCACAAAGGAGGTTACAGACTTTAGAAGAGTTTTCAGACTTGGGGAGTGGATTCCAAATAGCTATGAGAGATATGGATATTCGAGGAGCTGGTAATATATTGGGCAGTGAACAGAGTGGATTTATTGCAGATATTGGTTTTGATATGTACCAAAAGATATTGGAAGAAGCTGTACAAGAATTAAAATACACTGATTTTAAAGATATTTTCCAAGAACAAATCGATAAGCAAACTGAATTTGTGAGAGATTGTACCATCGAAACAGATTTGGAAATGCTCATTCCTCAATCTTATGTCAGTAATACTGATGAAAGATTGAAATTATATACTGAATTGGACGAAATAGTTGATGAACCAGAACTTGAGGAATATATAGTCAGACTAGAAGATAGATTTGGCAAACTTCCTAAACCTGTTGAAGAATTATTTGATGGATTGCGTATTAGATGGAAAGCAAAAAAAGCTGGATTTGAACGAATAATTTTAAAATCAGGTAAGCTCAGATGTTATTTTATAGATAATCCAAGCTCTCCTTTTTACGAATCTGCCTCATTTAGCCATATCATGGCAAATATTCAAAACAATAAAAGAGCAGTATTAAAACAATCTGGAAACAATTTGATACTTATTTTTGAAAGTGTTTGGACAATGAATCAAGCTCAAAAATTATTGGATTTTGTGGTATAATGGACAAAATTGATGCTAATTTATAGATGTAGTCTTCTAATGGACAAAATTGATGCTGTTTATTTTGGTTATGTTTTTGATTTTAGAGATAGGAACGATTTCTTTGTATTATCTGCTCAAACGGAAACGAGCTCTGCTGGGGAGCAACTCGTCAGGGATATTGTAGATGACCGACAAAAATGTCTGCTCAAAGGATTGCTACATAAAGTAATCCTTTGATATTTTTTGAGGTCTTTATGCCTTTAAAAACCCATCAATGAACTTTCTTTTCCTCTCTATCGACAATCCATTATGATTACGCAATTTGTTCTTTAAATCGGCAAAGTGACCATCAATGGCATTGGTTGTATTAGGGATTTTCAATTCAATATATTCGTACCATGTAAACAATCTATTGAGATTATTGCTTAAGCTTCTGTAAGCACTTCTCAGTTTCTTATGAGTGTAAAAAGATTTGTTTGTGATAGTATTGATTGTTCGTTCGTTTAAAAACGCACTCCATTTTTCCAGCCATAATTGCAATAAGCCTGCGAATGATTCCTTATCTGTTTGCTTCATTAAATCAACGACTTGCATTAGTTCCTGCGCAGCTTTTAGCTTTGGCTTCTTGGTAAGGTAACGCCTGATAATTGCAGCCTGATGAAACTGACACATTTGAACAGGAATACCCTCAAAAGATTGCATTAATCCTTTTCTACCATCGCATACAATTGCTTTTATTGTAAATCCTTTGGATTTAAGCGTTTTGATACCTTCAATATACTTTGCGTTGGTTTCTGTTTTCACGTAGTATTTCAATAGGTTTTCTTTGGTGATAGCATCCTTGAATAACATCACTCCAAAACTTCTGCCCCAATAAGTCGTATCCATCAATACTACAACTTCACGGGATTGTTTCTCAGAAATCAGAACCTCAACTTTATCTAATTTACGCTGAATGGTTTTAATTGAACATCCATATTGCTCTGCTAATTGAATATAGGTCTGTTTGCCTTTGGTGTATTGTTCCCATAAATCATATTCCTTGATTCGATTTCCTCCTATGAATTGTTTGCCACATACACCACATTTATATCGCTGTTTGCCGTTGATTTGTCCATTTTTCTTAGTAATTGAACTATCGCAATAAAAGCACTTTTTTTATTCATAGACTTTGATTGGTCGCAAACATAGTCATATCAAAGGTTTCCAACGATTTGAGCATCATTTTTGTCCATTAACCCGATTTTGTTGTAAAATCAGAGGAAGGAAATTAATATTTTAGATTTTTTGAGATGGCATTATAGCTATTACACAAAAGACACGAAGATATTCTTTGTAAAACTCAGTGCTACTTTGTGAAACTTTGTGGAATAACTTTGCGTACTTTTCGGTTAAATTGTATTTCTTAGAGCAAAATGTACAAAAAGAGCAGTGTCATTCCTGCGGAAGCAGGAATCTCATGAAAGGTAAAATTAGGTTGGAGACCCATTCTCATGGGAATGACAAAATAAGAAGATGGGGCTTCGACAACCACCAGCATTTTCACATCTTCACATCTCCAAATCTTAACATTGCTTCATTAAACTCCGTGAACTTTGCGTATAACTTAGTGTACTTTGCGGTAAAATTTTGGGCATTTTCACATCTCCAAATCTCCAAATCTTCACTTCTCACTCCTTAGGATAATAAACACTTGTAACACTGCCATATCCTCCCCAAATTCCAGCTCCCCCTTTAATATTGGAACGTACTCGTGTATAAGAACCAAATGGACTTCCTTGATTACTTAATTCGTTTTCAAGTGTTCGCCAAAATTCATAGTGTACTCTATCAATCATGGATAACTTTACATAACAAGTATCTTTTTTGTTCCAAAAACCGAATGTATTGAAATCTATTTCTTCATCGCTAAATCTATTGACTCCCAAAGGTACTTGGGTTTCAAATTCTTTTCCATTGCCCATTAAATCATCAAGGACAGATGGATAATTTTTGGTAAATGCTTCACTGTTTCTACGAGTAAAATATCTATAAAAGTTTCCTATTGTATCTGGATCTTTAATCAATCCTTTCAATTGAACAAGTGAGTCGTACTTGGGGCTAGGATGTGGTTCTGTCCATAACTTAGAAAATCCAACAGCATTAGGAATTGTCGTTATTGCGGTCAAAATTTTACCATCTATTTCTATTCTTAAATTGTAAGTCTTTCCAATTTCACCTACAAAATGACTTTCTAACGGAACAGTATAAACAGATATTTTAGGAACATTAAAACTAGAGTCCAAAGGCAAACCCAAGAATTGTGCTAAAGCAATTTTCTCTTCTTCAGGTAAAAAATTAATTAAATCTGAAGAATATTCTACTAGTTCTACACTGTCAGTATCATTACTTACGATAATTTTAGCACCTTTTACAAAATACTTATCTAAATCATTGACATCAAAATCACTAAAATAAGATGAATTTTTAGTGAGAAATACATAAGGAGGTACATCATTTTCAATATATCCTTCAACAACTATCTGATCTTTTGGTGTAGGAAGATTGACAGAAATTTCTTTTTCACAAGAAACTGTTAATATGATTATGAAAATAGACAACAAAAAACTTCTAATACTCATCTCCTATTAAAATTTAAAATTCCATGTAAATGAAGGAATAATTGGGAATAATGAAACACTCACTGCTTTAGTTGTAAGATTGCCCAATAATAAATTTCCTTCTGTTTTGTAATAAATAAAATATGTATTTTTTCTATTGTACACATTATAAATAGAAAAATTATATTCCGATTTGAATCTTTTCTCAGGTTTTCTATTAGGTACATAAGTCAATGACAAATCCATACGATGGAACGCTGGAATCTGATATGCATTTCTATCACCATAACCTGTAATCAGCATAAAATCAACTATATATTTTTCTATTGGAAGTGTAATTCTATTTCCTGTTGCATAGACCCAAGTTCCTCCAAGTGTCAACTTTTTATTGATTTCATAAACCAAATTGATAGAAACATCATGTCGTCTATCATACCTAGCAGGAAATTTATTTCCATAATTCAACATATCAAATTTCCTCCAAGTATAAGAAAGTGTATAACCAATCCAACCATTAAATTTTCCTTTGGTTTTTTTTGCAAATAGCTCCATTCCATAAGACCAACCCTTCCCGAAGACGTACCCCATTTCGGTTTCTTCATTCATTTCTTTATAATAATCTTCTGAATATTCTATTTGGTTTTTCATGTCTTTGTAATACAATTCAGCAGAGAATTCGTAAGCATTATCTTTGAAGTTTCTGAAATAACCCAGAGAATATTGCAAACCTTTCTGAGGTTCTACCCATTTGGAGCTCGGCACCCACATATCAGTCGGAAGAGTACTATTGGAGCTTGAAACTAAATGGACATATTGATAGTTCATTGAAAATCCAGCTTTGATAGATTGCTCACCATCAATTGCATAACGCATAGCAATCCTTGGTTCAGGCCCCCACCAAGTCTTGACTGCATCGCCTCTTTTGTACTGAATAGTATCTCCTCCATAAACACCTTTGGGCATGTAACGATAAGGTCCTACTTGCTGGAACATACTTAATCTAAATCCTGTACTCAACCTAAATCTGTCACTGATATCCCAATCATCTTGTACATACCAAGCCATTTCATGTGCATATTTTTTGCCTTCATCGATACTAAAATCTGTATCTCCAGAATTTAATTTACCAGAATTAGGAGTAAAAATATGATAGGTATAATTGTAGCCATACTTCAATTTGTGTTTGACAGATGCATAATGATCTAAATCAATTTTTGCATTGTAATCTCTAACACCAGATTTTACCAACATCTTAAAATCTAACTGACCAGCGTGAAAGGCAAATTTGTAATCATTAAATACTAAAGTAGTATTCATAAACAATTTATCACTGAACAAGTGGTTCCATCTCAAAGTTGTTGTCGCATTTCCCCATGGCATACGGACATTTGTCTGATTGACAGTATTGTTATAATTAAATACATCTCTACCAAAATATCCACTCAAAAAGATTCTATCTTTATCCGAAAAGGTATAATTTGCTTTTAAATTAATGTCATAAAAATTATAATTTGTCCCAGCAAAATCTGTCTTTTTCAATATCGGTTGAGCAATATCGAATGCATAAGTTCGCCTAGCTGCTATTAAGAAAGAACTCTTATCTTTTTGAATCGGACCTTGAAGTGTCAACCTAGAACTTATCAACCCAATCCCTCCATCTACCTGAAATCTCTTATTATTTCCTTCTTTCATAGACACATCAATCACTGAAGAAATACGACCACCATAAGCAGCAGGCATGCCTCCTTTGGTCAACGATGCACCTTTAACAGCGTCAGAATTAAATACAGAGAAAAAGCCAAACATGTGTCCAGGATTGTAAACAATCGCATCATCTAATAATACTAAGTTTTGATCTGGCCCTCCTCCTCTTACATAGATACCAGAATTGCCTTCTCCTGCTGCTTGAACACCAGGCAATAATTGTATCGCTTTAATCACATCAACTTCTCCCATCAGCGCAGGAATAGATTTGATAGTTTCAATTCCCATATCCACCTTGCCCATATCAGTACTTTTCACATTCTCATCCTTACGCTCTGCTGTTACTACAACTTCAGACAACTCTTGACCTTCTAAAAGATATATATTTTGCTTGATATTGGCTTTCAAGTCAATCTTTTTCACTTGAGTAGCAAATCCCACATAAGAATAGACTACATCATATTTGCCTTCATTGAGCTGTATGGAATAAAATCCATAAACATTTGTTGACGCTCCAGTTTTCCGTCCATCGGGATGAGTAACAAAAACATTGGCACCTATCAAGGATTCGCCATTGCTAGCATCATACACATATCCGCTGATAGTAAACTTCTGATCCTGAGCCCAAATTGATTGATAATTAAGGACAAAAAGAATTATAAAAAATAAATATTTACTCAATTTCTTCACAGTATTAAAATTATCCCTAAAGTATTTAAAAACATTGGAACACAAATTAATTAATGATAACATAATCAAGGTAAAAGCAATCATTTTTTAGCAAAAAGCAAATGAAATATCTATCAGCACTTGATTTATGAAATTGAGTACTATGCTGCTAATTTTTCTATATTTGCAATATGTCCAACGAAGGTTTATTTGCAACATTTGGAGAAATTACAGTAGAAGACTGGAAGAATAAGATTATTCAAGATTTAAAAGGGAAAGATTATGACAAAACATTAGTTTGGTCTAGTCCAGAAAATATTCAAGTTCAACCCTTTTATACTGACAACAAAAAGCCAGCTGCAAAAGATTTTCGAGTTCAGACCAAATGGCAGATTGTTGCTCCTATTCATACTTCAAATAAAGCCAATACTCAAGCAATAGAAAATCTTGTTGGAGGTGCTACCAATATCCATTTTATAGCAGACAATTCTCAATCAATAGATATTCAATCACTTACTCAAAATATCGAGATGAGCTATGCTCCTATTTCTTTTGAGAATATGCAATGGAATAAAACGCATCAAAACTATTGGTTGGAAAATAAATCTTCAAAATCCCATCTAGGCATCAACCCTTTAGCTCAACTCCATTCAGGGCAAAGTACCGAATATGATCTATCTATCATTGATTGGATAAAATATAGAAATAGTATTCAAGCTCAATGGGGCGTATTGACAATTGATGGTTCTATTTATAAAAATTCTGGTGGACATTATATTGATGAAATAGCATTTATTATTGCTGCCTTACAAGAAAATCTCCATCAACTTCATAATCAAGGTATTCCCTCAAATACAATTGGCTCTATTCAAATAAAAACGGCTATTGGTCCAAATTTCTTTTTTGAAATTGCCAAAATAAAAGTCATCAGGCATCTCGCACAAAAGATTGTCGATGAATATCAAGGAGCAGAAATAAGTATTCTTGCTGAATCTGCTGATATTTATAGAAGTAATCTCGATATGGAAACCAATATTTTGAGATTGACAACAGAAGCAATGAGTGCAATTTTGGGAGGAGCAGATGCGGTCATGCTTCATCCTTATGACTCGATTGAAGGCAATAGTTTCAGTCAAAGAATTTCTAGAAATATTCAACATTTGCTGATAGAAGAAAGCTATTTTGAAAAGCAATTAAATCCTACATCTGGAAGTTATTATATTGAGCAATTGATAGAAGATTTAAAAAGACCTTCATGGAATGTATTTTTATCCATTGAAAAGCATCAAGGTTATATTGCTTCTTTTATTGGAAAATCTATTCCAGAATTTTTCATATTTAGACATCAACAAACATTGAAAAACAATGTATCTAATAGGGCTACAATTTTATTAGGAGTAAATCAATTCCCAAATTTGAATGATGACATTTCAAAGATTCCAGAAGTTAATACTACATCTTTGAACTCAAAAATCCTTCAACCTTTCAGATTGTCTGAACCTTTTGAAAAATTAAGAATCAGAGTTCAAAAATCAAAAGATAATAATGGTCAACTTCCTAAAGCATTCTTATGGGAATATGGCTCATTAACTATGCGTAAAGCGAGATCTACTTTTGCATTTAATTTTTTAGCGGCTGCTGGAATCCCCTCTTACAACAATCACATGCCTGACAATTGGGAAAATACTTTAGAACAAATTCGTCAAGAAAAACCTGAAATCGTTGTACTATGTAGCGATAATGATAGCTGGGAAGACTTCGTACCTAATGCATTAAAAGATTTGGAAGGTACAAATATCATCACTATCCTTGCTGGTAAAAATGATAGTTATCTGGTAGATTTTAATATTTACGAAGGTTGTCAATTATTAAATACGCTTCAAGATATTTTAAATAAATTAGATATAAAATAACTAATTGATTATAAAATACTTATTGAAAGTTATTTCAACTTCTTCTTTAACTCTTCTTTTGTTTTATAATAGAAATCTTTCAACTTTTCTAATAGTCCAGAATTGTATTCAAATTGAGATTTTTTAGCTTCCCACAAAGGCTTTTGTTTTTTCTTCAATACTTTCTCTACCTTCTTTTCAGTATCATTTTTGATTAAAATAATCTCATTATTAATTTCCTTTTGAGTTTTGGCTTTATTTAATCTTAAAGACTCAATTTCCTTTGCTTCTAATAATTTAATAGCATATACCTTTTTAGATTGTCTTTCTGACAGTCCTATTTCATTCTCAATATCTTTACTAACATTCTCAATTTTTTTCTCAATTTTCTGATTGAGTTTTTCTGGAAGATTAAATTCTTTTTTGGGTTTTGCATCTGCATTAAAAGCATTTAAAGCCAAAACCACGATAAAAATATATTTTACTACATTATTCATTTTATTTCATTTTAATTATTCAAATCGATTAGCAATTGCTATGCCAGCTAAATATCCTGTCGTCCATGCTGCTTGAAAATTGAATCCACCAGTCAATGCATCAATATCCAATACTTCACCTGCAAAATACAAATTTTTCATTTTCTTACTTTCCATAGTACGAAAATCTACTTCCTCTAAAACAACACCACCTGCAGTTACAAACTCATCTTTAAAAGTACTTTTGCCATTCACTTTAAAAGTGCATCTAGTCAAAATCATTTTTAATCTTTGTAATTGATAGTCATCTAATTGTGACCATAAAGTTGAAGTATCAATTTTAGTATAATTGAGCAAATTTTTCCATAACCGTGAAGGAATATCAAACAAAGGAGAATTAACAATTTGTTTCTTAGGTTGATCTATTTTTTGCTTCATTAATATCCTTTCTACTTCATTTGTTTTCAATCCCGTCCAATTGACATGAATTGAAAAACGATAATCCATAGCATGAAACAAGCGAGCACCCCAAGCTGACATTTTCAATATAGCAGGACCACTCAACCCCCAATGCGTAATCAATAAAGGTCCTTCTGTCTGAAGTTTGTGCCCATCAATATTAATTTCAACATGGGGAATAGTAATTCCTTGTAAATCACTTAAAATAACATGTTGAATATTAAAAGTAAAAAGCGAAGGCACTGGCTCGACAATCTCATGAAACTTACCCAAAACTTCCCAAATATAAGGGCTGCTACCTGTAGCCACCAGAACAGCATCAGCAATAATATTGTGCCCATTGCCTGTGCGTAAATGCCATTTATTATTTTTGTCTTGAAATAAATCTGTGATTTTTGTCTGATTCCAAATTTTTACATTGTTGGCTTTAGCACTTTCAACAAGACAATCTATAATAGTAGAAGATTGATTGGAAACGGGAAATACACGATTATCTTTTTCCGTTTTTAACTCTACCCCTCGATATTCAAACCAATCAAAAATATCTTTAGGCTGAAACTTAAAAAATGGTCCCAATAACTCTTTTTGTCCTCTAGGATAAAACTGTACTAATTCCTTCGGTTCAAAGCAAGCATGTGTAACATTGCATCTTCCACCTCCAGAAATTTTTACTTTATTCAACACAGTTTGCGTCTGTTCCAAAATAATTACCTGTGCATCTCTAATATATTCAGCACATGTAATAGCTCCAAAGAAGCCAGCGGCTCCTCCTCCTATCACACATACAGTAGGTTGACTACCTTCATTCATAGCACAAATGTAGTAAGCTTTTAATAGCTTTAATTCATTACTGAATAAAGAGTGATAAAGAAAAATCAAGATCTTATTTATATTGTCAATTTAAAATATTGAGTTATCCATCAAATCTTCTTTACTTTGAGTACAAGAAAGCAGGAATGGATATCAATAAATTATATACAAGCAAACGCTCAGAACAATATACACCACAATCTGGAGCTACTGCTAGAGATGAATTTCAAAGAGATTATGATAGAATCATTTTTTCATCGGCCTTCAGACGTTTACAAAACAAAACACAAGTTTTTCCACTACCAGGAACTGTATTTGTACATAATAGATTGACACATTCACTGGAGGTATCATCGGTAGGTCGTTCACTAGGTTCAGCTATAGGTGAATATATCGTACAAAGCCAAAAAGATATTCTAACAGAAAATAGCAAAGAATTTTATAAGTACAGTTTGTACAATGTTATTGCAGCTGCTTGTCTTTGTCATGATATTGGCAATCCAGCATTTGGACATTCTGGCGAAGATGCAATCGCAAGATTTTTTAAAATTAATGCAACAAAATTATCTCCTCTTTTTAGTCTTGAAGAATGGAGTGATTTGATACATTTTGAAGGCAATGCCAATGCAATAAGAGTTCTCACACAACAACAAAATGGAAAATCAAGTGGAGGATTACTCCTAACCTATTCCACATTAGCATCAATTGCCAAATATCCATGTGAATCAATTGCCAAAGACCCCAAGATACTTTACAGAAAGAAGTTTGGCTTTTTCCAATCTGAAAAAAATATCTTTTCAGATATCGCTAAATCTTCTCAAATGCCTCTAGTATCAGAACATCCTCTAATTTTTCAGAGACATCCATTTGTATGGCTTGTAGAAGCTGCGGATGATATTTGCTATAATATAATAGATCTTGAAGATGCGCATAGATTGGGCATTATTGCACACACGGATTGCGTAAATATTTTAATGAATCTGATTGCATCGCTTAATCCATCTGCTAAAGACAATGTTCATACACGCATTAAAAGTATCAACAATAAAAACGACAAAATATCTTATTTAAGGGCTAAAATTATTCACTTCTTAAGTTCGAAAAGTGCTGAAACATTTATTGATTATCAAGCAGATATCTTTGCTGGCAGACACAATAAAGCTCTGATGGATATCATCAGCGAACAACATCCTTCTTTGAAAGAAATAGAAGATTTTTCTATAGAAAACATTTACAATCACCGTTCTGTCATTGAGATAGAAAATGCTGGTTATAATGTTATCAAAGAATTGCTTTCGCATTTTATATTTCCCATCATCAAGAATAAAAGCGAGAGAGACCAATG
Organism: Chitinophagales bacterium; assembly: GCA_023957245.1. GTDB lineage: Bacteria > Bacteroidota > Bacteroidia > Chitinophagales > JADIYW01 > JAMLHH01. The sequence goes on from JAMLHJ010000006.1 coordinate 171,346, forward strand.
TGAGAATAAGGCTGTCAAATTAATACCGAATCAGTTTATTTATGAAGACGAAAGTGTTTACAATAAAGTTCTGGGTGTCGTAGATTTTATTGCGGGCATGACTGATAATTACGCTGTTGATTTGTATAAAAAAATAAAAGGAACAGAGATTGGGATGAGTATATAATTATGTGATGAGAAGTGAAATTTAGAAGTACGAAGTATGAATGAAAAAACAATGGTAGTAGAGTTTGCCTCGTAGAGGCTATCGCTTGGAAAGAATATACAATCATCCAACTATTGCTCCGTAGGTGCTACCCTATTATTGATTTCAAGAATATCGTCGTCCAAAATTTAACCGCAAAGCACACTAAGTTTTACGCAAAGGTCACGGAGTTTTTGTTTATAGAGTATTAAATAGTATTCTATTAAATTATCAAAGAAGCATGAATGTTGACTACCATGTCTATGGGAGTTTTAATAAAAGCCTCAAATTATACCTACTCTAGAACATCACAAACCAATTTGCACAATTAAGATATATTTTATAAATTTAAATGCATCTAAATAACAAATATGGATAAAAATTATATAGCAAGAAATTTAAAATTAATTCTTGTAATATTTATGTTGACTTTTTCTCAATGGGCATACAGTCAATCTTATTTAGGCACTCATATATCTCAGTACGACCCATTAAAGGCTGTTTATTTCAATCCAGCTTCCTTACCTAATAGTGAAATGAGATGGCAAGTCAATGTACTAAGTGCTGATTTAGCTATAGGCAATGACTTTTTAGAAGTATCCTCCTTAAAAGGAATTTTCAAAGAATTTGATCCTTATCAGTTTTTTAAGGTAAATATGAATGGTGAGGACAAGAATTTATACTTCAATTCCGATATAAGAGGCCCAGGCTTCATGATTAATTTTGGGAAAAATTCAATTGCAGTAGGCACACGTATCAAGGAAGTAGCAAGTGTCAATGGCATCAGTGAGGACTTAGCTTATTCACTCTATCATCACTCTAACGATATTTTGAATTATATACCTCACTTTAACAACGAAAAAGCAACAGCAGCAGTCAATGGATATGGAGAATATAGTATCGCTTATGCAAGAAAATTAATAGATGGTAAAGCTCACGAATTGAGTGTAGGTGTAAATATTAAAGTATTAGATAAGATTATTTATTCAGCATTTGATGCTAAGAATATCAATTTCGATAAGTATAGTAGCTTATTAGATTCTTCTATAAATGTTCATCAATCTGAATTCGATATTGAAGTATCCAATGATTTAGAAGATAAAAAATTTAAGCATGATTGGCGGCCTGATGGATGGGCAATAGATGCAGGAGTCGAATATGCCTTCAAACCGACAAAGTTGTCAGGAAAATATTTATTAAAAATAGGTGTTGCACTCAATGACTTTGGACAACTTAAACAAACTTATGGTAGTTCAAGCTTTCATTTTTTAGGTAATGGTAATGATATTCCTGCAGGTAGCCTTGTTGATTCTACAGGCTCTATTAAGTCATTTGGAGAGATATTCGATTCATTAGGCACAAGAACTCCTATTGTGGGCGATAAGAAGATTACACTGCCTTCAGTGATGCATATATACATAGATATAAAAGCCTTACCAAAGTTATATATATACGGAGGCATACAAGTCAATCCTTATGACTTCAAGAAGAAAATTGGTTGGGCTCATCTTCCTACAAAGTTCAATTTAATTCCAAGAGTAGAATTTAAAAGCATAGGTATTTTTGCACCTTTAGCATGGGAAAATATTGACAACATTTCAAGTGGTGTTGGATTCAGGATAAAACAATTTTCATTAGGTTCTTCCAATATTATTTCATCAGCCATTAAAAGAGAGTTTAATGGTGTTAATGTCTATTTATCCTTATCTATTGGAGGAAAACGTAGAACAGAAAAAATCTAATTTTTAGAAGATAATAAAAACAAAAAAGCCCTTATTTCTAAGGGCTTTTTTGGTGGTGTGGGGCGGGATCGAACCGCCGACACATGGATTTTCAGTCCATTGCTCTACCGACTGAGCTACCGCACCTTTTGGTTTGCTTATGCGTTTCCGTCAAATGCGTTGCAAAAGTAGCCATTTTATTTTATCATGCAAGCGTTTTCAGAAAAAAATTATCTTTTTATTTAAAACAATTGAATTTATCCTAAAAATCATAGAAAAAGAACACACAATCTCAAGAAGCCAGGTTTAGAAATAATTTTGGCATCACAATATTATAAGCAGTATTAAATTCCAAGGTCTTCAAACCTCTCTTATTTTAAAGAGACATCTTCAAAAACTTACAACTCACCTTTTCGATTATCAACAAAAAAGGCAACCTCTACGATTGCCTTCACTATTAATATTTTCCTATTTTATATCCGATATCATCGTCATCATCATCTCCAAATCGATTGTACTTCTTAGAGGATTTGACTTCTTTTTTAATTTTTCTATCATTATCAAAATGACTTTTCTCGGGTTTGTCCTTTTTAAATTCCTTTTCCCTTTTACTCTTATTATTATCTAATACATCTGACGGGCTAGAAAACTCCATAGCATTTGGTCTAGGAGTAAATGTTGGCGTTCCATTATTGGGTCTAGAATTATTAGATTGGAAAGGTCTGTCTGAATTTCTATTTCCACCTTGTTGGTTTCTATTTGAAAAATCTCTTGGAGATGAGTTTCCTCTTGGAGCCGCATCTTTTGGCTTGGCTTCACTTACAGCAAGTGTTTTGCCTCCAAAATTATAACCATTTAAACCAGAAAGAGCAAGATTGGCTTCTTCATCATTATTCATTACGACAAAGCCAAAATTTTTACTCTTTTGCGTTTCTCTATCCAAAATAATTTTTACTGATTGGACTCTACCGAAACGTGCGAATAATTCCCTAATCTCTTGTTCACTTGCATTGTTGGGAAGGTTAGCAATGTAAATATTCATTATTGTATTTAGTTAATAAGTAGTTTTTTTATTAAATAATAGGTGTAAAGGTATAATAAAATTATATTGTATGTACCTCAATAAATTTACTTTTTTTAAAAATATTGTTTTATAATTTAAGTCTATTTCTAATTAATTAAGAATCAATAATTTCAACTAGCTTGAATACTCACTTAACTCTAGCCATCTCAGCTCCTTTTCATCTTTTTGAGCGATAATTTGCTCTATTCTCAAAGATATTTCAGTGATTAAATCAAGGTTCATATCTCCTTGCGATAGCTTCTGTGTCAAATCTGATTGTTCTTGTTCCAATTGATCAATCTCAGACTCTAACCTTTCAAACTCCTGCTTTTCTTTAAAAGTCATGCGGCGCTTGGTTTCTGCTTTGACAACATTCTCTTTTACCTCTGGCTTATTCTCTACCTTTATAACTTCTTCTACATTGGCACGTCCTTGTTCTTTGGCAAATTGCATATATTCTTTATAGCTACCATTGAAATCTTTAATTTTTCCATCGCCCTCAAAAACAAATAGATGGTCAGTCAATTTGTCCAAAAAATATCTGTCATGACTCACCAACAATAGACACCCTTGAAACTCCATTAAAAACTCTTCAAGTATCTGTAATGTCAATATATCCAAATCGTTTGTAGGTTCATCGAGTATCAAAAAATTCGGATTCTGCATCAATACTGTCAAAAGATATAACCTTCTCCTTTCACCTCCACTCAGAGTAGAAACATATTGATATTGCTGACCATGCTCAAATAAAAATCGTTCTAACAACTGTGCTGCAGAAATAGAACTTTTACCTACAGGGATAACATCTGCAATATCTTTAATAACCTCTATAACTCTTTTGTCTGCTTTAAGCTGAAGTCCTTGTTGATGATAATATCCCCAGACTACAGTTTCACCATGAATCAGATTGCCACTATCGTAAGACTCTAGCCCCATAATAATATTGAGAAAAGTAGATTTTCCTACTCCATTATTTCCACAAATACCTACTCTCTCTCCTTTTGCAAATTTGTATGAAAATTTATCTATCAATAATTTATCACCATAAGATTTGCTCACATTGTGCAGTTCTAAGATTTTCCCTCCCAAGCGATTCATCTTAATTTCAAGTTGCACTTGATCTTCTTTCACCCTTTGAGATGCTCTTTCTTTCACATCATCAAATGCGTCTATTCTAGCTTTGGACTTAGTGGTACGAGCTTTAGGCTGCCTTCTTAGCCATTCCAGCTCTTTTCGCATTGTATTTTTAGCCTTAGCAGCTACAGATCTTATATTTTCTTCTCTTGCTAATTTATTCTCAAGGAACTTACTATAATTTCCTTTGTGACGATACAGTTTACCTTCTTCCAACTCTATGATTTCATTACAAATATTTTCTAAAAAATATCTATCATGGGTTACCATCAAAAGAGTAATATGACTAGCACTCAGATAATCTTCCAACCACTCAATCATGTCCATATCTAGGTGGTTAGTCGGCTCATCTAAAATCAAAAATTCAGGTTCTGTCAATAGTAAAATTGCCAATGCCAATCTTTTCTTCTGCCCACCTGAAAGCGAACCTACTTTTTGTTCTAGATGATGTATTTTAAATCGAGATAAAATCTGTTTTACTTTCACCTCATAATCCCAAGCTTGAAGTCTATCCATATCTTCAATAGCTTTGGACAAATCTCCTTCCCCTTCCAATACTTGTTCATAAGACAAGCTGGTTCTTAACAAAGGATGGTCAGCATTCATAATAGCTTCATAGACGGTCATAAGATCGTCCAACTGTGGCTCTTGAAATAGAAATCCTACATGTAAATCTTTAGCCATCTTCACTTCTCCAGTTTCAGGAGGTTCAATGCCTTGAATAATTTTTAATAAAGTAGATTTGCCACTGCCATTTCTTGCTATTAAAGCTACTTTCTGTCCTTTATCAATGAAAAAGTTTAAGTCTTCAAAAAGTAACCTATCGCCATAAAATTTGCTCAATTGATTGACTGAAAGGTAATTCATTTGCCCGCAAAGATATGTTTTTGACCTCAAATATTTATCTATAAACACTTTATTTACAATGAGAAATATTCATTGTCAATTGTAAGAAAACAAATATTCTAATCTAAAAAACTAGAAAGGATAACCTATTCCTATAACAAAATTGGCATATCGACTTCTCCATGACTTCCATCTATCCGTCCATTCACCACTTCCACCTTCATTGAGTGCTTCATAACCGGGATATTGACCCACCCATCTTCCACCTTTTTTCAGATTGGGATTATATAATTTATAGGAATGATCCAAACGAATAACAAATAATCCAAAATCCAATCTAAAACCAAAGCCAGCACTCCATGCCAAATCTTGACCCAATCTTTTAATATTAAAATCTGCATTGGGTTTTGTACTATCTGCATGCATCAACCACACGTTACCTACATCTGTAAACAGAGCCATCTTCATCAGTTTGCTCAGACTGAATCTATATTCCAAATTGAACTCCAATTGAATATCTCCAGTGTTTAAATCTAATGAAGTATTGGAAGTATCAGTACTGCCAGGACCAAGTTGCCTATAACTCCATCCCCGCATAGACTGAGGACCTCCAGCTGCATACTGCTTCATAAATGGCATTATTTTAGAATTGCCATAAGGAATACCTACTCCAGCAAAAAACCTTGCAACCAATGTCGTTTTATTGGAATAAGTGAAATAATACCTTAAATCATTATCCAATTTGGTAAAAGATGCGTAAGGAATATTACTTAGTGTAAATCCACCTTCTGGTTTAGTTCTGATCAATGATTGAATTCCATATACTAAGTTTCCAGCAGTATTAATTGTACCACGATAGAAAAAGAAACTCTTTACTTTTCCTATATTAATATCCTGATTATTGTAGGAGAATGTATATTCTTGTCCCATAATAAACTGCTGTCTGTAGGACTGTGCAAATATGGGATTATTGTTTAAAAATTCATTGAAATTTGAATTGAAAGAAGCACTTCTCGGCTTAATAAAACTCATTGAAAAAGGTTGCACTTCATGTCTGACATGTTTCCCTCTAATATCATAACCATAACCAATATTAAAGGTATTGACGATATAAGAATAGTAACCAATTTTTCTTTGCAAATTATATCCTAAAGTCATAAATGTATTTCTAGGATAAGGCAAAGGATTGTAGCGATTGGGATTAGATGACTTTTTAAAATCTGGAAAAATTTTAGGAAAATATAATCTTGCATTTGTCATCAAATTGACCGAACTAATGCGATTATTTCTCTCTCCATCTTTTTCAATATTAGAAAACCAAAATTCAACTCCATTAGAAATATTGAATTCTAATCTATCAGCACGTCTAAAAATATTTCGATTGATGTATGACAGATTGATATAAGTACCTATTTTATCTCTAGCATCAGTATTGGCTTCTAATTCAATTTTTCCTGACTGTCTTTTACGAAGTTCTGCAACTATATCAGTATCCACATATCCTTCTGTTTCAGAGATTAATAATGGTTTATACTTAATATTGACAAATCTGAAAATACCCAATTCTGTCAATCTATTGATTGTCTTTTGATAGTCATCTTTTTTAAACAAAGAATCTGGTTGATAAAAAATAGATTGAGCGATAATATCTGCCCTTACATCTGAAGGCGAATGATAGATATACAAATTTCTCAAAGTATCTGACTCAAAATTCTTTCTTTTCAAAGTTGTATTGGCATAGTTGATATTAAAAGACACTTCACCAATTCTATATTGCTTACGAGCCAAATCGTCTTTATCTCTATTGATTTGCAAATACACATTTTTTGCCAACTGTCCCCCAGAAGTATCTACTTCAAACAAGATATTATTCTTTGAAAACGAGAAAAAGCCATGATTATTCAATACTAAAGCTAGGCGTTCCTGTTCTGCTTTCAGTGCATCGATATTATAAGGTTGACCTTTCTTAATCAAAGAATTTTTCATATTACCTTTCACAACCTCTTCTATTTCAGTATCTTGAATTTCAAATATGATATCATTAAATAAATATTGAACAGAAGGAAAAGCGTGAAATACAACATCTGCTTTCTTTTTATCTAGGACATAATCGCTTTTCACTGTAGCATTAAAAAATCCTTGATTTATCAAGAAATTCGCCATGCGTTCATTATTGGAATTGAGGACTGTCGAATCAAAAAGTATAGGAGCTTCACCCAATTTCTCTTTGAACCAATTTCCAAATCTACTTTGAGGTGTCTTACCTTTGCTTTCTCTCCTCGCTTGTTTCTGAGGCCTATTGGTTACGTTGTAGAAAAATAATCTAGGCTGAAATACAAATAAAAATTTTTTATTAGGAACTGGTGTAGCAATATTTAATAATTCTGAACTTAAAAATGCCTTATCTGCTTTTGATATTTTGAGCGAATCGGCAAAATCTTCACTATATTCAATTTTTACAGAATTACTTTTTAATAAATATTCTCCTTCATTTAATTTTTTAGTAGAATTACAGCTAATTAAAAACAACAAAGCTGTAAAGTATAATATCTTGTGTTGTTGTTTTCTACTATTATGCATATAATGTTGACTAAATCTGATATAAAAAAAATAAACGCTCTTAAAATTAAGAAATACAGAGTTATTGAAAACCAATTTATTGCCGAAGGTCAGAAAATTATTTTGGATTTAATACATGCTGGACTTAATCTTAACCTTTTAGTGTGTACAAATGCTTTAAAATCAACATTTGATAACATTAATTTTCACGAAATTAAGATAGCAAAAGATGAGGAAATGAATAAAATCACTTCCCTTAAGCAATCGCCTGGTTGTCTAGCCATATTCGATATTCCTCAATTAAAAGAAAATATTTTACCCGAAGAATGGGTGTTAGCTACTGACAATATTCAAGACCCAGGCAATCTTGGAACACTTATCCGTATTGCGGATTGGTTTGGAATTCGCAATGTCTTATGTTCAGAAGATACAGTCGATGCCTATAATACAAAAGTGATTCAAGCTACTATGGGCTCTATTGCTAGAGTTCATATTCATTATTGTTCTTTAAAAGATTGGTTTGAACAGCATCCCCAAAAAATGGTTTATGCAGGACTATTGAATGGTGAAGATATCAGAACTGTTCAATTCAAAGAGCCTGGTGTATTATTGATAGGAAATGAAGCTAAAGGTATTTCAGACGAGCTTCTCCCCTATATTTCTCAAGCAGTATTCATTCCCAAATTGGGCAATGCAGAATCACTTAACGCTTCTGTAGCGGCTGGTATAATGGTATCGTTTGCTCTTTTGTTACGTTAGGAGGACCTTCCCCTATCCTTTTCTCATAATTGACCATATTATTCAGCTTCCATTTTCCTTTTGAAAGGCGAAAACTTTCTAATGTTCCATCAGGCACCAAATCAAAAGCACCTTTGTCTTCATTGCCACTTAATGAAGTGAGATGGTCATAATAAATTTCATTTTCCTTAGGAGAATAAGATAGAGATAAAACAGCATCTTTTTTATATTCCAAAATAATACGTGTCGGGCTTTTCTTTCCTTCAGTGACAAACAATGGATAACCAAATTTGGCTTTATGATCTTTATCAAACCATAGAATATCAATATATTTTCTATTCGTTATTGAATTATGACCGTCCCAACCTAATAAAGCATAATAAGTTGATTTACCTGATTTAAATGGAATAATATCAAAATAAATCGCGCCTATCCATCTATCACCATCAACAATCACAGAGTCAGGATGCTCATAAAAATCACCATAATCTACTAGAGGCTGGAGTTGAGGATTTTTTTCATTAGATTGAATAACTCCAAAATATCTATAGGTACCATTATCAAACGCTAATTGCCATGAAAAAATCTTAAATTGATTATCAGAAGGAGTCAAAATAGATATTGAGTTTAAAGAATCAAATTTGTAGTGAAATGAACCTTCAACACGCAGCGCTTTTGAAAATACTTTAATCATCTTATAAGAAGCCGCTGAACGCAATTCTTCTGTACTACCATTAATCAAATCTACATTATAGGATTTCAAGGAATCATTATAAATTTTCAATTGTGCTAAATTGTCCTTAGAAATATGTTCAATAGGATTGCTCTCCTGAGCTGAAGCAACAGAAAACAATAAACAAACAATAATTAAAGCAATATTCAAATCTCTTTTCATATTCAATAGCATATCAATAATAACACCAAAAATAAACCTTAGACATCAATTCAACGTCTTTTGAAAAATAATATTATCCTTCTACAGAAAACTATATTTAAAAACAAAAGGTGAGCTATCCACTCCCCCTCTTATTTCATACAACATAATCAATGTGGAGAATATCGGAGTCGAACCGATGACCTCTTGCATGCCATGCAAGCGCTCTAGCCAGCTGAGCTAATCCCCCTTTATCAGAAAATCATGAATTACTAATGCTGCCCTATTTGATGCATCACCATCTCCCAATAATTTTCGCAGTTGAAGATAAGCATCTTTTATTAAAAACACGTCTTCAAGAACAGACATCGCAGTATTTTTTATAGAAACAGCATTCATATTATCTTGTATCAATTCAGGAACTACAGGTCGCTCTAAAATTAAATTGACTAGAGAAATATAATTCACCTTCAATAATAATCGGGCTATCCAATAGTTTAACCGATTCATCTTATAGCATACAACTTGAGGAACATTCATTAATGCCGCTTCAAGAGATGCTGTTCCAGAAGCTACAATTGCCAATTTGGAAACATTTAAAACAGCATAAGTATCATCAATCACCAATTCGGCTCTATCTTTAATAATAGACTGATAAAAATCTTCTCCAAAATCAGAAAGACCTGCTACTACCAAATTCTTTTGTGCGTGAAAATACATTGACTCTAACATGATAGGCAACATTCTTTCAATTTCTTGCCTCCTACTACCCGGAAGAATGGCAATCTTATTTTTATCTACATTTTGTACTTGGGCAGAGATTTTCTTCATTAAAGGATTACCTACATAGACAACACGAATTCCTCTATTTTCAAAATACTCTTTCTCAAATGGGAAAATCACTATCAGTAAATCAATGTATTTTTTTATAACATTCACTCGTTTCTCATTCCATGCCCAAACTTTCGGAGCAATATAAAAAACGACTTTAAAACCTTGCTGCTTAGCCCATTTGGCAATTCTTAAATTAAAACCAGCATAATCTACTAAAATAATGACATCTGGACGAATTGAAGATATCGCTTCTTTGACTTTCTTAAAGTTATTTCTAATCTTAAAAAAATTATTTACTACTTCAATAAATCCCATGAATGCCATCTCTTTTATGTCGATAACAATCTCCACACCAGAATTTCTCATATTTTTTCCACCAGTACCAAAAAAGTGGGCAGAAGAATCCAAAGCTCTCAAACTATGAATAATTTGAGCAGCATGCATATCTCCCGAGGCTTCTCCAGTAACAAAAAAATATTTCAAACTACAAATATTTGACGAGCAACATAGCTACAATTATCAAAAATGAAGCATAAAAAACGCCTTTACAAAACAAAAACTTTTTCAGTATATTTCCAATCAAAAAAACAATCATATTGGGGAATACCATCATTTTCAATATCGAAGGAGCTGTATGCTTCATCGTAGAAATATTTAAGAAATGCAGGAAATCTTCATTAGCAAACTGGGTGAAATAAATAATGAAATAGGTCAATAAGGGAACTAAAAATCCAAGCAAAAATCCAATAAAAGCATTATCGATTTTTTCCAAAATCTTTTTCTGTTTTTGAATCATCTTTTAAATATTCCAATGTTTGTTTAAAAATCTAATTCCATGCTGGTTGGTCAAATCATACTCTACTGGAACTATTGACACATATCCATTAGACAAAGCCCATTCGTCAGTATCTTCACCATTATCATAATTGACAAATTTTCCTGTCAGCCAATAGTATGTTCCTCCACGTGGATCAGTTCTTTCGTCATACTCTTCTTCCCATTGAGCCATCGCTTGGCGACAAACTCTTAAACCTTTAATATCATCTACAGATAATTTAGGAAAATTGACATTCAATAGACAACCACTCGGCAGGCCATTATCCAAAATTTGCTGAATAATAATTCTTGCATAATGTTGAGCCCCTTTAAAATCAGCTTCAAAAGAATAATCTAACAATGAAAATCCTATAGCTTTTATCCCATCAATAGAAGCCTCCATCGCTGCAGACATTGTTCCAGAATAAATCACATTGATAGAAGAATTGGAACCATGATTGATACCAGAAAGACATAAATCTGGTTTTCTTTTAATAATCTTATTGATAGCAATCTTCACACAATCCACAGGTGTACCAGTACATTGATAAGCCAAAATATCATCTCCAAATGGATATACTCTTTCTACACGTAAAACATTTTCCAAAGTAATAGCATGCCCCATTCCAGATTGTGGACTATCGGGAGCTACTACAACTACTTGACCAAATTCAGATGCTACCTCTACCAGGGCTTTAATACCTGGCGAAATTATACCATCGTCATTAGTAACTAAGATTATAGGTTTTTCAGTTGTCATTTCTCAAAAATAGATTGGATAAATTGACCTACAAAGCAAACTATACTTTAATTTTAAAAACCAATTAAAAAATATCAAAATGAACGTCAAACCATCGATTTTCTCCCTAATTATCATAGCACTTAGTTTTTTGGGTGGTTGGAATATTCGAATAAATGGGAAAAAATTCACTAATCCATCTATAACGATTAAAGAATAAAAAAATGGAAGCTTTAATAATCACTCTTGGTATAATATTGCTGATAATAGGATATGTCAGTTGTATTCTCCCTCCACTTCCTGGACCTCCAGTCGCTTATCTTTCTTTAGTCTTATTACATATAGCGATTTCTGATATAAAATATTCTATGACCCTCTTGGTTATATTAGGCATAGTCAGTATTTTGGTGACTATTCTGGACAACTTTGTCGCCATTTGGGGAACTCATAAATTTGGAGGAACAAAAGCGGGAGTTAGAGGGAGTGTCATTGGCATGTTGATAGGAATTTTTATGCTCACACCTTTTATTGGTTTTACCTCTGTTTTAGTAGGACCTATTTTAGGTGCAATCATAGGGGAATTAATTGCAGGGCAAAACTTACAAGTTGCATTCAAATCAGGAATGGGTTCATTTGTAGGTTTTATTTTGGGATTAGGAATGAAATTGATAGTTACAACAATAATTGCATTTTATTATTTTAAAGAAATATTCTGATGCTAGAAAAATTATATATCACCAAATTATGGAAGACTTCTAAGTTACTATTTTTAGGAGTTATGCTCTTTTGTTTAGGTCAAGCCTTTTTCACCTACAAAAGAATATTAAACTTTCCATTCTTCCCTTATGAAATGTACGCACAAAGGACTAAAGCTCCAACACAATTGGATGTGCTTCATTATTATGTCAATGGACAATTAATGAATTATACTGCCCAACTCTCTATTTGGCAAGAAGAAACGATGTTAAATACTACACGATTTTATAATAAATGTATGCAGGATAATATATGGGCAGCAAATGCTTGGAAACAAAGATTTGGTGAACCCAAGACTGAGCTACAGAAAAAAATCTTTTATAGAATAGTTCCATCAGTCGTTCAGATACAGAAATACCCTTCATGGATAGCTGATTATATACAGAGTAGTACTCATCAGGAAGTCAATACATTAAAAATCATTCAAAAATCTTTCCGCTATGACAATCAAAAATTGGTTCCAACAGGCGACGAAACCCTCATATTGGATTACAGCAGAGAATCCTAAAGATGCTGATTTCCTAGGCAGACTGGTTTATTTGGCACTCATCCTTACACTAGCTTATAGGTGGTATGGAGGAAAATTTCTAATGAATTTGACTGGTGCTCCCCTATTTAATCCTGAACTAGACAATACCTTTTGGTTGTTTTTAGCTACTGGGATTCCAGATTATGTGATTAATCATCCAGCCTTGGCTACAATTATAGATGTATCTATAGTATTATTGGCACTTTTGGGGTATGTAAGACACGATAGAGTAAAGATTACATGGTTATTTCTGATTTTATTCTTCATACAATCTATTACATTAGAAGCTTATGGCAGTTCACATTCCAAAACTGTAGTTTGTATTTTTATTACACTATTTCCTTTTTGTTTTAGAAATGATTATTGGGTGAGATTATGGGAATTTGCTAGATATTATACTCTTTATGTCATGTTGCATTCCACAATTGCCAAAATATATTATGGAGGACTATTTGAATCCAATGAAATGACCAACATTCTGAAACATCAACATGCAGAGTTATTTGCATTAGCACCAAATGGATTACATACTAGATGGATACAGTTTTGGTTGAACAATCCCAATATTACAGACTTTTTATACTTCATGATAGTATTAACTCAAGCAGTATTTACCATTGGATTTTTCACAAAAAAATTTGACAAACTGCTTTCTGCCATTATGATTATATTTTCGATTCTAACTTATGTGTTTATGAGAATATACAATTTGGACTTATGGTTATTATTTTTCCCATTATGGTTTTCTTCTGTATATTTTACACCTATCAATTATTCCAATCCATCATCTACCAATGGGCAAGGCAATTTTAGGTTTTTCATACGTAGAATTACATTTTCATCATAATTAAACACTTTAATACCTTTGGTAACAAATATTGACGATTTCTTGACAATCAATTTAGAATACAACTAATATCTTCGCAGCATTAATTGTTCAGAATGAAAGACAAGACATTATTAAAGCAGTTTAGCATGATTGCCATTTTAGAAGGAATTTCATATTTATTGCTTTTAGGATTTGGCATGCCTATGAAATACTTTGCAGGTAACCCCGATTATGTATATTGGTTAGGAAGAGTTCATGGAGGGCTTACCATAGCTTTTATAATATGGATTTTACTGTGCCACTCCAAGTATAAATGGACTTATGGATTTTCAATTAAAGGATTTATCTTATCATTACTACCTTTTGGAGCATTTATCTTTGATAAAGAATTAAAAGCACAGATTTAGTAAAATTGAGAAAATTATTAGGCTCAATACCTATAAATGGTGGTAAATTTTCATTTTAATAACATTTAATTGAACATTTTTCCAAAACATGAATGTATATTTGTAGATACATGAAAGCAAAATTTCAATCATTCAGAAATATTTTAGCAGCGTGCTGTTGTTGTTGTATGAATACAAATGGGTGAGGAATGCATATATAGGATATTGATTGAATTAAGATAATATAAGCCTCACCTAAAAAGTGAGGCTTTTTTTATTTTTTATTTATAAACAAATGACAGAAACAGTAACACATAAGGAAACAATTATACAGAAGGCACAACGTCTAGCTCCTCATATTGGGAACACTCCAATTTTTGATGTGAGTAGTTTGCAAAATAATCCTGATATTCAAATTTTTGCAAAGCTAGAATGGAACCAACTTTCAAATTCAGTAAAAGCAAGAGCAGCATATCGTATTATCACTTCTGCATTGGAAAGTGGATTCATCAATACTTCAAAAGGTATTATAGATGCTTCTAGTGGGAATACAGCTGTCGCTTATGCAACTATTGGAGCCAACATTGGACTTCCTGTCACTTTGTGTGTTCCGGAAAATGCTTCTTGTCAAAAAAAATCAGCTTTAAAAGCATTAGGTGCAAACATCATTTACACTTCAAAATTTGGAACAACAGATGAAGCTCAATTGAAAGCAAAAGAGCTGTCTCAATTGCATCCAGATTTGTATTATTACACCGACCAATACGCTAATGAAAACAATTGGTTAGCACATTATCATACAACCGCTTTAGAAATCTGGGAACAAACACAAAGTCAAATCACTCATTATGTTGCTGGTCTGGGTACTACGGGAACTTTTACTGGAACTGCAAGAAGATTGAAGGAGTTGAATCCATTTATTTCATTAACTTCATTACAACCAGACAGTGCAATGCATGGCTTGGAAGGGTGGAAACATCTTGAAAGTGCTCTTGTTCCGAAAATTTATGATGATAAAGTCGCTGACCAAAATTTATTCATTGATACAATGGAAGCATTTGACATGATAAAATTGGCGGCACAAAAACTTGGACTTTTATTAAGTCCTTCTTCTGCTGCAAATTTAGTTGGAGCTTTAAAAGTGGCAGAAACTATTTCTTCAGGTGTGATTGTTACTATTTTACCTGATCATGCTTCAAATTATCCTGACATCTTAGACCATATTTTATAAAATGTACAATACTTTATTAGATAAAAGTGCTGAAGAAATCATCAGAAAACATAGCGAAAAAGATTTTCCTAATGAATGTGTAGGATTTCTTTATGGTACAGAAATTCAAGGCAAAAGAACAATAGAACTTGCAATACCTATCACTAATAGTAAAGAAGGTGACCAAAGAAGAAGATTTGAAATCTCTCCAATAGATTATATCAAAGCAGAGCAATATGCATTGATACATCAGACTACTTTATTAGGTGTATATCATTCTCACCCTCAACATCCTGCAAAACCATCTGAACATGATTTGAAGCAAGCACTACCTTTCTTTTCATACATTATTGTATCAGTGATGGATGGTCAATCAAATTTATTGACATCATGGAGGCTGAACGAAACAGATAATATTTTTGAACAGGAATTTTAATTAGCATAATATAAAAACAAACAAATCAATATGGCAACTTTAATTATCCCTACACCGCTTAGAAAGTACACTGAAGATCAAGCAACTTTCACTACAGATGCTACTACTGTTGGACAAGCTATTCAAGAATTGACAAAAAGATATTCCAATATCAGCCCACAAATATTAGATGCAAATGGAAAAATCAGAAACTTCATCAAAATATTTGTTGGTGAAGACGATATCCGTGGTATCGATGGTGAAAACACTCCTTTGGGATCCGATACAGTTGTGAGTATAGTACCTGCTATTGCAGGAGGTATTTCTAATCTATAAGTATAAACTATGAAAAATGTAGATGAAATCCTACTCAGTAAAGAAGAGTTGGCAAGATATTCAAGACATATCATTATTCCTGAATTGGGATTAGAAGGTCAAAAAAGGTTGAAAGCAGCCAAAGTATTGATTATTGGCTCGGGTGGATTAGGAAGCCCAGCATTATTGTACTTAGCAGCAGCAGGTATAGGAACTATTGGCTTAATAGATTTTGATACAGTAGATGATAGCAATCTTCAAAGACAAGTTTTGTTTTCTGTCAATGATATAGGAAAATTAAAAGTAGAAGCGGCTAAAAATCGTATTCAATCACTTAATCCACATATAGAAGTGATTACCTACAATGAAAGACTCACAAGTGAAAATGCTTTGAGAATATTCAAAGATTATGATGTTGTTGCAGATGGAACAGATAATTTCCCTACAAGATATTTAGTCAATGATGCATGTGTGATGACTGGCATACCTAATGTTTATGCATCTATCTATAGATTTGATGGACAAGTATCTGTATTCAATTATGAAGGAGGGGTCAATTATAGAGATTTATATCCAGAACCACCACCTCCGGGATTGGTGCCAAGTTGTGCAGAAGGTGGAGTATTGGGTGTACTTCCTGGTATTATGGGTTGCCTTCAAGCCAATGAGGTTATAAAAGTCGTTACAGGAATAGGTGAACCTTTAAGTGGCAGATTATTTACTTTCGATGCATTAGGATTTACAACAAGAATTTTTAAAATTTTTAAAGACCCTCAAAATCCATTAACTGGCGACAATCCTACTCAAAAAACATTAATTGATTATGAATTTTTCTGCGGATTGAAACATGACCCAATCAATAAAAAGCCCGTTAATGAAATTACTGTTCAAGATTTCAAGAAATGGAAAGACGAAGCAAGAGATATTCAAGTAATAGATGTGCGTGAACCACATGAATATGAACTAGTCAATATTGGAGCACAATTAATTCCTTTGGGAACAATTACAGAACATTTGGATCAAATCCGTAAAGATATTCCTGTCATTGTACATTGCAAAAGTGGCGCTAGAAGTACAAGAGCAATTGAGGCGCTTCAAAATTTAGGCTATGACAATTTACTTAACCTCAAAGGAGGCATTCTAGGATATATCAAGGAAATCGAACCTAGTTTACCTTTATACTAGACAAAATGAAATGATACGAAACAGCCCATTGGAAAATATTCAATGGGCTGTTTATATTATAGCTATTTTTAAAAAAATAATTTCAAACAGATGAATTCTATTTTTCGTGTTTGAATATCCATAACTATCTAATGTTATATTTCAAAGTTAATAAAAAAACCAATCTAATGCTTTCCATAGTTTCAGGAAGCTCAGCCACCAGCATTTTTACATCTTCACAATATTTCATTAAATTACTACTACCAAATTTCGTTTATTAAAACTGAAGGCTTCTAGTCTTAATTCAATTAAAATTATCAATCTAATTATTGTATTTTCTAATTGGCTATACTAATATTTTCTTAGTAGCATCTTTATCACTTTGTTTCATATTAATGCACCTTAGTCCTTAAAAATTCCAAGGTCTCTAAATATTTGATAAGTAATTTCTATTCTCGCCTTAAGAAAATCAGAATTTGTATTGGAAGGAGATTGTATGCAATTGGCAAAATAATAAACATCTCCTTGAGTTTCAACATATCCAACATACCAACCAATATCCATATTATTCTGTTCACCCCAACCTGATTTAGCTCGTAAAACATAATCAGCACTATCTTTTACAATCATTATTTCTTTAACAATATTCATTGAACTATTTGAAAATGGCAACTGATTATCATGAAGCCGTCTAAGAAAATCAACTTGTTGTATTGGCGAAATTCTCAATCCACCAGTTAGCCAAAACTGGTCTATGCCACCAGAAGTATCAGCATTGCCATAATGAGATTTCTCCAACCAATATTTCATTTGCTTAGCTCCTACTCGTCTTGCTAATTCTTGATAATACCAAACTGTAGAATTTTTAAAAGCTGTTTCAAGATTTTGATCGGTATTCCATTGTGGATATTTGCGAATAATACTATCCCATTTTATAATAAAATTTTCATCGTCAATAACACCAGTTTCAAGTCCAATCAATGAATTGCAAATTTTAAATGTTGATGCAGGAATAAATAATTGTTTGCTCAATTCTTTATTATAGACAATATATTTATTACTCTTTTGTTGATACAAGACAAAAGTTCCTTCAACTTTATATAAATCGTAATATTTTTTATAATCTTCACTCACAAGCTCTTGTGAACTTTTACATGATATTAAAATATTGCTTAAAACAAGTAAAGAAAATAAAAAGAACCTCATCACATGGCTTATTAATATTTTATAGAAAATTGAATTCAGTGAAAAAACACCTACATCTCAATATATAAAGACCAATACTTCTACGAAAAGTGCTCAGCTAAAAGTGCTTCTATTGCTAATCGATATGAATCCAAACCAAAACCTAATATCACACCTCTTACAGCAGCTGAAAGATAAGAATGATGTCTAAAAGATTCTCTTTGATGTGTGTTGGAAATATGAACTTCAATCACTGGAGTATTCACAGCCTTGATAGCATCTGAAATAGCAATAGATGTATGAGTATATGCCCCAGCATTCAATACAATACCGTCCCAATCAAAACCCACCTCATGTATTTTATCTATAATATCACCTTCATGATTGCTTTGAAAATAAGACAATTCCACTTTATCTTGATACTTTAAAGATAATTCTGAAAAATAAATCTCAAACGAAGTTGCACCATAAACACTTGGTTCTCTTTTCCCTAGCAAATTCAAGTTGGGGCCATTAATGATTAAGATTTTTTTCATATCAACAAAATTAAAAACATTATTCTAAGAAAAAGAATTAAAATTCATCAATTATTTGTGAATAATTAATAATTTCAATGCATTAACTTATCATTGATTTTATGGGAAACAACTTATTTAAGGTCAAACCGCTTGCAGATATATTAGCCGCACCAGAAGATGGACATCAACTTAAAAAGACATTAACAGCAACCAGCCTTGTTATTTTGGGTATAGGAGTAATTATAGGTGCTGGTCTATTTTCGATAACAGGTTATGCTGCAGGAAATAATGCTGGGCCTAGTATTACCATATCTTTCATGATAGCAGCATTGGGTTGTGCTTTTGCAGGACTGTGTTATGCCGAATTTGCATCAATGATACCAATTGCAGGTAGTGCTTACACTTATTCTTATGCCACCATGGGAGAATTTATAGCATGGATAATTGGATGGGATTTGATTTTAGAATATGCTGTAGGTGCAGCGACTGTAGCTATCAGTTGGAGTAGATATTTAGTGGCTTTCTGCGATAGCATAGGCTTCTCACTCCCACCTCAGTTAGTCATGTCGCCATTTGATAGTGTTACCTTAGAAAATGGTGTTGAAATATCAGGAATTATTAATCTTCCAGCTGTTTTCGTAGTTTTATTAATTTCTATTATACTATTAAAAGGGATTAAAGAATCTGCTGTATTTACTTCATTTATTGTCGCTTTAAAATTAGTGGTCGTTTTCGCATTCATTATTTTAGGTTGGAAATTTATGAACCCAGCTAACCATGTACCATATATCATCCCCAACCAAGGTACATTGGGAGAATTTGGTTGGTCAGGAATTTTTAGAGCTGCAGGGATTTTATTCTTTGCATATATTGGTTTTGATGCAGTGAGTACTGCTGCTCAGGAAACCAAGAATCCTAAGAAAGATATGCCTATCGGGATATTAGGTTCATTATTTATTTGCACCATTCTATATGTACTATTTGCACATGTCATGACTGGATTGGCTTCATACAAAGAATTTCAAGGTCAAGATGGTATAGCACCTGTAGCTGTTGCCATTGGACACACTCCTTATGCTTGGCTCAAACAAGGAGTAATTGTGGCAATTCTAGCAGGATATATGTCAGTAATTTTGGTACTTTTGATGGGACAAACAAGAGTGTTTTTCACGATGGCGAAAGATGGTTTAGTCCCTAAAAGATTTTCTGCTGTACATCCAACATTTCAAACCCCTCACAAGGCGACTTACCTTTTTGCTGCATTTGTCAGCTTGTTCGCAGCATTTGTTCCGGGCCGTGTAGTAGGAGAAATGACAAGTATCGGTACACTATTTGCTTTCATATTGGTGTGTATAGGTATAATCGTGATGCGTAAAAAAATGCCAGATGCACCAAGGGAATTTAAAACTCCATTAGTTCCACTTGTACCAATATTAGGAGTTTTAGTGTGTTTATTCATGATGGTATTTTTACCATTAGACACATGGGTAAGATTAATAGTATGGATGGTGATAGGATTTGATGTGTATTATTTTTATGGTGCAAAAAATAGCAATCTAAATACAACAAAGACATTTGAATATAATAAAACACTAGGCTGGAGCATTGTAGGTTCTAGTATTTTATTAGCTGTGGTGGCTTATGTGCATCATCAATTTGAACCTAATGACACTGTTTTAGTATCTTTTTCAATCATATTTGCATTGGTTCACATTCCATATCATTTGTATAAAATTCTAAAATAGATATAATACACATTGGACTTTGCCTTACAAATGGTTAAGCATTGTTAATCAGAATATTTATTCTATTTTAAGTATATAATTTAGCAATGTGAATCGTCATCTGTTATATTTTTCTTTTATTTTGATAGTGATTGGACTACTCGGTGTCGGTGTAGTTCAGGCGCTATGGTTGAAGGCTGCAATAGATAATAGAAAAGCCAATTTCGACCAGAGAGTCTATGAATCATTAGAAGAAATAGCTTATGGCATTGACAATTTGGACTACAAACCATATATAGAAGAATTTCTCAGTCACTTAGAATTAGACTCCAACAACACATCTTCAAACATACCTCCTAGTCTAAAGCTACCTGATAGTGTTCAGCATATCCTTCCATTTCCTAATGCTCAAATTCCTTCTAATAGCAGAAAAGAAATCAGCAAGGAAGAATTTGAACGATTATATAAATCACAAATTCAAGGATTTCAAGAAATGTTGGTAAGAGAAATGATTACACTTCGACCGATAGAAGAAATCATCAATATCCAACAATTGGAAGAATTTATTCGGAAAATATTAGTTCAACATGGCATCAATCTAAATTTCCATTTTGGCATCACAGAATTTGCAGATAACAATTTTGTGTATGTATCACAAGGTTCGGATTTGGGTGAATTATTTCATACGCCATATACTACTAAACTATTCAGAAAAAGTCTCTTTGATGGTCAGAAACTCTTAAAAGTTACATTTCCTAAGCAAGAAAAATATTTATTGATTTCGTTTTTAATGCCAATAGTATCATTTATCATATTTATGTTGATGATTATTCTTGCATTCTATGTGAGCTATAAAATTATTTTCAACCAAAAGAGACTCTCTGACATGAAAACAGATTTTATTAACAACATGACACATGAATTAAAAACACCGATTGCTACTATTTCATTGGCAAGTGAAATGTTAAAAGATAAATCTATTACCGCTAATGATTCTAGTCGATTGAGATATGCGGGGATTATCTACGAAGAAAATAAAAGATTGGCTAACCATGTTGAACAAGTATTGCAAATTGCACGACTTGAAAAAGGTGAAATTCAACTCAATAAAGAAGAAAGAGATATTCACAGTATTATACGTTCTTTAGTTCACCATTTTGACCTTATCAGCCAAGATTATAATGCCATCATTGAAACACAATTAAATGCCAATCCGTCTATGCTCGTAATAGATGAGATGCACATCACCAATGCTATTAAAAATCTGATTGACAACGCATTAAAATATAATGATAAAAATCCATTGATTCAAATAAGCACCCAAAATAATGATAATGGCATTTCTATAAGCGTTAAAGACAATGGAATCGGATTGAGTAAAGCCAATCTCAATAAGATATTTGAGAAATTTTATAGAGTACAATCTGGGAATATTCATGACACCAAAGGATTTGGATTAGGATTAAATTATGTTAAATCTATAATAGATGCACATCATGGAACAATTCATGTAGAAAGTAAGTTAAAAGAAGGAACAACTTTTATTATATATTTACCTTATAAAAATTAAAAAGAATGACGATGCCTGGAAAAAACAAACAAGTACTACTTGTCGAAGACGATCCAAATTTAGGAATATTGCTACAAGAATATTTATCTCACAAGAATTTTGATGTCACCCTCAAAAGGAATGGCGAAGAAGGACTTCTTGCTTATAGAAGAGGCTCTTTTGACATTCTATTACTCGATGTGATGATGCCCAAAATGGATGGATTCACATTGGCAGAAGAAATTAGGAAAGATAATCAAGATATTCCTATTATATTTTTGACAGCCAAATCATTGAAAGAAGATAAAATCAAAGGTCTTACTATTGGTGCAGATGATTATATCACCAAACCTTTCAGTATGGAAGTTTTGGAATTAAAAATGAACGCCATCCTGAGAAGAGTTGAAAAAATTGAAGTACAAGCAGCTCTTGATGAATATCATGCAGGACATACATTATTAGATTACAAAAACCAAAGGATTATTTTCAAAGATCAAAATATAAAATTGACAACTAAAGAAAATGAACTTTTGAGATTATTCTTTGAAAGAAAAAATAATATCCTCGAAAGAGAAGTCGCATTGAAACATGTATGGCAAGATGATAGCTATTTTACAGCTAGAAGTATGGATGTATTCATTTCAAAATTAAGAAAGTACCTTAAAGATGATGAAACATTGTCAATAGTCAATGTGCATGGAACAGGATACAAACTTTTAGAAAACTTATAATCTATTCACCATAAATCATTCATCTTATGATTCAGGATTTAAAAGGCAAAGTTGCGATTGTAACGGGTGCGAGCAAAGGAATTGGCGAAGCTATTGCTAGATATTTTGCAAGAGGTGGAGCTAGTGTTGTTGTTAATTCAAGAAAACAAGAAGATATTGATATCGTGGTTCAATCTATCAAAGAGTTTGGTGGAGAAGCAACTGCAATAGCGGGTAATGTTGGAAATGAAGAAGATATTAAAAATCTGATTGAATCTACGATTCAGATTTATGGAGGAATAGATATTCTGGTCAACAATGCAGTTGTTAATCCATATTATGGACCTATTATTGGCTGTGATGCTCCGACTTTTGATAAGACAATCAGTGTGAATGTCAAAGCACCTTTTGAGTTGAGCAAACTTGCATACCCTAGCATGAAGTCAAGAGGTGGAGGTGCTATCATCAATATCAGTTCTGTTGAAGGAATTTCTCCACATGAAGGAATGGGTATTTATTCTGTTTCAAAAGCTGCATTAAATATGCTGACAAAATCTTGTGCTATTGAATGGGGTGTTGATAATATTCGTGTTAATAGTATCTGTCCAGGATTGATTAAAACCAAATTTTCACAAGCACTTTGGAGCAATGAACAATGGACAAAACATTTTGTAAGCCAATTGCCTTTAAAACGTGTGGGTACTGTTGAAGAAATTGCATCACTGGCATACTTCTTAGCTTCTGACTCTTCCAGTTATGTTACTGGTGCAGTTTATACAGCTGATGGAGGATTGACTTTGTAGTTTTAATAAAAAAATCTCTATTCAAAAACGGCTACGCTGACTCCTTCGCTATTAGATTTCCAATTATAAACTGGAATTTTTCGACCATTCAGTTCAAAGAGAATAGTTGATGGAGTTTCTGTAGGAAAATATACATCAGCACCTTTTAAAAATGGGAATAATGCAAAAGATGGTAT
Source organism: Chitinophagales bacterium (assembly GCA_023957245.1). Classification (GTDB taxonomy): domain Bacteria; phylum Bacteroidota; class Bacteroidia; order Chitinophagales; family JADIYW01; genus JAMLHH01. Next base: position 195,123 of record JAMLHJ010000006.1, read on the forward strand.
AGAAGTATTATCTACGGCTTTATTCTTGTTATCATCAAACAAAAAGAGAGCAATAGTTGTATTCTTAGCTGTAGCAAAGATGTTATTGGAATAATTATATCCGTTGACTTTCAGTTCATCTCTTCCTGAAATAACTGCTTGACTAGCACCAAAAAATGCAACGACACTTTGCTCATCATCTTTGGGTAGAGATGCTAAAAAAACACTAGCAAGACTACCATCAGCAGGAAATGAACGCAGATATACTAATTTGTCACTTCTCAAAAATGGTTCTCTGTAATAGTGAACTTTCCTATCATTTTTGACTTCAGGGTGATAAACAACAAATTCATAGTAAGTAGATTTTTTAGCATTAAAAGTACCCCAATTTCCTTTAGCATCAGTCGTAAAACTAGCACTTGCAACACTACTTTTCCTAAAACCAGTAGTAGCATCAATTTCATATACTTCAACAATTGTACCTGCTCGGGCAATATTTTCACCAAAACTAGCTGCTTTTCCTGAAAGAATAATTTGATCCTCTTCCAATACTTCTAAAGTACTTGGTGCGATTCCATTAAAAAATTGAAAAAGTGCTTCAAAAGTTGCTTCACTTGTAGCTACTTCATAATGATCTTTTTGGGTAAGTTTAAGATTTGTTGCCCCTTTGATATTTCCTCCCATTGCTACAATATTATCATCAACAGAAAACACATTTAAAGTGGGAATATTTCCATTCGGACCTCCTGCCCCATTTTGTTTAAAACCAGCCAACATCACTAATTTTTGAACTTTTTTTGAATGAGCAGAAGATTTACAATAATCATATACCAAGCCCGCTCCTCTTGAATGACCTACTAAATTAATTTGTTGAGCTTTGGTTTGGGAAAGCACTTCATCTATAAACTTATCCAAAGCTCCTTCAGGATTACTCATAACATCTAAAGAATTATAATCAAAAGCATATAATTCATCCATGCTATAGCCATTTGAAGCAAAACGCTTAGCTTGTTTCTCATAAGTATCTCCAGCAGCCAAAAATCCATGAACAAATACAATCGGTGCTCTTTGAGTGTTTTGATTGTTTTCATTATCTTTCTTACAAGCAATGATTGTTAGCAATACAATCAAAAAAGTAATTACAGTTCTAATCATCGGGTTGTATTTAAAATTGTACTAAAATCTCAAGCTATACTAAATATAAGATAATTTTTATCTATCTACACTCAACTTATATAATAAGATAAGAAATATTTATAAAATTAATTTCACTAATTGAATGATTTTAAGAATATTGTATTTTGAACCATTAAGGAATTAAGATAATTAAGATGCATCGCAAGCTCTGCATGAGCAAGAAAAATCGTCATTGCGAGGAACGAAGTAATCTATATCTACTCATTACTTAATTACTTAATTATTTCATTGCTTCATTAAACTCCGTGAACTTTGCGTAGAAACTTAGTGTGCTTTGTGGTTAAATTTTTGACATTATCAGTTAGAATTGTAAAACAAACTATTACACAAAAGACACTAAGAAGGCACAAAAGACACTAAGAAATTCTTTGTGAAACTCTGGGCTTCTTTGTGAAACTCTGTGGAATAACTTAGCATTCTTTGCGGTTAAATTGTATTTCTTAGAGCAAAATGTACAAAAAGAGCAGTGTCATTCCTGCGGAAGCAGGAATCTCATGAAAGGTAAAATCAGGTTGGAGATTCCCATTTTCATGGGAATGACAAAATAAGGAGATAGGGCTTCGACAACCACCAGCATTTTCACATCTTCACACTTCCACATTGTTTTCTTTAACTTTGTGAACTTTGCGTAAGACTTAGCGTACATTGCGGTTAAATTTTATCATTCTTTGTGGTTAGGTTTCGAGAGACTCAACCACCAGCATTTCACATTCTCACATTTTCAAATCTTCACATTTTCACATTGCTTCATTATTCTAATTACCAAAAACCCTCGTACCTTTGCTCAGATTTTGACATGAGAAATTCTTATATCTATTTGCATCTTTCCGTATTCCTTGCTGGATTTACTGGTATATTTGGCAGACTTATCCAACTGAATGAAGGATTATTAGTTTGGTACCGAATCGCTCTTGCTAGTATTGTTTTAGGAGGAATGCTACTATATAATAAGTCGAAAATTTGCTATCCTTTAAAAGATATTTTATCTATTTCAAAATCAGGTGTCATCTTGACCATACATTGGCTATTGTTTTTTGCAAGTATTAAATATTCCAATGTATCAATAGCGGTAGTCTGCTTCGGATTGACAGGATTTAATACTTCTATCTTATATCCCATTATCAAAAGAAAGAAATTTAATTTCGTGGAAATAGCTTTAAGCCTTATTACCCTTTCTGGAATAATCCTCATCTTTCACTTTGATATTCATTATAGATTGGGGATAATTTTGGGTATTATATCTTCTTTATTTTCAGCTCTTTATACAATATTCAATGAGGATTTAGTGAAAAAATTTGATTCTAAAACATTGAACTTTTACCAATTGAGCGCAGGGACAATCTTTCTAACTTTAGTCATGCCACTATACCTCAAAATGAATCCTACAAGCTATTTATTCCCCAACCTTACAGATTGGATATACATTTTTATTTTATCTATTGTATGTACTGTAGTCTTGTACATTTTATTCAATGAGTCATTAAAACATATCTCTCCATTTACAGTTAATCTCTCCTATAATTTGGAGCCAATTTATTCGATAATATTAGCATTTATCCTTTTCCAGGAAAACAAAGAATTGGAAGGACATTTTTATATTGGTATGATGTTGGTTATCCTAGCTGTAGTTTTACAATCATTATTGTCATACAAAAGATATCAAAAATCCAATCATTTGGCCAATTGAGAAGAGATTTTTATTTCTCCTATCATATTATTTTCTCTAGCATTATCATCAAGCCAATTAATTTTTTGTTGAATAATAGCTTCTTTCATCCAGCAAGATTTTCGATACAAAACAATCTTTCCATCTTGTTCAACATTGATTTGTCCTCCTTGGTCAAATTGATTATAACGACCTTTTATAGAACTATGTGTTGAGAGATATATGGCATCATCATCCCAAGTTTCTATTTGATATTTAATATTACCAAAGATATTTACAGCTGAGTCTTTGAAAGCAATCTCTTTATACCAAATATCTTTTTCACTTAAAGGATAATCAGGCATATAGACACCATACTGAAATATCTTTTGAAACGGCGAATTAAATTGTTCCGCACCTAAAGAACGATTCAACTCTAATAACCCAGAAGAAATTTCATCACCACGAATAGAAAGTACAGTTGTATAAGATTTTCCCTTCAATTGGTAATAATATTTTTCCAAACTTGTTTCAGGAGGAAAATTTTCATCTGTATCAATAAAAACTATATCTTCATTCTCTTCTTCTGATTGAGTTTGATGAACTTTTAATTTTTGATACGTATTGGAAATAACATATAAGTCAGAAGAACCCTTAATAACTTGAGAAGATAAGCTAAATTCAAATACTTGGTCAATTAAACTCATTAAGCCATTGACCTCTGTTTCCATACTTTGATTGATTTCCATTTGAGTAATAAATACTTGATTGGAATCCAAATTTAACTTCAATTCTATCTCGTCATTTTTAACAGTTTTCTCTTTGCAAGCAACAAAAAGTACACTGCTACTCAAAAAAAAGTATAAAAATCTTCTGGCTAAATACATCCTAATATTGATTGGAACGCAACATGACCAAAGTACATGCTTCTACAACTTTAATTCCTTGTTGTGACGCCTTATTCTCAAACTCAACATTTTCAGTACCGGGATTAAAGATGATTCTTTTAGGCTTCAATGATAAAATATAATCTTCAACTTCCAATTGTCTTTGAGGATTCAGATACATCGTCACCGTATCAAAATCTTGATCTTGTGGTGCTTTTGTTGATATATCAACATCTGCAATTCTGCCTTCTCTTACACCCAAAGCTTTCACCTCATGTTGATACTCTCTCAACATTTTTACAGCTTTATAGCTATATCTTTCAGGATGCTCACTTGCACCAATTACTAATGTCTTCTTCATATATTTAAAAATCTAAATCTAGTTTCTCTATTAATATTTTAATTGCAGGATTTATCTCTTGAATCTCAATCATTCGGTCTTTGATTGTATATGCTTTTGATTTAGAAACATCTTCTATTTCTAATTGTTCTATTATATATTCAAAAGTGAGATTTTCGACCAATAACCTTTCACTAAAATACATCATATAATGTACTTTGTTATTATTAAATGTTCCTTGAGCAATATTGCTTGATAAATCGAAACTAATTGTATTAGGAGCATTCCATTTAACTTTTGCTAAGAGTGCATAACTCAAGAAAAAAGAGTCTAATTTTTCTTTATTTGAAGATAAAAATTCATTCCAAAGTTGACTGACTACTTCTTGTGAAGGTGCAGTTTTTGGGGCAGCTTGCTCTTTAGACTCAAGATTAGTCAACATTCCATTTAAAACTGAACCTTGACCTCTTGTACGAGTTTTGCGAAGATTATCTACTACTTCTTTGTCCTGCCTAGGAGAAGCTGATGTTGTTTTTTCTTGAGCAGGAAGATAGTTACTTTCGTTTGAGCTCGGCTCATTTAATTCTACAACAGATTTTTTTTCATTTGAAGAAATAATTGAGGCTATCGTGTCATCATCTTTTTTTTTTCAGTACTGAGTACTCCAAGTGTATTTTCTAACTGTGTATTCAGAAAACAAACTTTCAATAATGCTAGCTCAATATGCAATCTCTTATTTCTTGAAACTTTATAATTGATATCACAATCATTGAGAATATTCAATGCATTCAGTAAAAAGCTTTCGTTAGCTTTAGCACCTTGAGTTTGATATCTATTCTTTAATTCTTCAGATGCTTCTAACAAATTGATAATTTTCTGATCTTTTGCAACCAATAACTGCCTAAAATGCTCAGATAATCCTACCAAAAACATTTCTCCATCAAATCCTCTTCCAATAATCTCATCAAAGAGTTGCATAACACTAGAACTATCTTCTAGCAATAAATGATCTGTAAGCTGAAAATAATAGTCATAATCTAAAATATTCAGATTGGTAATCACATCATTATAAGTCAATACACCATCTGAAAAGCTAGATATTTTATCAAACAAAGAAAGTGCATCACGCATACCTCCATCCGATTTTTGGGCGATAATGTGTAATGCTTGTTCTTCTACTTTAATATTTTCTGCAGTAGCAATAGATTTCAAGTTATCAACAATACCATTATTAGTAATTCGCTTAAAATCATAAATCTGACAACGTGAAAGTATCGTAGGGATAATCTTGTGCTTTTCTGTAGTCGCCAAGATAAAAATAGCATAAGAAGGAGGTTCTTCCAAGGTCTTCAAAAAAGCATTGAAGGCTTGTGTAGAAAGCATGTGAACCTCATCTATGATATAAACTTTATATTTTCCACTCTGAGGAGCAAATCGGATTTGATCGACCAAACTACGAATATCATCAACAGAGTTATTGGAAGCTGCATCTAACTCATGGATATTAAAAGATGCATTGGCATTAAAAGACGAACAAGAACTACATTGGTTACAAGGTTCAAAATTTTCATCAGGGTGCTCACAGTTAATGGCTTTTGCCAATATCCTAGCACAAGTCGTCTTCCCTACTCCTCTAGGTCCACAAAATAAGAAAGACTGAGCCAATTGACCTGACTTTAACGCTTTGCGTAGAGTGACAGTCACTTGCTCTTGTCCTATTACATCTTCAAATCTACTAGGTCTATATTTTCTTGCTGAAACGATATACTGTTGCATACGGTTTTAAAGATACTATATCCTTTGAAAGATATGAGAAATAAATTGGAAAAATTAAATTACTTTGTATAAAAAAGGAAATTATGGCGACTTTGGACAACCAGAAACTCAAGCAAATATTTTTGCTATCGCTTATTCTTGCTATTGCTTTTTTAGTATTTCAAAACCTAATCACTTATTTGAGTGGTTTTTTAGGAGCACTTACTCTCTATATTCTGTTCAAAGATGTTTATAGGAAACTGGTTGAAGTCAAAGGCTGGAATAGCTCTTTATGTGCCATATTGATAATGATAGTCGCTACAATTGTACTACTGGTTCCGTTTACAATTATGGGTTATATCCTTATAGATAAAATCACATTTTTCATCAGCCATCCAGAACCGATTATCGAACAATGGAATGTGCTGAATCAAAAGATAATAGAATGGACTGGAAAAGAAATTTTATCTCCAGAAATTGTTCAGCATGTGCAAGGGCCTGTATCCAAATTTCTTCCCAACATGTTAGGAAGTACTTTATTGATAGCAATGAATTTTACTTTGATGTACTTTAGCCTCTATTTTATGTTTACAAATAGTCGTCAAATGGAAGGGTTTGTAAAAGAATTATTTCCAATGCACGAATCTAATACAAAAATAGTCGGCTATAAAACCAAAGAAATGATTATTTCCAATGCTATTGTTATTCCTTTATTGGCAGTTATTCAAGGAATATTTGCTTTTATAGGTTATCTGATTTTTGGTGTTGAAACCCCAATAGTAATGGCAATATTGACAGCCATCACTTCAGTTATTCCTATGGTCGGAACAATGATTATCTGGATACCATTGAGTGTATTATTTTTTGCACATGATCAAACGGGAGCAGGAATAGGTCTTTTGCTTTATGGCGGACTTGTAATTACTAATATTGACAACGTAGTACGCTTTGTTCTACAAAAGAAAATAGCCAATGTACACCCTTTAGTTACTGTATTGGGAGTGATTATTGGTGTGAAAATATTTGGATTTGTAGGATTAATTTTTGGACCTACATTGATATCTATTCTCTTGTTACTGCTTCATCTGTATGCAAAAGAATTTACAAACATGAAAATATAAAGGGTATAATAAACATATACCCTTTACATATTATCTGGAAAAAATATTGTCTTTATGCTAGATTGTGATATACCGTCTGAACATCATCATCTTGCTCTAATTTGTCAATAAATTCAAGAACTTCATCAGTATGATCTTCTGATAATTCTTTAAATATTGTTGGTATTCTTTGTAATTCGGCAGTGACCACTTCAATACCACTTTCCTCCAAAGCTTTCTGCAATGAACCAAAATCTTGAAAAGCAGAATAAGCAATTATCATCCCTTCTTCTTGTTCCAAATTTTCCAAACCTGCATCAATCAAGTTGAGTTCTAATTCTTCAATGTCAATATTATCAGCTTTAAATTTGAAAACCCCTTTTCTACTAAATAAGAAATCATGCATTCCAGAAGTACCAAGAGTTCCTCCTTTTTTATTAAAAATAGCTCTTACATTGGCTACAGTACGGGTAGGATTGTCAGTAGCTGTCTCGATTACAATTGCTACGCCATGAGGTCCCATTCCTTCATATACAAGCTCAGTATAATCTTTTTCTTCTTTAGATGTAGCTCTTTTAATAGCAGCATCAATTCTATCTTTAGGCATACTTGCAGCTTTGGCATTTTGTATTGCCCTACGAAGACTTGGGTTATACTCTGGATCTGGGCCTCCTGATTTAACTGCTATTACAATTTCTCTCCCTGCTCTAGTAAATAGCTTTGCCATTTTATCCCATCGAGCAAGTTTTGTCGCTTTCCTGTATTCAAACGCACGTCCCATAAATTAATCTATTTTTAAAAACACAAAGCTAAGTGAAACAAACAATTTTTCAAATTATGATGGATTGATAATCCACTACTATTTTACTTTATTATTATAATCCTTCTTCAAGTATCTTTTTCAATTGCAATGGAGTCAATGAATGATATGCACTATTCTTAGATTTTTTCAGCCATACATTATCAACAATATGAAAACTATCCTTCTTTAATGAATTTTTGACTATTTTATATGTAGATGTATATTCAAAACCATTTACTAATCTCACAAAAACAGGAATAGCATAAGAAGGTAATTGTGTCTGTAAATATTCGTCAAAATCTTTCCAATCAAAATCGTCCCCTTCTTTGATTTTTATTGCTGCCATACCTGCTTTACCATCTGAATGAGGAATATCCACTCCAAAAACAGTACTACAATCAATCGAAGGATAAGCATTGAGCACTTCTTCTACTTCAGCAGTAGAGACATTCTCCCCTTTCCATCTAAATGTATCTCCTTCTCTATCTACAAACTGAGCATGCAAAAAGCCAATATTTCTCATAATATCGCCAGTATTGAACCACATATCTCCTTTCTGAAAAACATTGTGAAAGATTTTTTTGTCATTATCTTCTTTGTTGATATAACCAGGGAAAGGATATTTCTCTGAAATCTCAAAAATCATTAAACCGACATTGCCCCATTTTACTTTTTTCAAATATCCATTCTTATCCAAAATAGGTTCGCCCCTTTCTCTATCATACTCTACAATCTCATATTTTGTAGCACACCATCCGACAGTATTATCAAGATTCAACGTATTAGTAAACGTCATGTTGCCTTCTGAAGATGCGTAAAATTCATACACTTCCTCGATACCAAATCGCTCTTTAAACTGTTTCCAAATATCTGGTCTCAATCCATTTCCTATAATCTTCTTAACCTGATGCCCTGCATCATAAGGGCTAGGTGCTGCATTGAAAAGATATCTACAAATATCCCCAATATAAATAAAAGCAGTAGCTTGATATTTTATTGCATCTTTCCAAAACTCATTCACAGAAAACTTCCTCCTTATTGCCATGGCAGCACCACTAATAGCTGCACTTGACCATCCAATCAATAATGCATTGGAATGATAAAAAGGAATACTGATATATATCACATCTTCTTTCTCTAAACCTAAATTGACTTTACCAAACCAATACATACAAGAAATCCATTTGCGTTGAATTTGAATAGAAGCTTTGGGCATACCAGTAGTCCCTGATGTGAAAATAAAAGCAAAAGGAGTTCCAGATATAATCTTTTGCACACCAGGAAAATTAGACTTTGGTAGCTTATTTAAAACTTTAGATACATTTATATAATCTTCTGAAAATGAATATTTTTTATTATCATCTACTCCAAAACAAACATGAAGACCATTCACTGAAACCAATGAATCTTTCACTTCTTCAAATGTATCTTTCAATTCATTCCCTATAATATAAAAGCCATCATTTTTCTGATTGATACTATGCTTTAATACCTGAGATTTTTGGTTAGAATTGATTAAAGATGCTATTGCACCAATCTTGGAAAGCCCAGCAACAATAAATAACACTTCTGGTCTATTCTCCAAAAAAACTGCAACTACTTGTCCTTTTTTAACACCGAAATGATGAAACAAATGTGCATACTGATTTGAAATTTCATTGAACTGCAAATGACTCCATACTTTATCTTCAAAATATATGGCAGGTCTATGTTTAAAACGAATAGCATTATCCTCCAAAACCTTTCCTATTGACTGTTCGTCAGTATCTTTCTGTGTTAATGCTGGAATACCACCAAAAATAAGATTAGGGATCTTCTGAGGCAATTTTCTAATTGCTGTTGAAACAAAATCAAATAAATTTAATCTATATTCTTTTTCTGAATTAAGATTCGACATTCTAAACTATTATAATGCCCAATATACAAAGTAAAATTTCTTCTAAGGAATTAGACAGTAAAATCTATAATAAGTAAAGCTTAAAAAACTAAAATTATACTATTGTACCTTGTAATAAATCTTTAAACCAGCAATCTCTAATGTCTTTTGTACACTATCAAATACATAAGGATAATTGACTACTGAATCTATTCTATTATAAACTAGGCTTGAATCTATTGAATCAATAGCACTAAAGCTTTTCCCTTGAATATGTTTGGATACGATTAATTGATTTTTTGAAGTAGGAAAAAATTTCAATTGAGGAAATGCAAATCCTATTATCCAATCAGCAAAAACATATCGAGTTCCATTAAATTCTGTAGGAAAATCTTTTGCAAGACTGATATGATTATCCTTATTCAAATAATATGGCCAACTAAAATAATAATCTTCAAAACCAAGATGATATACACCCATAATAGCTTGATTAACAATATTTACCAAACCATCAGGTATTTCAGGGACATATTGATATTGTAAAGTAATTTCTAAATCTTGTCCGCTTTTAATATCTTCCGAAAAAGCAGCCAAACGATTAAAAACAGTGTATCTTGAAACTAAATCTCCATTCATTTCTTTTATCTTCAAATTAGTCCCCTCTCCATTCCAAAAATAAGCACCATCTGAACCCTTAAATACACTTTTAAGTTCTTTTAAAACTCTTGATTTATCATACTCATAAGTGATTGTTCTATTTTTAGTAGAAATTTCTGAGTTAAATGGATTTACAACACTATATTCATTTGACATCCAGCTCAAAGAATTATTAATAGGAATGATCTTAAACGATTTCATCGTAATAGAATTGCTTAGTGGATCTGAAAGCATAGCATTTTGAGAAAAAGTACCAAAATATTGATTCTTTTCTGAGGTAATATCAATTGATATTGCTTCTTGAGCATCTCCTTTTATTGAAATCGATTTTATAACATTGTCTTGATAAATATAATTGACATTATCAAGTGAAAAATTTCTAAAGGGAAATGTATTAGGGCTTTCAGTTTGCTCTACTTTCGTAATTTGAACAGAGATATTCTCTTGAAAATCCTTATCCTCATCTTTCTTACAAGAAAAAGATATAATACACAAAACAATAATTACTAGCTTTCTCATCAATTAAAAATCTATCTGTTATCTAATATCCATAAGTAAGTTAATATTTTATTATTTAAAACTCCATCTTCAACAATAAATATTTTTTTCTATAATCAATTAATACTCTTTTAATTAGAACTCTTTTCTTTCACAAACGGAAATGCGTAATTTAATTGAACTATTATAATAAAAGCAATACTCAAATATGAACTAATGAAGCAAAGTAAAAGACCCAAAAAATATAATGATTGAGCAACAATAATGCGTTTTCTTATTCCATAATTCATCAATGCCCTATTTCCCTCAGATACAAATCCATTATTATAGGCATAATTCCAATTAATAAAAAGCATTAATCCCATTAAGAAAATATTCATCCAATAAACAAAAATAGCCAACTTAAAATCAATATAATCACCTAGAAATGCAGTAGAAAATGGCAACATAGTTACGCACAACAGAAACAATAAATTGATCCAATTCAAATTTCTATCGCTTTTCTCAATCACCTTATACTGAGCTGAATGTCCCATCCAAAAAATCCCTGCTGTCATAAAAGCCAAAAAATAAACTAAAAACTTTGGATAGAGTGACACGAATACTTTTAATAATTCAGTTTCAGTTTTAATTTCTTCCAATACAGGAATTCTAATTTCTAAAACTAATAATGTCAATGCTACAGCAAATATACCATCGCTAATACCAATAATACGTTCTGTGCTTTGACCAGCAATTTGATTATAAGATTTTTTATTCATTCTTCAAATTTATAAATATTGATTTATTTTACCATAACAGAAGATGATATGTTTTCTCATCAATTCCATTGAGCAATAATGATAGAAACCATTTCTAATTAGTAACCAATAATGGAAGAAAATATAATTAATTTTGAGCCAAAATATCAATCATGCTTGGACTTAAACTTCCTACAGACCCTAGATGGGTGAATCTTGCAGAGAAAAGTATAGAAGAAATATTAACTGACCATGCTTATTGCGAACAAAAGGCTGCTTCTACATGTATCGCTTTAATACAGCTATATCCAGATAAAGAATATTTAGTTGAGAAATTAACACCAGTCGTTTCAGAAGAATGGGCACATTTCAAAATGGTGCTAGCAGAGTTGAAGAAAAGAAACCTTAATTTAGGTTTTCAGAGGAAAGATGAATATGTCAATCTACTATCAAAATTTGTAATAAAGGGAGGAAAAAGTGAAGACCGCTTTTTGGACAAAATGTTGATGTCAGCATTGATAGAAGCACGTTCTTGCGAAAGATTTAGATTGCTTTCAGAAGGAATATCAGATACTACATTAAAAGAATTTTATAGAAAATTGATGATTGCAGAAGCCCAACATTACACTATGTTTCTAGATATCGCTAATAAATACATCGACAAAGCTAAAGTCAAATCAAGATGGGAACAATGGTTGAATCATGAAGCTATTATCATTCAATCTCTAGACATTAGAGGAGATAGAGTGCATTAATCTATTTTCCCAAAAAAGCAGTTAATTAATACTTTAACTATTTCTGTATTTATATTTAATTATCAATCTATTATAATTAAAAAAGACCGCTATTAATAACGGTCTTTTATTTTAATAAAATTATTTTTAGAGATTATAGTTCTTTCAATTCATTCACCAATTTAGTGATAGATTGTTTAGCATCACCAAATAACATCAAACAGTTATCTGCACCAAATAATTCATTCTCAATACCAGCATAACCAGGAGCCATACCTCTCTTAGACACGATAACAGTCTGTGCTTTTTCAACATTCAAAACAGGCATTCCGAAGATTGGACTATTAGGATTTGTTTTAGCAGCAGGGTTGACAACGTCATTTGCTCCTACTATAAACACTAAATCTGTATTAGAAAAATCATCATTGATTAATTCCATTTCTATCAGCTTGTCATAAGGAATATTTGCTTCTGCCAATAATACGTTCATGTGACCTGGCATCCTTCCTGCCACTGGGTGAATAGCAAAACGAACATCAATATTTTTCTTTTCACACAATTCGTACAATTCACGGACAGCATGTTGAGCTTGAGCCACAGCCATACCATAACCAGGAACAATAATTAAAGATGAAACAGAATCGAATATTTGCGCAGCTTCCTCAACCCCAACTTCTTTAACAACGATATCACTTCCTCCTTCCTGAGTACCAGCAGAACCAGCAGTCTGACCAAATCCTCCAAGTAATACATTCATCAACGAGCGATTCATCGCTTTACACATAATCTGTGTCAAAACAATACCAGAAGCACCTACTAAAGCACCAGAAATAATCAATACGTTATTACTCAATACAAATCCAGTAGCACAAGCAGCCATACCTGAATAAGAGTTAAGTAATGAAATTACTACTGGCATATCTGCACCACCAATTGGGATTACAAGCAATATTCCTAATACTAGAGAAAGCACAGAGATTAATATGATATATAATGGATCTTGAGTATTGATAAGAACAAATACAGACAAAATGATGGATACAATAATGAGTGCTAGATTCAATAGGTGCTGACCTTTAAATACTATCGCACGACCAGAAATACTGCCATTTAACTTTAAGAAAGCAATCATAGAACCAGTAAACGTCACACCTCCGATAAAAATACTTAGTATGACAGAGATAGGAACAATCAAATCTCCATAACCAGCCATAGCCCCTTCTTGTGTATGTAGCCAATAATCTGACAAAGCAACAGCCAAAGAAGCTAAACCTCCAAAACCATTAAAAATAGCTACCATTTCTGGAATTTTCGTCATTTTCACTTTGTATGCAAAGTATAGTCCGATAATAGAACCTATCAGAACACCGACAAAAATATCTATCAAGGTAATCGCTCTCACTTGAACAACAGTAGCTAATATAGCGATAAACATACCCGCCGCAGAAACAAAGTTACCTTTGCGAGCGGTCTGAGTTTTATTGAGCATTTTAATCCCTACAATAAACAAAATAGAGGAAATCAAATATGCAAGTTCAATATACAATTTCATTGGATGGATATATTAGATTATTTTTTCTTAAACATTTTCAACATTCTATCACTCACAGCATAACCACCGACAACGTTCACGGTAGCTAATATTAGAGCAAAAATTCCCAACCATTTACTGATGGTCGTATAACCCAATTCATTACAAGCTAAAATAGCTCCTACGATTGTAATACCTGAAATCGCATTAGATGCAGACATCAATGGTGTATGTAGTGTAGGAGGAACTTTTGAAATCAATTCGAAGCCTAAGAATGTACCTAATGCAAGTACAGTCAATAATGGAATAAATACTTCTATTGTCATTTTAATTGTTTTAATTGTTTTTTTGCAAAATCTGGTTAGTAAATGCATGCACAGTCTGACCTTCATAAGTGATAAGACAACCTTTGGTAATCTCATCTTCCAAATTGAAGTTATATCCATCTTTATTAGCAAGATGCAATAAAAGCGTACTAATATTAGTAGCATACAATTGACTTGCATTGATAGGCAATAAAGAAGGTAAATTAGCTTCTCCGATAATAGTTACACCATTGCTAACAATAGTTTGATTGGCTTGTGATAATTCACAATTACCACCCCACTCTACTGCCATATCAACGATAACAGAACCATTTTTCATCGTACTGACCATTTCTTTAGTCACCAAGACTGGAGATTTTTTACCAACCACTAAAGCCGTAGTAATCACTAAATCAACATCTTTAATTTTATCTTCAATCAACTGTTTTTGTTTAGCTAAATATTCCTTAGAAACCTCTTTAGCATATCCACCTTCTATTTGAACACCCTCACCTTCAACAGTCAAGAAACGACCACCTAAAGATTCTACTTGCTCTTTTGTTTCAGGTCTTACATCTGTCACTTCAACAACAGCACCCAAACGACGAGCAGTAGCAACAGCTTGTAATCCAGCTACCCCAGCACCAAATATTAACACTTTCGCAGGTGTAATCGTACCAGCAGCAGTCATCATCAAAGGAAAAATCTTTCCTAATGCATTGCTACCCATAATGACAGATTTATATCCAGCTAAGTTAGCTTGAGAACTCAAGGCATCCATTTTTTGAGCACGAGAAATCCTAGGAATTGCATCCATACCAAATGCTGAAATCTTCTTAGCATTAAAAGCATCCAATACTGCTGGTTGAGTATATCCATAAAGAAGTGAAAGAGAACAAGATTTTTCTTTCATTAACGTTACTTCCTCAACTGTTGGAGCATTGACTTTTAATACAATATCTGATGCACACGCTTGAGCCTTATCAACAATTTTTGCACCTACTGCAATATAATCATCATCCTTATAGTAAGAAGACTCTCCTGCTTTGCTTTCAATAATCACCTCAAAGCCCTTCTTAATAAGGAGCTTGATGATGTCTGGAGTAAGAGCTACTCTTCTTTCGTGCTCTTTTGTTTCCTTTAATACGCTTATTACCATTTTATATCAAAAAATAGATTGAAGCGACAATTATAAAAAAAAATAATTGAAAGTATATCATTTTTTAATTTCTCCTAAAAAATGTTAACGTTATGATAAGTTACGTTTCTTCCTTTTCAAATCTTTCTTTATAATTTTTACACACTTCTAATAAGTAAACAATACTTATATATAGATAAAAACAATAAATTATATTTTAAAAATTATCAGAAGCTAAATGAATTCAGATTAAAGGCTCAGAAAATGGAAAATAAAAATTTCTAAAAAATCTCATTGTTTGAGTACTTTTGTGCGAAATACATAATTAAAATCAACTTTAAGATTATTTATTTTGGGTTTGGCTTCATTGAAGATAGATTTCTTCAATAAAAAACTAGTAATAATGTAATATTGAAGATTCTGATAATAATTATCCCCTAAAAATAAATATAAAAAGATAAAATGGAGTATCAAGTTGACAAGAGAGGATTTTACGGACCTTATGGAGGTGCTTATATTCCTGAAATGTTGCACCAAAATATAGAATATCTTCAACAGAACTATTTGGATATTATCAATAGTGAAGATTTTATTAATGAGATGAATGCTTTACTGAAAGATTATGTAGGAAGACCTACTCCCCTATATTTTGCCAAAAGACTATCTCAAAAATACGGTTACAAAATATATCTTAAACGTGAAGACTTGTGTCACACTGGAGCTCATAAAGTCAATAATACCATCGGACAAATACTTCTAGCAAAAAGACTTGGTAAAACAAGAATTATAGCAGAAACTGGTGCAGGTCAGCATGGTGTTGCTACAGCTACTGTATGTGCATTGATGGACATGAAATGCATCGTTTACATGGGTGAAGTAGATATTGAACGTCAAGCACCTAATGTCAAGAGAATGCGTATGTTAGGAGCAGAAGTCAGACCTGCTACAAGTGGAAGTAAAACATTGAAAGATGCTACAAATGAAGCAATGAGAGATTGGATAGGCAATCCCAATGACACCCATTATATTATAGGTTCAGTAGTCGGACCACATCCTTTTCCAGATATGGTAGCTCGTTTCCAATCTATTATTAGTGAAGAGATTCGTTGGCAACTTAAAGAAAAAGAAGGAAAAGAATTACCAGACTATGTGATGGCATGTGTAGGCGGAGGAAGTAATGCCGCTGGAGCTTTCTATCATTTTTTGGATGAGCAAACTGTAAAACTCATAGCAGTTGAGGCTGCTGGTCATGGTATCCATTCAGGAATGTCTGCTGCAACAACTATATTAGGCAAACCAGGAGTATTGCATGGAAGTAAAACTTTATTCATGCAGACTACAGACGGTCAAGTTGTAGAACCTCATTCCATCTCAGCAGGATTAGACTATCCAGGAATTGGGCCTATACACGCATGGTTATTTGAATCAGGTAGAGCGCAGTTTATGTCTGCAACAGATGACGAAGCTTTAGAAGCAGTAATGGAACTCAGTAGATTGGAAGGAATTATCCCTGCATTGGAATCTGCTCATGCTTTAGCTAAATTGAAAGAAATCAATGCTCCAGCTGATTCAATTGTCGTCGTCAACTTATCAGGTAGAGGCGATAAAGATTTAGACACATACATCAGAGAATTTAAAAACTTATAAAAAGCTCTTTTGCTTTAAAAATATATCATGAACAGAATTCAAAAGTTGTTTCAAAAGAAAAAAGATAATATCCTAAGTATTTTTATTACTGCAGGATTTCCAAATATTGACAGTTTGCCTACTATTCTTGAAGCATTGGAAGAATCGGGTGTTGATATGGTAGAAATAGGAATACCTTTTTCAGATCCTACCGCAGATGGCCCTGCTATTCAATATAGTAATAACGTTGCCATTCATAACGGAATGACTTTACCTCATTTATTTGCTCAATTAAAAGATATTCGTAAAAAAATCAGTATTCCATTGGTATTGATGGGCTACCTCAACCCTCCTATGCAATATGGGTTTGATAAATTTATCGATGATGCAGTGGCTTGTGGTATCGATGGAATCATCTTGCCAGATTTGCCTTTGGACGAATATGTTATTTCTTATCAAGAAAAATTCAATAAAAATGGATTGTCAAATATTTTTCTAATCACTCCTCAAACTTCAGATTTACGTATCCAAACTATTGATAAAGAAAGTAATGGATTTATTTATGTAGTTTCCACAAATACCATTACTGGAGGAAAAGTAGATTTTGAAGACACTCAGAAAGAATATTTTTCCAGAGTAAAAAATCTTCAACTTAACAATCCTGCTTTGGTGGGTTTTGGCATTAGAGATAAGGCAACATTTGATATCGCTGCCAAATATTTGAACGGAGCTATCATTGGCACTGCATTTATTAAACATATAGAAGCTCATCCAACAAGAATTAAAGATGCTGTCAAAGAATTTATTGAAGCAATAAGATAAGATGTGGAGATTCGGAAATGTGAGAATGTGAAATGCTGGTGGTTGAGACGGTCATTGAGCTTGTCGAAATGCTGTCGAAACCATGGAGAAGAGTGAAAAATTTAAAGTTAAAAGTACGAAGTACGAATAAAAAATGCATCGGTAGAGCTTGCCTCGTAGAGGCTACCGCTAGGTAATAATAAATAAACGACCAACTATTGCTCCGTAGGAGTTACCCTTTTATTGATTTCAAGAATATCTTGTCCAAAATTTAACCGCAAAGGACGCTAAGTATTCCACAGAGTTTCACAAAGTAGCCCAGAGTTTCACAAAGAATTTGCTTTGAGTTTTTTGTGCCTTCTTAGTGTCTTTTGTGTAATAGTTTATTTTAAATTTCACCCACAAAGGGCGCTAAGTTTTACGCAAAGTTCACGGAATTTCTATTCTTAGTATTTTTTGAGTCTTTTGAGTGTCTTTTGTGAAATATTTATTCAATTCCAACTCCATCATGCTAATCTAATAGCTAACCTAACTGTATTTCAAGACCTTCTGTTCAATATTTCTGCATTCCTTTTAGATTTTAAAAAGACACTCAGCAGGAGAAAATAATATTATAAAAAATTATCTCACCTGACCTTCTCCCCTACAAATCCACTTTTCAGTTGTTAGTTTTTCTAAGGCAAATGGTCCTCTAGCATGAAGCTTTTGAGTAGAGATACCAATTTCAGCACCTAGTCCAAAAACACCGCCATCAGTAAATCTTGTAGAAGCATTGACATAAACGGCTGCTGCATCTACTTCATTTAAAAATCGCTCTCCTAGTTCTTCATTTTGAGTAACAATTGCTTCTGAATGTTTAGAGGAAAATTGCTCTATATGATTTAATGCTTCATCAATATTGTCAACAGTTTTTACAGAACATTTCTGACTTAAATATTCCATCCCAAAATTCTCTGGAGTAGCTTGATGTAAAAAATGATAATTGGCTTTCTTTAAAATATCATAAGCAGTTTCATCAGCAAATATTTCCACCTCAAAGTTGCTAAACCCTGGAATCAATAAAGGAAGAAAATCTTGAGCCACACGCCTATCAACAAGTACAGTATCCAATGAGTTACAAACACTTGGACGTTGAGTCTTAGCATTAACAACTATTTCGGCAGCAGATTGTAAATTTGCCGTAGATTCAACATAAGTATGACATACGCCTGCACCTGTTTCTATTGTAGGCACTTTGGAGTGTAATCGCACAAAATCAATCAGTTCTTGCGATCCTCTCGGAATAATAATATCTACATACTTTTCAGCTTCTAATAATTCTTTGACAAATTTACGATCTACGGGTAAGAGCAATACAATTTCAGACGGCAGTCCATTTTCTCGTAATGCATCATGAATCAATTGGACTAAAACTAGATTGGTAAACTCAGCATCCGAACCACCTCTAAGCACTACAGCATTCCCTGACTTTATACATAAAGCAGCAACATCAATTGTAACATTTGGTCGCGATTCATATATTACACCGACAACTCCTAAAGAAACTGTAACCTTCTGAATATGAAGACCTTTATCAGTAGTATATTCAGAAATAAGTTGCCCAGTAGGGTCTTTAAGATTGGCCACATCATATAAACTTTCTATAAGACCTTGAAGCCTATCATGATTCAACAACAACCTATCTTTCTTAGGATTAGCATCATCCATTTTATCCAAATCTTTTTGATTTTCAGATAATATCAAAGATTCATTTTCAGATAATTTTGAAGCAATAGATTTCAAAATAGCCTGACGTTGAACATCTGAAAGTTGGCGTAAAGCAACAGATGCTTTTCTAGTAGATTGTAAGAGAGGTAAAATACTTTCCATATTTATAAAAAATTTACACTAAAATCAAATTTTAATACTTATATTTAACTAACTGTTTATAGTTATGAAAAAAATAAAGATATCAATCGCTGCTTTAGTTTTAATTATTGTTCTTATTGTGCCTATAAAGTTAATGAGTTTAGGCAAAAAAGTAGAATTAGATGATTTGAAAACATATATTTTTAATCAAGCTCCAGAAAAAAACAAAGGAATTCAAATAGACTACTTTGGAACTTCTTGTTTTGTAATTACTTATAAGGGGCAAAGTTATTTGAACGACCCATTTTTTAGCAACCCAAATTATTTACAATTAGTTACTGGCAAATACCCAAATAGAGACAACCTGCTCAGTAAATTAATCCCCAACAAAAAGAATATTTCACTTGTAACTATCACCCATGGACATTATGACCACTGTCTTGATTTACCAAGTTTTATGCCTTATCTCAATGACAAACCAAAAGTTGTAGCGAGTAGTAGTGCCCTTTTATCTTTATCACCATGGCTGAAAGAAAATAAGAAAATACTTCAATACCCTATAGAAAGAATGGCAAAACCTAATTGGATATATAGTTCAGATAAAACCTTCAGAATTTATCCTATTCATAGTGAACATCAAGCACATATAGGTAAAAGTATTAAGCTTTTGACAGGAACTTATGAACAACCATTGGCACATGCACCTGGACCAGTATGGCAATGGCTTGAAGGACACACTTATAGTTATTTATTAGATGTATTAGACAATGACACTATAGTTTCAAGAATACTACTTGCATCAGGAGAGATACCACAAAGTAGCCTCCAACTATTAGAAAATCTATCTACAGAGAAACATATCGATTTGTTATTATACCCTTATTGGCATAAAGAAAAATGTGGGGAAAAATTCATTGAAGCCTACCATCAATTGTCTCCTACTAAAGTAATTTTTCACCATTGGAATAATTTTTTCAGAGACCCCAACAAGCCTATCCAAATGATAAGAAGTTCGGATATCAATAATGAGCTGAAAGAAAAACGTGATAAGGGATATCCAGTTTCTATCCTGATGCCATTTTCAAAGACAAATATTTAGTCTTCTGGAGTATCTTCCTCTTCTGTGGAGACTTCAATACCATGCTTTAATTGGTGATTGGAACAAATATAAACAGTACCTGGAAACTTATCTATTAACTGATAATTATGTGTTGCCATAATTACAGGAGTTCCATATTCTTTATTGATATTGAACAGTAGGTTCATAATATCATCTGTTGTCTTAGGATCCAAATTACCAGTAGGTTCATCAGCCAAAATAATCTTAGGGTCATTCAATAAAGCTCGTGCTACAACTACTCTTTGTTGTTCACCACCACTTAATTGATAAGGCATTTTTTTACTTTTCTCACTCAGATTGACCAATGCCAACATATCATGAATTTTGGACTGAATAAGCACCTTATCTATCCATCCTGTAGCTTCCAAAACAAATTTTAAGTTATCTTCTATATTTCTATCTGTCAACAATTGAAAATCTTGAAAAACAATACCTATTTTTCTTCTTAACATTGGTATATCTGAAGATTTCAAACTATTCAAGTCATAACCTGCAATCATTGCGATATCAGCTTTTCTTAAATCCAAATCACCGTAAAGGGTTTTCAAAAATGAACTCTTACCGCTTCCCGTCCGTCCAATCACATAAATAAAATCACGTCGCTTTACATCCAAATTCACATCTTTCAAAACATGTGTTTCATTTTGATACACCTGCATACCTTTTATCTCTGCAACTAAATTTTCAACCGACATAATTACTTTATAATTGTTCTATTTTGTAAAAATACACAAAAAGGATTTTGATACCTCAATAAAATACCAACTTAATCAATAATTAGGTATTAATGTCGTTTAGTTAAGAAATGGTTTGGATTAGATTCTTACAGAAATCGGAGATTCGACGGAGTCAATGACACGAAATAGTCCATTTTTATAGTAAATGTCATGCTGTTAAGCATCTCTAAATTCATTAAAATACAAAACTAAACGATATTGAATTAGGAATTTATAATTTTTAAGCACATTAATATTCACAATTATTAAATATTAATATGTAAAACAAGTAGAATAGTAGAAAAAGAATGTCACTGATAGCAATTTATTGTGTGTGTTGAGTGTGTGTGTGTGTTGTATTTGTGCATTGCTATCAGTGACGAAGTCTAAAAAGATAGATTATCTTGACTTATCACAATAGTAAGGAACTATTTTTAATAAACAAAATTTCAATTCCAGAAAGAACCTTTTCTTATACTCTCTTTATACAAAATGCAATTTAATTTATACGAATTGACATATCTTATTTGCAACTCATAAATAAATTATAACAACTTATCAAAAATTATGATATAAAAAATCAAAGACAAACCAACAAAAACCCAATTGAATCAGCAATAAATTTATACATTTGCGAACTTTTAGTTTTTGGCTTTATAGTATAATGGATATTGCGCAGGTTTCCGGAGCCTGAAATTCAGGTTCGATTCCTGATAGAGCCACTTTCTCACAAAACACATACACTTATCCCTTAAATTGAGCTACTAAATGTATTTAATCGATAATATTAGTATAAAATCTCATTTTTTGAGTATTAAGTATTTTATAGTAAATGATTTATGATTAACTTGTTAGCAGAGAATGACGAATCATGATAGAAACTTCAGAATTAACTTTCACTTTTGACAATAAAAGGATATTTACTTATCCTGAAATCAAATGTGATAAGGGGCAGAAACTATTAATTTATGGCAATTCAGGTCGTGGGAAATCTACATTACTACATTTGTTGGCAGGTATTTTAACACCCAACCATGGTCATATCATTATTGACAATGTTGATATTACCAAATTGAGATTTGGCAACACAGATAAATATAGAGGTCAAAAAATCGGATTTATTCCGCAAAGGCTTCATTTGATTCACTCTCTCAATGTACAAGACAACATACTTGCAGCTTGTTATTTTGCCAAAAAGAAAGCCAATAAAGACAGACTATATAATATCACTGAAGAGCTAAAAATCACTCAATTACTTGACCGTAAACCACAATCTTTAAGTTTGGGAGAACAACAAAGAGTCTGTATAGCTAGAGCTATCATTAATTCGCCAGCAGTTCTCTTGGCTGATGAACCTACATCAAGCTTGGATGAAAAAAATACAGAAAAAGTCATGGAATTATTAGACAGAGCGTGTCATATTGACAACACAGCACTAATTGTAGTTTCACATGACGAAAGAATAAAAAATAGTATTCACCATCAGATATCTTTATTATGATCAGGAAAATAATCGTAGGTGGATTATCATATCAATTCTTATCTACCTTTTTGAACATCATCTTATTAGCGTTTGGGACTACAATTATTTCATTAATTTTAGTTTTAAATCATGCTTATAACCAAAAGGTAATCAAAGATTTAAAGAATATTGATTTAGTTATTGGAGCAAAAGGAAGTTCATTACAACTTGTTCTTTCTTCTGTATATCATATCGACCAGCCAACTGGAAATATACCAATGGACGAAGTCAATCAATTAAAAAAGAATAAACAAATAAAAAGTATCACGCCTCTTGCTTTTGGAGATAATTATTTAGGATATAAAATATTGGGAACAGACGAATCTTACCTTAAAAAGTATGATGCAGAATTTACCAAAGGTCAAATGTTTAAAAATAATTTTGAAGTTGTTATTGGAGCAGATATTGCTAAATATAAAAAAATAAAAGTTGGAGATACTTTCTATGGTACTCATGGCAATATTAATATTGGAGAGAAACACAATGACCATCCTTACAAAGTTGTCGGAATACTAAAAAAATCAGAAACTGTTCTTGACTACTTAATCATTTGTAATATTAATACCGTATGGCTAACTCATCATCCAGAGCAAATATCTGCTAATGATAGTAGCGTTAAAGTAGATGAACTGACTTCATTGCTTGTTGAATTAAAAAGCCCAGCTGCATTAATTAATCTTCCTCGAACTATTAATACAGAAACTCCATTACAAGCAGCTGTACCCGCATTGGAAATCAATAAATTATCACATTTGACAGGATTAGGAACTACTTTATTAGAAGGGATAGCATGGAGTATTATTTTCCTTTCGGCACTAAGTATTTTTATCACAGTATATAGAAGAGTTCAAGATAGAAAATACGAAATGGCTGTATTGAGATTAATGGGTGCTACTCGATATGATTTGATGCGTATCATATTATTTGAAACTTGGTTGACCACTACTATTGGCTACCTTGCGGGAATGGGTGTCAGTAGATTGGGAGTGTGGATATTGCAAAATAAAATCATCGACCAAACCACCTTGACAATTGCCTATAAATTTACACCTACAGAGAAATTTCTATTCCCAATCTTAATATTTATTAGTACTGCTTCAGTAATTATCCCTATGGTTTATGCGTTTAGATTGAATATATCTAAAATACTTGCAGATGATTAAAAGATTTATTCTATTTATTCAAATATTTTTTTGGGGATTAAGCACACTTACAGCACAAACTAAATTAACATGGAAAATTCTTGAAGGCATTGGTTATCAAGAAAAGTATGTAACTAAATTGGAAGAAAATTTTAAATTTCCCGTTTTCACCTCCTTTATAAAATCTCTTGAAGGCAAACAAGTCGAAGTACAAGGATATTTAATACCTTTTGACCCTACTGGAAAGGAAATCGCCCTATCAGCCAATCCTTATGCAGCATGCTTCTTTTGCGGGAAAGCTGGACCTGCATCTGTAATGATACTACACATGAAAACACCCAACACTAAGGTCAAAACAGATAATTACAAAATCATCAGAGGAGTTTTAAAACTCAATAGCAATGACCCAGAAGAATTTTACTATATTATAGAAAATGCTATAATTGTTGATTAAAGGATTGTTTGAAAACATTTCACTTTTTAAAACCATTACATCAAAAATCACCATTTATAAGGTGCAAAATAAAAGCAGATTACTTTGCTAGGATTAATCATCCGATATTTAAAAACTTCTTTTCAATAAATTAATATAGTTTTTAAATGCACGCATTGAAATTTTATTATTTTTAGAAAAATTAAATATCAATTAACTAAACAAATGAAAAAAGTAGTATTTATAGATGGTGTTAGGACACCATTTTTGAAATCGGGGACAGATTTCATGGATTTAATGTCTTATCAATTAGGACAATATGCGATTAAAGGACTTTTAGATCGTACAGGTATTGACGGCAATGAAGTGGATAGAGTTATCTATGGCAATGTTATCTCCAATGTCCGTACAGAAAACCCTGCACGTGAAGCCGCTGTTACAGCTGGATTGCCTATTAAAGTTCCATGTAATACTGTAAAACAAGCTTGTATTTCTGCCAACCAAGCAATATCTAATGCTGTAGATTCTATTCAATTAGGAAGATCCAACATGATTATTTCAGGTGGAACAGAATGTACTTCTGACACTCCGATTGGATATACTAAAGAAATGCGTAAAAAATTGTTTGCAGCACAAAAAATCAGTAAACCAATGGAGTATGCAAAGTTTGCTATGACATTACGTCCTGCTGATTTACTTCCAGACAGACCATCTGTTTCTGAATTTATTACAGGTCGTACGATGGGTGTAGATTGTGAGATACTTGCTCAGAAATTTGGTGTTACAAGAGAAGAACAAGATAATTTTGCCGCTGCTTCACATCAAAATGCAGGAAAAGCTCAAGAAGCTGGACTTTTATCTGACGTTCTCTCAGTTCAATTACCTCCTAATTTTTCACCAATAGCCAAGGACAATGGAGTGCGTGGAGATACAACAGTAGAAAAAATCTCTAAACTCAAACCTGCTTTCGATAAATTTATAGGCACTATTACTGCTGCTAATGCTTCATTTTTAACAGATGGAGCAACTGCTGTTTTATTGGCTTCTGAAGACAAAGCCAAAGAATTGGGATTATCACCTAAAGCTGAAATCGTAGATTACGTATTTACTGCTGGAGATTTATATGATGAGTTACTTTTAGGACCTGCTTACTCGATAGCTAAAGTATTGGAACAAACAGGATTGACTATTGACGATATAGATGTTTTTGAAATCCACGAGGCATTTGCTGGACAAGTTTTAGCTAATCTAAATGCATTAAAATCTGCTGAATGGTGTAAAAAGCAATTGGGACTAGATAAACCAGTGGGAGCAATTCCATTGAACAAAGTCAATCAATGGGGTGGTTCATTATCTATTGGTCATCCATTTGGTGCGACTGGTGGAAGATTATTG
The DNA here is from genome assembly GCA_023957245.1 of Chitinophagales bacterium. GTDB lineage: Bacteria > Bacteroidota > Bacteroidia > Chitinophagales > JADIYW01 > JAMLHH01. The sequence continues at coordinate 220,910 of JAMLHJ010000006.1, forward strand.
ACAATGGCGGCTAATCGTCTTCAAGCTGGAGATGGCAAATATGCACTCTTAGCAGCTTGTGCCGCTGGTGCTCACGGGCATGCAATGGTGATTAAAAAATATGAAACCACTGAACAAAAAGTGAAAAAAGCAGCTAAAAATGTAATCGAAATAGCTGAAGAAAAATTAGAAAACCTTAAAGAAATCATCAAATAACAAGCAAGGTATGGCAACTATAAAAAGAGAAGATTATATCTCTATTGAAAAACATTCAAATGGTGTTTGTACTATTTGGATGAATCAGGTCAATGAAAAAATTAATAAAATTGGTCCAGATTTGATTGGACTATTTGAAGACGTTTTTACTGAAATCAATAATGACAATAGTATTAAAGCTATCGTTCTCACTAGTAAAAAGAAAGATTTTATTGCTGGTGCTGATATCGAAGCTTTTCAAAAAGTAAAAAATCCTGGAGATTGGAAACCTATTGCACAGAAAGGACATAAAATTTTAAATCAAATTGAAAATTCCAAAAAACCAATTGTTGCCGCAATTCATGGTAATGCTTTAGGCGCTGGATTGGAAATTGCTTTGGCGTGTCATGCAAGAATTTGCAGTAATGATAAATCTACAAAAGTAGCACTACCAGAGATTAAATTGGGTTTACTACCAGGTGGTGGCGGAACTCAGCGATTACCACGTCTAGTAGGACTTCAAGCTGCTTTAGACATGATGTTGACTGGAAAAAATATTTTCCCCTACCCTGCCCTAAAAATGGGTTTAGTGGATAAAGTTGTTCACGTTAATGCATTACAAATCGCTGCTCAAAAATTGGCTTTAGAATTGGTCAAGCAACCTATTGTTAGAGAAAGAAATGTTTTGAATATCGATACTGTTAAAGCTGGGATTCCTTCATTGCAGAAAACAATTACCAATATCGTTCTTGAAGCACCTTTGTTGAATAAAATTGTCTTTGACCAAGCTAAAAAGATGGTGGACAAACAAACCCATGGTAATTATCCAGCTCCTTATAAAATAATGGAATGTGTAGAAATAGGATGGAATCAGGGTATAGAAAAAGGATATGAAGCAGAAGTGGAAAGATTTGAAGAACTTATCTTATCCCCTGTCTCAAGACAATTGATCAACATCTTCTTTGCAATGACCGACAAGAAGAAAAATCCTTATGGCGATGACAAAGTGAAAGAAGTACACAGAATGGGTATGATAGGCGCAGGTTTTATGGGAGCAGGAATTGCTGAGGTATCTATTAATGATAACATCCATGTATTGTTGAAAGATGTCAATCAAGATATGATTAACTCTGCCTACCAAACCATCTATAAAAACTACTCCAAACGAGTGTCTAAGAAAGCAATGACACCTATAGAATTGGAAGAAAAGATGGCTCTATTGTCTGGCAGTTTAAATTATGAGGATTTAGACAATCAAGAAGTCATCATAGAAGCAGTTTTTGAAAATTTAAAGCTAAAACAAAGCATCTTAGCAGATGTTGAAGCAAATGCAAAACCCAATACAATTTTTGCAACTAATACTTCTGCTCTTCCTATCAAACATATCGCAGCACAAGCAAAAAATCCAGAGTTGGTAATTGGTATGCATTATTTTTCACCGGTACCTAAAATGCCTTTACTAGAAATTGTAAAAACAGATAAAACTGCTGACTGGGTGATTGCAACTTGTTATGATATTGGAGTTCGCCAAGGTAAAACTGTTATTGTTGTAGATGATGGTCCAGGCTTTTATACTACAAGAATATTAGCACCATTGATGAATGAATCTCAATTATTATTGGACGAAGGTGCAGATATTTTACAGGTAGATAAAGAAATGAATCTTTTTGGCTTCCCAGTTGGACCTATTACCCTTGCAGATGAAGTAGGAATTGACGTAGGTGCACATATCATGAGCGGAGAATTGATGCAGGAAATGTTGGCAGCTAGACCAAAATTTAAGGTCAGCAAAACACTTCTCGAAATCTCTAAAGCAGGATACAAAGGAAGAAAAAACAAAAAAGGGTTTTATCAATATGATGAGAAAGGTAAAAAAGTTGCTGGCAAAATAGATGACCAAATTTATTCATATTATGGAGGAAACTCTCGCAAGAAGTTTGATGCCAATGAAATTCAAATGCGTTGTGCAATGGTAATGGTCAATGAAGCTGCATTGTGCCTTCAAGAAGGTATTATTTCTAGTCCTTTAGATGGTGATATTGGAGCTGTATTTGGACTAGGCTTTCCTCCTTTCAGAGGTGGACCATTCAGATATATTGACAGTATTGGAGCGCAAAAGGCTGTAGATATTATGAATCAATTGGCTGCAAAACATGGAGAACGATTTGAACCAGCACAAATCTTAATTGATTATGCAAAATCTGGCAAAAAATTCTATTCCTAATTTTTAGCTAACATGTAATAATTAAAATACTCAAAGGGGAAAACATCACAGTTCTCCCCTTATTTTTTTATAAATCTTACCAAGTGATAGCCTCTACGAGGCAAACTCAGCCACCAGCATTTTCACATCTTCACATTTCCTCATTGCTTTACTAATTCTCAACTCCGTGAACTTTGCGTAAAACTTAGCGTGCTTTGTGGTTGGCATCGACAGGCTCTGCCACCAGCAAATTTCATCTTACATTTTTCTTCTCACCTTTCTCTAAATCTTCACATTTGCAAATCTCCAAAATAAACTCCGTGTGCTTTGCGTAAAACTTTGTAGCCTTTGCGGTTAAATTGTATTTCTTAGAGCAGAATGCCC
>JAMLHJ010000007.1 GCA_023957245.1 Chitinophagales bacterium
TCTATATTGTTGATACTATACGCTTTTATTGTGTTGTTTTTTGAACAAAAAAAGAGCTAGATATTTGATACCTAACTCTTTATCTAAAAAGTATATTACTTTTCTATTTGTTGAAATAAGCGATTGCTGATTGCATTCTTGCAATAATTTCTTCTTTACCTATCATTTCTGTCATTTCAAATAATGGTGGTCCACCTGCTTCTCCACTTATCATGATTCTAAATGTGGACATAATATCACCTGGTTTGCAGCCATTTTCATTCATTATTTGTTTTATTGCAGATTCTATATTTTCTGCCTGCCAATTGTCTAAGCTTTCTAAATGCTTTTGAATTTTTTCAAAAGTTGAAGGGATATTCTCTTTGCTCCAACGTTTGTTAAATTGTACCTCATCATAAGACTTTGGCTTTTCAAACATGTAGTAGCCGATATTGATGAATTCTTTAATAAATGTTACTCTGTCAACAAATAACTGAATGTATTTTTTTAAATACTCATCATCTTTCACAATATTAGCAGCTACAAACTCGGTTTTTAGTGTTGCTAATAAATCTTCTACTGGTGTTGCTTTGATATATTGTTGATTGAACCATTTTGCTTTTTCGAAATCAAATTTTGCCCCAGATTTGCTTACTCTTTCTAAAGAAAAAGCTTCAATTAACTCTTCTTTTTTGTATAATTCTTGTGTTCCTCCAGGATTCCATCCTAAAAAGGCTAAAATATTTACAAATGCTTCAGGTAAAAATCCTCTTTCTTTAAATCCTGTTGATTCTTCTCCTGTTTCTGGATTTATCCAATTTAATGGAAATACTGGGAAACCTAACCTGTCCCCATCTCTTTTGCTGAGTTTACCATTTCCATCAGGTTTGAGAATAAGAGGTAAATGAGCAAATTCTGGCATAACTTCTTCCCAGCCTAAATATTTGTATAATAATACGTGAACGGGTGTAGAAGGCAACCATTCTTCTCCTCTAATAACATGTGTTATTTGCATTAGATAATCATCGACAATATTTGCCATGTGATAGGTAGGCATTCCATCACTCTTAAAAATGACCTTATCATCTATTTGACTTGAATTGAAAATAACCCAACCTCTAATAATATCATGGAAACGAATATCTTCATTACGAGAAACTTTTATTCTTACAACGTAAGCTTGATTTTCTTCCAATCTTTTCTTCACTTCATCAGCAGGTAATGAAAGTGAGTTTTTCATATATTGTCTAGTGACATGATTGTACGCTGGATTGGGAACTCCTTGAGATTTTAATCTTTCTCTCATTTCATCCAATTCTTCAGGAGTATCAAATGCGTAGTAAGCATTACCAGATTCAATCAATTGGTCAACATATTTTTTGTAAAGATGTTTTCTATCACTTTGTCTATATGGTCCAAAATTTCCTCCTTCGATGATTCCTTCATCTAGTTCCATTCCTGCCCATTGGAGCGATTTCATGATGTACTCTTCAGCACCTGGTACAAATCTTGTCTGGTCTGTATCTTCAATTCTTAAAATAAATTTCCCTCCATTTTTACGTGCAAAGAGATAATTATATAATGCTGTTCGTACACCTCCTAAATGTAAAGGTCCTGTAGGACTAGGTGCAAATCTTACCCTGACTGGTCTGCTCATTTTTTATTTTAATTCAAGAGCTACAAAGGTAGGTCTTCTTAAATAATTTTGTATGTTTATTCTAGTTTATATGGTTATTATCAGTATAAAATAATTATTAGATAAAGTCAATTTTTGCATTAAAGTATAATAGTGTGTATTTCGTAAGGATTCCAAAATATATTTATTCCTTCTTTCCAAAGTATATTTGGAATGTGGGGTCGCATCAGATTGCGTTGACTTTTGATGATGGTCCTCATCCTGATAGTACATCTCAACTTTTGGAATTGTTGAAAAAATGTAATGTTCCTAGCACTCATTTTCTATTGGGTAAACAGGTTGAAAAATTTCCCAATATTTTTCAATTATTAAAGAGTAGTGGCCAGAAAATTGGTTCTCATTCTTTTTCTCATTTGAATGGATGGCAAACTAATCACGAAGTTTATTTTGAAGATTTTAGTAAGGGTAATCTGTTAATAAATAGTTCTATTTTTAGGCCTCCGTATGGTAAAATTACGAATCGACAATGGAGATTTATCCAATCGGCAAATCCTGAATTAAAATGCTGCCAATTTAATTTCATGCCTGGAGATTTTGATGATAAAGTAGATACTCAACTGTTAAAAGATAGAATGTATCAAGTGAGGGGTGGAGATATTATTGTTTTGCATGATCGCCCTGACTGTTGGGATAAGTATTCACCATTTTTGGAACAATGGATTATAGATATTAGAAATAGGGGATTGGAATTTGTTTTTTTGTAGATGAATTTTATTTACTGTTTTCTGAAGTCTGTCTATTAATTTCTACTTATTTTTGCTTTATGAATTATTGGATAGACTCTCATGCGCATATCTATCAGCCCAATTTTGAAGAAGATATTGATGAAGTTATACAAAGAGCTTTGTCGCAAAATGTGAGGAAAATTATTTTGCCTAATATAGATTTAGCTTCTTTAGATAGAATGGTCGAATTGACTAAGAAGTATCCTTTGGTTTGTTTTCCTACTGTGGGACTTCATCCTTGTGATGTGAAAGAAGATTTTGAAGAGGTATTAAAAACAATGAAGAATTGGATTGATATTCCTAATCAATTTTCACAAGGAAAAGTTTTTGCTATTGGGGAAACAGGTTTGGATTATTATTGGGATGTTACTTTTAAAGAAGAGCAAAAAAATGCGCTAAAAATTCAAATTGAATGGGCTAAAGAATTGAATCTTCCTATTATTCTACATACGAGAGAATCTGTTCAAGATACAATTGATTTGATTAAAGAAAATTGGACTGAACAGCTTCGAGGGGTCTTTCATTGTTTTAGTGGAACAAGAGATGAAGCTGAACAAATATTGGAAATAGATAATTTTTATTTGGGGATTGGAGGTCCTTTGACCTATAAAAAATCGGATTCTCCTGCTATTTTTAGTAATATACCTCTAGAAAGAATTTTGTTGGAAACCGATGCGCCTTATTTACCACCTACACCTTATCGTGGGAAAAGGAATGAAAGCAGTTATATTCCTATTATTGCACAAAAATTGGCTGAGGTTAAAAATTGTTCTATTGAAGAAATTCAAATTTCAACAACCCAAAATGCTGTAAATCTATTTGGGGTATAATCAATGAGTTATTGGATACTTTTCACTACACTTTCTACGATAGCGTCTGGGATAAATTTGCTGACATCTCCATGTCCAATGATAATTTCACGTACGATTGTCGAAGAAACAGAAGAGAGTTCTGCTTTAGATAATATTAAGATAGTTTCAATATTGGGTTCCATTGTATGATTGAGGTGAGCAATTGTTTTCTCGTACTCAAAGTCGGCTGCACTTCTTATTCCTCTTAAAATATAATTGGCATTGATTTTTTTACAATAATTGATTGTCAAGCCATTATAATGTTCTACTTTCACTTTAGGCTCGTCTTTGAACACTGTTTTTATCCATGATATTCTGTCCTCTAAGGAGAAAAGATATTTTTTTTGTGTATTTACACCTATTGCAATAATTATTTCATCAAATAAAGGCAATGCTCTTTCTACAATGTCAATATGACCATTGGTAATAGGGTCGAAAGAACCAGGGAAAATAGCTATTTTTTTCATAATAAAATTTACTCAGGTTGATGGTGAGAAAAGAACCAAAAGTGAGTTTGACCGTAATTTCTTACTTGTAATAAATGAGGGTGCTCAGTAAAATCATGTTTGTGAGAAGTTTCTAAAATAAACCAACCATTTTCTGCTAATAGATGAGGATGTTGAATCACCATATCAGGAATTTCATCGATGACATCTAAAGCATAAGGAGGTCCAGCAAAAATTAAATCGAAAGTTTGCCTGCTCGATCTTAAAAATTGAATAGCATCACCCTTGTTGATTTTCACTGCGTCTGATTGTATTTTGAGGTCTTCAAGAGATTTTTTTTGAAATTCCACACTGATATTTGACAAATCTACCATAGTGATATCTCTACAACCTCTTGAATACATTTCAAATGAAATAGCACCAGTGCCTGAAAATAGATCTAAATACTTGATTTTCTCGAAGTCTATATAATTGCTCAAAATATTGAACAAGGCAACTTTTGCAATATCTGTTGTAGGTCTTGCGGGTATATTTCTAGGAGGGTTCAGTCTTCTACCTCCTAATGTGCCTGATATGATTCTCAATGGGTTATGAATAAAAGATTAGCTAAATAATTGGTGTGGAGATTGTCTTGATTGATTGCCTTGCTATCTAGTTCTATGTGAATATCTTCAATGTAAATATTTTGAATGTATTGGTATAGCAATTGATAAATTTCTGATTCCTTTTCGATAAGACCGGTAAGTGCTATTGGATAGGAATCTGTGGGAATGTCTAGCATTTTGTAAACCAATAATGTATAGTATAAAATATCTTCTTTATTGCTGTATTGGAAGCTATTGTAATATTGAGGTTGTTTTCCTTTTAGGTAAAAAAAGTATATTTCTTGAGGTGTAATATGCAGGTAGAGTTGGCTGATTTGAGTGTGGCTGAGGTAGTATTTGCACATGCCAAAAATAGGGGGAACTATCTGAATATTTACAAAATAACTATCTAATAATTTTTTCAGCTCAAATGGAATACTGTATGTCCAAACAAACTGTGGCGTTAAACTTTTTTGAAGAATAATATCTTTTTCCGAAATATTGTGATGAAGTACTTTTAAAGTATCAATACCATTTTCAAGATCTGGTGTTGTAGTGATAGGGATATTTCCATGAATAGCAATATTAATTTGGCTGTAAGTCTGATTCCATACCTTTTGAAATTGTTTGAGCCAAGTACTCAATTGTTTAAGGTCAATTTCATTTGTGGAAGGAGATACTAAATGTTCAATATGAGCTTTAGAAAATTGTTTTTCATTGGGCATTTTTGCCACATAAGCAAAATAAGCAGGATGCAACTCTATGTTAAGGATACTATCCGTCACTATTCAGATATTTAATCTACAATTAAAAATTTCTTTCAACAATAATACACTTATTTTTGTTAACAGACTATTATGATATACATTTGCGTCCGTATTTTATTAAATATAAAAAGGTGAAACAATAAGAATAGCTAGTATCTTAATATTTTAAATCAATAAAAATTCTTTTTATGAATATACATGAGTATCAAGCCAAATCAATTTTACAAGAATATGGAGTAGCAATACAAAATGGAATTGTTGCAGAATCTCCTGAAAAAGCGGTAGAAGCTGCAAAAAAACTTTCTCTTGAAACAGGCACAAAGGTATGGGTTGTGAAGGCTCAAATACATGCTGGTGGTAGAGGAAAAGGTAAGATTGAGGGAACGGAGCAAAGAGGTGTTGCATTGGCAAAAACTGTAGATGATGTTAAGACAATCTCAAGAAATTTGATAGGTCATAATTTAATTACTATTCAGACAGGAGCACAAGGTCGTAAAGTCAATAAAGTGTTGATAGCAGAAGATGTTTATTATCCTGGAGAAAGTGATATCAAAGAATTTTATTTTTCAATCCTTTTGGATAGAGCCAAAGAATGTAATGTAATCATGTACTCGACCGAAGGAGGTATGGATATTGAAGAAGTGGCAGCTCATACTCCTGAAAAGATTTTTAAAGAATGGGTAGATCCGACTATCGGAATTCAAGCATTTCAAGCGAGAAGGATTGCTTTCAATTTGGGACTTTCGGGCAATGCATTTAAAAATATGGTAGCTTTTGTTCCTAAAATGTATAAAGCTTATGAAGAAACAGATGCATCAATGGTTGAAATTAATCCATTGTTAAAGACATCTGATGATAAAGTGTTGGCTGTTGACTGCAAAATTAATATTGATGATAATGCTTTGTATCGCCATCATAATATTTCTTTGATGAGAGATTTAAGTGAAGAAGATCCTACAGAAATTGAAGCGACAAGCCATGATTTGAATTATGTCAAATTAGATGGAAATGTGGGTTGTATGGTGAATGGAGCAGGATTGGCAATGGCGACTATGGATATTATCAAATTGTCTGGTGGTGAGCCTGCTAACTTTTTAGATGTGGGTGGTACTGCTAATGCGACTAGGGTAGAGGCTGCATTCAGAATCATTATGAAAGATCCAAATGTTAAAGCTATTTTGATAAATATTTTTGGAGGTATTGTACGTTGCGATAGAGTAGCTGAAGGGGTTATTGAGGCTTATAAAAATATTGGGAATATTGAAATTCCAATTATTGTCAGATTGCAAGGTACTAATGCTGAGATAGCAAAAGATATGATAGAAAAATCTGGCTTAAAAGTACAGTCTGCTATTCTTTTATCTGAAGCTGCAGATTTAGTTAAAAAAGCGGTAGGATAATTTTCTAGCATAAAATAAAGCAAAAGGCTGTTTAGGATTTCTAGGCAGCCTTTTTGATTTTAGCACAAAAAAGTCGCTGATTCAATGTTGGATTACTGTATTTAGGGCTATTTTATGTTCGTCATTATGTTTATGCGATGTATTTCTTTGTCTCAAAGTTCGTTTATTGATTCAATAAGTCTTTCAGCATACGTGAATGCAGTCAATTTAATCCAGTTTTTTGTCACAATGAAAAACCAAAAAAGCAATGAAAAACCAAAAAATACGAATAAAAATATGTCCTTATTTTGTAATGACTCGTCCTAAAAAAAGTTTACAGTTTAATTAATTAATTCTGCTATAAGTTTATAATTCATTTTTAGTCCTGAATTGGGTTTACAATAATAGGATTTTTTCGATGATATTTTTTCAGTTTTTATAGTTGTTTTGAGTGATGAATCCAATGAACCAACCTGAATGGCAACGATTTTATGATTTACTTGAATTGAAAGGGTATAGACCCAATACTATTAAAACATATACTGTTGAGTTTGCTCAATTGCTTTATGCCCTTAAAGATTTTCCGGTTAAAGATTCAATAATAGAGTGATTTTCTAGTATAATATTTAGTAAAAGAATATTATTTAGGATTCCTTAACAGCCTTTTTGACTTTTGTAATGTGAGTTTAATTGATGTGAAAGAGATTTTACTTATTGTTTATCGATTATCTTTTCTTTCAATTTTTCATCTAATTGTTTTGAAATATATACATTTCCAAAAGCTCCTAATCCTACTACTTTTGTATCACCATTCCAAGTGACTTTAGTGAGTGAGAATAGGATATAGTTGTCTGAACTCACCAAATTATCAATTATTCCATCTATGAAAATGTTGCCAAAAGCCATTCCGATAGCTTGCCCAGCCTGTGCCCATTCATTGTCATCCTCAGAGTAATTTTCTTTTATTGATTGTTGGTAAATTCTATAAAATTTATTTTTAATTGCTGACTTATGTTTGTCTTGATTGGGATTTGTCAAGATTGCAATAAGAACCAATACTCCAATAATTGCAGTGATTAAATAACTTCTTTTCATAGCTGTATCATTTAGTACTAGTTTTTTATGAAATTAATCCTTCTTAAAATGTTGGCCGATAGCAAAATATAAGCTTGTTGCGATTACTAAAATTGCGACAGCAATACTGCCTTTATATCCTAGTGCTTTTGCTAAATTAAATAAAATCTCTTGTTTGTCCACATTGGTACTAGAAAAACTGATGGGGGTATTATGTTCAATATCATAAGCATAAGATACCATTATTGCTGAAAATATGATAAAGGAAATAGCATAAATCCAAGTTGATAGTTTTTTATACATATTTTGTTGGAATCTTTTTCATAGTAGGGGTCATAAGGGAAGTGGGATTCCTAGGCTAAAGTTAACTTAGCTTTCTATGCCCAAATCTACCATAATACCTTCTGAATCAACGAAAATAGCAATTACATAATCGGTGTATTTATCGCCAATTGAAAAGTCGAAAACTGCAAATTCTTCGTCATCTTCTGGGAAGATGCCTACTCTTTGCAATTTAAGATGATCAAATAGATTGTCATAAAGTTCATCTTCGTCAGAGGATTCATTGCCAATAATCGCTTTGAGCTCTTCAGGTTGAAGATTTTCTGTATGGTGTTCGATATAACCATAGGTTTCACCTTCCGCATCAAAATCTTCTCCCAAATAGGTGTATGCATTTCTGATATGATCTTCTATCAAATCAATGAATTTTTTAGCCTTATTGAAGATTTCTTCTGTGATTTCATTGTCTTCAAAAAAGTTAAGATCTATTTTGATTGACTTGCCTTCAAACTTGAAACTTGAAACATATTCTTCTTTGAGGTTTTGAGTGTCTAATTCTCCAAATAACGGTAGTTGCTGCTTTTTCATAGTTCCTTTTTTACAAAATAATCAAATTATTACATTTGGGTTGGATAATTCAATAGATATTTTCAATTCTCTATTTTCTTTTTAAAAATGACTTTAATGCACCTAATAATCCTCGTGATACTTCTCTACCTACTGTATTAGTCAATTGTCTTTTGACACTATTTAATAATGTAGCTTCGATAGATGTGGATTTTCTTTTGGCTTCTTCTTTTGCCAGCCTTTCACGTTCTTTTGCTAGCCTAGCATCTTCTTTAGCTTGTTCTTTTTGGAGTTTTTCTTGTTGTTTGGCTTGCTCTAATTCCAGTTTTTGATTAGCTACTTGTTCTGCTTTCTGCTCTTTGATGATGGTGGCTTCATCTATCTTTTTACCTAATATTTCATAGGCACTTTCTCTATTGATAGTTTGGTTGTATTTATGATATAATACAGAATTGGATAATATTCTATTTTTTTCTTCATCATTAATAATATCCATACGAGATTCAGGTGATGTCATCAGTGTATGTACCAATGGAGTAGGAATACCTTTTTCGTTGAGTGCTGTTACAAAAGCTTCACCAATACCCATGTGAGTTATCGTTTCATCTACTTTATAATAGTCTGAAATAGGATAGTTCTCTGCTACAAGTTTGATATCTTTTCTATCCTTAGCAGTAAAAGCTCTCAATGCATGTTGCACTTTCAATCCCAATTGTCCTAATACACCTGAAGGAATATCTGAAGGGCTTTGTGTACAGAAGAAAACGCCGACACCTTTGGAGCGAATTAACTTCACGACTTGTTCCAATTGATTGACTAATACAGTAGAGGCTTCACTGAATACTAAGTGAGCTTCATCTATAAAAATGACCAAATCGGGTTGTTCTGCATCGCCTTTCTCTGGAAATTTTTCATATACTTCAGAGAGTAATTGAAGCATAAATGTTGAAAATAATTTTGGCTTGTTCTGGATATCATCTAATCTGATAATATGCACAAATCCTCTTCCTTGAATATCTTTTCTCAGCAAATCATTCACATCAAATGATGGTTCTCCAAAGAAAAGATTGGCTCCTTGTCCTTCTAGTTCTATGATTTTTCTTTGAATTGTACCAATAGTAGCTGGACTGACTTTGCCATATTCTGCTTCCAAAATATCTTTTCCTTCTCCTCCAATATAAAGAAATAATTTTTTCAAGTCATCTAGATCTACTAATGGTAAAGCGTGGTCGTCACAAAATTTGAATATTAATGACAGAACACTTTGCTGTGTATCATTTAGTTCTAATATTTTTGAAAATAAGATAGGGCCAAATTCTGTTATTGTAGCTCTTAATCTTACTCCATCTTGATCAGATAATGACATTAATTCAACGGGAAATCCTGCTGCTTGCCATATTTCGTTGGCATATTTTGCACGTTCTTCAATAATTGAATTTGTAGCTCCAGGCATAGCCAATCCACTGAGGTCTCCTTTTACATCCATCAATAGGACGCTAACTCCATTTTTGGATAGTCCTTCAACTATTTTTTGTAATGATTTTGTTTTACCTGTTCCTGTGGCACCAGCTATTAATCCGTGCCTGTTAAAAGTTTTAAGAGGTATTTTGACTTGAAGTCCTTCTTGAGCTTTGCCTTCTATCATTGCGGTACCGATGATGATACTTTTACCTTTAAATTGATACCCTGTTTCTACTGCTTCTTTAAAATTTTGCATGACTTATGATATATTTCCTATAATGATATATTGAATTTGAAATTGAATATACTAAAACTAATAGAAAGTGTAAAGTTGACAATGAATTGATTTTTTTAAGTGTTAAGTATTCATCGTCTATTTATCATTGAAAATATTTTTTTTGTTAAAAATGAGAAGTTGATGATGCTTTATTGCATTGAAATAAAACAAAAATTATTTTTTGTAGTTTTGTATAAAAGATTATTATGTTAAAACCATCAGTTGAAGCTATTTTAAACAGACAAATAGGAGTTGAGTCTGCTGCATCTTATAAATATTTGGCATTTGCATCATGGTGTGATGTAGAAGGTTATTCAGGAGCAGCAAAATTTCTTTATGAACATTCAGATGAAGAAAGAATGCACATGATGAAATTATTCAGATATATCAATGATAAAGGTGGGAAATCGGTTGTACCTGCTATTGATATGCCTCATCAAGATTTTAAATCATTGAAAGAAGTTTTTGAGTCTGCCTATCAGAATGAAGTTGAAGTGACTGAGTCTATCAATCAAATAGCTGCCTTAGCTCTTCAAGAGGCAGATTTTACAACGTATAATTTTATCCAATGGTATATCAATGAACAATTGGAAGAGGAAAATTTATACAGAAGTATTTTGGATAAGTTCAAATTAGTAGGAGAAGAGGGGAATAATCTTTATTTTATTGATGTTGAGATAGAAAAACTTTGCAAGGGTTCATCTAATCCTGCTACTGGAGCTGAATCATAAGTATAGCTATTTGGGCACTTCTTTTTTATATTGCAGTGCAAATGTCAAAATTGTCAAAAATTATATGGATTACCTTGTTGCAGATATTGATGCTGTGGCAAGGTAATCTTTTTTCTGCCAGCTTTGATACACTATTTATCGACCATGAGACCAAGGAAGTTCAATTAGGAAAATATATTCGTTATTTGAGTGACACCTCCAACCAAATGACTTTAGATGGGTTTCTCGAAGCGACCGCACCGACAGTTGCAACTCTTCAAATCAATAAGATGGATGAAGTATTTTTAGGGTATGGACAGCATCAATATTGGTTTCAATTCAATCTTAAAAACACCATAGATGAGCATAAGATATTTTATTTGAACATAGCTTATCCCAATTTAGATCATTTTATAGTTTATCAGAATGCAAAAGTCAGAGGCAGAGACTCTGTTGTTCAGATTGCTGAGATGGGTGATGATTTTGTGAGAGGAAATAAGGAGATTTCAAATCGAAATTATATTATTCCTATACATCTACAACCTAATGAATCAGTGGGCTATCTATTTCAGGTTAAAAAGCAATGGGAACCTGTCAATTTTCCATTGATACTTACTGATGAATATTCACTAGTAAGGAGAACCAATAATGACAATTTATTTTTGGGAGTATTTTATGGTGTCTATCTTTTATTTTCATTGACACTATTTTCTTTGTATTTGTTTACTAGAAATACCTTCTTTTTCTTTTATCTGCTATTAAATATTTTGGGGATAATTAATTTTCTCAGTGATACAGGTACGGGCTTTCAATATATATGGTATATGTTTCCATTGGTACAGAAATTATTGCCATATATAGTTATTATTGGGACGATTTTAATTCATATCACTTTTATTAGGATATTTTTTAGGACTTCACTCCACTTAGTCAAATTTAATCGCTTTTTATTGGGATTGGTTTGGACATTGATTATTACTGTATTGGCATTAATAGTGTTTGCGCTGTGTTATCCATCTTCAAATTTACCTTTCCAAATTGGGTATAATATTGTCAATAGCTTGTATTTGGGATATGGAATTTTGATAATTGCTTTGTCTGTTTCTACTTGGTTGAAAACGAGTAGGAAAGAAGTTTTATGGGTAGTGATTGTCGTTTGTATCCAATTTTCCAATTGGGTAATACAGATATTGATGAGAGGAAATGCATTTACTGTGTTTCTACAAAAATTAAGTGTTTATGATTGGAATCTTTTTCCTAGTCTGATATCGACACCGCATATCAATATTGTTTTGACCTTGGTAGAAATATTTGTTGTTACTATCATTTTGGCATTAAATTTTTATGGATATATTAAAGACAATTCATCAGGACAGTATAAGTTAATGATGCTGAATCGCAATACCATTAATGCATATATAGAAGGACAGGAAAATGAAAGAGTAAAATTGACTGAACGCATTAAAGAGAGTATTGGCTTGGATATCAGTATGTTAAGATTGCAGATGTTGGATGCTATAAAGAATATCAATCATCCTATTGTGAAATCTGTTCTTTTGTCTTTAAGTAATGATGTTCAATCTATTGAAAATGAAGTAGATAAAATCTCCACTGATTTTGTTCCTTCCAATTATTCCAACAAAAGTTTCTATGATGCTATCAAGAGTATTTTTAGTACATTAAATGCAAGTAATATTCAGGTGAAGTATCAATTGGCTGTGCCATCTCCACGTGTTAATGATTTTTCCAAACTCAATGTTTGTAGAATATTACAAGAGATTACTGGAAATATTATCAAGCATTCGCAAGCTAAGCATGTTCAATTGAAGATATTTTACAACAAAGATTTATCTATTGAAGTGCATGATGATGGTATAGGGTTTAATAATTCAGACAATCAAGGAGGAATAGGACTGTTGAATATAGAATCTAGAGTGAAAGGAATGAATGGAAGCGTCAGTATTCAAAGTGCTGAAAATAAAGGAACAGTTATCATTATTAAAATACCGATGAAAGAAATGATTTGATGAGGAGTTTAATTCTGATATTATTTTTTTGCTGGACCAATCAACTTTCTGCTAATAGATTTGAGTTGAATAAGGATTTTATTGTTGCAGAAGGCAGTGATAATATTGAGTATTACTTATCTACAGATTCTGTCAGTAATCCTTTTAATATTTATTTCCAAATGAAGAATTCGGAGTATGAACAGATAAAAAAATATTTGTTCTTCACTACCCAATCTCAAAAATGGATGTTTTTCAATGTTTATAATGCTGAGAATGTATCATTTGACTTCATTGTTGAAATGAGCAATTTTGGTTTGAGTCAGATAGATTATTATATTTTTCATAAAGATGCATTGATTGATAGCGGTTCAGTAGCTACACGTGGAGGCTTAAAAACGAGTAAATACTATGATAGAAATATAGTTATACCATATACAGCACTACCGAAAGAGGAGTATTCTTTTCTTGTAAGGATTTATACAAATGCTCCTATATATGACCTTCCAGTTGTTGTTTGGAATAAGAATAATAAGTTTGCTATTAGCCAAGGAATAGAATTGGGGCGAGGTCTGTTTTATGGGGTTTTGCTATTCTTTATCATTATTACCGGATTAGTTGTTTATCTTATCAGAGAGAGAAGTTATATCTATTATTGGCTATACTTGTCTTCCGGAGGAATGTTGTTATTGATTAAAAGTGGAATACCTTTGGAAGTGTTTTGGCCAGGTAGAAGTTACTTGGATTTTGTTGTGAGAAACTTCTTCTTATATCTTTATCTCATCGTTACTTTGAGGTTTTTGAAAGAATTTATTTCGTCGAGAGTTCAAAGTGGATGGAATACGACATTGTTGGATATATTCATTGTTTTAGGTATTGTTTTATGGATAATGTATATTCCTTTTTCTCTATTGAATGTTATGCTTCAAGATACAATGCAGATTGTTCAAATGGTCTATATTGTACTGACGAGTATTTTGGTTTTAGTTTTGATGATATGGGCATTTTCCAAAGTGAAAGATAGGGGAGTTTTAGTCATTTCAATCTTGTATTATTTCCTTTTTAGTGCATTTTTATTTAATCCATTTATAGAATTTGGTTTTTGGACAGGCAAATTAATAGGGCATTTTTTAATGTATATAAGTGGATTTGCGATTAGCTTGTTATTGATGATAGTTACTTCTTTACGTATGAAATCTGTCATCACAAGCCATCAAAGAATGAAGTATGATTTGAGTGTTTTGAATAAGAAATACAGCCATTCTTTAATAGAAGGACAGGAGAAACAACGTAAAAGAGTTGCTGAAGAATTACATGATGGTATAGGTGCTCATTTGGCAGCAGTGAAGATGAAATTGTCTGCAATGAAACTCAATGATTGTTCAACTGAAGAAAAGGAGTTAGTCTATAGAATCATTGATAATTTTGATGAAAGCACTCAGAATGTCAGAGATTTGTCTCATGAATTGATGCCTCCTACATTAAATAGGTATGGTCTAGAAGCGGCAATTACTGATTTAAGTCAGAAATATCAAAATGAATATCCGATTCGTCTGTATGTCAAAACTAATTTGAAACAGAATAAAATCAATGCAGTTAGTGAAGTCATTTTATATCGACTTTTACATCAATTGATAGAAACTCTAGTGTTTACTCATGCTCAAAAAGCTGAAATTAGACTTGTTATATTTCCTTCAATATCAAATGCTACTATACAAGTGAAATATTCAGGAGGGACGCCGCTTTCTCAAAGCACTTCTAATGAGTATCAGTCTTTGAACTCTCTTGTCAATTTGTTGCAGGGGAAAATAGAATATTTTATGAGTAGTATCTGGGATGATGAATTGAATATAGATTTGCCTGTTGAAGTTCAAAAAGATGAATAAGGCTATAATGATAACTAAACTATTCTCAAGGTAATAGTGGCATCAAAAAATATGCTTACATTTTTAATGCTATTAAAACACCTCATTGATAAAATGAGGAATAATGCCTGGAATAGTGATAATTGTGAAAATCAAGCCATAAACAGCACCGTAAAAATGCGCAGAATGTCCAATATTGTCGTTTGCATTTTTTGCCATATAAGCACTGAATCCTAAATATAATGGACCAAATATATATGCTGGAATATGAAATGGAATTGGGAAAATACCGATTCCCATTTGAGGGTAAATCAGAATGCTAGAAAATATTACTGCAGATACTGCTCCAGATGCACCTACTGCCATATACCTTGAATTGTTTTTATGCTGAAAGTAGTCGGCTATAGAACTGATAGCTAATGCACTAATATACAGTAAGATATAAAGCAAATTTCCTAAGTTGGCATATACATCGCTAAACATTTTTTCTACTATTCCACCAAATAGATAGAATGAATACATGTTGAAAATCAAGTGCATCCAGTCGCCATGTAAAAGTCCATAAGTGAAAAACCGTTGCCATTCTTTGGTTTTGGACATATATTGAGGAGCAAAAACAAATTTTCTAAATAATTCTTCATTGCTGAATGCAATTACTGAAGTAATCGCTGTGATAATGATAATAGTGATAGTAATCATAAATTATTCGTGATGATAGGGTAATCCTTTTATAATTGTAAATCCTCTGTATAATTGCTCTAAAAACAACAGTCGGATGATTTGGTGAGAAAATGTCATAGGGGAAAGAGATAGCATGGCATTGGCTCTATTGTAAATAGATTCATCAAATCCGTATGCTCCTCCTACAAGAAAAATGACCTTTTTTTGAAGTAACATTTGTCGTTTTTCTATTTCTTTGGCAAATTGAATGGAAGAAAATGTTTTTCCTCTTTCATCTAATAAGATAAGCTGGTCTTCTGGTTTGACTTTTTCAAGTACTTGTTTAGCTTCTTTTAAGATAAAGCTTTTGGCATCACTAGCCTTGATATCAGGAAGAACAAGCATCTGAAAATCAGTAAGCCTTTCCAATCTTTTACTGTAATCTTTTATACCATCATCAAGATATTTGAATGAAGTTTTTCCCAATACCCAGAATTCAATTTTCATGATAGCGCAAAGTTGCAATCTTTTTGTTTAATTTGCACCATAGACAAGATATACTCACTATGAATCTTTTCACCATTATATTATTAATCTTTTCAGGAACCGTTTTAGTGGTATTAGAGATTTTTCTTTTACCTGGAATGATTGCAGGTGTTGTAGGTGCTGGTTTGAGTATGTGGGGCGTTTACGAAACCTTTGTCAATTACGGAGCTAATTGGGGTTGGATAGCTTTAATAATTGCTGTTTTGCTCAATTTTACTGCGATTTGGTTGGCATTTAAAAATATTCATCGTTCTAAATTGACGATGAAAGCAGATATCAATGGACGTATGAATGAGTTTGATGATTATGGTTTGGTTGTTGGTGAAACGGGATTGACAATATCAGATTTAAGACCAGAAGGCAAGGCGATGTTTGGAGGTAAAATCTTGAGCGTTTGGAGTTATGAAGGAGTTTTTTTATCTTCAAACACAAGTATTAAAATCGTTAATATTTCAGATAATAAAATTTTTGTTCAAAAGGATTAATTAATAATATGAATAGTACAGTTTTGATGGTAGGAGGGATTATCCTACTCCTTTTTGTTTTGATTTTTGTATTTACATTCATGCGATACATTAGCTTATGGATAAGTGCTATTTTAGCCAATGTCCGGATAGGTTTGGTTGAGCTTTTTGTAATGCAATTGCGTAATGTTCCACCTAATGTCATCGTCAATGCGATGGTAATGGCTACTAAAGCTGGTTTGGCAATTTCTAAAGATGAATTAGAAGCCCACTATTTGGCTGGAGGAAGAATCAATGGTGTTGTAAGTGCTTTGATTTCAGCAGATAAAGCAAATATTCCTTTATCTTTTAAAGAAGCTACAGCTATTGACTTAGCAGGTAGAGATGTATTTGAAGCTGTTCAAATGTCTGTAAATCCGAAAGTAATTGAGTCGCCACCTGTTACTGCTGTTGCGAAAGATGGTATTCAGCTGATAGCTAAGGCTAGAGTAACTGTAAGGGCTAATATTAGACAGCTAGTTGGTGGAGCAGGAGAGGAAACTGTTTTGGCTCGTATTGGCGAAGGTATTGTTACTTCAATCGGTTCGGCAGATTCTCATAAGTCAGTTTTGGAAAATCCAGATACTATTTCCAAGTTAGTATTAGGTAAAGGATTGGATAGTGGAACTGCTTTCGAAATTTTATCTATTGACATTGCAGATATTGATATAGGAAAAAATATTGGAGCTCAATTGCAAATTGACCAAGCGAATGCTGACAAAAATATTGCTCAAGCAAAAGCTGAAGAGCGTAGAGCTATGGCGGTGGCACATGAACAAGAGCAAAAAGCCAAAGCTCAAGAAGCTCGTGCTAAAGTGATAGAAGCTGAGGCTCAAATTCCTTTGGCAATGGCAGAAGCATTTAGAAGTGGCAATTTGGGTATTATGGATTACTACAAAATCGAAAATATCAAATCCGATACTGATATGAGAGGTTCTATCGCAAAAGATAGCCAATAGTAATGTGACAATATAATAAGAAAGCAATTAAGCAATGAAACATTGTAGAATGTGATTTGAGAATATTGTGAAAAGATAGGGGTGGATTTCGATTCGCCCTTTTTTATTTTTGAAATAGGATTGAATAGTATTTATTTATCTTTCACTCAATCTTTTGGCAAGAATACTGGCTACAATCAATTGAAGTGTATGGTAAATCATTAAAGGCATAAGAATTACACCCAGAGAAGTATATCCTTTGAATAATACACTAGACATCACTGTTCCGTGAACCAATGATTTTTTGGAACCACTAAATGCTGCGGTAATAGTGTCTTCTTCAGAAAACTTCAATAGTTTACTAATTTTTGTAATAGAAAAATAAGATGCAAAAAATAATGTAAGCATGGCTAGACTCAAAATGCTAATTTCAATGAAATGAATTTGGCTGAATAAATCCTGTTGAAATGATTCACAAAATGAAATATAAACTATCATGATGATGATAGATTGGTCAAAAACTTTTAAAGGTTGATTAATCTTTTCTACAATCTTTTTAAAATATGGATGTAAGAACAAACCTAATCCAACTGGAACGATAACTTGAATAATTAAGTCAAAAATCACTTGAGACAAATCCATTCCTTCATTGGAGGTGCTCATGAAAAACTCCATAATGATAGGAGTCATAAATACACCGATAAGACTAGAAATACTGGCGTTGAAGATGGCTGCAGGAATATTTCCCCGTGCAATTGATACCATCACTACTGATGATGAAACAGTAGAAGGTAATGCCGCTAACAAGAATATTCCTACCCAAATCATATCTGAAGGCTCTGGTTGAAATATCCAGCTGGCTATGAGTACAATTGTTGGAAAAATAATGAAAGTAGAAGTTTGTACCAAAATATGTAATGGAATATTTTTCAATCCTGCTTTTAATTTTTCTGGACTAAGTTTTAATCCATAAAAGAAAAATATCATTGCCACTCCAATATTAGATATCTTTTTGAAAGGGATAGGGGAGTCGCTAGTGCCCCAATATGGTGCGATGTATGCAAGTAGTACAACTGCGAACAAACTCAAAATAAAGTTATCTATTCCGAATGCAGCTAAACGGTTTTTGATTTGATTTTGAAATTTATTGATAGTCATTTAAGGCAAAGGTATTTTATTTTTAATGAATGGGAGATTTGAAATGTTTGATGCGAAAATGTGAAAATGTGAAAATGTTTAAAATTTAACCACAAAGACTGCAAAGTTTTACGCAAAGTACACTGAGTTTAATAATGTAATATGGAGATGTGGTGAGATGAGAGAGGTGAAATGAAAGAATTACAAAGTACGAAGTACGAATAAAAAATGCTAGTGGTTGAGTCTAGTCAAGATTTAACCGCAAAGTACGCTAAGTCTTACGCAAAGTACGCTAAGTTTATTTTGGAGATTTGCAAATGTGAAGATGTGAAAATACTGGTAGTTGTCGAAGCCCTATCTCCTTATTTTGTCATTCCCATGAAAATGGGAATCTCCAACCTAATTTTACCTTTCATGAGATTCCTGCTTCCGCAGGAATGACACTGCTCTTTTTGGGCATTTTGCTCTAAATACAACACGAAATACAAAATAATATTAACCGCGTAGAATGCTAAGTTATTCCACAAAGTTTCACAAAGAAGCACTGAGTTTCACAAAGAAGATCTTCGTGTCTTTTTTGTAATAGTTTGATTTTTCTGAATAGCAATAATTTAAATTGTGAACTTACATTTCCATCTATGAAATCATCCAATTCATTTTCTCTTTTTTTCAATGGAAAAAATGCCTGACTTGCCAGAACAACAAGCTCCATCGTGGAAAGATTATTTTTAAAATGTCTTATTATCTATTAGCCCAAATTATGTATATTTAGGAAAACGTAGTTTTATTATATTTTAATGCAAGTATTAAAGGACTGCTGATTGAAACTAGGATGTTTTCAGATTAAATTTTAAAAGTGTTTATTATAAATATTTAGCAATGGAAGATTCTCAACATTTTAATTTTTTACTTGAAAAGTTGCCTATAAATGATAATCAAGAATTTATTCATCATTTAAAGGATAATTGCTCTATTCTAAGCCTTGATAAAAATGAACCTTTAATTGCTTTTCAATCTAATAATAGAAAGATTTATTTCATTGTCGAAGGTAGTTTTATTCGTAATATCATCACATCTAGAGGTGAGGAAAAAACGATAATGTTTCATACTGAAAGCTTTTGTGAATTTTTTAAATCTTATGATACTGTTTATTTTCATAAAGCAACAGATTATGAAATTAAAGCCAATGAGAAGTCGGTTGTGATAGCTGTAGATTTTGATTTTTTATATCTAAAGATTCAAAATGATATTCATCTATTACAATTTTATATTAGAGAAACTGAAAAATTGTTAGTCAATATTGATCTTTTTCGAAACTTTCAATTGAGTTTGACAAGCGAAGAATATCTGAAGTGGCTCTATGATAATTATCCTTTTATTTTTCAGCGATTTGCTTCACAGAATATTGCCAGCTTCATGGGTATTACCAATGTATGGTTAAGTAATTTGAAAGCAAAGATCATTTTTTAAATTACTTTAAAAGTTTTATGTAAACAGATAATGAGTTTTGTGGTATTAATTATGAAACTGTTACTATGAAACTTTATGATTCAAATAATGCGTGGAAGGAATTGAACTATTTGCTTCCTTTAGACTTTCAAATGAAAGAAGATTTTATGCCGATTGAAGAGGTATGGAATTGGAAAGGAAATAAAATTCATCTGGATAGATATCTCAATTCTAATTCTGAATATCGAATTTTCTTACATCATGGAGTAGGCACTAATGGAAGGCAATTAAATATGATTTTAGGGCATAAATTGGCTAAATTGGGTTACGAGGTAGTTGCAATAGATAATTTAGGATATGGAATGACTGAGGTGAACCAAAAGGATATTACATATACAGATTGGGTACATTGTTTTGCAGATTTTGTCAATTATGAAACAGAAAGAGATTATAAAAAGACAGTATTGTATGGATTAAGTGCAGGTGGTATGCTTTGTTATAATGCGTCTTTTTATATTAAGGAAGTTCATGGCATTATAGGAATGTGCTTTTTGAAGAATGATGATAAAATTGTAGGAAAAGAAACTGCAAAATTTGGATGGTCAAATTGGTTTGTACTTCCTATAATGCAACTTTCAAGTTATTTAGGGTTGAAACGAATGAAAATACCCATGAAACTTGTTTCTAAGATGGATATGCTTGTGAATAATGATAAAGCATTAAACATCTTTCTCAAAGATAAAGTTTCAGCGGGAGCAAGTGTACAATTGCAGTTTTTATATGAATATATGACATATCCACTTCCTATTCCTGTATCCGAATTTGATAAATGTCCAATCTTACTGACTCAGCCAGAGAATGATAGATGGACACCATTGTATTTGTCTGAGCGTTCAATGTCAGGCATTAAAGCTCCTTTTGTAATCAAAGTTTTGGAAAATGGTAGTCATTTTCCAATTGAGGTTAAAGCATTAAAGCAACTTTTGGCTTACACTTCAGAATTTCTTCAATCACTAAAAAATAACAAATTATGAATCAGGTAGTATTAGTAACAGGTGCATCTTCAGGAATGGGGAAAGCCACAGCAAAATTATTAGTACAGAACGGATATGAAGTATTTGCTAGTGCTAGAAGATTAGAAAGGATGGAAGAATTAAAAGCATTAGGTGTTCATGTACTCTATATGGATTTGGCAGATGATGTATCGCTTCAAAAAGGTGTAACACAAATCATACAGGAAGCTGGACGCATTGATGTTTTAGTTAATAATGCTGGATTTGGTGCGTTTGGAGCAATAGAAGATATGAGTATAGAAGATGCTAGGTATCAATTTGAGGTCAATCTATTTGGAGCAGCTCGATTGATACAACTTGTTTTACCTATAATGCGAAAGAATAAATTTGGTAAAATCGTCAACATCTCATCAGTCGGTGGAAAGTTTGCAACACCTTATGGTGGCTGGTATCATGCAAGTAAGTATGCGCTGGAAGGTTTGAGTGATTCATTGCGAAATGAAGTAAAGCAGTTTGGGATTGATGTTATCATCATTGAACCTGGAGGTGTTCAGTCGGAATGGGGAGATATTGCTATGGATATATTAGCAGAAAATTCAGTAAATTCTGTATATAAACCTTCTATAGATTCATTGATAAATATTATGAAAAACCCACAAGTTACAAGTAGAAATGCGCCACCTTTGGTCATTGCAAAACTTATTCTTAAAGCAATAAAATCTAAACTGCCCAAAGCTAGATATGTAGATGGCTTCATGGCTTCACCAATACTTTTGGGTAAAAGGCTATTGCCTGATAATGTTTTTGATAGCATTATGATGAGTCAAGTCAAAAAATCATAATCAGAAAGTTTAACTTGTCATTAAAAAGAGATTGCACAAACTGGAAGAAATTTTGAAGGAATGAGCCATTGTGTCTAGTAATATTCAATGCAATAGAAGAATGTACAGGCAAAATATACAAGTAGAAATTATTTTGAAATAATAAGAAAATGGCTTCTTAGATTTTTAATCTTTAATGTTATTATGTGTAATAATTAATGCTCTTTTGTTTGAGTTGAAACATTATTGCGAGTGAATTTTGGAGTGTATTTTTAAAAAATCTCTTGACTATTTAAAATCATATTTACATTTATCTTTTAATATTAAAGCATAAATAAAAGCGGTTTACCATCATATTATTATTGATTTCTAACGTTTTATGACTTTTGCATAGAATGGTTATCTAAAATTTAAGGATATCGAATGGTTTAAAAATCTTGGATGGTCTACTCTCAATTCCATGAGCATGTCTATGCCTAGCAATAGAAAGATACTATTAGATTGTAAAATAGGTAAGAGAAAAAAGAGGGTGTCAAAAAAATGATAAGATTTTCCATGACTTATCGACTAGGAAAAAATGTGTCAACTAATTCAATTTAACTTAATCTATGTTTAACACATTTCTCTCTTTATTAAGTTAAAAAAATCATATATTCGCACATCATTTAAAAAAAATACCTGATGTCACAAAATTATAAAGTACCTCAGGGCGTTCAAATTACTGGTTTATACACGCCCGAATTTGCAGAAATCCTTACTCCGGAAGCATTAGAGTTTGTTGTTGGACTACAAAGAAAGTTTAACAAAAGAAGAAAGGAATTATTGCAAGCTCGTGTAGAGCGTCAAAAATCTCTTGATCAAGGGATTCTTCCTGATTTTCTTCCTGAGACAAAATCTATTCGTGAAGGCAATTGGACAGTAGCTCCTGTTCCTGCAGATATTCAAGATAGAAGAGTAGAAATCACTGGTCCTGTAGATCGTAAGATGATTATTAATGCATTGAATTCTGGAGCTAAAGTTTTCATGGCAGATTTTGAAGATGCTAACTCTCCAACTTGGTTCAACAATATTGATGGTCAAATCAATATGAGAGATGCTAATCGTAGAACAATTTCATTAGTCGATGAAGCAAGAGGAAAAACATACCAATTGAATGAAACTACTGCTGTTTTATTTGCTCGTCCTCGTGGATGGCACATGGAAGAAAAAAATGTAACAGTGGATGGTGAGAATATGTCTGCATCTATATGGGATTTCGGATTGTATTTTTATCATAATGTTCATGAAAGATTGAAAAATGGAAGCGGTATTTATTACTATCTTCCTAAAATGGAGCATCATTTGGAAGCAAGATTGTGGAATGATATCTTTATTTTAGCTCAAAGTCAATTAGATGTTCCGTTGGGTACTGTCAAAGGTACAGTGTTGATTGAGACGATTATGGCTACTTTCCAATTGAATGAAATTTTGTTTGAATTGAGAGATCACTCTGCTGGATTGAACTGTGGACGTTGGGACTATATCTTCTCATTTATCAAGAGATTGGTTAAAAATGAAGCATATCTTGTTCCAGATAGAGCACAAGTGACTATGACATCTCCGTTTATGAAATCTTATTCAGAATTGGTGATTCAGACTTGTCATAAGCGTGAAGCTTTTGCAATGGGTGGTATGGCTGCACAAATTCCAATTAAAAATGATGAAGCTGCAAATAATGTAGCAATGGAAAAAGTGAGAGCAGATAAAGAAAGAGAAGCTAAAGCAGGTCACGACGGTACTTGGGTTGCACATCCAGGACTAGTGCCTATTGCTATGGAGCAATTCAATAAATACATGCCTACACCTAATCAGATTCATGTAAAGAGAGAAGATGTAAAAGTGTCTGCAAAAGATTTGTTGGAAGTGCCAGTAGGTACAATTACTTTGAATGGATTGAGAACAAATATTGATGTCGGCATCCAGTATATTGAAGCATGGTTGAGAGGCAATGGTTGCGTTCCTATTCATAACTTGATGGAAGATGCTGCTACAGCTGAGATTTCAAGAACTCAAGTATGGCAATGGGTGAAACATCCTAAGGCTGTTTTAGAAGATGGAACAAAAATCACTGCTGAATTAGTAAAAGGTTTGATTGCAGATCAGAAAAATGCATACAAAGCAGATTTAGGAGATAAGTATTCAGCTACTAAATTTGATTTAGCAATTGAATTGTTTGAAAAAATGAGCTTGGCAGATACTCTAGAAGAGTTCTTGACATTAGAAGCTTACAACTATATTTAATCAGAAACTATATTTATTTAATCACAATATCAAATTAATTATGGGTAATTCACCAAAAACAAGTTATATCTCTGCATTGGAGATGGTGCAAAATTTAAAAGCAAAATTTGGCAATTCATGGGATGCTATCTCACCAGATGAAGTTGCTCGTATTGCTGTTCAAAACCGTTTCAAAACTGGTTTAGATATTGCTAAATACACAGCTGCTATCATGCGTAAAGATATGGCTGAGTATGATGCTGACCATTCTAAATATACTCAATCTTTGGGTTGCTGGCATGGTTTTGTTGCACAACAAAAAATGATTGCAGTTAAGAAACACAAAAAGACAACTGATAAAACTTATATCTATCTTTCTGGATGGATGGTTGCTGCTTTGCGTTCAACTTTTGGTCCTCTTCCTGACCAATCTATGCATGAAAAAACTGTTGTTCCTCAATTGATCGAAGAAATTTACCAATTCTTGAGACAAGCTGATGCTGTAGAATTAAACGACTTATTCCGTCGTAAAGAAGCAGGAGAAGATGTTCAAGCACAAATTGATAACTTTGAAACTCACGTAGTTCCTATTATCGCTGATATTGATGCAGGTTTTGGTAATGAAGAGGCTACTTACTTGTTGGCTAAAAAAATGATTGAAGCTGGTGCTTGTGCATTGCAAATTGAAAATCAGGTTTCTGATGCTAAACAATGTGGTCACCAAGATGGTAAAGTAACTGTTCCTCATGCTGAGTTCCACGGAAAATTGAATGCATTACGTTATGCTTTCTTAGAGTTAGGTGTTGAAGATGGTATCGTTGTTGCTCGTACTGACTCTGAAGGTGCTGGCTTGACTCAAGCGGTTCCTGTTTCTGAAAAACCAGGTGATTTGGCTTCTAAATATATCAACTTCTTGAAAACAGAAGAAATTGATATCGCTGATGCAAAAGAAAATGAAATCTTGATTAAGAGAAATGGTAAGTTACATAGACCATCAAGATTAGCTAATGGTTTGTATGAATTTGCAGCTGGTACTAATATTGACCGTGTTGTTTTGGATTGTGTTGAAGCATTGAAAGCAGGTGCAGACCTTCTTTGGATTGAAACTCCAACTCCTAACGTAGCTCAAATTGCTAACATGGTAAATCGTATTAAAGAAGAAGTAGCTGACGCTAAATTGGTGTACAATAACTCTCCTTCTTTTAACTGGACTTTGAACTTCCGCCAACAAGCTTATGATGCAATGGCTGCTGCTGGAGAAGATGTTTCTGCTTATGAGCGTAAAAAATTAATGGATGTGAAGTATGATGATACTGAACTTGCTAAGAGAGCAGATGATAAAATTCGTACTTTCCAAGCTGACTCAGCTCGTGAAGCAGGTGTTTTCCACCATTTGATTACATTGCCTACATACCATACTAATGCATTAGTAATGAATGATCTTTCTGAAGGATACTTCGGAGAAGAAGGAATGTTGGCTTATGTGAAAGGAGTTCAACGTCAAGAAATCCGTAAAGGAGTTTCTGCTGTTAAACACCAACGTATGGCTGGTTCTGATATCGGAGATGACCACAAAGAGTTCTTCAATGGCGAGCATGCATTGAAAGCTGGTGGCTCTAAAAATACTTCAAACCAATTCTAATATTATAATTTAGAATTAAATTGATATAGAGGCTGTCTGAAAAGACAGCCTTTTTTTATGGATTTATATCAAATTAAATTTGTAACTGCTACCTAATCATTATGAAAGGTTATTTGTCAAAATTGTGATAAAAATCACTAGATAGATGTCGAAATAATTATTCTTATTTATATTTGTATTCTCAATCAAAAGTATGAAGTGTGTTTCTGTGTTTTCAAAAGGTACCTTATTAGTATTGTTTACAATATTGATGAGTAATAAATTATCTGCAAGAGTATATTCTACTTGTCCTTATCCTCAAAATGAGTACGGAATAGGCTATGGTTTTTATCCGACCGAACAATTAGCTATCACTTATTTGGAAGCGATTGGCTTTGGTGTCTTAAAGCCATTGACAGATGTGGACTTTCAATCTTCTAAGTTTATTGGTCCCATATCCGTCAATTATAAACATTTTTTTAAAGAAAGATTAGCAGTTGGATTTAGTGCTTTATATTCAAATGCAAAATTAAAATTTACTGACAGTAATGAAACATTGGCTACAAGTCATTTGAATACAATATCTATCTTACCAAGGTTTGATTTTTATTATATTAGAAATCCTAAGTTTGCAATGTATGGCTCTTTAGCAGCAGGAGGGATGGTGATGTTGTCATCTGGCAAAGAAATTCCATTAGTAGAAAGAGCAGGAGCATCTTTTGCTTTTCAAGTGACACCTTTAGCTTTTAGATTTGGTAGAGATGTTGGTTTGGTAGTAGAGTTAGGTATTGGCTCTCATGGATTGGCAGAGGTAGGATTTACTTATAGACCATTTAATAGACCTTGGATGCATTAATTTGCTATAAGACTAAATAGAAATAAGAAAGGCTACCAATTGGTAGCCTTTCTTGTTATAGTTTCTATGCGTCAATTTTTGCGTATTTTGCATTTTGCTCTATAAATTCTCTTCGTGGAGGTACTTCATCACCCATCAACATAGAGAAAACAGCATCAGCTTCAGCAGCATTTTCTATAGTAACTTGTCTTAAAGTTCTACTATCAGGATTTAATGTTGTCTCCCATAATTGTTCGGCGTTCATCTCTCCAAGACCTTTATATCTTTGCACATTGACTGAATCTTCTTTACCTGCACCAGCCACTTCTTTGATAGCTGCAAGTCTTTGTTCTTCATTCCATGCGTAGATTTGTTTCTGTCCTTTTTTGACAAGATAAAGTGGAGGTGTAGCAATATAGATGTATCCATTCTCTATCATTTCCCTCATATATCTAAAGAAGAAAGTTAAAATAAGTGTAGTAATGTGGCTACCGTCAATGTCGGCATCACACATGATGACTACTTTGTGATATCTAAGTCCATCGAGATTGAGAGCTTTATCATCTTCAACTTTTCCTCTTGAAATACCCAAAGCTGTGAAAATATTTTTAATCTCTTCGTTTTCGTATATTTTATACTCCATAGCTTTTTCTACGTTGAGAATCTTTCCTCTCAACGGTAGGATAGCCTGAATTTTACGATCACGACCTTGTTTTGCCGTTCCACCAGCCGAGTCACCCTCAACTAAAAACAATTCACAAAGTGCTGCATCTTTCTCTGAGCAGTCAGCCAATTTGCCTGGAAGTGCTGAGCTGACCAATACGTTTTTTCTTTGAACCAACTCTCTCGCCTTTCTTGCAGCATGTCTTGCAGTGGCTGCCATAATGACTTTGTTGATTATTAATCTAGCTTCTTTGGGATGCTCTTCAAGATAATATTCTAGCTGTTCTCCAACAATAGACTCTGTAATACCTTGAACCTCACCATTACCAAGTTTTGTTTTTGTCTGTCCTTCAAATTGTGGTTCAGGAACTTTAACAGAGATAATAGCAGTAATACCTTCTCTAAAGTCATCTCCACTGATTTCCATTTTGACTTTTTCAAACATGCCATTTTTGGTAGCGTAATTTTTAAAGACTCTAGTCAATGCTCTTCTGAAACCTGAAACGTGAGTTCCTCCCTCTATGGTATTAATGTTATTGACATAAGAATGAAGATTTTCATTGTATTCTCCATCATTGTATTGGAAAGCAACTTCCACAGAAACCATGTCTTTCAATCCTTCGATAAATGCAGGTTCTGGAAGTAATGAAGAGCGGGTTCTGTCAATATATTTTACAAAGTCTTTAATACCGCCTTCAGAGAAAAATTTCTCTGCTTTAATATTTCCATTTTCATCTTTTACTCTTTCATCTTGAATAGTGATGGTAATACCACGGTTCAAAAATGCTAATTCTCTCATTCTAGCCATTAATATATCATAGCTATAAACGGTATGAGTAAATATGCTTCCGTCTGGCTTGAATCTTACGGTTGTTCCTCTTCTATCTGAAGTACCAATCTCTTTTACTGAATATTTTGGGACGCCGATTGAGTATTCTTGAAAATATTTTTTACCGTCTCTTTCTACTGTTACTTGAAGTAAAGAAGATAATGCGTTTACGCACGAAACTCCCACACCGTGAAGACCGCCAGATACTTTATATGAATTTTTATCAAATTTTCCTCCAGCATGTAATACTGTCATTACAACTTCCAAAGCAGAACGCCCTTCCTTTTGGTGTATTTCTACTGGTATTCCTCGACCATTATCTTGAACAGAAACACTATTGTCTTCATGGATAGTTACCACTATAGTATCACAATGTCCTGCTAAAGCCTCGTCAATTGAGTTGTCAACTACTTCATATACTAAGTGATGCAAACCTCTTTGACCAATATCTCCGATATACATCGCCGGACGTTTCCTTACAGCTTCTAATCCTTCTAATACGGTAATGTTACTTGCATCGTATTTTGCTTCATTATTTTGGATAGGATTTTGATTTTCTTCTAATTCAGGCATAAAATGATTTAGGTTAAAAAATAACTTGATAAAGATACGAATTTTGTACGTACTCATTAGCTTGTATTATCCACAATCTTACATTATTTCAGATTTATTATGTTTAGTATCTCGTTTGAAAAAGAAAGGTACTTTATATTGATGAAAAATCATTTGACTTTTAAGTGTGTTGCTATCCTCTATGGCTTTAGCTATCGGTTTGAGTAATTATACTTTTTCAATTTGTAAGCATGAAATTATAAATTTGACATTAGTCTATTAATGATGCTGAGGTTATCCACAGTGTGTATTTGTCGCCTAATTATTCATTGGAAAACCGTATCTTTGCGCATCAAAATCACTTATAAATTTATTGCCACTCATGAGTATTAATTTTGCATCGAGACACATAGGCCCTTCTTCTGAAGAAACAATTTCTATGTTGAAGTCTATTGGGGTTGATCAGTTAGATCAGTTAATTGATTTAGCAGTTCCTAATAATATAAGACTTAAGGAATCTTTGGGAATAGGGGCAGAGATTAGTGAATATAAATATCTCCGTACTTTGCGTGAAACTGCTGGTGATAATCAAGTCTTTAGAAGTTATATTGGTTTGGGGTATAATGGAACTATTTTGCCAGGAGTGATTCAAAGAAATATTTTTGAAAATCCAGGCTGGTACACTCAATATACGCCTTATCAAGCTGAAATTTCTCAAGGTAGATTGGAAGCATTGTTGAATTACCAAACGATGGTTGCAGATTTGACTGGATTGCCAATTGCAAATGCCTCTTTATTAGATGAAGCCACCTCTGCAGCAGAAGCAATGTATATGCTTTATGAAGTGAAAAACAAAAAAAGGAAAACAGATAAATCTATTAAGTTTTTTATTGGTGACACTGTTTTTCCTTCTACTATTGATGTCATCAAAGGTAGAGCAATACCTTTTGGTGTAGAAGTAGTTGTTGGAAATGTAGAAGATTTCAATCCTTCCGATGAATATTTTGCTGCTTTATTTCAATATCCTGATGTCAATGGCGCAATATTGAATTTTGATAATATCATTGAGTCTTGTAAGGCAAATGAAGTATATGTCATTATGGCTGCTGATATTATGAGTTTGGCTTTGATAAAAAGTCCAGGAAGTCTAGGAGCAGATGTTGCTGTGGGTTCAACACAAAGATTTGGAGTACCGATGGGATTTGGTGGTCCTCATGCTGCATATTTTGCTTGTAAAGAAGAATATACAAGACAAATACCTGGTCGTATTATTGGTGTTTCTGTTGACAAACACGGTAATCATGCATTAAGAATGGCGTTGCAAACTCGTGAACAACATATTAAAAGAGAAAAGGCTTCTTCAAATATTTGTACAGCTCAAGCTTTATTAGCAATCATGGCAAGTATGTATGCTGTGTATCATGGCTCAGAAGGAATTATTAATATTGCTACAGATATTCATTTGAAAACTAGTACATTATCTAATGCTTTGGATAGTTTAGGTTTTAAGAATATAAATCAATCTTATTTCGATACAATAACAATTGATGCAGGTCAATTAGTTTCAACAATTGAAGAGTTAGCACTAAATAAAGGTGTCAACTTTAGATACAATAATAGTGAAATTACTATTTCATTGGACGAAACAGTTTTAGATACTGACTTGAATGATGTGATTGAAATTTTTGCTAAATCTAAAGGTAAATCTGTTCCAGCAATTGGAGAAACAAGCTTCGCAATTGATAAAGAATTAAGAAGGGTAGAACCTGTATTAGTTCATCCTGTGTTTAATTCTTATCGTTCTGAAACAGAAATGTTGAGATATATTAAAAGGTTGGAAGCCAAAGATTTATCCTTGACTTATGGGATGATTCCTTTAGGTTCTTGTACGATGAAACTCAATGCTACTACGGAATTAGTTCCATTAAGTTGGCCAGAGTTTTCTTCTATACATCCTTATGTTCCACGTAATCAGGTTCAAGGATATTTGAAAATAATTGGAGAATTGGAAGATGCGTTGTCAAAAGCTACTGGTTTTGCGGCGACTTCTCTTCAACCCAATTCTGGCGCACAAGGAGAATATGCTGGATTGATGGTGATAAGAGCATATCATCATGCGAGAGGAGATGAGCATAGAAATGTTGCTTTAATTCCTTCTTCTGCTCATGGTACTAATCCAGCATCGGCTTCAATGGCAGGTATGAAAATTATTATCGTGAAATGTGATGAAGCTGGAAATATCGATGTTGAAGATTTGAGAAGTAAGGCAGAGCAATATAAAGATGAATTGTCTTGTTTAATGGTGACATATCCATCTACTCACGGTGTATTTGAAGATACTATCATTGAAATCTGTCAAATTATTCACCAAAATGGTGGTAAGGTTTATATGGATGGTGCGAATATGAATGCTCAAGTAGGTCTTACTTCACCAGCTAATATTGGTGCAGATGTTTGTCACTTGAATTTGCATAAGACATTTGCAATCCCTCACGGAGGTGGTGGACCAGGAATGGGGCCTATTTGTGTAGTGCAAGATTTAGCTCCTTATTTGCCAGGAAATCCAATTGTAAAAACAGGTGGCGAAGAAGCTATTTATGCGATTTCTGCTGCTCCTTATGGCAGTGCAAGTATTTTATTGATTTCTTATGCATATATCAAAATGTTAGGAGATGAAGGATTGACAAATGCAACAAAATTTGCAATCTTAAATGCTAATTATTTGAAGTCAAGATTGAAAGATAGTTATCCTATTTTATACACTGGGCCTAATGGTTATGTTGCACATGAATTTATCATGGATATCCGTCCATTTAAAAAAGATGCAGGAATCGAAGCTACCGATATCGCCAAACGTTTAATGGATTATGGTTTCCATGCACCTACTTTATCTTTCCCTGTTCCTAATACTTTGATGGTAGAACCTACAGAAAGTGAAAGCAAGGTAGAATTGGATAGGTTTGTTGATGCGATGATACAAATTCGTCAAGAGATTCAAGATATTATTGATGGGAAAACGACTAAAGAAGATAACCCTCTAGTGAATGCTCCTCATACTGCAGAAGAAGCTATTTCAAGTGATTGGAATCATGTCTATTCTAGAACTGAGGCAATTTACCCTGTTAAGAGCTTGATAACAAATAAATTTTGGCCTTCGGTAGCAAGAGTTGATAATACTTTAGGCGATAGAAATTTGATATGTACTTGTCCTCCGATTGAGGCTTATCAGTAAGATAATTTTTATAGGAATATTAAAGGCTACCTTCTGGGTAGCCTTTGTTGTTCTGAATTAAAATTCAAAATTTTTCCACATCATAGATTCTTGAGGGAGAGGACTTTTCTGGATGTATTTTGCTGATTGCTTTTTGTTGTAAAAGTTGTTGATTCCTCCTTCAACTGTGAAGTAAATCAATTGTCCTACAGGCATTCCTGCATATACTCTTACAGGTTGAATACATGATATTTCTAATGTCCAATGGTTGCAAAAACCTACATCTCCTTTTCCAGCAGTTGCATGAATATTTATTCCCAAACGACCGATTGATGATTTGCCTTCTAAAAATGGAACGTGAGCATGTGTTTCTGTATATTCTTCAGTAGAACCTAAATACAAAACGCCAGGTTGCAAGGTGTATCCTTCTTCGGGTATTTCAATCACTTTAATAGCATTGTGTTTTTTGGCATCCAATATTTCATCTTCATATACAGCCAAAAAATGACTGAGGTGAACATCATAAGAATTTGTTCCTAAACAATCTGGTCGAAATGGATCTACAACAATATTTCCATTTTTTATTTCTTCCAAAATGCTTTTGTCTGAAAGTATCATGCTATTTTTTTTGCAAAAGTAAGAAATGTATTAGAAAACCATTAAAAATTGATTTTTCCAATAATTGTATAAAAAATTACGCTTAAAAATTATTTTTCACTCTTCGAAATTAAGGCAGAGATTAAACTGAGAATGCTTCCAATAATTACTTGACTAACAAATCCCATTGAAATAAATATTGCTGGTTTTTGAAAGTTGGCTGCCATTGCCATTGCTTTATCTGCTGTCTCAGGAGCAATGCCATCTTTAATCATTTTTGCACGCTGAACTTCTTGGATTCCTTCAATAAAATGAGTATCAATCCAATTAATATGAACAATCAAATATAGAGTACTTATGATGGCAGCAAATAGAAATGTGAAGAATCCGATTTTGTATGCTACTTTAAATTCTAGGTGTCCATTGTTTTGCTTTTTGGTGCGTAAGACGACATAAATAATAGCGATGAAGTAAATGATATAAACGCTATATCCCACCCATGTTTCTTTGTCTATCCCAATTAAATAAGCTATTAAAGAATACAGAATTAGAAACAGCCCGAGATACAAACCATTACTAAGAGAGATATCCCATATATTTACTTTGGATTCATTCATTGTTAAGAATTTGTTTTAGAACTCAATATACTCCTTTTGGTGAGTTATAAAAACTGTTAAATAATCTTTATTAAGATTGAATCGCTTATTGCATGACATGTTTATGACAATTGTCACTCTTTAATACGATATATTAATTTTACCTTTGTAGCAATATTTAATTGAGAAGTACATGAAAAAAACTCATATCATTGCTTTAGTATTTATAGCAGTTTTAGTAGGCGTTTTAATCAGCATGTTGGGCGATTTTAGTCGCTATGAGACATTTGATTCACCTTATGCATTAAAAGGGAATGAAATTAATGTAGTAGGAGTCTTGGATACAACTACTCCGATGGTTTATGAACCACTTAAAGATCCTAATAAATTTATTTTCTATCTTAAAGATGAGAAAGGAGGAGTGAAAGAGGTCTTTTATAAGGGAGAAAAACCTAGAGATTTTGAACGTTCTGAAAAGATTGTGATTACTGGAAAAATCGAAGGTAATCAATTTGTGGCTTCAAAAATATTAATGAAATGTCCTTCTAAATACGTGGAGGATCAAGTTCAAACTGCATCTTTATAATTATTTATGAATATTTACGCTGAAGGCAATAATATGATTTATGGCCAAATAGGTCATTTATTATTGATTACTACTTTTATTGCCGCTATTGCTTCAAGTTTATCTTATTTTTTAGCAGTCAAAAAATCTGCTAATGTTGCCAGTGCTTCTTCTTGGTTGAGAGCTGGTCGAAATTGGTTCATTATTCATGCCATCAGCTCCGTGGGAGTAGCTGCATTATTGATACTAATGATTCAACAACATATATTTGAGTACAAATATATTTGGCAACATTCATCAAGAGATTTATCTTTTAAATTCTTGCTTTCTGCATTTTGGGAAGGTCAAGAAGGTAGTACTTTATTATGGATGTTTTGGCACAGTGTTTTAGGTATTATTTTGATATTTAAAGCCAAAAAATGGGAAGCTCCTGTATTGTCAATTGTTGCTTTGGCACAAGTGATGTTGGCTTCTATGGAGCTAGGATTTAATATTAAAGTGCCACATTTTGAAATAGATTTTTCTCCTTTTTATTTTGCATTTAATTGGGCAGATTATAAAATGGGTAGCAATCCTTTTGCGCTTGTAAAAGACACTATGGATATCCCTGTTTTTGCTATGGATCCTAATTTTGTTTTTGAGGATGGCAATGGTTTGAATCCATTATTACAAAATTATTGGATGGTTATTCACCCACCTACATTGTTTTTGGGATATGCATTGACAACTATTCCATTTGCTTATGCTTTATCTTCATTATGGCTGAGAAATTATAAAGATTGGTTACAGCCTGCTTTGGAATGGACATTATGGGCAGTTGCTATTTTAGGTATAGGTATTTTGATGGGAGGAGCTTGGGCTTATGAAGCATTGAGTTTTGGAGGCTTTTGGGCGTGGGATCCAGTAGAAAATGCATCTTTGGTGCCATGGATGATGATAGTTGCTGGTTTGCATACCTTAATCGTATATAAGCATACTGGATTTTCATTAGTATCTACATACTTGTTCTTGATGGCTGGTATGTGGTTCTCTTTATATTCTAGTTTCTTGACGAAAAGTGGAGTATTGGGAGATTCTTCTGTACACTCATTTACAGATATGGGAATGTCGGGGCAGTTAGTTATTTCTATACTTGTATTTTTGATTCCATCTTTATGGATGTTCTTTAAAAGATACAAAGAAATACCAGGGAGAAAAGACGAAGAGGAAGTTTCATCAAGAGAATTTTGGGTTTTTATAGGCTCTTTGATATTCCTTGTGTCTGCTCTACACATCATTATATTTACATCATTCCCTGTTATTAATAAAGTTATTGGAACTAATATCGCACCACCAGATGAAGCACATTATAATAGTGTGGAGATATGGATTGCTATCATGTTGGCATTAGGTGCAGCAGTTACACAGTTTTTCTCATTTAAAAGAACTGATGTTAAGAAGGCTTTAAAATCAATATTATCTGCTCTTGCTGTTTCTATTGCAATAAGTGTATTTATTATTTACTATTTCAAATTTTACAGACTTGATTATTTATTGTTGACAGTTGCTTCTATTTATGCAATTATCGGTAATGGAACTTATTGGGTGAAGAAGTTTAAAGGTAAAATCCTACACTCTGGAGGTTCAGTAACGCATATTGGTTTTGGTATTTTTTTATTGGGAATACTGATATCTCAAGGAAGGCAACATGTTGTATCGTTGAATAAATTTGGTATTAACTATGGAGATAGTTTTTCTGAACAAGAGAATGCTGAAAATATTCTTTTATATAAGGGAGAACCTCAAATGATGAGCGGTTATCGTGTGACTTATTTGGGAGACTCGACAGCAATGCCTGATATTTACTTCAAGGTTTTATATGAAAAATTAAATACCAAGGGTGATGTTGTCAAATCTTTTGTCTTAGAACCTCATGTACAGATTAATAAAAAGATGGGTAGTGTTCCTAATCCTTCTACTTATAAAACATTAGACAAAGATTTATATACTCATATCACTACAGCTCCATTGAATGAAGATGGTACTCCAGCAGACAGTTTGTTGATTGAAGCTAAGAAGTTAGGTGTTGGAGATACTATTTTTGCTTCAAGATCATTTGCAATTTTTGAATCATTGAATCCTAAGGCAACAACAGATAAAATTGAAGTACGACCAGATGATATTATCGTAGGTGCAAAAATGCATTTATATACTATGGACACAAATTATGTGATTGAACCCAAATATTTTATTAGAGATTTAGTGGCAAGTTCGATAGCAGAAGGAGTGAAAGATTTGGATGTCAGATATTCATTGACAAAAATATTCCCAGAAGAAGGCAAGGTAGAGATTACTATCGAGCAAAAATTGAAGAAATTTATCATTATGAAAGCGATTATCTTTCCATTTATCAATTTGGTATGGTTAGGTAGTATTGTGATGTTTGTAGGAGTCTTGTTAAGCCTTAGGAAAAGATATGCTGAAAAAGGTAGATTAAATGGCATCTAAGCAACTCAAAAGAATTGTAATTATCGGTTCAGGTAGTGTAGCTACTACTTTAGCTCATGTTCTTTATAATAGTGGTCATGAGATATTGGAAGTGGCTTCTAGAAATCTCGCTCATGCTGAGAAGTTGGCAAAGGAGGTAAATGCTAAGAGATTTATGGACGATTTTTCTAAGATTACGGAGTATGCCAATTTATATATTATCTCTATTACAGATGATGCTATAGAGAACGTTGTCGAACAAATGCCAAATGTAAATGGAGTGGTAGTTCATACTTCTGGAGCAGTCAATAGTGATGTTTTAAAATCAAAATTTTCCAATTGGGGAATATTTTATCCTTTACAGACTTTTACAAAAGGTAGAGATTTGGATTTTAATAAAATTCCTATTCTGATATATTCTAATAAGTCTCAAAATTTGGATATTCTTGAAGAGGTTGCAGCGAGTATCGGCTCTATATCTTATGTTATTGATGATACTGCACGAACGCATATACATTTAGCTGGTGTCATTATTAATAATTTTGGAAATCATCTATTAGTGTTGGCAAGAAAGTATGTCAAAAAACATCAATTGCCTCCTCAGATTTTTCAAGCTTTAATTCAAGAAACAACAGCTAAGGCCTTAGAAGTTGGATCTGAAAATTCACAGACAGGTCCTGCAAAAAGAGGAGATTTGAAGACTATTGAAAAACATTTGGACATTATTCGTTCTTCAAATGATGTAACACTCTTATCTTTGTATGAAATTTTTTCAAAAAGTATCATGGATACTTATGCTTCAAATTTGAAAGATTAGTTAATATTTTATTGTCAATTAATGAGTTTTATCCACGCTTCTATATTTTATATTCATATTAAGACATTTGTAAAAATTGTTTATTTACAATGTGTCAAGCATTTTAGTATAAGAAGATTTTTATTTACAGTACTATTTGTATTGTTGTTTTCATTGGTTTCTCTAATCGTGTTGATAACAAGAATTTTAGATGAAATCTTATTTCCAAATTATAGAAAACTGAAGATAAAAGAACCTGTTTTTATCATTGCTAATCCTAGAAGTGGGACTACTTTCCTTCATCGATTATTTTGTTTGGATGAGGAAAGATATGGATACACCTTACTTTATCATACAATATTGCCTTCAATTACCATTTTTAAGGTGATAGATTTTTTTGGTTACATCGATGGGAAAATCGGTCATCCATTGCGTAAAACCTTTGATTATTTAGATGGAATATTTTTTAAAGGATGGGAAGATATCCATCCGATGGGTTTTAATCAGTCAGAGGAAGATGAAGGTACTTTTATTTTTACATTGATTACAAGTGGTATCTTTTTGCTTTGTCCTTATATGGATGAGATTGACTATGTTCGTTTCCCTGATTTAATGTCTGAAAAAGAAAGAAAATGTCTTTCTGAGTATTACAAGTCATCAATCCAACGATTTATGTATGCATTGGGTTCGGAGAAAGTTTTTCTTTCCAAGAATGTTATGTCCACTGGACGATTGAATACAATTATTGAATTGTTTCCAGATGCGAAGATAGTATATATTGTAAGAAGCCCTTATGAGGCTGTTCCTTCTTTTATAAGCATGTTTTCTGCTGCTTGGAAAGCGCATAGCCCAGAGATTCCTGAAAATTCACCTTATCATAGAGCATGGGGCGAATTGGCGATGGAATACTATATTTATTTTCATGAGAATATTAAAAAATTACCAACTCAACAATGGTGTACATTAAAGTATGAAGATTTAGTGGCTAATCCTCATCAAGAAATGCTAAAGATTTATAAGCACTTTAATATTGAAGTTAGCAGTGTATTTGATGAAAGATTAAATAATGCATCAGGAAGAGCTAAGAAATATAAAAGTGGTCATACTTATTCACTAGAACAATACGGTATGGGTAGGGAAGAAGTGAGGAATAGGTTGAATGATGTTTTTGAGAAATATCACTTTGAATAATCATTACTTTATGTAGAATACTTTATTTCGGTATTCTTTTTGTTGTATCTTTGACTAGATATTTTTAACATAAATTTATGAAATTAAAACATTTAACTTTTTTAGCAGTAGTACCGCTATTGGTGGGTACTTCATGTGTTAGTAAAAAAGCTTTTAGAGCGGAAGCAGCTAAATTGGAAAATTTGCAAAACACATATACTGCATTACAAACAGATTTAAGGAACTGTGAGACTAATAAGAATGCAGCCAATCAAAAGATATCTAGTTTAGAGTCAGAGAAGTCTTCTTTGGAAGCTAGAATTAAAGATTTATTGAATCAAATTGACTTCTTAAAAGATAATAATAATGTTGTCATCAAGCAGTTAAGCGATTTGTCTGTTATTTCTTCATCTCAAGCAGAAAGTATTAAAAAATCTTTGGATAATATCGGTGCTAAAGATATGTATATCCAAGATTTACAATCTGCAATTGCGAGAAAAGATTCATTGAATATGGCGTTAGTGATGAATTTGAAAGGAGCTATTGGCGATTTGAATGATTCAGATATAGAAATTAAGGTAGATAAGAGTGCTGTATATGTTTCTATTTCAGACAAATTATTATTCAAAACAGGAAGTTATGAAGTGACAGATAAAGCAATGGGTGTATTGGCTAAAGTAGCTAAAGTATTGCAAAACCAACCAGATATTGAATTTATTGTAGAAGGTCATACAGATAATGTTCCTATTAAAGGTGGTCCAGTAAAAGACAATTGGGATCTATCTGTTTTACGGGCTACTTCTGTTGTGAGAATATTGCAAAATAACTTTGGTTTGCAACCTAAGCGTATGACAGCTGGTGGTAGAAGTGAGTATTTGCCAGTAGCTGATAATACAACTGCCGAAGGAAGAGCTAAAAATAGAAGAACGAGAATAGTTATTCTTCCTCAGCTCGATCAATTTTTTAAATTATTGGAAACAAAATAAGTTTTCATTCAGTATTTTATCAAGCCCTTATTGCAAAATAGGGGCTTTTTTAGTGCTAAAAAGTCACAAATTTTAATTCGAATAATATCTAAGTGACTGTGTATAATATGCTATTTGGCAATGGATTTTTTTTAGTAAAATAATTTGTGTAGATGTTGTTTTTAAGAAATTTATTTTGCTACCTTTGCCCTCGGAGAAATGGCAGAGCGGTTTAATGCGGCGGTCTTGAAAACCGTTGACTGTAATAGGTCCGGGGGTTCGAATCCCTCTTTCTCCGCTTAAAAAATCGCAATTAGCTTGTTTGAAGTTGGTTGCGATTTTTTCTTTTGTGGATGATTATGATCAGTTTCACTTGAGCTCAGAAAATAGTTTATTTAGGAATCTTATTTGTTTTTGATAGATTAGTTCCCAAAACTAATCTATCTGACTAAATTGAAATCTTTTTACTTATTGATGCCCTTTAATAAAAAATAGTGCCATCCACCTTAAAATGAAGTGAAATGACACTATATCGTTTGTGCTAAGACTTGTACTAATTTATCTTATCGCATTAAAAAATAGTAAATTACTATCCATATTGCTACAAAAATAGAACCAATAGGGGTTATTAGTTTGAGCTGTTTAATATCTTTCTTAATTAATAAAAGGTATAAAATGTAAACAATGAATACAGCGATTAATCCGATAGGAATAAATGGATAAGTCATAATTAATTAACTGGTTTAATAAAAATTAAGAAAGTTGGTAAGTGGTCACTATAACCACCGATATATTTATTACCATCAAAAGTACGCATAGGATAACCTTTGTATTTTCCGATTTTTTGCAACATAAAATCTCTTCTGAAAATTTCTGCTTTATAGAAATAATAGGATTGAGAATAATCTTTCATAAATCCAGTTGAAAGCATTACTTGGTCAAATAATCCCCATGAATCTTGGTAGGCACTTGAACCAATTCCTTTTTTGTAAAAAGCTACCCAAGGATTGAAAATGTCTCCTCTTCCCAAATCTTTTACATTGCCTTTGGCACCTATTACTTTTGAGACGCTAGGACTTACTGGCTCATCATTCAAGTCGCCCATAATGATGATTTTGTAGTCAGGATTAATGCTTTTTAAAGAGTCAACTTTGTGTTTGACTACACTTGCAGCCACAGCTCTATTAGGAGCAGAAGCTTCTTCGCCTCCTCTTCTTGATGGCCAGTGATTAACGAAAACAAATAATGGATCGCCTAAAAAGTTGCCTTCTACATACAATATATCTCTAGTAAAATAATCTTTCCCGTTTTCTTTTAAAGGAACTCTTAATGACTCACTATTTAATACTTTGAAATATTTTGGATTGTATAAAAGTCCAACATCTACACCTCTTAAATCAGGTGAATTATAATGAACAATTTGATAGTTTCTACTTTTGAGTTTTGGACTATTTACAAGTGTTTCTAGTACACTCTTATTCTCAATTTCTGCAACTCCTAATATTGCTAAACCATCTGGTGTATGATTGCTTCCTATCTGAGAAATAACATCGGACAGTTTTTCGATTTTGTCTAAAAACACCTCGCTAGTATATCCTTTTGAACCTTCAGGAGTGAATTCATCGTCTAAAGTAATAGGGTCATTAATGGTGTCAAACAAGTTTTCTAAGTTGTAAAAGCCAATAGTAGCCATTCTTACTTGTTGCTGTGCAAAGGCTTGAGTCGAAAAGAGGAATAATGAAAAGTACAGAAAAAGATTCTTCATAATTTTTTAAATATTGATGTAAAATTAGCAATAAACATGCTATAAATTTTCATAAATAAAAAAAGTGTATAGAAACGGGTTGATTTTCTGGACTTTTTGCAAACTAGTACAAATATTATTTAATTTTGTCTCCTAAATTTATTTTTATACATGGTAAAACAATTGTTCTTTGTTATGTCTTTCTCAATGAGTATAGCTTATGCTCAAACAGAAACAGACACCATCAAAGTAGCTTCTTCTGATGAGCTACAAGAAAATCAATTGATTTTTGATGAAGCACCAGTTGTCTCTTTAGATGACAATGATGTGGCACAAGGTATTTCTTCTCAGTTGACAGCTGGTAGAGATCCATTTTTCTCTTCTGCAACTTTCAATTGGGGTGCTGCAAGATTTAGAATCAGAGGATATGACAATAATAACTTCATTACTTATATGAATGGCGTACCTATGGATGCTCTTGATAATGGAACATCTTCGTTTTTCTTATGGAGTGGATTGAATGATGTATTGAGAAGCCGTGAGAGTAGTTTAGGACTTAGACCTACGACTTACTCATTTGGTGAAGTAGGGGGACAATTTAATATTGACACTAGAGCTTCTAAGCAATGGAAACAATTTAGAGTGGGCTATGCTTCAACTAATAGAAATTATCGCAATAGATTGATGGCAACATATAATACCGGCTTGACTAAATCTGGATGGGCTTTTTCATTATCTGCTTCACGTAGATGGGCTCAAGAAGGGTATGTGCCTGGAACTTTTTATGATGGATGGTCATATTTCGCATCTGCTGAAAAAATCTTCAACAAAAAACACTCTTTGGCATTGACTACTTTTGGAGCACCGACAAAATCTGGTGGTTCAGGTGGAGTTGTACAAGAATTGTATGATTTGGCAGGAACTCATTACTATAATCCATATTGGGGTTATCAAGAAGGTAAAAAGAGAAATTCAAGAGTCAATCAAAGCCATCAGCCTACATTTATTTTGACACATGAGTATAGTCCAAGCAATAAGTTGAATATCTTATCTGCTGCTTCTTATACATTCGGTATCAGAAAGCAATCAGGTTTGGATTGGTACAATGTAAGCGATCCAAGACCTGAGTATTATAGAAATCTTCCTAGCTATTTATTGAATGAAGAGTATAAAAATATCTGGATAGATAGGATAAAAGAAAATCCAGAAATGATTCAAGTGGACTGGGCTAGAATGTATGATGTCAATCAGCATAATGTTGAAACAGTTAAAAATGTTGATGGTGTAGCTGGTAATGATGTTACAGGTCTTCGTTCAAGATATATAGTTGAACAAAGAATTACGAAAGTTCAAAGAGCTAATCTCAATACA
The DNA here is from genome assembly GCA_023957245.1 of Chitinophagales bacterium. Taxonomy (GTDB): domain Bacteria; phylum Bacteroidota; class Bacteroidia; order Chitinophagales; family JADIYW01; genus JAMLHH01. The sequence continues at coordinate 41,977 of JAMLHJ010000007.1, forward strand.
ATCATCAATGCTACAATAAATGAAAATTTGAGCTTTAACGGTGGTGCTTTGTATCAATTTCACAAAAACCGATTGTATAAAGAAATTGGAGATTTATTGGGAGGAGAGTTTTATGTCAATTTGAATCAATTTGCTGAAAGAGATTTTCCTGGTTCAAATGCTAATCAAAACGACCTCAATCGTCCTAATCAAATTTTGAAAGAAGGTGATAAATATGGTTATGATTATGAAATGATTTTTAATCAAGCTTCTGCTTGGGGACAAGTTCAAGGTACTTGGAGCCATATAGATGCATTTTTAAGCACAGAAGTTTCTTATACTTCTTATTTCAGAAATGGTATCAATAAGAATGGACTTTTCCAAGATGCATCTTTCGGAAAGTCTAAGAAACAAAATTTCGTAAACTTTGGTGTTAAAGGTGGAGCAACATATAAAATCAACGGAAGAAACTACATTTATGCTAATGGAAATTATTCAACAAAAGCTCCTTATTTCAATGATGTTTTTGTTTCTCCAAGAACTAGAAATAGCACAGTTTCCAATCCTACTAGTGAGAAGATAGCATCAGTAGAATCTGGATATGTATTGAATACTCCTAGAGTAAAAGCTAGATTTTCTGGATATTTTACCAAATTCTTTGACCAGACTAAGACAATGACTTTCTATCATGATGATTATCGCAACTTTGTTAACTATTCTTTGACCAATATTGATAAGATTCATTTTGGTGGAGAATTGGGAGTTGAGGCTAAGATTTATAAGGGCTTCAGCATGACTTTAGCAGCCGCAATGGGTCGTTATTTCAACACTTCTAGACAAAATGCGGAAGTTACTTTAGATAATAGTTCAGAAGTTTTACAAAATGAATTAATCTATTCTAAGTATTTCAAAGAAGGGGGGACGCCTCAGACAGCAGCGACTTTAGGCTTTAATTATCGCTCTCCAAAATATTGGTTTGCTAGTGTCAATTTGAACTATTTCGGTGATATGTGGTTGGATTACAATCCATTGAGAAGAACATGGGCTGCTGTAGAAGAAGTGCCTAATCCTTCTGACACTTATGATCAAGTTGTACAACAAGAAAGATTGAAATCTCAATTTACTTTAGATTTATTTGGTGGCTATTCATGGAAATTGAATAAAACATTCAAGAATATGAAAAAAGCGCATTATATCTATTTGAATGTTGGCGTTAATAATATTACCAATAATAAAAATCTTATTACTGGTGGCTATGAGCAATTGAGATACGATTTTGAAACAGCAAATGTCAATAAATTCCCTTCAAGATATTTCTATGCTTATGGAACCAACTATTTCATAAACATTACTTATAAACTCTAATCCAAATATTTTAAAATTATTCAGATGAAAAATATAAATTCATTATTCAAAACACTTTTCGTTGCTTTAGTAGCGACAACATTGTTCTCAAGTTGTATTAAAGACAAATTTGATACTCCTCAACCATTGCCAGATACAGATCCTAATCTTGCTGTAAATATGACGATAGAGGAGTTGAAAAATCTTTATAAAGGCAAAACAGATACAATTAAAGAAGATTACATCATAACAGGAACCGTAATCAGCGATGACCAACAAGGTAATGTTTATCAGACTTTAATTATTCAAGATGCGACAGGTGGTGTTGGATTCAGAATTCAACGTTCAGACTTATTCACTGACTATCCTTTCGGTCGTAAAGTTTATGTCAAATTGAAAGGACTTTCTATTGGTGCTTATAATAATCTTATCCAATTGGGTATAGGTGATGATGGCAATGGAAGTGTCAATGTTATCGGTGCAGAATTTGTTGAAGATTTTATAGTAAAAGGTCCTAGAAATCAAACTGTTACTCCTAGAGAAATTACTATTGCTGAATTGAGTGAAAAATATCAAAATACACTTATCAAATTGAAAGATGTACAATTTATTCAATCTGAAGCTGGTGTTGCTACTTATGCTGATGCAGAGAAAAAACTCTCTAAAAGTACTAAATTGGAAGATTGTTCTGGTAAGACTATTGAGTTAAGAACTAGTGGATATGCAAAATTTGCTGGTACTGTTGTTCCTCAAGGGAAAGGTGATGTTGTATGTATTTATCAGATTTTCAAAACAAGCAATCAGTTACTTTTGAACAAAGTGGAAGATGTTAAATTGGACAATCCTGAAAGATGTGACGGTGGTCCAATCGAGCCAGGGGATACGACTGCACCTTCTCAACCAGGTGCTGGTGCTGTATTATTGTTCCCAGGTGCTGACTTTGAAGATTTTGATTTATTTAAAGCTCAATTAAATAGCTTTGGATTACAATCTTATGCTACTCTAGCTGGTGGACTTGGCAAAACGGGTAATGCTATTGCAATAAAAGGAACACCTGCAGGTAATGATTATGTGTTTACTGTATTAGCTTCTGCTTCTGTTAAGATTCCTGCTGGAGCTACAAAACTTTCTTTTTATGTAAAAGGTACTTCAGCTAAATCATTATCTTTAAACGTTTATGGAGGTAGTGGATTTACAGCATTTAATGTGAAAGATTTAGGAAAAAATTCTTTGATAAAATCTTCTGCAGCAAATGATTATATTGGTGCAATCGATACTAAAGGTCAATGGGTATTAGTAACTCTTGATTTAACAGGTGTGAATGTAGCTGATCCTATTAATCAATTATTTGCTTTGAAAGTTGGAAAAGAAGCTGCTTATGATTTATTAATAGATGATATCAAAGTTTGGTAATCATCTTTTTTGATACAATTTATTTAGGGTTGCTTTATGCAGCCCTTTTTTTTAGTTATATTGTTTTTTTATTTTCTTAACTTGATGATTTTTGGTGAGTCAAAATCAAGAAATTTTGATAGCAGATTCTTTTAGTATCTTTATGCAATGAAATACTGATATTGATTTTGTTTACGATTTATTTTTCAGTTTTGATGCTAATAGATGAAAGATAATGATTGAAATAGAATGTATTTTCGGTGTTTTGAAATCTAAAAATTAGACACCATATAATATTGAGGCATTGGTGTTGAATAGCAAAAATAAAATAATGGCAAATAAGAAAAAGAAAGATAGGCAAGAGCCACAAGGAGATATAAGAAGTTCTATACTCAAATATTTAAGAGATTCGGATTCAAAAAAATCAGTTTCTGAAGGACAAATTTCAAGAAAACTTTCAGCTTATTTCCCCAAGGGTATAATCATAAAAACCTTATTTAAAATGACAGCAGAAGGCTTGCTTTCTATGTCAGACGGCAATAAATTCAAGTTGAAAGGTTCAGCTCAAGCAAAAGGTTTTACGGCTATAAATGAAGGTGAAGAAGTGATTGGGATAATTGATAAAACTAAAAATGGTAGTGCATATCTTATTCCAGATGATGGAGGTAAAGATATTTTTATTTTAGAACGAAATCTCAAAAAAGCATTTGACAAAGACAAAGTTAGAGTGCAGATTACGAGTGGTTCTAAAAATAGACCCGAAGGTAAAGTGTCTGAAATTGTTGAACGACATCGGACAATATTTATCGGAAGAATGGATATTAAGAAATTTAATTTTGTTCGTATTGATGATGTTTCTATGGATGTGGATTTTTACATAGATAATATTAATTTGAATGGTGCTCAACATGGAGATAAAGTCGTTGTGCAGTTATTAGATTGGCCTGAAAGAGCTAAAAATCCTTTTGGTAAAGTAACAGAAGTCCTTGGACGTGCTGGAGATAATGATGTAGAAATGAAATCTTTATTGATAGAAAATGGATTTTATCTTCATTTTAGTAAGGAAGCATTGAAAGAAGCTGAGAATATCAAAATGGAAATTCCTGCTTCTGAAATTGCGCAAAGAAGAGATTTTAGAGATATTACAACATTTACTATTGACCCTTTGGATGCTAAAGATTTTGATGACGCTATATCAATTCGAGGCTTGGATAATGGAAAGTGGGAGATAGGAGTGCATATTGCAGATGTTTCTCATTATGTGAAAGAGGGTAGTTTTTTGGATAAAGATGCATACAAAAGGGCTACGTCTGTTTATTTGGCTGATAGAGTAGCTCCAATGTTGCCAGAGCAATTGTCAAATATTATCTGTTCATTGAGACCTGATGAAGAAAAATGTTGCTTTTCGGCTGTCTTTGAGATGGATATTCATGCCAAAGTGTATAATAGATGGTTTGGTAGGACAGTAATACGTTCCGATAGAAGGTTTGTATATGAAGAGGCTCAAGAGGTATTGGAGGGGAAAGAAGATCAATATGCTGATGAGTTGAAAATTCTCAATACAATTGCAAAAAGACTGAAAGCAAAAAGATTTGAGGAAGGTTCTTTAAACTTAGATTCTCAGGAAGTGAGATTTCAATTGGATGCGCAAGGCAAGCCTATTGGTGTTGTAGTTAAAGAGCGAAAAGATGCACACATGTTGGTAGAAGATTTTATGCTTTTGGCCAATAAGCATGTAGCTCAATTTGTTGGTCAGGAAAAAAATGAATCAGGCAAAAATGTTTTTGTTTATCGTATTCATGATGATCCAGATCAAGAGAAATTAAGAGATTTTGGATTGTTTGCCGCACGTTTTGGTTATAAGCTCAATTTGGAAAATCCCAAGAAGATAAGTAAAGAATTGAATAAGCTCATGATAGAGTCTTTCGGACATCCAGAACAATCGCTCTTACAGCAATTGGCAATACGTTGTATGGCTAAAGCTATATACTCTACTGATAATATTGGACATTATGGATTGGGTTTTGAGTTCTATTCTCATTTTACTTCTCCTATCAGAAGGTATCCAGATATTATGGTGCATAGGTTGTTGCAAAAGGTTCTTGACAATCAACCATTGCCTAAAAAATCTGATATAGAGATTCAATGTAGGCATAGTTCTGAAAGAGAGCGTGCAGCAATGGAAGCAGAAAGAGATTCTGTCAAATACAAGATGATTGAATTTATGGAAACTCGTATTGGCGAAGTTTTCAGAGGTGTGGTTTCTGGTGTGAAATCGTGGGGTGTTTATGTAGAATTGCCTGAATATAACACAGAAGGTATGATCAGGTTGGATAGCTTTGATGATGATAAATATGTCGTTGATGAAAAAAATATGCTAATCAAAGGTATTTATACAGACAAGAAATATTATCTCGGTGATGAGATTTTTGTCAAATTGGCTTTCGTAGATAAAAAGAAGAAAACAATAGATTTTGATTTGAGTAGTGAAGATATTTTCTTGAATGGTGGCGATGATGATGAATTGATTTGCTAAACCACCTATTCATTTGACTTATATTTTGAGTGTTTTTCAATATTTTTTTTCGTCTTATCTTTAGCTGTTATTCTCTATGAGTAAGGCATTAGAAATAATATTGGTTCGTTTTTAATGTATAATCATAATTCTTATGGATAAGCAACAAGAAATAGTATATAATTTGTAGCAATTTTCAAGAGAATTTGATCCTAACGCACGTAGAAAAGTATATCAAATTGCCCATTTTACAATGGTTGAAATTTATTGGCAAATTGGACATAAAATTGTAGAAGAACAAAATGGAAAACAATTTTCTAAGTATGAAAAAGGTTTGTTAAAATCTATATCTGAAAGACTACAGAATGGATTTGGCAAAGGATTTACGTATGCAACGTTTTGGTGGCTTGGCGATGGAGCGACTTTTTAGTATAAACATCCTTTCGAGGATTATACTTCAAATATTAACAAATTTTTCAAAAGGAGTATTTTTTCCACTCTCATACAAATCTGCTTGTTATCTATCGTTCTTTTTTGTTTATCTATTTGTTAGTTTGATTTTCCATCATATTTTTGTAACCAATGTATAAGGTTAAACAACTTGGTTATGGAATATTTGACATTGTCGGAAACGGCTGAATTGCTTGGTAAGAATAAAGAAACATTGAGAAGATGGGATAGAGAAGGGAAACTTACTGCCGTACGTGAACCAATGAGCAATTATAGAGTTTATCGAAGAGAGGAAGTTGAAACTTTATTTGCAAAATTTTTAAACACTGATATTCAAGAAACGGTTTCCAATTTTGTTATTCCTGAAAATGAATATAAGGTTTTAGAACTGTTTGCAGGTGCTGGAGGCTTAGCCGTTGGAATGGAAAAAGCAGGTCTTAAATGTGTCGCACTGAATGAAATTGACAAACACGCTTGTGAAACTTTAAGAAAAAACAGACCCAATTGGAATGTTTTGGAAGGAGATATTAAAAACTTCAATTTTTCAGAATATCATAATCAAGTTGATGTCGTTACAGGTGGATTTCCTTGTCAAGCATTCAGTTATGCTGGGAAAAGATTAGGTTTAGAAGATGCAAGGGGAACTTTGTTTTATGAATTTGCTCGTGCTGTGAAAGAAGTAAATCCTCCAATTTGCATTGGCGAAAATGTTAAAGGACTATTAAGCCACGATAACGGAAAAACATTGCAAGGGATGATTTCAATTTTAGATGAAATCGGCTATAATGTTGTTCCTGTTGAAGTTTTGAGAGCTATCAATTATAAAGTTCCACAAAAAAGAGAGCGGTTGATTTTAGTTGGTGTCCGAAAAGATATTGAGTTGAAATATAAGTATCCAAAACCTTATAAAAAAATCTATAATCTAGAAGATGCCTTGAAAAAAGGCGAATTATTTGAAACAAGTGTTCCAAAATCTTTGGGTGCAAAATATCCCGAAAGCAAAAAAGTAGTTTTAGATTTAGTGCCACCAAAAGGTTATTGGAGAGATTTACCTATTGATATTCAAAAGGATTTTATGGGAGCAAGTTTTTATTTAGGAGGTGGAAAAACAGGAATGGCAAGGCGAATAGGATGGGACGAACCATGTCTGACATTGACTTGTAGCCCAGCTCAAAAACAAACAGAACGCTGCCATCCAGATGAAACCCGCCCATTTACCGTTCGAGAATATGCTCGAATTCAAACCTTTCCAGATGATTGGCAATTTTCGGGGCCAATGGCTCAACAATACAAGCAGATTGGAAATGCTGTTCCTGTTAATTTAGGTCGGGAAGTAGGATACTCGATTATTAAGTTTTTAAACGATTATTACAATTTGTCGAAACCCAAATAATAGCTGTAATTTTCAAAAGTTATTTGGTCAAGAATAGAACGCTTAGATTTTTCGGTTGCAGATTTAATTTCATCTAAAGCCGAATTTTCTTTTGTAGATTTATCTTTTTCAATTGATTTCAAATAATCTTCGATAGCATTTGGTAAAGCTTTGTATAATTGAAAAAGTGCATCTTCTTGTCCAGAAAGTAATGCATAAAATTGGTCGCCTGAAATTTTATAAACTCTTGAATGACTGTATTCTTTACCGTTAATTTCACCTTTCCAAAGTTCATTAAAACTTCCTTTTGCTAAAATCTGAACCCAATAACACTTTGCCTTTTTGTAATCGTCAGCATATCGAGCCAATTTTTGAAATAAAGCTTCTGCAGAACTGCTGTTCATTGTATTATGCTTGTTCTTGATGTCGGCAAACAGTGTATCATCATTTGCTTTAATATCAAAACCGCTTAAATTTCCTACTTCAAAACCTTTGATACCACCTAAAATTTGTTCGTGAAAAGTTCCAATAGAGTTATTGATGGATTTGTCAATTTGACGAAGAATTTCTGATTGGATTAAACCATCTTCGTTGATACCGTTGAATTTAGCATCAAAAGTTAGTTTGATAGTATCAACTTTATTGGTGTAGAAACTCTTTTTTGAGATATTGTTCTTGGCTTTTAAATATGATTTGTGCAAATTCTCTACACAAGTTAGTAGATGTTTGTCAGAGATAAAGTTTACATATTTATTCGCCATTTTATTTTATAGTTGGTTATTCATTCACTAAATTTAAAAAAAAATATTTGAATAGATTATCTCCTTTGATTGTGTACAGTTCCTATAGGATGACGGATAGCGCATAGCAAATTGGCAAAGGGACAGTCTTTTAGCACAAATGTTAAGATTAAATCCTATCCTTCAACTTTCTAAAAGAGTTCAATAGAAGTACTTCCTTGTGCTAACCAAAGTTTGAAGGGGTTTCCTTTGGGTGAAGGAACAGATTGAATAATTCGTAACAATCCTTTAGAGTCAGAAGTTTGTATTTTACGCTTTTTGCCGTCTGTCGCTATCATTTCAACTGTGGTGCAAATTGTACCCCAGTTGCTTTTAAGCTGTTCATCACGGCTCAACGTTTTAGCATGACTGAAACAAGTAATCCATTGGAAAATGCTGTTGCTGAACGTGTTAACGGGATACTCAAAGAGGAGTATTGGGATTGTTATACCGTTCATTCATTTTGAGTGTTTTTCAATATTTTTTTTCGTCTTATCTTTAGCAGATATTCTCTATGAGTAAGGCATTAGAAATATTGAAAGATGTATGGAAATATGATAATTTCAGATTTCCTCAAGCGGATATCATTGAAGCTCATCTTCAAGGTCATGATGTGTTGGCGTTATTGCCGACTGGTGCAGGGAAATCTATTTGTTACCAAGTACCTGCATTGGTGAGGGAAGGTGTGTGTATAGTGATTTCTCCTTTGATTGCATTGATGAAAGATCAGGTTCAGCAATTGAAGAGAAGAGGTGTAAATGCTGGAGCTATTTTCTCAGGAATTAGTGAATACGAGATAGACAGAGTCCTGAATAATTGTGCAATGGGTCATACTAAGCTACTCTATATTTCACCTGAAAGATTGGCATCTCCTAGGTTTTTGACTGCATTAAAAACTTTGCCAGTTTCAATGATAGCTGTTGATGAAGCGCATTGTATTTCTCAATGGGGATTTGATTTTAGGCCGAGTTATAGAAATATTGCTACTGTAAGAGAATATTTTCCCGATGTGCCATTAATAGCATTGACTGCTAGTGCTACTTTGGAAGTTCAGAAAGATATTATCCAATCATTGGAATTAAAAAAAGATGTAAAAGTTTTCAGAGCTTCGTTTGAGCGTCCTAATATTTCTTTTGTTGTCCGTGAACATACTTCTAAATCTGATAGGCTGTTGGGGATTTTACAGAAAGTCAATGGAGTCGCTATCGTTTATGCTTTGAATAGAAAACGTACAGAAGAGGTTGCAAAATATTTGTCAGAAAAGGGGATGACTGCTACTTTTTATCATGCAGGACTAAATGCTGATGAAAGGAGTAAACGCCAAGACGATTGGTTGAGAAATAAAGTGAGGGTGATGTGCTGTACCAATGCTTTTGGTATGGGTATTGACAAATCCAATGTGAGAATAGTAGTGCATATTGATGTTCCAGCTTCATTGGAAGCCTATTATCAGGAAGCTGGAAGAGCAGGGAGAGACGGAAAGAGGAGCTATGCTGTATTGCTATTTAATGAAAAGGATAAGGATAAACTATATAAGTCAGTAGAAGAAAAATTTCCAAAATTCGATTTTGTTAAGTTAGTTTATAATGCATTATATAATTATCTCAATATTTCATTTGGTGGAGGTAAGAATCATAGTTTTGAATTTAATATTACACAGTTTTCAAGAAGGTATAAATGGGATGCCTTGCAAGTTTTTAATGCTTTAAAATTGCTAGAACAAGCAGGTTATTTGGTATTAGGAGAAGCATTTTATTTGCCATCAAGATTGAAATTTGAGATGGAAAGAACAGACCTTTACCGTTTTCAGGTGGCAAATATGCAATATGATGGATTGATAAAAGCTATTCTTCGTACTTATGAAGGAGTGCTGCATTTTATCACTAAAATAAATGAGTTTGATTTAGCAAAAATAGCAAATTTGCATCCCAATGATTGTATTAAAATGCTGAGAGAATTGAACGAAAAAGGTGTATTGATATATATTCCTAGTTCAGAAAAACCACGGATTAGTTTCTTGGAAGAACGCATTGTGGAAGATAAAATAAGATTGGATTTTGAATGGATTAATTTTATTAAGAGCCAGATGAATAAGCGTGTTCAGGGGATGCTGGATTATGCTGAAGCTGATAGTTCGACTTGCAGGCAAATTATTTTAAGAAACTATTTTGGTGAAGAATCTCCTGAAAGGTGTGGCGTCTGTGACAATTGTTTAAGGGTCAACCAATTGACACAGGTTAATGCTGAAGAATTACGATTGCGTATTTTGAAAAAGATGACCATCTATGATGAGTATGGTGTATCTATCAATGTATTGGTGGAAAGTTTAGGAAATACTTTAAAAGACCAGTATCTTGAAATGATTAAAGTGTTATTAGATGAACATCAATTGAAGTGGATAGATGAAAGTAAAAAATACATCAGCCTTGTCTAAGAAAGTCATCTGTACGGTTATCAATGATATGACTACAGATCAACGCATGCATAGGATTTGTGATACACTAGTAGATGCTGGGTATGATGTTGTTTTAATAGGTCGAAAGTTGAAAGATTCTCAACCTTTAAAGGATAGAAAATTTCAGCAGGTACGGTTAAAATGTATATGGAATAAGGGTTTTTTATTTTATGCCGAATACAATATTCGATTAATGATATGGTTGTTTTTCCATCGCTTTGATATCGTGAATGCAGTAGATTTGGATACAATAGTTCCTGCATATTTGGTGGGAAAGGCTAAGAATAAGAAAACTGTCTATGATGCGCATGAATGGTTTCCATATTGTCCAGAGATTGTAGAACGGCCATTTGTGCATCGATTTTGGCTCAAGATAGAATCTATTTTCTTACCTAGAATGGATAGTGTTTATACTGTCAGTCAGAGTATTGCCAAAGAATTCAACTTGAATTATCATCGGGCAATAGGATTGGTGAGAAATATGCCGACTTCTAAAACTCCTCTAATTCAAACTGATGAAAAATATATTTTATATCAAGGTGCTTTAAATATTGGGAGAGGAATTGAAGAGTTGATTGATATAATGTCTGAAATAGATATTCCACTATATATTGCGGGCAAAGGAGATATTGAAGCTCAATTGAAAGAAAGAGTTAATTTTCTTAATCTTCATCATAAAGTTAGATTTTTGGGTAATTTAGAACCTGAACAATTATGGTTTTTTACTGAAAATGCGTTTATCGGTGTTAATCTTTTAGAGAATAGAGGATTGAATTATTACTATTCATTGGCCAATAAATTTTTTGACTATGTTCAAGCAGAAATCCCTCAGATTACCATGAATTTTCCTGAGTATAAATATTTGAATAGTCAATTTGAAGTGGCTGTATTGATAGATGATTTAAATAAGGCAAGCATCTTAAATGCAATCAGTACTTTGTTGAAAGATTCAGAAAAATATAGTAACTTAAAGAAAAATGCCATTTCTGCTAAAAAGCAATGGAATTGGGAGAATGAAAAATTAAGTCTATTAAAAATTTATGAGCAACTCTGATTTCAAAGAAATTCAAATAGTAGCATTTGCAGTTCCATATCCTGCCAATTATGGTGGGGTGATAGATGTATATTATAGATTGAAAACTTTCTTTGAGATGAATGTAAAAGTTCATCTTCATGCTTTTGTTTATGATGACCATCAACCAAGTGCTGAATTGGAAAGACTATGTGCTTCTGTTCAATACTATAAGAGAGAAAATACTTATAAATATTTACAAAATTGGCCATATATCTTATCTTCTAGGTATAATAAGTTGTTGATAAATAGTGTGTTGAAGATTGGAAAGCCTGTTTTATTGGAAGGATTGCATACTTGTTTTTTAATTGAAGATTTAAAGGCGCATCAACTACCTTTTGTAATACGCATGCATAATATCGAATGGAAATATTATAGTTTCTTGGCAGAGTTAGAGCCTTCATTTGTAAAGAAAAAATATTTTTTAGAAGAAGCCAGACGTCTAAAGAAATTTGAGCAAAATATTTCCTCTTCAAAAATTATTGCAATTTCTGATAAAGATGCTGCTTATTTGAAAGAACTATATCCTTCCTCATCTATTCAGACGGTGATGCCTTTTCATGATTTTGATGTTTTAAATATTGTTGAAGGAATCGGTGATTATGCCATTTTTCATGGCAATCTTGCTATTAATGAAAATGAGAAGGCAGCAATAGATTTGGTTGAAAAAGTATTTTTAAACATAGATTATCCTTTGATAGTCGCTGGGAAAAATCCAACAAAAAGAGTAGCTCAAGCAGCTAATGCTTTTGTTCATAAAACTTTAGAAGCTAATCCGACAGAAAAATCGATGACTAGTTTGATGAAGCATGCGCATATCCATATTTTGCCTAATCGACAGCCTACAGGAATGAAGATTAAATGGGTCAATGCACTCTATACTGCAAGATTTATTATTGTTCACCCTGAGATTTTTCCTAATACAATTGAAGAAGCTGGAATTTATACATTTTCCTCTTTTCAGGAGATACAACAGTTGATACTTCGCTTGAAAGATATTTCTTTTACTCAGTCTATTTTGGAGAAAAGAAAAGCACTCATCTTAGAAAGGTATAACAATACACAGAATGCTAATAAGATATTGAGTTGGCTTTAGTTTTTAATCGTATCTGATAGCTTTCAAAGGTGATACTTTTGAGATTATCATCGCAGGAAGCAATAAAATAAAAAGTGTAATTATTATTGTGAGCAAATTGATTCCTATAATTGACCACCATTCAAATAATACTGGAACTTCTTTAAAATAGTATGCAGATTCATCTAATTTTATGATTTTAAATGTGCTTTGTAACCAGCAAATAACCAAAGCAATAGTATTTCCAATAGCTAATCCGTATCCTAGAATAATCATTGCATTGTAAATAAATATCTTCTTAATCTGTGCTTGAGTAGCTCCAATTGCCTTTAAAACACCTATCATTTTGGTTCTATCCAATATCAATATCATCAGAGCTGTAGTCATATTGAGCAATGCAACAATAAGCATCAGGATCAATACGAATATTTCATTTTTAACTAATAATTCTAGCCAGTCAAAGATATTGGTTTGGGTATCTCTGATATTAGTAGCATTATATTGTGCAGGAAGGTCATCATAGATGATTTGAGTGACATTTTTCAATTGTCCGATATCTTTGATTTTGATTTCATAACCACTGTATAGATTATCTGTCCAATTGTTAATGTCTTGCAATATTTTTGCATCACCTAATGCGAAACGTGTATCATATTCTTCTAAACCAGTATGATATAAACCTACAACTTCAAATTTTCTCCCTATAGGTCTTCCTCCATCTTTGGCTAGGAAGTATATTATCAATGGATCTCCGACATTTACTGCTACACGCTTGGCTGTACTAGTAGATATTAATATTTCTCTTGAAGTACTATCTTTTTGAAAATTTGGTACACGCCCCTCAGTAATATATGATTGTATAAAGTTCCAATCATATTTATAATTAACGCCTTTGAGGATTATTCCTTCCATTGCGTTTTTGGTTTTGATGATTCCAGCTTTATTAATATATGGTGCTGCAGTCCTCACTTCTTGAACAGAAAAGATAGATTTTAAAAGTTTGGCATCTTCTGTGATAGGAGAGTTCTCATAAGAATCATTGTTTTGGAAACTCTCAATATGGATATGCCCCCAAAAACCAAAGACTTTTTCACGAATTTCTTTTGTAAATCCGCTTGCCATACATATAGCTACAACCATGGTGGCAACACTCAAAGAAGTCGAGAAAATAGCAATCTTCACTATGAATCTAGAAAAAGATTTTTTACTTCCCTGAGAAATCTGTTTAGCTATATACCAAGACGTATTCAAAAGTTTTTTATTTTAGTCTATCAATCGTAATCAAATGTCTCGCAAGATAAATATTTTCAACTCCTTAATCTGTATATTCTTAGTCCTTTCTCCCTTAATTGTTAGGTGTCAGACTGTAACGCCTTTGTCTTCATCAAATATTGTAATGGGAGCGGAGCAGTTAGACGTTTTGCTTCCATTGTTGAAAGATAAGAAAGTAGGCTTAGTGATTAATCAGACCTCAACGCTAGGAAATGTGCTTCTTTTGGATACTTTGGTTAAAAGAGGTGTAAATGTGACTGCTGCTTTTGCCCCAGAACACGGAGTAAGAGGTCAAGCAGATGCAGGCGCAAAAGTAGATAATGAAAAAGATGTAAAAACAGGTGTTCCTATTTTCTCTATTTATGGGAAAAATAAGAAACCAAGCCCTGAGCAGCTTAAAAATATTGATGTCATCATCTTTGATATTCAAGATGTTGGTGCGAGATTCTATACTTATATATCCACTTTGCATTATGTGATGGAAGCAGCTGCTGAAAATTCCAAGAAAGTTATTGTCCTTGATCGCCCCAATCCCAATGGTCATTATGTGGATGGTCCTATATTAGAAAGTGAATATACATCTTTCGTAGGCATGCATCCGATTCCTATCGTTCATGGTATGACAATAGGAGAATATGCTCAGATGATTAATGGTGAAAAATGGCTAAAGTCAGGAGTGAAATGTGATTTGAAAGTCATTAAAATGAAGAATTATGACCATCATACATTTTATTTTTTACCGATAGCTCCATCACCTAATTTGCCCAATATGAAATCTATTTACCTATATCCTTCATTATGTCTTTTTGAAGGTACGCCTTATAGTGTGGGAAGAGGTACAAGTGCCCAGTTTCAATTGTGGGGTCATCCATTATCTGGAATAAAAGATACGACCTTTACTCCTGAAAGCAGACCAGGAGCAACACAACCGCCTTTATTGGGTAAGAAATCTTTTGGTAAATCATACACATCAATGAGCATCAGTGAATTGCAACATTATGGATTTTCATTGCAACCGATATTAGAAGCTTACCATTCTTTCCAAGGTGATAGTTTTTTTAATTCATTTTTCCTCAAATTGTCTGGTACTAAAGAATTGGAAGAACAGATAAAAGCAGGATTGACTGTAGATGAAATCAAGCAAACGTGGCAAGATGGTTTGAATGCATTTAAGAAAGTCCGTAAAAAATATTTATTATATCCTGATTTTGAATAAAGATGGCACGCAAAAAGATTGCAATTATTGGTGCTGGATTAGTAGGCTTAGCAACAGCTTTGAAGTTAAAGGAATTAGTATCAGATATTGATATCATCATCCTTGAGAAAGAAAGAGAACCTGCTCTACATCAGAGTAGTCATAATAGTGGAGTCATTCATTCAGGGATTTATTATTCTCCTGATAGTCTGAAAGCGAAGAATTGCATAAGAGGCTATAAGATGTTATTGGAGTTTTGCGATAAATATCATGTACCGTACAAGATTTGTGGTAAATTAATTGTTGCAACTCGTGAAAGTGAATTGCCTCAATTGGATAAATTATATCAGCGTGCTCAATTAAATGGTTTGCAAAATGTGAAAATTTTAAATGCTGATGAAATAAAAGAGAAAGAGCCATATATACAAGCATTGTCAGCATTATGGGTTCCTCAGACTGGAATTATTGATTTTAAGGCATTAGCTCAGACAATAAATTTCTTGCTGAATAGACTGGGGGTGAAGATTTTTTTTCATCAAGAAGTAAGAAAGATATCGTGTCTCTCCAATTTGTCCATTGAAACACAAGATTCGACTTATGAAGTTGATTATGCTATCAATTGTGCCGGATTATATTCAGATAGAATTGCTTTGATGACGGGTTTAAAATTGCAACACAAAATAGTTCCATTTAAAGGAGAATATTTTAAGATTATCTCAGAAGCAGCACAAAATATCAATGGTTTGGTATATCCAGTACCTAATCCCGAACTTCCATTTTTAGGTGTTCATATTACTCGAATGATGAGTGGAAAAGTAGAAGCTGGTCCCAATGCGATATTAGCTTTTAAGAGAGAAGGATATCGAAAGGGAGATTTTTCGTGGAGAGATTTTTTAGATAGTATCTTGTATTTAGGTTTTTGGAGAATGTTATTGAGATTTAAGAAAAATGGCTTTTCGGAATGGAAAAAATCTATGTCTAAAAATATATTTTTAAAATCTGTTCAAATGATGATGCCTTCATTGAAACTTGAGGATATAAGCCCATCGTTTTCAGGAGTGAGAGCTCAAGCTATCAGCCAAGATGGCAAATTGGAAGATGATTTTTTAATCATAAAAACAGCTCAAATGCTACATGTCTGCAATGCTCCTTCACCAGCTGCAACATCTTGCTTGTCTATTGGTCAATATATTGCCGAAGAAGTAAAATTAGCTATCGGATAATAGATAAAATATCAATCAGAATCATTTATTTGAGCTTGAAATCAGGTGCTACAAGAAAATTTAATGCTTGTTTTTTGCAAGTCACTTCTATATAGTTTGTTTTCCCTTTGTAATCACCATCCATTTGAATACTTTCAATTTTATTGGTTCTGATTTTTACTATTTTTTTCACAGGATACCGTTCAATAAAATCTTGTTCAGCAATATTACCCCAAAATGCTTCTAATATCAGAAATGGAACTCTTAATCTATTAAAGTCCTTGATGATGGCTATCTCAAAAACACCATCATTGATAATACTTTCAGGACTAAATTCTACATTATAGCCTAATTGTCCAGTAGAAGTGATGAACACAGTATAAGCTTTGGTCTCTATCACTTGATGTTCATCGATTTCAATATAGTATTGAGGTAAATCGTATGTTAAGGCAGTGCTTAACACACCACTTAAATATGCACCCACACCTCTAAAAGGAATTTTGTCAAACTGTTCAACTACTTTTGCATCATATCCTATTCCTGCAGCCATAAAGAAAGGTTGTCCGTTCAAAATACAAGCATCAATTTGAAATACTTTTCCAGTATTGATGAGCTGAATAGCTTTTTCAATATCATTTGGAATTTGCATTTTTCGAGCATTAGCATTGCCCGAGCCAGTAGGGATACTTGCTAATATGGTAGCTTTATTAAGTAGAACTTGTCCCACTTCGTTTTGTGTTCCATCACCACCTACAACAGCAATAATGTCAATTTTTTCTATTAAAGATTGTTGAGCAATTTTTATGGCATGGCCAGCAAATTTTGTGTAAAATATATCATAGTCAAATTGAGTTAAGTCAAGATTTCGCTCTACCATTCTCTTTTTGAATTTTACTCCAAATGTTCCTCCTGACTTTGGATTTACGATAAAACGAACTTTCTTTTTTTGACTCATATTTTTGATAGGATTGCAAATGTGTGATTAAAATTATTTATATCAATTTAGTGAATTGAGCAATAAAATTAAACATCTGATTGAAAATATGAGGAGCAGTTCCATTTCCAAAATAGAACATTGTAGCTATCCCTAATAAAATATGTATCTTTCCTGCAAGGCTCGCCCATTTGAATTGTTGGGGAACTTTAGCCCATATAACGAGTGTTATCTGAATCAGTAGTGGTAAAATCAACATTATTGTTGTGCCATAAAATGCAATAGATACTGATGCAACTAAGAAATAATAATCGATAAGAAGTAAGATAGATAAAGTGATAAGTTGAAGTAAGAAAATCAATGTTTTGCTTGCTCTGATGCCTAAAAGAATAGGGAAGGTGGTGGCTCCTATTGAATCATCACCTTCAACATCTTGAATATCTTTAATAATCTCTCTTATTAAAGTAGTCAGGAAAGCAAATATTGCATAGGATACAGATGCAAGCCCAATTCCTTGAGTGAATAGAACGACTACAGCTGGATCAAATTCATTAATCCTCAATTCATACATTGCAAGGAAAACTATCGGTAATGCTGTGCAAATAGCGATGACAACATTGCCTATTAAAAGCATTTTTTTAAATGTAGAAGCGTATAAGTAAAGTATCACTATGACTATCATTGGCAACATAGATAACTTGATTTGCCTTGTGCTAAACATTAAAATAATACTGCCTATTATTCCTATTGTAGTCAAAATGAAATAAAAATTCATTGCAGATTTCTCACTGATTGATTTACCGATAATGACAGATTGAGGTTTGTTGATTTGATCGGTATCTACATCGAATATATCATTGATAATGTATCCACTAGCAGTAACAGCTAATGTCGTAAATAAAAGAATGTAGAAGGAAAATGTATCTAAATACGGTTTGAAGTCATATAGTTGATAGACTTGTACATCTATAATAAAATACCTAAACAATAATAGTGTTAAAGCTACTATGATAATATTAATAGGTCGGATGAGTTTTAAATAATTAATCATATACTACTGGTATTCAGCCATTTATTTTTTCCTTTCAAAATAAATTCAATAATTTCTCGTACACAACCTCTTCCTCCTTCAAATTCAGAAATATAATGAGCCACAGCTTTGACTTCTGGTACGGCATCTTTTGGGCAAGTTGCTACACCTGACCATTTCATAGGAGCAATATCCAAGATGTCATCGCCCATATATAAAATATTTTCTTGAGCTATATTCTGCGATTCACAATATTGTTGTAGAACGGGTAATTTGTCTCTGATTTCGAGAAAGACAGGAATTTTGCCAATGCTTTGCAATCTTTTAGTCACTCCAATGGAATTGCCTCCTGAAATAATTATGACTTTAATCTGCTCTTCTAATGCTCTTCTAAGTGCGTAACTATCTCTTATGTGCATGGTGCGTAAAAATTCTCCTTCAGAGGTACAGAGAATATCATTGTTTGTTAATACTCCGTCAACATCGAGTACTATCAACTCAATATGAGCAAGTCGGTCAAAAAAATTGAATTTCATTTATGCTCAAAAGTAATCAATTATAATATTTCACTGACAATAAAAAAACTACCTAATACTAAAATTAAATCATTTTCTTCGGCATCTTCAAGTGCTTTTTGATAAACAAGCTTAGGATTCTCGTTATAAAAATTGATAGGAATATTTTGTTTTTGAGCTATTGTTATTAAATCAGATAGAGGAAGTTTGCGGGGCAGTGGAGGTTCGCATAAATAGTAAGAAGTATTTTCTCGGGGTAGTAGTTCCAAAATGCTATTGACATCTTTATCTTTTACAGCTCCGTAAATAATTCTTAATTGCTTGAAAGCTTCCTTTGATAATTGTTTTCTTATCTCTCTAATTCCATCAATATTGTGACCTACATCTACAACTACTTTTGGGTGATTTTGTAAAGTCTGCCAACGCCCTTGAAACCCAGTATTTTGAAGTACATTTTTTAAACCATCAAAAACAGCTTTTTCTGTAATTGGCATATCTGAATAATAAGCCTTATAAACATCAATCGCAGAGAGGACGGTTGCAATATTTTCAATTTGATAAGTAGCTGTTAATGGACATTCGAATTTGTTTTTTCCAATTTTATATTCTTGATTATCAATATACTGAATATCTTTATTAAAATCTTTACTGTAATATATTGGAGCATGCTCTTTTAAAGATTTTTCTACAAAGACCTTAGCTGTTTCATTTTGATACAGTCCAATAACTACAGGTTTATTTTTCTTGATGATTCCTGCCTTTTCGAATGCAATTTCTTCTAAAGTATTGCCTAAAAATTGTTGATGATCGTATCCAATATTTGTAATAATACTCATGTCGGATTGCACAACATTGGTCGAGTCTAATCTTCCTCCAAGACCGGTTTCAATAATGGCTATATCTGTCTTATTATCAACAAAATAAGCAAATGCCATAGCAACAGTTAATTCAAAAAATGAAGCTTGAATTTCATCTGCTTTAGTATTGAGAAGGCTATAATATTTCAATACATCATCTTGAGAAATCATCTCACCATTGATTCTTATTCTTTCTCTAAAATCTTTAAGGTGAGGTGAAGTATATAGTCCTGTTTTATATCCTGCCTCTTGAAATATTGATGCTAATAGGTTAGAAACCGAACCTTTACCATTTGTTCCAGCAATGTGTATGCATCTAAGGTTATTTTGTGGATGATGAACAACCTCACAAAGTTCCAAGGTATTGGATAAATCTGCTTTATATGCAGCGCCACCTATTCTGCTAAACATGGGGAGTCTAGCGAACATATCTTCGATGACCTTTTGGTAACTCATAAAAACTAATTGGTGTAATTGAATGTAATTCTACCAAACTGTTCATCAGCTCCTGCATCTGAAGCAGAAAATCTGATTTTCATTGCAGATTTTTTGGACAAGTCAATGAGGTAAGCATCATTGGTGGTTGAACCTTGTGAGGAGTATGAAGCATCAATCACACGACCTGTTTTGTCCACTTTTACTGTGATGATGACTTTTCCCAAAGCGTTTTGATTATTTACAATTTCTGGTTTGGATAAGATATTTCTTCCAGCTAAATTGTGGGATACAGAGCTTCCTTTACCTGACCCAGTGCCAGTACCCGTCCCTGTACCATGACCTCCGCCTGTGCCTCCACCAGAACCGCCAGTGCCATTGCCTCCATTCATACTTCCACTTGGGTTGCCTTGGTTGCCACCTGGTTTTGTATTGCCTTGACCTGATCCAGTGCCT
This sequence comes from Chitinophagales bacterium, assembly GCA_023957245.1. Taxonomy (GTDB): domain Bacteria; phylum Bacteroidota; class Bacteroidia; order Chitinophagales; family JADIYW01; genus JAMLHH01. The sequence continues at coordinate 62,306 of JAMLHJ010000007.1, forward strand.
GTTCCTCCAGTTCCTGAGCCATTATTAATATTATTAAGTCCGCCTTTCATTTTTTGAGCAAACTCTTCTTGCTCTTTACGTATTCTATCTTGTTCTGCCTTTATTTTAGCTTCTTGCTCTGCTTTGAGTTGTGCCTCTTTTCGTATTCTGTCTTGTTCAGCTTTTGCAGCTTTCTCTGCTTCTTTTTTCTGCTTTTCTATCGCTATTGCATCAGCATTAGTAGAAGTCATTGTATTATTGGGTGAGGTATTGACCTTTGGAGTTGTAGGAGTAGGAGTTTTTACAACAGGTGCTGTTACTTTAGGAGGAGCTACTGGGGTAGGAGCTACTTCTGGCTCAGCTGTAGCTTCTGGTTCAGAAGCAGCAGGAGTTCCCAATGAGGTATTGTCCTCGCCCAATCCAAATTCAGAGTTTCCAAAGTCCAATTCTATGCCTCCACCTCCAGGATCTACGTTATCTTCATATTTGATATTCCAGAAAAACAATAAGATGAAAAACAAAATAAAAATGATAATGGTATAAACCAAAGATTTCTTTTCGTTTCCAGAATGTTTTGTGAAAGATACCAGTGCCATAATTCTTAATTTGGTTCTGTTGCTAAAACCATTTTTAAATTCATATCCTTAACGATGCTCATCACTTTCACTACTTGTTCAAGAGGAATAGATTTATCTGCTCTAATCACTACGGTAGCTGCATTATTCTCTCCGATAGCAGATTCAATGGATACAGCCATCATTTCGATACTGACAGGTGATTTATTGACATAATATTGCAAATCTTGGGTGATGCTCACATCAACAGTTTTGTCTGGTACTACTTGTGCATTTGCAGAAGGTAGGTTGAGATTGATACCGTTGGAGCTGACCAAAGATGAAGCGATAAGAAAAAATAGCAATAAGAAAAACATGATATCATTTAATGATGCCACGAATACCTCGCCTTTTTCTCTTTTTCTTTTACCAAAATTCATAATTAAGGTATTTTATTTTGCTGGTTCTTCTAATAAATCTATGAAATCAATTGCGCTTAATTCCATATTTCTCATTTCTCTATCAATTCTATTTGTAAGGAAACTATATGCAGCAAATGCGACCATACCGATAAATAATCCTGTAGCACTTGTTACCATTTTGATATAAAGACCTCCCGAAATTGAGCCAATCTCAATACTATTTTTGATAGATATCTCTTGGAAGATGGTGATAACACCTATGATAGTACCCAAAAATCCAAACATAGGAGCCAAGCCAGCAATTGTATTTAAAATATTGACATTTTTTTCCAAATTGCTGATTTCAATTTTTCCAGCATTTTCGATAGCGTTTTCGATATCTTTAACTGGTCTTCCAATACGTTGAATTCCTTTCTCGATGATTTTTGCAACTGGGCTATTGGTTGCTTTACAAAGAGATTTTGCACCTTCGATATTGCCATTCAAGATATAATCTTTGACGTTTCTCATGAAATTTGGGTCGATTTGACTTGCTTTTCTGATGGTAATAAATCTTTCAATAAATAAATAGATGGTAGCAAAAAACAATAAAACTAGAGGAATCATTACTGGACCTCCTTTTAATAAAATTTGGAAAGCAGACTCAGTACTGACATTAGGTGTTGCTAATGGTGCTTGAATTGAATCTATTGCTGAGGTTGCTTGCAAAAATAATGTATGGAACATAAGTTCGTGTTTTTGTATGTTAACGTAATTGTTAGAAAATATTATACCAAATGTATAAACTAAATGAATTTAGAAACTAAAATTTTATCCACTTCTAAGGATAACTCTTCTGGAAGGTACGCTTGATGCTCAAAAACGAAGAAATTGACCCACTTGTTTTCTATCTCTTCCAAGTGATAATTGGTAATCGGAATTTCATTAGGTGCAGATTTCCATATTTCAGAAGTGTTTTTAGATGTTTCATTGATAAATGAGCCTAAAACTGATGGAGGTAAAATTTTTGTATTTAATATCTTACGTGTATCGCTACATACCAAGATAGGAATATGGTTTTCTTTTGCCCATGGTGCAATGAGATTCATGCCTGACTTTCCAATAAATTTATTGTGCATGATAATATCAGAAGTAACGATGATATAATCTATTTCATCTTTTAACCTTCCAAGGTTTTGGAGGTTGGTGACTAATGTACTAACACCTTTTGCTTGAATATTTTTGGCTTGTTCTTTAGCATTTTTGTCATTGTTATCGACTATCTGAACGACTTTACAATTGGCTTCATTGACCAAACAGATATCTACCAATGCTTCCATATAGTCGCTAGCACCATAAAATAGCATTCGTTTATGTTTGAAATTATATAGATTATAAGTGACTTGTGCAGTTTTCCTTTCTACGTTTTTCCATCTTTCGTGAAATACCTCTAATATTTCTTTGAGGACGATAGGCTGATTTTCTGGATTGAGTTTAAGTACAAAGTGGTTGATAAAGTGATTGATAGAGACAATATTGGGTTTGTCCACTATGACAACTTTAAGATTATTCAACATTTCTCTAGCTGATGCAGAAATTTTATTATCCTGAAGTAGTGATAATAGACTTTCAATCAACTTTGCAGTATTTTTTATTGAAGTGACCTGACCTTTTATATTGCTCAGGCTCAAATTGTCTTTTAAGGTTTTAAAAATTTCCATAGTCTAAGGTTTTTTCCATTTAATATTGCAACCGATACTAGCCTTTTGGTCTGGATTGACTACTTTCCCTTCTACAATAGCATTTAAGGCAGCCCTCAAATCATTCCCTGTTAGTTCAACTTGATTTTTCGGTGTAGAACCATCTAATCTACCTCTGTAAACACATTTTAAGTTTTTGTCAAAAACGCTTATATCAGGTGTACATTCTGCAAAATATGCTTTAGCTACATCTTGTGATTCATCGTATAAGTATGGAAATTTATATCCTACTTCTTGTGCATGAGTTGTCATCAATTCGGGTGCATCTTGAGGATAATTTTCAATATCATTACTAGAAATTCCTATAAATTGAACTCCTTGCTTGGAGAATTCTTCTACCAATTGATTGATTTGTGGATTGACATGTAGCACATAGGGGCAATGGTTACATATAAACATAATTACAGTCGCTATTTCACCTTTGATTTGGCTCAATTGGAGAGTTGCTCCACTAACGGTGTCTGGAAGTGAAAAGTCAGGAGCTTTAAATCCTAAAGGTATCATATTGGTTTCTGTTGCCGCCATTTTTTAAGGTATGTTTGTAACAAATCTATTAATAAATACAGACTTTGTTGGTTGATAAACTGTTAAGAATTAAATATAATATTTGATAGGAATAAGATACTAAAAGTCAGGGAGTATTCTTCAATTAATTCGTAAAATAATTGTGTTTGTTGAAAATTGTGACTAAATGATTTTTGTATCAATAAAAAAGCCCCGAATTTTCGAGGCCTTTTTGTTATTATGTGAAAGATATTTTTTACCAGATAATCACTCTTTCTGATGCTGGAACAACAGGTTCGCAATTAAAAGCATCATAAAATTCTTTCAAGTTGGATAAAGTAACATTGATACGTGCTTTGGCAGGAGAGTGAGGGTCTGTAGCAATCAGTTGTTTTGTTGCTTCTTCTGTAGCATTGCTTCTCCAGACATTTGCCCAGCCATAAAAAAATCTTTGTTTGTAGTTCATACCATCTACCAAAGGAGGTTCAGGTTTATTGGCATATTCTTTAAGTAGTGCATAATATCCCAAAATAACACCACCTTGATCGGCAATATTTTCACCTAAAGTAAACGTTCCATTGACATGTAATTGTGGTAATATTTCGAAGTTATTGTATTCTTGAACAAGTTTTTCTGTCAGTTTATCAAATTTGGCTCTATCTTCTTCAGTCCACCAATTATTTAGATTTCCTTCTGCGTCAAATTGAGATCCTTGGTCATCAAATCCATGAGAAAATTCATGTCCAATAACTGCTCCAATACCACCATAATTGACAGCATCATCTATATTAGGGTCATAGAAAGGTGCTTGTAAGATACCTGCTGGAAATACAATTTCATTGAAAAGAGGATTGTAATAAGCATTTACTTCATGAGCATTCATCTCAAATTTATCTTTATCAGTCTCTTTGCCATATTCTTTAAGATTCTTTTTTATCAAGAAAGTTTGAATTTTCATGATGTTTTCAAATGCTTTATCTTCTTGAATATCAATGCTAGAGTAGTTTTCCCATTTTTTAGGATAACCAATTTTATATGTGAATGTACTTAATTTTTTTAGAGCAGCTTTTTTAGTTTCATCTGACATCCATTCTAGTTGGTTAATTCTGTCAGCGTAAACAGAACGCATATTTTCAATCATGTGTTCAACTTTTGCTTTAGATTCTGCAGAGAAATATTTGCTTACGAATAAACGTCCCATTGGTTCTCCAAATACATTATTGAGTCTTCTGATTGTCTTCTCATTCATAGGAAGTTGCTCTTTTACCCCGTTAATGGTAGTAGAGAAGAAATCAAAATTGGCTTGTTCAAAATTTTCAGGTAAATAAGATGCCATATTCATCGTTAGATGGTATTTCAAATATTCTTTCCAGCTCGCCAATGAATGGTTTTTAATGATTTTTGAATAGCTTTTTAAAATATTTGGATTGACGACAATGATTTCATTCGGTTGAATATTTAATGCTCTGAAATAAGCGTCCCAATCAATTGAAGGAGAAGCTTTTTTCATGTCTGCATAAGTAAATTTGTTGTAAATCTTCATAGGATTTCTCATCTCTTCCTTGCTCATGTGGAAATGTGCGATGTCATCTTCAATGGCAAATATCTGTGCAGCTATTTTTTCAGCTTTTGAAGGTTTCTTTCCTAATAATACTTCTATGTTATAGAGATATTTTTTGAACGCTTCTCTTATTTTTTGTTTATCTTCTTTGTCAGAAAGATAAAATTCTCTATCTCCGAGAGAAAGTCCAGATTGCGAAATATAAAATGTATTGTATTTTGAATTCATCATATCAGCTTCTACACCTCCTTCAATCGGTAAAGTTAGGCCTGGGATGATAGCATTTAATACAAGCAAATCATTGAAAGTAGTAGCGTTGTCAATGAGTTTGAAATAATTTTTCAAAGGTGCTATACCTCTTTGGTTTCTCACTTCTGTATTACTGAGTGACTTGTATAGGTCTTTAATCTGTTGTTGGTAGGAATTTTTAGGATAAGAGTTATTCAATAAATCTTTCACTATTTCCTCCATTTTTTTATCGTTGTTTTTTGCTAGAATATTGAAAGAACCCCATCTGCTTTCTGTAGAAGGTACAGGATTTTTAGCCTTCCAATCTGCATTGATATGTTGGTCAAAATCAGAACAAATACTTCCAGATGTCTGTGCTTTGATGGGAGCCATAGCAATAAGAGATAAACAAAATACCCCAATCGATTTTTTCATGAATAATAAATGATTTTTATGCATATAATTGATTTACACCGCAAATGTAAACGGAAAGTATTTTAAATTATACCTTCTTAACTTTTGTTATGTAATTGTTAAAGCACTTGATTAAGCTAAAGTAGAAATCCTATAAAACATAATCAATCCAAATAAAATAAGCAATGCACCGCCGATAGCTCTTAGATTGGATAAGAGAGAAGGGTTGAGTTTTTGGGAAATTTTATCTGCAAAAAATATTTTTGTTAAGTCAGCACCAACTGTAGTCGCAAATATTCCAAAATAAAATAAAGGTGTTTCAAATTTACTTTCAAAATTGACTTTTGAAGCGACTCCCAACCAAAACAAAAAGACAAAAGGATTGAATGTGTTGATGATAAATCCTTTTAAAAACAAATTTCCTGATTTGAAAAACTGAATATCTCTCTGCCTTTCTACTTTGTTTTTTGTCTTTATCGAAGTGATACCAATGATAATGAGTAGAAATGCTACGATATACCCTAGCTTATAGTCTAATTGATTGTTTTCAAATACAGAATAGAGGCCGAAGTAGGTAATGTATGCAATCAAAATATCACTTACCCACAATCCAAAAGTGAGAAAAAAAGTAGCTTTTCGACCTCTCTTTACAGTTTCTTCCAATATGAGTATAAATATGGGTCCTACTATAATAGAAATCACTATACCTAATCCTATGCCTTGAAAAAGTGCTATCACAATGGGCAATGATAGTGATTTTAATCTTTTTAAAACCATAATTATTGATAATAAATAGATATTTGTTAGAGATTTGTATCGTTTTCTATGAGTATAAAAGAGAATTTTCGACAGTGGGCTTTAGAATTGGGTTTTCAAGATGTTGGTTTTGCTCAAGCAGGTTTTCTGGAAGAAGAAGCTCCATTACTTGAAAATTGGCTAAAGAATGGTTATCACGGTCAAATGAAGTACATGGAAAATTGGTTTGACAAAAGATTAGACCCTCGTTTATTAGTCGATGGAGCCAAGACGGTAATGGTCATGACTTATAATTATCATCAGGAAGAAAAGCAGAGATGTGAAGATGCTCCAAAAATTTCACAGTATGCTTATAGTCTAGATTATCATGATGTTATAAGAGATAAGTTAAATTTTTTATTGAATAAGGCTCGTGAAATTTATGGTGATTTTCAAGCACGTGGATTTGTTGATTCTGCACCTGTATTGGAAAATGCATGGGCAAAACGTGCAGGAATTGGCTGGATAGGTAAGCATACTATTATTATCAACAAAAGAAAGGGTTCATTTTTCTTTTTGGCTTCTATTGTGATGGATTTAAAGATTGAAGAAGATGTTCCTTTTAAGACCGATCATTGTGGAACTTGTACTCGTTGTATAGATTTTTGTCCTACTGATGCGATTTTGGCACCTGGATTATTAGACGCTAGTAAATGTATTTCTTATTTAACAATAGAGCTGAAAGATGCTATCCCAGAATCTTTTAAAGGAAAGACTGAAGGCTGGGCTTTTGGTTGTGATATTTGTCAGCAGGTATGCCCATGGAATAGGTTTAGTATAGCCAATCAGGAACCTGCATTTAAGCCATCTGAAGAATTTCTGAATATGACAAGACGAGATTGGGAAGAAATGACGCAGGAAACTTTTAGCCGAGTATTTAGAAAATCAGCTGTGAAAAGAACTAAATATGCTGGATTGATGAGAAATGTTTCTTTTCTCAAAAAAGATGAGGAGTAATTTAGTAATGAATAAAGTTTGATTGAGTTTTATAATAACCTTATAATCATGGTGTTATAATAATTTTCTTATCTTTTACTTTAATATTGTTAAAAGTAAATTGAGGAAGTATAAATGTTTGATTGAATGGAATTTATTAAATCTGAAATGCTTTTATTGTTTCATGAAAGTCCTATAGATTTTTTTAGTATCAAAATATTCAATCAATAATATTTTATTTTTTAGTAGAAAGGCATTAGAAGTCCTTATATTTGTGAAGTGAGACAAGCAGATTTTTCTAAAGGATTATTGCCAGCTATCATTCAAGATGCAATTACAGGGCAAGTATTAATGTTGGGGTATATGAATGAGGAATCTTTTATCAAGACACAAGAGTCTGGGAAGGTTACTTTTTTCAGTAGAAGCAGAAATACTCTATGGACAAAAGGGGAAACAAGTGGCAATTTTTTATTGGTGAATAGTATTCATGTTGATTGTGATTTAGATACAATTTTGATTCAGGCTACTCCAGAAGGACCTACCTGTCATGAAGGTACTGGTACTTGCTGGGCAAATGATAATGTTGATGAATTTGGCTTTTTGCACTATTTAGAAAGATTAATCTTAGACAGAAAAACTAACCCGCAAGAAGGTTCTTATACCAATCATCTTTTCAATAAGGGAATTAACAGAATAGCTCAAAAGGTTGGAGAGGAAGCTATTGAAGTGGTGATAGAAGCTAAAGACAATAATGATGAGTTATTCAAAGGCGAAGCTGCAGATTTATTATTCCATTTATTGGTCTTATTGGCTGAGAAAAATATCTCACTCAATGAAGTTGTAGATGTACTCAGAAAAAGACATTCTGTCAAGTCGAGTAAATAAGGAAATTTAAACCATCTTTTTGTATTAAATATTTTTTTGCCTTACCCAAAGGCGAATAGCGTTTTTTGTTCAATCCCGAAAAGGTCTTGCCCTTTTTTACCTGAATATTCAAACCATGATTTTGTTTATTCTTATAAAGTAATTCCTTTGTTTTAACATTCTTTTCCATTTACGATAAGGTTAAGCAGTCATTTTTTTCTATTTTGGCTTTCTATATTTTGATAGTAGATGAAGAAGATGTTAATGGTTTTGTTGCTTGTTATAAGTGTAGTATTTAATTTTTCTTATGTTTCTGCTCAGATTCCTATTCAAAAGAATAGTGCAGAAATATTTCAAGATTTACAACGATTGAATACTTTAGGGACTGTTCTTTATGTGGCTGCACATCCCGATGATGAAAATACTCGACTACTATCATGGTTGGTCAATGAGAAAAAGTTTAGAACGGCTTATGTGTCTTTGACAAGAGGCGATGGCGGTCAAAATCTGTTGGGTACTGAATTGGGTACAAGTTTGGGTGTGATTCGTACTCAGGAATTGTTGGCTGCAAGAAAGATAGACGGTGCAGAACAATATTTTACTAGAGCGTATGACTTCGGATTTTCTAAAAACCCTGAAGAAACACTAGAAAAGTGGAATAAAGATAGTGTGTTGAGAGATTTAGTGACCTTGATAAGAACCATTAAGCCTGATGTGATGATTTGTCGTTTTCCTCATACAGGTGAGGGAGGGCATGGTCATCATACCGCTTCTGCAATATTAGCAAGAAAAGCATTTCAATTGGCTGCTGATCCTCAATATAAATTGCCTTCAGGGCTTCCTTTTTGGCATGTGAAAAGCTTGTTTTGGAATACTTTTAATTTTGGTTCTGCTAATACCATTTCTGAAAGTCAGTTGAAATTAGAAATAGGAAATTTTAATCCAGTTTTGGGCAAAAGTTATGGAGAAATTGCATCTAATAGTAGAAGCCAGCACAAGTCTCAAGGATTTGGGACAGCATCAACAAGGGGAGAATTAAAGGAATATTTTGTTCAATGGTATGGTGATACGGTGAAGAATGATTTGTTTGAAAATCTAAATTTTTCATGGAGTAGAATCCCTAGAACTCAAGAGATTCAAAGTCTTGTTAATCAAGCTATTGAAAAATTTCAACTTGCCCGACCCAATGAAGTATTACCTCTGCTTTTAAAGGTTAAGAAGAAAATTGATGGTTTGAAAATGTCAAGGGAATTTAATCCTGAAAAAGATACTTGGTTGAAATATAAAACAGATCAATTGAATCAATTGATTTTTCAGTGTGCTGGAATTTTTGCCACTGCAACTGTCAATACCAATGAATTAAGCTATGGAGATAGTGTGCAGATAAAAGTAGATGGTATTCAACGTTCAAATCTTCCTGTTTCGATAAAAAATATTATTTTAGGAAATCAAATATTTTCCATTGATAGTATATTGACAAACAATATTTTAAATACATTTAATTACACTATTACTATACCTGATAATATTCCTTATTCAAGTCCGTATTGGTTAGATAGAGATATTAAAGATAATCTCTTTCAGCCTTTGAAAGATAGGAATGGTAATCAGGCTTATATTTATGATGATACTTTAGCAAGAATAGTATTGAATATCGATGGGCAAGATTTTCAATATGATTTGCCATTGAATTATAGATTTGTGGATCCTATTCGTGGAGAAGTTTATCAGCAAGTGGTGATTTTGCCTCAAATAACAATGCAATGGTCTGAGCCTTTTTCTTTACATCCTAATGGAGATGAAGGTGCTGTTTCATTGAAAGTGACTGCTCATAGTGATATGAATAAAGGACATTTATTATTGAAATATCCAGAAGATTGGAATGTTCAAATTGTAAATGGTGTGGAATTGCCAGAATTGAATAAAGGGCAGACTTATGATTTTGTGTTGAATATTTCAAACCAAGGAAAAACCTTGTCAAAAGATTTTTTAGAAGCGAGTATTGAAGTGGATGGTCAAATTTTTAATCAAGAATTGACAAGTATTGATTATAGCCATATTCCAAGGCAGACTATTTTGAAACCAGCTCATTTAGCATTGACTTCTTTCCCAATAATTACACATTTTAAACGTATTGGTTATTTGGAAGGTGCAGGAGATATGGTAGCTATGTCTTTGAAGCAATTGGGTTATGAGATTGTACAAATTAATGAACATAATTACAATCAATTGAATTGGAATGATTTAGAAGCAGTAGTGGTAGGAGTGCGTGCTTATAATACACACAAATGGTTGAATGATGCCTACGATAAGATTTTGGAATATGTCAATAGTGGAGGTAATCTTGTAGTTCAATACAATACGAATAATAGATTGGGTCCTATCATTGCTCGTATGTTTCCTTATGATTTGGAGGTGACCACAAGTAGAGTAACTGTTGAGGAAGCACCTGTAACTATGTTGGATAAAGATTCGCCAATATTGAATTATCCAAATAAAATAACGAATGAAGATTTTGATGCTTGGATACAAGAAAGAGGGATTTATTTTGCTGGAAAAAGAGGTGATGAATGGAAAAGTGTGATAGCTATGAATGACCCTAATGATACACCCAAAGATGGTAGTTTGGTTTATGCTCCTTATGGGAAAGGCAATATTGTTTATACTGGACTTTCTTTCTTTAGGGAATTGCCTTCGAGCGTAGTTGGAGCATTCAGGCTATTTGTCAATCTTATAGAACTTCCGAAAAATCAATAGAGATGAAAGAGAATGAAGAAGAAGATAAGGTGCCAGTATTTAAGTCTTGGAACGGGTGGTATCTTTTATCTGCATTGTTGTTATTGGCATTAATTGTATTTTTTTACATTCTAACAGTTTTATTTAATGAGTAATATTGATTGGGTAGTATTAGTAATAACTATTCTTTCAATAGTTGTTTATGGTTTGTATAAAAGTCGTGGTCAGAAAAATCTTCAAGGTTTTTTATTGGCAGACCGTCAATTGCCTTGGTATCATGTAGGCTTGTCTGTAATGGCGACTCAAGCGAGTGCAATTACATTTCTGTCTGCTCCTGGACAAGCTTATAAAGAAGGAATGAGTTTTGTTCAATTTTATTTAGGTCTTCCTTTGGCGATGATAGTGCTGTGTATCGCTTTTATACCTGTATATCATCGAATGAATGTCTATACCGCTTATGAATACTTGGAAAAACGTTTTGATGTTAAAACCCGAACGCTTACAGCGGTTTTGTTTTTAATTCAGCGAGGTTTATCTACTGGGATTACTATTTATGCGCCTTCGATAGTCTTATCTCATATTTTGGGAATAGATATTTATTATGCAATAGGAGTAATAGGAGTTTTAGTGATTATTTATACCGTTTACGGAGGAACTAAAGCTGTTTCTTATACTCAAATGTTACAAATGGCTATTATTTTCTCGGGTTTATTTATGGCTGCATCTATGGTGCTGTCAATGTTACCATCAGATATAGGCATTGTGCGTTCGATGAAAATAGCTGGAGCTACTGGCAGGATGAATGTGATGAATTTTGATTGGGATTTTAATAATAAATACACTTTGTGGTCAGGACTAATAGGCGGTTTCTTTTTGCAATTATCTTATTTTGGAACAGACCAATCTCAGGTAGGGAGATATTTGACAGGTAGTTCAATAGGAGAGAGTCGATTGGGATTATTGATGAATGGTATTGTCAAAATACCTATGCAGTTTTCAATATTATTTATAGGAATATTGATTTTTATCTTTTACGAAACACATCCTACTCCTGTCAATTTTAATAAGTCAATTGTAGAAAAAGTAGAACGAGAAAATAATTCTCCAGAATTGGAGGGTTATTTAAGTGTTTATAAGAATGCCCAAGATTTTAAGCAAGCTTCTGCTATCAAATATGCAGATGCTTTGGAGCTAGGAAATCAAGAAGCAATTGTACAGGCAAAACATCAATATTTGGTAGATTATTACAAAGCCCAAGAAATGCGTACTCAAGCCAATGAATATATGATGTCATTGGATAGACAATTAGATTTTAATGATTCTAACTATGTTTTTTTGAGCTTTGTCACCGAACATTTGCCTATTGGATTGGTCGGTTTGTTAATTGCAATCATATTTTTAGCATCTATGGGTTCGTGTGCATCAGGGTTAAATTCTTTGGCATCGACTACTGTAGTAGATATTTATAAAAGATGGAGCAAAAAGGAAAATTCAGAAGGATATGACTTAAAAGTATCTCGATGGGCTACATTTTTTTGGGGAGTATTTTGTATCGTTGTTGCATTGAATGCTTCAAGATTGGGCAATCTCATTGAGGCTGTAAATATTTTGGGGTCATTGTTCTATGGGACAATTTTGGGTGTTTTTTTAGTGGCATTTTTCCTTAAATCTATAAATGGTCAGCAAGTGTTTTTAGCTGCTATTCTCGGAGAATGTATTGTTGTTTACTGTTATTGGTTTGATAAAGTAGAATATTTATGGTTGAATGTCATTGGATGTTTTGCAGTCATGATTATTTCTTGGTTGCTATCCATGATAAGATTGCCGAAATATTTATAGGGACATTAAAATAAAAAAAGCCCGAATATTCGAGCTTTTTATAATTAATGACTACTTATTATTGTTTGATATATCCTTTTAAGTGAGGATAACCTTCTTTTTCATTAATGAGGTCAAAATAAATTGTCTCTCCATCTTGTTGTATTCTTGATAACACTTTTCCAGGTAAGAATAAAGGTTTTTTGAAGGATACATAAAGCTCATGGATTCCTTTGATAGAGGATTGTACAGGAGCTACGGCTCTGCTTAATGAGTACCAGCCATGAATTAAATGTTTTGGGAATCCCAACATTTTTGCACCTAAATTATGTAAGTGAATAGGATTGTAGTCTCCACTGACTTTAGCATATTCTAGACCCAAATTAGAGCTTAGACTCCATGGGTAAGCATTGGTAGCATTTGTAATTTCAATTGCTGGTTTCTCGTCAGCGACTTCTCCTATACCTTTTTTCCCAAGATATAAATTGATATTTTTTTGCTCCCAGACAATTTTATCATTTCGTTTTAAGGTCGTAATGATTTCCATAGCAGTTCCTTTATCATGCTGAAGCAATCGTCCAAATTGGCAAGTTACATCTAATTTGTCTGAAGGATAGATGGTGTTATACTGTTTAATTTCACATGATAAATGCACCATTCCAGGCATAGGGAAAGGAGCGTCAGGATGTGCCATTAATAAAGATTGAAGCCCAAATAGTCTAATATACCAATATGGCGAAGGTACTGTACTTTCATCAAAACCAAACATTTTACAATAAGCTGTATATTGTTTTTTGTCGATAGTCAAACCTTTAAGGGTATAACCTTTATCTGGCAATGAATTGCCTGGTTTTTTTACGCCAGTAACACTTGCTCTAAGTAGTGTTTCAATTGAGCTGGGCAATGCTTTAAGTGGAAATAATTGTGCCATATCACAAATATGGTCAAAACTATTTGATTGAGTATCGTTTTTTATTAAGAACCTTCTGATTTCTCAATTTCTTAAAATTCAAATTGATAACATAAAAAAAGAGGAGCTAAAAAACTCCTCTTGATATTATATTGTTGGATAAAATATCTATTTCACCTCCAATACTTCTATGTCAAAAACTAGTACAGAATTAGGTTTAATAATAGCTCCAGCTCCTCTTTCTCCATATCCTAATGTTGAAGGAATAAAGAGTGTGCCTTTTCCTCCAGCTTTGAAAAGAGGAAGACCTTGTTCCCAACCTTGTATAACTCTATTAGCTCCAACTTGTACAGGGAAAGGTTGATTTCTATCTTTTGAAGAATCAAATTTAGTTCCATCAATCAATTTTCCTGTGTAATGAACAACTGCTGTTGAACCTGAAGTGACTTGAGCACCTTTTCCTTCTTCAGTAATCAGATATCCCAAACCAGAAGGCAAGTATTGAATTTTTAGTTGATGGTCTTTAGCATATTTTTCAATGATAGCTTTATCAATAGCTACTTGTTTTTCTGCTTTTGCAGCAGCTTCGGCCTGATGTTTAGCTTGTAATGCTTTTTGTTGCTCCAAGTAAGTTGAATTGTCCACAGATTCAATCACTTCGATATCGAATATTAAAGGAGAATTTGCTGGGATAACTCCTCCGACACTTCTGTCTCCATAAGCTAGATGACTAGGTAAAAATATAGTTCCCTTTTCACCTGTTTTAAATAATGGAATACCTTGTTCCCATCCTGAAATAACTTGCCCCATGCCAATTCTGAAAGTAATCGGTTCGTCTCTATCCAATGAGGAGTCAAATTTTTTCTCGTTCACTAATTTCCCTGTATAATGTACAGTTACATAATCTCCAGCATTTACCTTTTTCCCGTCAGAATTAGTTTGGGCTTTGATATAATAAATTCCTTCAGGAGAAACTTTTACATCATAGAGTTTATGGAGGTCTAAATACGCTTCAATAGCTGTATCTCTTACTTTTGCAGCTTCAAATTGTTTGTTCATAATTTCTTTTGTTTGTGCTTGAGCTGTGAATGTTGCAGTGCTAACAAACATACAACAGCTTAGTAATAATTCTTTTTTCATAAATTTTATACTCAATCGTTTTTATTATTAGTGATTAACTCTTCTAATTTAATTGTTAGAGCTAATATCTCAAACTTTATACCAAAGAAAAGCTTGTTGGCTTGATTAAGACAGTTCTTGAATGAGTAATTGTTTTAGGTGTTCGGGGATTTTGACACTTTTTTGAGTGATAGGATCGGCGCAGACCATTATTCCTTGACCTGTAGCAGCGATTTCACCAGTAGATTTGATGATAATTTGATGCTCAACAGTTACACTACTATTACCCACTTTGACCAATCCACATTGAGCGATAATTGTTTCTGGATAGTGAATAGATTTTAAGAAATTACATTCAATCTTAGCTAATACAACAAATAAACCAGCATCTCTATATTTATCCCATATTCCACCGACTTCCAACATGTGAACTCTTGCGCTTTCAAAATATCGAATAAACATGACGTTATTGACATGTCCCAATGCATCTTGATCGCCCCAATGTACAGGAATCTCAAGTGGATATTTATAAATAATTTCTTGAGTTGACATTGTTATATTTTTGTAACAAGATAATAGGTTAAAGCTGCAATAGCCGCACTTACAGGGATAGTCAGTATCCATGCCCAAACCAAATTAATTGTAACTCCCCATCTTACTGCTGAAACTCTTTTTGTAATTCCAACACCTATTATTGATCCAGTGATAGTATGAGTTGTAGAAACAGGTATGCCTAAAAATTCAGAAATATACAAGGTCAAAGCACCTGCAGTTTCTGCTGAAACACCTTCTAAAGATGTGACTTTGGTGATACGTGAACCCATTGTTTTTACTATTTTCCAGCCACCACTTAAAGTTCCTAATCCTATTACTAAGAAACTAGTGAAAGGCACCCATTCCCATTCATTGACGAAGTGATTGAATTGATCAGGTGATTCTATCCAGCCAGCATGACCTTCTTGTACGTGGTAAAATATAACTGCAGCTCCGATAATCCCCATCACTTTTTGAGCATCATTTCCACCATGTCCTAATGATAATAGGGCAGAAGATACTATCTGAGATCTTTTAAACCATTTCTCAGCTTTGGCAGGATTACTATTCTTAAAGAGGTTAATGATGATGGCCGTTATTATAAATGCCATAATCATACCGATTATTGGGGCTAAAAATATAAATAAGAATACAGGAATAACTTTTGGATAGTTAATCACATGAACTCCTGCTGCTGAAAGACCTCCAGCATGTGCAATTGCAGCGCCCATAAATCCTCCTAATAATGTATGAGAAGAACTAGACGGAATGCCGAACCACCATGTAATTAAATTCCAAATGATTGCAGCTACTAATCCTGAGAGAATAACTTCTAAAGTGATAAAATTCTCATGAACTGATTTGGCAATAGTGTTTCCTACTTTAAATTCTCCAATTAGGTATTTGGAGATGAAAAAAGCCACAAAATTGAAAAATGCAGCCCAAAGTACCGCTTGAAATGGTGTAAGCACTTTCGTAGATACTATTGTTGCGATTGAGTTGGCTGAATCATGAAATCCATTGATATAGTCAAAGACCAATGCAAGGAATATAATAATAACCAATAAGATGGGTAAGTCGAAAACCATCATATTTCTTATGAAATTTTTAGGTTAAGAGTATTTAATCAAAATGGTTTCAATAACATTACTGACATCTTCACATTTGTCAGTCACCATTTCCATCATTTGGAAAAGCTCACGCTTTTTAATCATTAATTTGATATCATTTTCATGTTCAAATAAACTTTCAACACTCAAATCATATACGTCATCAGCTTGATTTTCAAAACTATTGATTTTCACTAATGCATTACTGATCTCAGTAGATTTACGCATGTTTTTCAAATCTTTAACAATAATCCTTACTTGCTCACAAGCTAATTTTATTAATTCGGAAAATTTTGAAATAGCTATATCACTAGTAGGGTCAAGTTTGTAGAGTGTAATCTTTTTTGAACATGCATGGATATAATCCGCTACATCATCCAATGCAGTTGCCAAATAGTGAATATCTTCTCTGTCAAATGGAGTAATGAAATTCTGACTTAACTCTACAAAAATCTTGTGAGTAATATCATCATTTACATGTTCTAAATCTTCAATTTTAATACTAATAGCATTGCGCTCATTAATATTTGAATTAGCCACCATCTCATCTAATAATATGCCCATGGTGTAAACATTGTCGCCCATTTCTGCAAAAAGGCTAAAAAAAACTTTGTCTTTGGGTAAGAAGTTCTTAATAAGATCGTTCAGAAACATACCTGAAATTTGAGGCAAAGTTACATCTTGACTGCTAATTTGTAGCTGAAAGCTGTTTTAATTTTCCCACAATGCTAAATGTAATCAACATGCATATTGGAATTTATTTTATAACACTTTGATAATTAGAAGATTGAAATAATTTTTTTCTAATGTTATTTTTAGTGTAAGAATATACATTTAAAGATTTGATGCTTTCTTTAAGGATTTAATAAGTGATAACTTTTGATTAACGAATTTGTCAAAATAATTTTGGTATTTTTGCACGTTTTCAAATAAGTTGATTATATAAATGGAAGATATATTAATAAGAGCAGGACAATTTTTGTTGAGTTTGACATTGCTTGTCTTTTTACATGAATTGGGGCATTTTATCCCTGCCAAGCTTTTTAAAGTACGAGTTTCAAAATTTTATGTCTTTTTTGACTTTCTTTTTCCTTTACCAAAAGTTTTAAATTTTTCTCTTTTCAAGAAGAAAGTTGGAGATACTGAGTATGGTATCGGCTGGTTTCCATTGGGAGGATATGTTCAAATAGATGGTATGGTAGATGAGAGTATGGATACTGAAAAACTCAAAGAAGCACCAGAACCATGGGAGTTTCGTTCTAAACCAGCATGGCAAAGGCTAATCATTATGGTAGGAGGAGTGACTGTTAATATTATTGTTGCCATGTTGATTTATATGGGAATCTTATATTATTGGGGAGAATCTTACTTGCCTATGAAAAATGCAACTAATGGTATAATGGTTTCAGATTCATTGGGATATGAATTGGGATTCCAAAATGGAGATAAAATATTATCTGTTAATCATCAACCTATTGAGAAGTTCAATGAATTTACAAAGGTGTTATTAATTGATGATGCTAAAACTATTGAAATCAACCGTAATGGTACAGATACTGCATTAAATGTTCCTTCAGGAATTGTTTCTAAGATATTGAGTAAAAGTGCCAAAACTAAAAGATTGAATTTGATAGAGCCTCGTATTCCTATTGAAGTGAAGGAGTTAATGAGTGGCAGACAAGCAGAGAAAGCTGGTTTGAAAGTTCATGATAGAGTGGTAGGAGTGAATGAAGTTCCGACATTCTTCTTTGATGAAATGTATGGCGAATTTCAAAAGAATAAAGGCAAAGAAGTGGCTTTGCAAATTGTAAGAAATGGTGAGAACCTTTCATTAAATGTGAATTTAGATTCCAATGGAACAATCGGTTTTATTCCAGAATTTGAGTATGATAAGTTTTATGATATTGCTAAAGTAGAATATGGTTTGCTAGGTGCGATTCCTGGTGGAGTGAGATTGGCTATGACTTCATTGAGTGATTATGTGAAGCAGATGAAATTATTGTTCAATGGGACTGCAAAAGTCAATGAATCTGCTGGTGGATTTATCTCTATTGCAAAAGTATTTGGTACAGAATGGGACTGGTTCAGATTTTGGAATATGACAGCAATGATTTCAGTGATTTTGGCATTTATGAATATTTTACCGATACCAGCATTAGATGGAGGTCATGTCATGTTCTTGTTGTATGAGATGATATTTAGAAAACCTCCTCCATTGAAGTTTATGGAAGCTGCACAAATGGTAGGTATGGCAATATTGCTAGGAGCGATGTTATATTTTAATGGGTTAGACTTTTTTAGAGAATTTTTCAAATAAAAAAAGCAAGGGTATTGCGTAAGAAAATTTTCTTTCTATCTTTGCACCACGTTAGCCACAAGCAAATGATTTGAGCGGAAGTGGCGGAACTGGTAGACGCGCACGACTCAAACTCGTGTACTACGGTGTGAGGGTTCGATTCCCTCCTTCCGCACATCAAAAGAGAAAAGGAACTGAATTTCAGTTCCTTTTTTTGTATTATTTGTTTGATAACTTTAAAATTGATTATCTTGGTTTTTCAATAACATTTAAAAAGATACCAATGGAAGAGTCTAACGAAAAATCTATTCTCATCAGCAAAATAGCTCATATTACAAAAGTAAGCCCAAGTGCTATCTCATTTTTGGACAAATTGGAGGTAGATGAAATCAGCCAATTGAATGATGGTTTTCAAGATGCTCTTTTTAGTGATCAAGCTGAACATTGGAAACGTGTTGCCAAAGTGGTCAAGTATTTTCCCAACTATATGAGTGCTAAAGTTTCTGAGCAGGTATTGGGAGCTTATATTACTGCTAATATCTGTTATCATGTGGAAATGCGTGATTTGATAGGTATTGCTAAGCATCTATCTACTCCATTTTTGGGTGAAGTTGCAGAAAACATTATTCCTTCAAAAGCCAATAGGATTGTCAATGAATTGCCTATCGGTATGGTTCAGACTGTGACAGAATATCTGATGCGCAAAGAGCAACATTTCGTGGTAGCTTCTTTCATTGAAGTAGTAGAAAGGAAAAGATTGATGCAGTTAATTGAAGCCATTAAAAGTGATACTGATCTATTGAAATCTGCTGAATATATTCGCAATCCTGAACTATTAAAAGATGTATTCTTGTCATTGCCTACAAATCGACAAACTAAGATTATCCAAGAGTCCGTCAGGTTGAATAAAGAAGGTATCATTATCCGTACATTGGATCACATGGGAGCATCACAGAGAGAGCAAGTGTTAAATACATTTATCAAATCCAATCCAGCAGGAGCAGCCGCTTTTGTAGAACGGTTTTTTAAATAAGATTGGAAAGTGAGTTATTGAGTTTTTACTTCTATAATCTTGTGCTTTTTATTGATAATTTCCTTTGATGTCTGTCTATCGCTAGTTGTAATAATTGAGTGATAAGGTCAGAATAACTGATACCTGATTTTCCCCATAGTTGTGGATACATACTCACAGAGGTAAATCCTGGTAAAGTATTGACTTCATTGACTATCACTTCGTTATCTGGAGTAAGGAATACATCTACTCTTGTCAAACCTTCTAGACCGAGGCATTGATATGCTTTTATGGCTACTTTTTGAATTTTGGCAATGATTTCGGGGCTTACATTTTCTGCAGGGATGAAAAGTCGGGTATTTTCTTCACTGAGGTATTTGTTCTCAAAATCATAAAAACCTTTGAGCATAATGATTTCTCCGACAGTACTTGCTTTTGGATGTTCATTGCCCAATACTGCACATTCCAATTCTCTACCCACTACAGCTTTTTCAACTAAGATTTTTGTGTCGTATAAAAATGCTTCTTTTATGGCTTTTTCAAATGTACTCTGGTCAGTGCTTTTGCTGACACCTACAGACGAACCCATATTCGCTGGTTTGATGAAAAGAATATTTCCTAATTGATTTTCAATTGCTTTATAATCAATTTCATTTTGTAAATGTCTATGTAAAACAACTCCGTCTGCACATCCAATACCTGCTTGCGTGAATAATTTTTTACAGAAATCTTTATCCATTCCAACCGCTGAACCCAATACATCTGGACCTACAAAAGGAATATTGATTTGATTCAATAAACCTTGAAGATTTCCATCTTCACCGTTTGGACCATGCGTAATAGGAAAAGCTACATCAATTTTTCCGATACTTTCAGCATTTGCTAATAGGCGAATCTGGTTTTCAGAATGTCCAGGAAGAATAAATAATTCTTTACCGTTTTGGCCGATTTTAAAATCTTTTATTTGGTGATTTTCAGGAGCTTCCAAAAACCATCTTCCTTCTTGAGAAATACCTATAAGAACTACATTTGAGCTAGTTTTGTCAATAGCATTGTAAATATTTCTTGCCGAAATTATAGAAACTTCATGTTCAGGAGATTTACCTCCGAAAATGAGTGCAATATTCATTTTAGACATATACTTATTTTAAGAATGATGGAGCTACAATTAATTCTTTACTGCCTTTAGTGTGGACATAAAATCCTTCTCCAGATTTGACTCCCAATTTGCCAGCAGTTACCATATTGACTAATAAAGGGCAAGGAGCATACTTTGGATTTTTAAAACCATCATATAGAACATTCATGATGGCCAAACATACATCCAAACCTATAAAATCTGCTAATTGTAATGGACCCATCGGATGAGCCATTCCCAATTTCATTACAGTATCTATTTCTTCTACACCACCGACACCTTCATATAAAGTATAAATTGCTTCATTTATCATTGGCATTAAGATTCGATTGGCTACAAATCCAGGATAATCATTGACTTCTACAGGTACTTTACTCAATTTTCTGGAAATTTCCATGATAATATTGGTTGTTTCGTCAGAAGTAGCGTAACCTCTGATGACTTCTATCAATTTCATGACAGGTACAGGATTCATAAAATGCATTCCTATTACTTTGTCAGGTCTATTGGTAAAAGAAGCCAATTTGGTAATAGATATTGATGAAGTATTTGAGGCAATTATTGCATGTTCTGGAGCTACGCTATCAATTATTTTAAAAATATTTTCTTTAACAGCCATATTTTCAGAAACAACTTCTATAATCATATCTGATTGAGCAGCAGTAGCTTTTAAATCTGTACTAGTTTGAATATTATTGAGTGTGTTTTCTTTCTCTGTTTCAGTTAAAATACTTTTACTGACTTGTCTTTCTAGATTTTTAGTAATATTGGCGATAGCATTTTCTAAAAATTTTTCTTGTAAATCTACAAGAGTTACTTTAAAGCCATGTTGTGCGCATACGTGAGCAATTCCATTTCCCATTGTTCCAGCTCCAACTACAGTAATATTTTTCATATATTCAATCTTAAATTTTTTGAACTGCAATTTAATATTTCATGAGGACTATTTGGATGGTTTTTTGTTTTTCTTGTATTCCTTACGTTCTTTTTGGACAAGAAAATTTAGAAAATGAATATGATAGTGTTGCTGCTAGTTTTGTGCTAGATTCAGTTACGGTTTTTGCTGTAAGAAAAGGTTCATTGAAAGCTTCTGATTTTATTCGTTATACGATGGAAGATACAAGCCTTTTTTATAGTTTCTCATTGTTGAAAGTTACTCCTCATCAAATGTACATGGATGCCAAAGTGGAAGATAAAAAGGGTAGGCAAGGGAAAGTGAGAAGGAATTATTTTCAATGTATATCTGATAATTGTAGAGAGCAACATTATGAAACAATTGATAGCTCAGGTTTTTTTTATGATAAAAAAGGGCAACCTATATCTGAAACTTATCAAATGATGATGCAGTTTTTTACTACTCCCCAAAGAGTATGCAATATAAAAGTTCCTTTATCTCCCAAAGGAGTTGTTGTATTTGATAGCCCCAAAAATTATAACCAACAAAAGGAATTGGTGAAAAGAATGATTTTTGCACCACATACAATTAGAGTTGATGTTCCTTTTTTCGGGAATAAGTTGAAAACAAATATTTTTGAACGACCTGTGTCAGATTATTATCTTTTCAATGTGAGTTTTCAAGTTTTAGATGACAATACTCCTATATATCAATTTGATATTGAAGTAGATAGTTTAAAATATCCCGACTGGAGAAAAAGTGTATTGATAAAAAAGATGAGTACGACTTTCAGGGCTGAAGATATGGCTATTATTCATCGAACTTATGATTTGTTATATCCAGGTTGGTTGATTGCTTGTGATATGTCGATAGATATTGAAATGCAAGAAGTCGAAGGGAAATTATATCCTAAAGAGATTTTTTATCGTGGAGAATGGAAATTTCCTACTAAAGGGAAAGATAAGTCGGATATAAAGCTGAAATTTGACCAAATAAATAAAGAGGAATGCTCACAATAAATCGTGTATTAATAGTTTATGATATTGAAGGAATCAAAAAAGATGTTGTACTGACTTCAGAGCGTCCCCATTTTGATTTTTTTAAGTTAGTAGAAGAAGATGCATTGTCGGGCAAACGGATGAAATTAATTTTTCAATCGGATAAGTCAATTCTTTTGGATAAAGTAGAATTGATTTATTCACTAGATTACAATGCTACTAAATCTGTTTTTGCCAATGGTTTTCAGTCATGGTCAGAATCAAAATTGTATAAAAAAACAGATAAAATTAAACCACTTCGTAAGTTGACTCAGTCGATAATGAAGCCTTATGGAGATTATACTTATTATGATTATACTGGGAAAGAAGGAGTGATTCACAGTTGGACTTATACTTATCTCCCCATTGCTAATAAGAAAATATTTTTCATCGGTTCTTTAGATGAAAAGAATGCTTTTACCAATTTTGTACATCATACTTCTTCTGATGAGTTGCATGTAATAAAAGATGTGCAAGGATGGCAAGTATCTGGAGAGCAACATCTAGCTGATTTATTCTTCACTGAAAATTCAGAAAGAGGTGCATTTCAACATTATTTTATGTTATGTGGTTATGATGAACCATCTGCAGAACCAGCAATTGGTTGGACAAGTTGGTATCATTATTATACTAAAATATCTGAGAAAATTGCACTAGAAAATTTAGAAAATTATAAGAAAGATAGTCTGCCAATAAAAATTTTCCAAATAGATGATGGTTATCAAACTCGAGTAGGAGATTGGTTGAGTGTAAATGAAAAATTTCCTAGTGGTATGAAGTTCATGGCTGACGAAATCAAAAAAGCTGGATTTCAAGCAGGAATTTGGTTGGCTCCATTGGCAGCCGAGAAAAAATCTCAATTATTTCAAGAACATCCAGATTGGATACTCAAGAATTCAGATGGTTCTTTCTGTAAAATAGGAATCAATCCCTTGTGGAGCATGGCATTTTATGCTTTGGATATTTATCACGAGGAAGTGAGGACTTATATCAAGAAGGTATTTCAAACAGTGTGTCGAGATTGGGGATTTGATTTAGTGAAATTAGATTTTTTATATGGTGCTTGTTTAGTGCCTAGAAATGGCAGAAGTAGGGCAGGAGTTATGAGTGATGCCATGCAGTTATTAAGAGAAGCAGTAGGAAATGATAAGTTAATTTTGGGTTGTGGAGTGCCATTAGGATCGGGTATGGGCACAACAGATTATTGCAGAATCGGAGCAGATGTGCATTTAACTTGGGATATTAAATCATTGAAATGGTGTAATAATAGAGAAAGAGCTTCAACACTTTTGGCAGTTACCAATACGATTAATAGACGACAGCTCAATGGATATGCTTTTATTAATGATCCAGATGTGTTGATGTTGAGAAAGAAGAAACAGTTTTTAAATCAAAAGGAACAATACACACTATTACTTGCCAATTTGATTTTTGGAGATTTAATTTTTACTTCTGATAATATTGCAGACTATGATGAGCCAACACGTAAGTTGTATTTTTCAATATTTCCTTTGGTGAAACGAAAAGAAATTATTGTTGAACATGCAAATGGATTGTATAAAATATTTTTCCAAGTGGACGACCGCCGTTATTTGGCATTAATTAATCTGTCTGAAAAGGATAGATTGTACAAACTACCGACGGGTATTTATTTTGATTCCCATTTGCAAGAGATTATTTCCAATGAACAGACTTTATTGATTAAGAAGCATGAGAGTACATTGATGCATTGTTGTAGTACTGGACCTTTTGGAGTAATTGGTAGTAAAGGGCATTTTTTTGCAGGTTCAGAAATTACCAAAATTTCTTTACAGGGAACGGATATTAAAGTTAAAATCAGGCAAGGATTGTTGTCAGATCCGACTATCTATCTCAAAATACCTAAAGATTATACAGGGACAACTATCAATGGAAAACCTTTTCAATTGGTGAAGAAAAAGGATTTTTCGATTGCTTATATTCAATTAAATAGAGAAGAAATAGAATAGATTTTTTTACTTGTCTT
The DNA here is from genome assembly GCA_023957245.1 of Chitinophagales bacterium. Classification (GTDB taxonomy): domain Bacteria; phylum Bacteroidota; class Bacteroidia; order Chitinophagales; family JADIYW01; genus JAMLHH01. Next base: position 86,911 of record JAMLHJ010000007.1, read on the forward strand.
CTTTGTCAGTGAACCAAGAAGCGTATTTGACGTAATTATTGGCGATGCGCATATTTTGGTCTTTGAAAGTTTCAGGTGATAGTGTTTTAACTTTTTTTGCAGGTATTCCAGCCCATATTGTTCCAGCTTCAATATGAGTATTTTCCAAAACTACAGCACCAGCTGCAATTAATGCATTTTTTTCGATATAACAATTGTCCATCACAATGGCTCCCATTCCTATCAATACATTTTCTTCAATTGTACAGCCATGAACTATGGCATTATGACCAATTGAAACATTGTCACCAATGATGGTTTTTGTTTTTTCAAAGGTGCAATGTATGACAACATTGTCTTGAATATTGACTTTGTTGCCTATTATTATTGAATTGACATCGCCTCTTACGACAGCATTGAACCAAATACTGCAATCATTACCCATGGACACTTCTCCTACTATTGTTGCGTTGGGTGCTATAAAACAATTATTACCGAATGAAGGTGTATAATCTCGACAAGGTAGGATATAAGGCATAAAAATAATTTTTGAATTGGCAAAGTTAATGAAATAATGAAGTATTGTGGAGATGTGAAAATGTGAGAGGTAAAATGTAAGATGAAATTTGTTGGTGTTTAAGTTTGCCTCGTAGAGGCTATCGCTTGGTAAAAATAAATAATCAACCAACCATTGCTCCGTAGGTGCTACCCTAAATAATAATATTGTCTAAATTTTACCACAAAGTTTCACAATGAAGCACAGAGCTTCACAAAGACTTTTCTTCGAGTTTTTTGTGAAATAATTTATTTTAAAATTAACCGCAAAGTACACTAAGTTTTACGCAAAGTACACGGAGTGATAGGTAGTATTATACGTTGCGAATGCACCCTGCACCATAGATTTTGATGCTGGGCACCCACTATACGAAGAAAGTGTAATTTCTTCAACTGTTTGAGACGAAGTCGAGTTTTGAAGAAATAGCTTTCAAGTATTTAGTGGGTCAGCGAAAAATCAGGTGCGATTCTTTTGCATACTTTTTCTTCTAAAGAAAAGTATGAAGAGAAATAGTGAGTAAGGAAAATAAAAAAGGCTACCTGAATTGTCAGATAGCCTTTATGTATATAGTTAGATAAAAATTATTTCAAGCTGAAATTACCTTGTCCGATTAAAAGTCCACTTTGATAAATTTCTACTGAGTAATTGCCTGGACTAAAGTTGTAGCTTTGGTTCCAAATAGAACATACAGTTTTAGCTTCATTTTGATAATCTGGGCGAATTAAGTAAGTGTATGGAATTGAATTGCCAGTAGTTGCATCAGTAAGATTTCCACTTCCCAACTCTTCGATTTGTATAGTAGCACCACTTGGATTGATAATTCTCAATGCCATTTCTGTTTCACCAGCAGGAGCAACACGGTTAACTAATAAGTCGAAACAGATTTTAAGGGCATCAGTATCTTTTGCTCTTTTAACTTCTACTTCTTTATCTCTTTTTCCAGATTTAGTAGGTATAACTTTGATATTACTTGTTGTCAAAATTTTTGCTTTGTTGACAGTAGATTTCAATTTTGAATTTTCTTCTTCAACTTTTGTTTTTTCATTATTGACAGTAGCTACAGTTTCAGTCAATTGATCTCTTTGAGTAGTAAGGTCAACATTAGCCACATTGAGTTCAGTGTTTAGTTTTACAAGAGAGTCAATTTTTGTTTGGAAAACCAATCTTTCGTCTTGCAATTGTTTAATCATCAAGCGTGCTTTGTCCAAATCTGCTTTGTTGGTTTGCCCACTTTTAATCAATTCCGAAATTTGCTTTTTCTTCATTTCCAAATCTCTAACTCTTTCATTGAGTAAGCTATCAACTCCAGCTTTTTCAATATTTAGAACCTCTAAATCATCTAAAGCTTTTTGATATTCCTTATCTAATTCCGCTTTAAGATTTTCTGTGTTTTCTAATTCGGTGGTAGTTACTCTGATGGTTTCAGTAGATTTTTTTAGTTTTAAATTGGTGAAAACTAAACCTCCCAACAAAAGAAGAATTAATACTAAGTACAGTGCGTGAATTTTAGAATTTGAATTTTCAGACATAGTCAACTTTTATTTATATTTTCAAATTTAACACCTACTTGCAACTAAAATTACTTTTAACAATATTTACGCATTATTTTAGTAACTTATTAACAAATTTCAGTTTTATGTTAGAACATATTCCTATAAGTAAGGTGCTTTTTATTGATATTGAGACAGTGTCTGGAGTTTCTGATTTGTCTGACTTACCAGAGTATGACCAAGCATTATGGATGGGCAAAAGAGGTAAGTTGAAACCAGAAGATATGGATGATGATGAATACTATTTTAATAATGCTGGAATTTTTGCAGAGTTTGGAAAGATAATTTGTATTTCAATGGGTTATTTTTCTATTACTAATCAAGAAAGAATCTTTAGAGTAAAATCTATTTACGGCGATGATGAAAAATCTTTGCTCAAACAATTTATCAATGTTTTTAAGAAAATAGAACAGAGTTTTGGCAATCAAATGGTCGTCTGTGGTCACAATGTCAAAGAGTTTGATATTCCTTATATTTCTCGAAGATTGTTGGTCAATAACTTAATAGATGAATTTCCTAGTTTTTTACAAAAGATTCAATTTTCTAAGCCTTGGGAAGTTTCAGCAATGGTTTTGGATACACTTGATGTATGGAGGTTTGGAGATTATAAAAATTATATTTCCTTGAAGTTATTGACACATGTTTTAGGTGTTCCGACTCCTAAAGATGATATAGATGGTTCAGAAGTAGGACGGGTTTATTATCATGAGTATGGACTGGATAGAATCAAGCGATATTGCGAGAAAGATGTAGTAGCAGTAGCTAGAATTGTCTGCAAAGTGAAGGGTATGAAAGATTTAGAAGATTCAGAGGTGCTTTCTATTTAATTTGTGTTGACTTTGAGTATGAGGTTAAAAGATATTAGTATATCTATCTTATCGGCTACTATATTTTTATGGGCTAAGGGTTTTATTTTTAATTCAGCAGATCAGGTTGAACCTCTTGTTTTAGTGTATAAAAAGTTGAATCCATCTCTTTTTCAAGGTGATTTTTATGTAGAATCTGCGAAAGATATTTTTACTGTTCGTTTCTATTACATTCAATTATTGGCTTTTTTAGGGAAATATTTTTCGCTTTATAATATTTCATTAGTTCTTACTTTTTGTTGTTTATTTTTCTCTGCATTAGGACTAGTTAAAATTGTTAGAAAATTGACAGATGGTCGATTAGAAGGATATTTTGCTCCATTCTTTGTTTTGTTTTTATTTTTAGAATGGACTGTTGGGGGGAATGTTTTACAGTATAATTTATTGATAGGAAGTGCATTAGCTAAAGCTCTTTCTATCTGGGCTATTTATCTTTTATTGCAAAGGAGATATTTTTTTTCTGGTTTTTTGGTAGGATTAGCAGGTTTGTTTCAAGTATTAGTAGGGTTGCAAATTGCTTTGATTGTTATTACCTTTATGTTGTTCATTCGCAATTGGAATGGTGTATTTAGATGGGGTACTACATGGTTATTTTGTATAAGTCCAATGTTATTGCCTATTCTTTATCGACAATTTTCCTTGCCAGTGACAGATGTTGATGAAAAGTTGTTTTATACGATATTGTATCGGTTTAGAAACCCTGAACATTATCTTCCTAGTTTATTTTCTATCAATTCATATATCAAAATTTCAATATTGATGTTTGTTGGAAATTTGGCTTTGTTTATATTCTTAGATAGAAAATTGTTTTATCGATTTCAATTAGTCAATGGAATAATTGTTTTGGGCTTGATTGTTTATTCAATGAGCATAGAAAATTTTTCTTTGATGTCAATAGGCAAAATTCAATGGTTCAAAACGACAATAGGATTGAATGTTATAGCTTCTTTGGGATTGGCAATTGGATTGGAATCTGTTTTAAGATATTTCAAACAGTTGAATTACCCTTGTCTTTTGGGTTCGTTAAGTATTATCTTTTGGGCATTATTTTTACATTTTCCATCTTTAGCTGATTGTCTAGATAAAAGAACTGAAGACCAAAAGGAATTGAGTGAGGTTCATAAATGGGTAAATATTCATACACCAATTGATGCATTGTTTGTAACTTATATTGACGATGAAAGTTTTATGTGCGAGGCTAAGCGTTCATTGACATTGAGTTGGAATTGTATGATACATGAACCATGGTTTTTGTTGAAATGGTATAAAAATTTTTATCAGCAATATCATGTAAATACTTTGATTTACAATCATATAGAAGTGAAGAGACTGGCTAATAAATATTATGAAAGTGGAGCTTGGTTGGGAGATACAAAAGCACAATATTGCATCGTTCGGAAAGGTGTTTTATTTCCAAATACTCAGGAATTATTCTCCACTACTCATTATGAAGTCTTGAAAATTAATTAATAAATACATTAGCTTTCCATTCGCCTTTATATTTTACTTTTCCTTTTTTGTCGTAAAGAGTTCCTTGACCTTGTTGCATGTCATTTTCCCATTGACCCACATATTTTTCATTGTATTTGGATACATAAGTTCCAATGCCTGAGCGCATGTTATTGCTGAAACTACCTTCATAGAAGCTTCCATCTGGAAAAAACTCTTTGCCTTTTCCTTGTTTAGAATTATTATCCCATTGGCCTTCATATACAAGACCATTGTCAAATACACCTTTACCTATTCCATCTGCTTTGCCATTAACAATATCTCCAGTGTAATAAACATTGTTTTTGCCAATTTTAAATCGTAAGTATTTTATATTGATTTCTTTGTTGTTATTGGATTCACTTTGTACTTCATGCTGTTGGTTGTCAGATTCAGAGATTTGCAACTCATTTGGTATATCGTTTTCGCTAGAAGGTTCTTTTTTATCTATTGCTTGAGGTGAAGACATTTCTTTAATTGCAATATCTTCAATTTTGGTAAACAATCCTGTATTGGTGACTTTGTGGCTTTTTAAATAGCGAGTTATTTTTCTACTCAAATGAGGATTGTGTTTTTTCAGATTTTTAGCAGCTAATTCTAAGCTATCCATTTGGTGGTCAAATATCCATTCCAATATTTTATCATTGTCAGGAGTAGAAGTATTTGCCTGCGAGTCAGTAGAATGATTTTGTTGAATTTCTGCTATTTTATTTTTCAAGAAAAATGTCCAAAATGCTGAAACAGATGCTATAGTTAAAAGTGAGAAGAGTATGATAATAGAAATTGTACTTTTTTTCATAGCATTAAAATTGGTTTCGAATTTGATTTATCTTGATAAAGCAAAATTATTGCCAGTCTTTTATTAAAATTAAAAAAGCACAAAATTTGTTCAATATAATTCAAAAATTCAAGTTCTTATAATAAATCTAAGTTATGTTAAGTAATAATTTAAAATAAAAAAGTTCTTTTACCGTATCTTTGCGCCAAATTATTTTTTACGTGATAGAAACCATGGAAGGGTTTAAGGCATTGGGCTTGTCAGAGGAAACGCTTAGTGCTTTAGAAAAAAAAGGTTATACAAAACCAACACCTATTCAGGAACTGACCATTCCTCTTCTGCTTAATGGAAGCAAAGATATAGTAGGACAAGCGCAAACGGGATCGGGCAAGACAGCTGCTTTTGGAATTCCAATTATTGAAAAGTTTGATAAAAATAACGGAGATGTTCAAGCATTAATTCTGACTCCTACAAGAGAGTTGGCATTGCAAATATCTGAAGAGCTTCAAAGCTATAAAGGTGGCAGACGTATTTGGATTACTACAGTTTATGGTGGTGCTCCTATCGCTCGTCAAATGAGAGATTTGGAGAAAGGGACTCACATTGTAGTGGGAACTCCTGGTAGAGTTATTGACTTGATTGATAGAGGGAAGTTGATTTTAGATGATGTGAAGTATGTCGTTTTAGATGAAGCAGACGAGATGCTCAATATGGGCTTTTTGGATGATGTTGAGAAGATATTGTCTAGTTGTGATGACGACAGAAGAATGTTGCTTTTTTCAGCGACTATGCCAGACAGGATATTGTCTTTGGCAAAAAGATATATGGGTCAATATGACTTAGTATCTGTCAAGAAAAAAGAATTGACTACAGATACTATTGCTCAATCTTATTTGGAAGTTCCTGCAAGAAGTAGATTTGATGCTTTGTGTCGTGTATTGGATATTGAAGAAGATTTTTATGGCATTGTGTTCTGTAATACTAAAGCTGAAGTGATTGAAATAACCAATCATTTGAACGAAAAAGGATATACTGCGGATTCTCTTCATGGCGATATTGCTCAAAATTTGAGAGAAAAAGCTATTAAACAATTCAAATCTAATAAGTTTGGTTTGTTGATTGCTACTGATGTTGCAGCTAGAGGTATTGATATTCAAGATTTGACTCATGTTATCAATTATGGTTTACCTCAAGATCCTGAATCTTATATTCATAGAATTGGTAGAACAGGAAGAGCAGGTAAAGAAGGTAAAGCAATCTCTATCATTGATTCTAATGAGAGAAGAAAATTGATGTTTATTCAGAAAATCACAAAAGCAATCATTGAGAGAGGTAAATTACCTGATGCTCATCAGATGGTAGCTATCAAAAAGAGAAGATTGAATGAACAATTGGAAACTACAGTTTCTACGGAGCATTATCTTCCTTTTGTAGAATATGCAAAAGAAATTATCCAAGGAAATGACCCTGAAGTTATTGTAGCTTCATTGTTAAAAATATTCCATGGTGATGATTTGGATGTTCAGGCATATAAAGTGATTAAAGAAGCTACTGAACGCTCTCGTGATGAAAGAGGTGACAGAGATAGAGGAAGAGACAGAGATAGAGATAGAGGAAGAGACAAAGACAGAGGAAGAGATAAGGACAGAGGTCGTGATAGAGATGGAGATAGAAGAAGCGGAGGAAGAAATTCTGGATCTAAAATGAGATTGTTTGTGGCTAAAGGAAGAAAGGATAAAATTTCTCCTATAGATATCTTGAAAATGATAGAAGAAGAAACGAATATACCTGGAAGAAATATTGATGATATTAAGATTTTAGATGCATTTTCTTTCTTTACAACAAATTTTGAAGATGGCGCTTATATTCTAGATGTATTCAAAAAGAAAGCAAGAAAAGATGACCAAAAGCCGTTAATTGAACGTGCTAGAGATAGAGACTAATCCAGTTTTTAGATAAAAAGAAAGGCTATTCATTATATTTTGGATAGCCTTTTTTTATGATAGTATAGTGGTCAGCGAAAAATCTATGCTGCAGTATGCTTTGTAATATGCAATTCTGCCCATTATTCCGTGAACTTTGCGTAAAACTTAGTGTCCTTTGCGGTTAGTTTCGATAGCATTTTTCACATCTCCCAATCTATTTCGTAAGCTTTTTAGCTTCTTCTATTGATATAGCTTTGCCCTTGTAAAACGGTACAATAAATGCATCTTTTATTCCTCTTTGATAGACAGTGTCCAGGAATTTTTTAGCAGCTTCATAACTAGGATATGAGTAAATATAAACTTTGACAAAGTCTTTATTTTTTTCAGGAATCATTTCAATATTCCCCAAGTCACTTATAGTTTGTAACCATTTTTGATCTGGAACTTTGAATACACCAATCTGAATTTTGTAAACTAAATTGTTCTTAGCTACATATTCATCAGCAAAAATAATTGGAGTAGATTTTTCTTGAATATCTTGTAAAAAACCAATTAATTTAAACTCAGTTCTACGATTAATGGCGTGTTCTTCTTCACTACAAACAACTCCATCTTTACATTTGTTGAGCAACACTTTTTCTCCATACCCTTTGGCATATAATCTTGAAGCATTAATACCTTTGTCAGTTAAAAATTTTACTACATTAATAGCTCTTTTCTCAGATAATGTCTGATTGTAAGTGGCATCAGCTCTACTATCTGTATGCGCTCCGATTTCAATTATCCAAGTAGGATTGTCAATTAAAAGATTATAAAGTCTAGTCAGAGCTTTGTCTGCTTGTGGTGTAATATCAGCTTTGTCGAATTCGTAATAAATATTGGGAACAACAATGCTTTTATTAATTTCAATTTTTTGCAAAACTAATTTACCTGCTGAATTTGTAGCTGATAGAGAAACCTGTGTGTCTAAAGGGAAATATCCTTTATGGAATACTGATAAAGATAAATTGTCTGGATTGCCTTGAACTATTAATTCAAAGTTTCCATTATTATCTGTCTGTGTTTCAAAAATATCTTTATCCTGATTCAAAATTCTAACTGTGGATTTAGGAAGAGCTTCTAGTGTTGATTTGTCCTGAATTTTTCCAGTAAATTTTGTTTCAGCTATTTTTGTTACAATATTATTATTAAGTACAATTCTATAAATATCATCATTGCCAGCTCCTCCAGGTCTATTTGAACTAAAATAGCCATTGTTTTTATTCTTGTCTAAAATAAGCCCAAAGTCATCATAGCTTGAATTGATTGTTGCCCCAATATTTGTTGGCTTGTTCCATACTCCATTTTCATAAGTAGAATAAAAAATATCTAAACCACCAAATCCAGTATGACCTTCTGATGCGAAATATAATGTTCCATCTTCATGAATAAAAGGAAATAGTTCATTAGCTGTGGTATTGATATTGGTGCCTAGATTGATAGGTGCAGTCCATTTGCCATTTGTAAATCGGGAATAATAAATATCTGTTCCTCCAATTCCTCCAGGCTTATCTGATACAAAAAATAAATCTTTTCCATTGTTGCCTATTGTTGGATGTGCAACTGAATATTCAGGATGATTAAATTCAAAGGCTTTTAATTCAGTCCACTTATTGTCTCTTTTTACAGCAGAAAATATTCCAATTGTATTACTATTAGACTTTGATTTTTTGATTTTATTTTGACTATGTGAAAAATAAATCCTGTTGTATTGTGAAGTGAAAGTGACTGGACCACTATGGAATTTATTGACTTTTGGTAGTTTTAAAACCTGAGCTTCTAGTTTTTCTTTACCCGTTGGTTTGAATGGAATTTGAAGAATATTTAACCAAGGTCTATTGTTCCATGAATATTTGGATTTTTTACTTTTTGCATTGCCTATAAAAACAATTCCATCTCTATAATAAGAAGGAGAGAACTCATCTCCAGAAGTGTTAATATTGGCTATTGAATACACATCATAATTTGCTGCTTGTATATATTTCGAAGCACGAGAAAGTTTATTTTGATATTTATTACCATATCTAGAAAAGATACTATCCGCAGCAGTAGTGTTGCCAGTGATTTTGTACAATTCAGCGAGATGTATTTGATAATACTCTGAAAGTTCATTGACTTGACTAGCTTTTAGCATCCATTCTAATGCAGAATTGTAATTTTTTTGTTGATAATAAGCTTCTGCCAATTGTAATTTTGACTCCAAATCTCCTTTGCCACTTTTCTCAATTTTCAACCAATTCTGAATAGAACTAGCATACTGGGTAAGATTAAATTGTTGAATAGCCTTCGCTCTTTCTTCTATTTGTGCTGAGGAAGTTGTATATATAGTAAGGAACAAAACTGACCAAATGAGTTTTTTCATTAGAAGTATCTTGGACTTTTGTAAATAATATTGGAAGGTTTGAAAATTGCCATATCGAAAGAAACCATCAATTCGTGTGAACCAGAATTTGCAGTTCTAAGGGATTTCCATGATAAATCGTAGGAATATCCGATGTTCAATTTTTTCTCTCCATGGTCAAATGTCGGCATATATTGAACAAGAATACTACTTGACTTATCTGTTCTCACACCTATACCTGCCATAAATTTATCATAAAGAATGGTATTGACAGAAAATTCTGCTTGAAAGGGTTGTGAAGGTAGGATTCTGAATGTAGTTGTCGGAAGCAATCTGAAATTTTCTTGAATATTCCATTGATAAGCTCCGGATATAAAATATTGAACAGTAGGCTGTGTGCCCCATTTGTCATCTTTAAAAATACTCTTAGGCAATAATTGAGGAATACCTACGCCGATAGAAAAATTGTTTCCGTAAAAATATACTCCTGTTCCAATGTGTGGCATCCAACTTTTCTCAAAATTTGTTACTTGAGTATTGTCAGGCATTCCATCATCTGTGTGAATCTTAGAGCTTTGTAAATTTCTAAATTCAGCACCTGCTTGCATACCTAAGGAAAGTGTGTATTTATCAGCAAATCTTAATCGATAAGCATATTGCACTGAAAGACCATTATTGGATAAAGCACCGATTCTGTCATTGAAAAAATTGATACCTAATGCGATATTTTCTTTGTGTAATGGAGTATGAACTGATGCATTAATAGTATTGGGTGCGCCATTCATCCCTACCCATTGCAATCTGTTCAGCACTTGAGCATGAAAATTTTCTTTACTTCCTACATAAGCAGGATTATAATACTGCTCATTCCAATAGTAGTGCGTGAATAAAGACTGCTGTTGAGCAAATACAAAAGGGATGTTAAGTATAATAATTAGCCCAGCTAAACTCTTTCGAAAAATATTTTTAAATAACATAAGTTAAACAACTTCGCTAAGATACAGCTTGTTAAATAAAATCTTTATTTCTTTTTTAACATGGCTACAAAACCATTCAAAATATTTTGCACATGAGGCTGATACCAATGCTCGATTATTTTGTCCAATAGTTGTTCATCATATTCTGATACCTCCTTAATAATATCTTTTTTCAAGTTCAGTTTTGTCTGACTCCATGTAGCTTGATCAAATTTTAAATATTGACCCATTTTGCGTTCAGCTGATTCAAGCACTTGTTCAGTAGGAACTACAATATCTACCAATCCTGCATCTGAAGCTTGCTGAGGATTCATGAGTCTTCCTTCCATTAAAAATTGATATGCACGATGGCGACCTATCCAAAAAGAATATAGTTCAAAAATATGTCTAGGAACTACAATACCCACTGGAACTTCATTTAATCCAATTTTATATTGTCCTCCAGCCATAATTCTATAATCACTACAGATGGCAATTATACATCCTCCAGCTGGTGCGTGCCCTGTGATAGCTGAAATCAATGGTTTTGGAAATGATGTTAATGCAGCTATGACATCCATGAATTTTTGCCAAAATAATCTTGTAGTAGATTTGTCATAGGTCATGATTTCTGGCAAGTCTAATCCTGATGAAAAAAAGTTCTCTTTTCCTGAAATAATAACACCTTGTACCGATTTATTATTTTTAAGTTCTTCAAATAGATTAATTAACTCTTCGAGCATTTTCAGATTCATAGGGTTGGATTTTCCTCTATCCAATGTCACAATACTGTAAGAATCTTTTTGTGTAAGCTGTAATGTTTCCATAAGTGTAATCGTAAGTTAAACGTGTGTAAAAATTAGAAAATATTCTAAGATTATCATAACAAAATCAGCCATTTTTGTTTTAAATAATAAAAGAATTCTCATGAATCTCAAATTACCACAAACTACACACAAAAGAATTGTAGTAATCGGCGGTGGTTTTGCTGGAATGAATTTGGCATTGCACCTTAAAAACACAGACTTTCAGGTTGTATTATTGGACAAACATAATTATCATACTTTTCAGCCTTTATTATATCAGGTGGCAACTGGTGGACTTGAACCTACGTCAATTGCTTATCCATTGAGAAAATTGTTAAGGAAAATTCCTAATGCTTTTTTCAGAATTGCTAATGTAGAGAATATTGATACAGATAAAAAGATAATATCTACTGATATCGGTAGTTTAGAATATGATATTTTGGTGATAGCAACCGGAACAACTACCAATTTTTTTAATCTTCCTCAAGCGAGTACTGCAAAAATGAAGTCCTTGAAATCAATTTCTGAAGCTTTGGATTTGAGAAGTTATCTATTGGAAAATTTTGAAATGGCACTATTGGAAGATGATCCTCAAAAGAAACAGGCACTTATAAATATTGTCATTGTTGGTGGTGGGCCTACAGGAGTTGAATTGGCAGGAGCTATCGCTGAAATGAAAAATCACATGTTGCCAAGAGATTATAAAGAGTTGGATTTGACAAAGATGCAAGTACATTTATATGAGGCAACTGATAAATTGTTGGGTCCAATGACCGAAAATTCGAGGGAAAGAGCATTGGAATATTTGAAGAATTTGAATGTTCAAGTGAATTTGAAAACTGCTGTCAAATCTTATGAAGATGGTGTGTTGTATTTGGGTGAAGGTCAACAATTGCCTACAGAAACTGTGATTTGGACGGCAGGTGTTAAAGGGAAATCTCTTCCAGGAATAAATCCTGAAGCTGTCTTGCCCAATGGTCGAATTAAAGTAGATGAGTATAATCAAGTCCCTTTGTTGAAAGATGTTTATGCTATTGGTGATATATCTTGCATGATAACTGAAAAACTTACTCATGGGCATCCTATGGTAGCTCCCGTTGCAATTCAGCAAGGAGAATTATTGGCTAAAAATTTCATTCGTAAAGAACAAGGAGAATCTTTAAAGGCGTTTGAATATTTTGATAAGGGTTCAATGGCTACTGTAGGAAGAAATAAAGCAGTAGTAGATTTTCCAGGTAAGTCTATAAAAATGGGTGGTTTTATGGCTTGGATTGCTTGGATGTTTGTGCATTTGATGTCTTTAGTAGGCTTTAGAAATAAATTAATAGTCTTGACAGGCTGGGTCTATAATTACTTGAATTATGATAGAGTATTGAGATTGATTATTAGACCTTCTAGAGAATAAGCAGCAGTTTATTTCTTTTTAAAAACAATAGTCATCTATTTATAGTTATTTTTGATGTATTGGCAGTAGATGCATTGAATAAATATTATGGAAGATAAAAGATTTAATATTGCAGTTTTGGTAGATGGTGATAATGCTCAACCAAAGCTTATTAAAGAAATTGTTGAAGAAGTATCAAAATACGGGAAAGCAACTATTCGTAGGATATATGGTGATTGGACAAGTGTGCAGATGAATAGCTGGAAATTATTGATAAATCAATATTCTTTCAATCCGATTCAGAAATTTTCTTATACCACAGGTAAAAACTCGACGGATAGTTCATTGATAATTGATGCGATGGATATTCTTCATGAAGACAATGTAGATGGATTTTGTATCGTTTCTAGTGATAGTGATTATACAGGACTTGCCAAAAGAATCAGAGAAGAAGGTATGTTTGTCATGGGAATAGGAGAGAAGAAAACTCCTGAGGCTTTTGTGAAATCTTGCGAAGTTTTTACTTATACTGAAAATCTTTTAGCAGAAGACGAGAAGGAAGTTGTATTGATTAAATCGTCAAATACTTCATTGAAATCTGACGCTAAAGTTCAACCCAAAAAATATGTAAGACTATCTGAAGTTGATTCAAGAAATATTCATAAAGCATATCTTATTTCTCTAAATGATGAAGATGATGATATTTCATATATCTCTCAAATAGGAAAAAATATTAAAAAAATAGACCCAAGTTTTGACCCTCGTACTTATGGATATGGTACTTTGAAGAAATTATTTGAAGGGCTAAAAGAATATCAAGTAATTAAGAATGAAGTGAATGGATTGGATTATCCGTTGATAAAATATATTGGAGAATAAATAGGCTTGCCCATAGAAAAATGACAGGTAGAAGATTTTCAAATGTGAGTTTTTAGACAAAATATAGCTCAAACAATGCATAGAAAATATGGTAAATTGTATGTCGATGGAAGATTCTAATACATAATACTCTACCAAGTTAGAAGTTGATATAAATGTTGTGATTGACCTAGTTTATATAATTGGGTTATTACAAAACATAACCTTATTTGTAAATTCTCCTATAAGACATTGTCCAAAGTTATACTGAGATTGTTGAAATAAGCCAAAAACCTCAAAAGTATTAGACTGCTGTATTTATGGTCTTTTCTAATAGGTGTCATGTGATATATTCAAATGATTTAATTATCTCCATAGTGACCCATTGCAGAAACAATAGTTATAGTAACAATATCTTCTTCAACAGAGTAAATCATTCTGTCTTATTCGTCTTGACCAATATCCTGCGAGTTCATATTTAAGTTGCTCTGGATGTCCTGTGCCTGAGTATGGTGTCTCTTCTAATTCGGAAAGTATCTTTTCAATATTATGGATACTTGCTTTATCACCTGATTTGTAATGTTTTTTTAAGTCCTTTTTAGCTTCAGGCTTTATTTCAATCCCAAACTTTCCCATATATTGTTAGGATTTACTTTTATGCTTTTTTGTTTTTCAGCACGCCTTATCTTTGCAACAAAATCTGCATTATAAGGACTTTTGTCTGAAACAATCTCAACTCCTTTATTTTCTTTTGAAAATATTTCGATTAACTCCTTCAAAGTTTTTCCTGCTTTCGTGCGCTCGTTTATTTTTATGGTTATCGTTGTCATAACTTTAAAAACTTTATAAATAGAAATGTAATAAAAATAATTTTTGTTTAATACAATTTACTCTGATACTGTAGATTTCTGAGTCATCAAGATGAAACTGAAAGGCTTGAAAATACCTACAAGCGAACAGAAATTTCTCCACCAATGCCAAAGATAAAACATCCAACAATAGTTCCTGCCACGATGAAGTATGGTTTTGTCATTGGGCTAGGTATTACAAAGTATTATTTTTTTTCTTCTTTGACAAATGACATACTATTTGCAAAGTTGTTATTTAACAAATTGCTAAGTTTTGATTTTTAGTCAACTTATTACTTCAAAAATTCTTAAATTATTTATAAATAGTAAATATGTCTGCTCAGATAAAACTTATTTTACCTCTGCCAGTTACTTTGAAAGCTGATGATGCCATTAAAATTGAACAAAAGATTCAACAAGTTAAGTCTGTTGTTTGGGCAAAGGTGGATTTGCCTCTTCGTCAATTACATTTGGCCTTACTAGAGAATAATGCTTCTTCCATAGTCGTTTCTGAATTGGTATCAATGGGATATGAGATTGATATTGCACAAAAATCTTTTCCCATTTTAGAAATGTCTTGTGCTGCATGTGCTGGGAGTGTTGAACAAATATTGAGAGAAGTACCAGGAGTGCTAGAAGTCAATGTTAACTATGCATCACAAAAGGGATTAGTAAAATATTTACCACAAGTTGTCGTACCCGAGCAGTTGAAAAAATCGGTTCAAGATGGTGGTTATGACTTGTATATCGAGGATAAGGAAGATTCTCTAGAGGAGCTAAAAGAAAATAAATTACAACAAAGTAAAAGGCAATTGATTGGTGCTTGGTTATTAGCATTGCCACTATTGGTGATAGGAATGTTCTTTATGGATATGCCTTATGGAGATTATATCATGTGGGTATTATCTACACCGATAGTATTTTATTTTGGAAAGCAATTTTTTGTTGGCGCGTGGAAACAATTGAAAAA
Source organism: Chitinophagales bacterium (assembly GCA_023957245.1). Taxonomy (GTDB): domain Bacteria; phylum Bacteroidota; class Bacteroidia; order Chitinophagales; family JADIYW01; genus JAMLHH01. The sequence goes on from JAMLHJ010000007.1 coordinate 102,255, forward strand.
TAAGACTTCCAATATGGACACCTTAGTAGCATTGAGTACTGGTATTGCTTATGCGTTTAGTGTTTTCAATATGTTATTTCCAGATTTTTGGCAGCGTAGAGGTATGCATGGTCATGTTTATTTTGAAGCAGCTGGAGTTGTTATCGCATTTATTTTATTAGGGAGATATTTAGAAGAAAATGCAAAAAGTCAAGCTGCGTCATCTATAAAGAAGTTAATGGGACTACAACCCAAAACAGTAAATGTTGTCCTTGCAAATGGAGATATAAGTGAAACACAGATTGCAGATATTGTTGTAGGAGATATGCTTTTGGCAAAGCCAGGAGAGCGTATAGCTGTTGATGGCAAGGTGTTAAAAGGAAGTTCTTATGTAGATGAAAGTATGATATCGGGCGAACCTCATCCTGTCAAAAAAGCGATGAATGATGAGGTGTTTGCTGGTACAATTAATCAAAAAGGGAGTTTTCAATATCAGGCACAAAAAGTAGGAGCAGAGACAGTTTTGTCGAGGATTATCCGTATGGTAGAAGTGGCACAAGGTAGTAAAGCTCCAGTGCAAAAGCTAGTAGATAAAATATCTTCCATTTTTGTTCCTATTGTCATATCTATTGCAATATTGGCATTTATTGTTTGGGCAACATTTGGAGGTGAACAGGGATATGCACAAGGATTTATGGCTTTTGTGACAGTCTTAGTAATTGCTTGTCCATGTGCTTTGGGGTTGGCTACACCTACCGCTTTGATGGTGGGAATAGGTAAAGGTGCTGAGAATGGAATCTTGATTAAAGATGCTGAGAGTTTGGAAATTGCTCATCAATTAAATTTGGTTGTCTTGGACAAAACAGGAACCATCACAGAAGGTCATCCATCTGTACAAGATATATTCTGGGTGGATACTACTGAAAAAGATTATCATACGTCGTTATTGTATAGCATAGAACAGTCGTCAGAACATCCACTTGCTTTAGCAATTGTTAATGCTTTGAAGGAAGATGCAAAATTTATTGACCATTTGACAATTGAAAATATTGTAGGACAAGGTATTAGAGGAATTGATGGTGATAAAAGATTTTTTATTGGGAATGATAGACTAATGAAAAGCCTTAATATCAATATGCCAGATGCCGTTCGCTCTTGGTTAATGGAGCAATATCAATATGCTCATACTGTTGTTTATTTCTTTGATACTGAAAAGGTGATTGCAACTATTTCTATTGCTGATAAAATAAAAGGTTCATCTCAAGATGCTGTAAAAAATCTCCATGATATGAATATTCAAGTGGCAATGCTGACTGGCGATCAACCTAAAACTGCAGAGTCTGTTGCTCAGCAAGTCAATATTGATACTGTGAAATCTCAAGTGCTACCTGAAGAAAAGTTTAGCTATATTCAGGAGATGCAAGCCAAAGGGCATGTTGTCGCTATGGTTGGAGATGGTGTTAATGATAGTAGTGCATTAGCTCAAGCTAATATCAGTATAGCGATGGGACATGGAAGTGATGTTGCTATGGAAGTCGCTAAAATAACGATAATATCTTCAGATTTGAAAAAGATTCCTTTAGCCATTAAACTGTCTAAATTGACTGTCAGAACAATTCGCCAAAACTTATTTTGGGCATTTATTTATAATGTAATTGGTATTCCAATAGCAGCTGGTATTTTATATCCAATCAATGGATTTATGCTAGACCCAATGTGGGCAGGTGCTGCTATGGCTCTTAGTTCTGTCAGCGTGGTGTTGAATAGCTTGAGATTGAAAATAAAGCAAATCAATTAAAAATCACTAGCTCCAAAATAAAAAGGCATCAAGTCTTTGACGGCATCAAATCTTAAAATCGGACCTTGCTCTCCTTGCATCAATACTCGAATATTTTGATTCTGAATTTCTTCAGATTCCAATAGTACTTGACGACAAATTCCACATGGCGCAGCAGGTTGATTGACAAGTTTGATTTCACTTCTCACTCTGATGGCAATCATTATTATTTTTTTATCTGGAGCAATAGCCACTTTAGCTGATAAGGCAGTCCTCTCTGCACAAAATCCCACTGGGAAAGATGCGTTTTCTTGATTGCTACCTTCTATTATACTGCCATCATCTAATAATAAGGCAGCTCCAACTCTAAATTTGGAATAGGGTGAATGACTACTTAGTGTTGCATGTTCTGCTGCTGCAAGTAATGTGCTCTCTTCTTGACTACATTCATCTGCATTTCTTGCTAGGAAGTAATTGATTTTTAATGATTTATTTTCCAAAATTATTTTCTTTTTTCTTGTTCTAAAATATGATACTTTAATAGTGCAACAATTGACATGCTATCAGTAATTTCTCCATTTAATGCCATATTGATTGCTGTTTGAATGGGTATCTTTTTTCGTTCTATAATTTCTGTTTCGTCTAATTTTCCTTCAAGTGGATACAAATCTCTTGCCACATAAATATAAGCTGTTTCATCTGTAACAGAATTTGAATTATGTAATTTAGCAATTAGTTCCCATTGATGAGCACCCAGACCTACTTCTTCTGAAAGTTCTTTCTGTGCTGCTTCTAAAGGGTCTTGTGGAATTAATGCACCACCTTCAGGGATTTCCCAACTATACTCATCAATAGTGTATCTATATTGCCCTACTAACCAGGTGTTATCTTCTTCATCAATAGGGATAATACCTACTGCGATATTTTTAAAATGAACTTTCCCATAGATTCCAGGATTTCCATTAGGAATTAAAACATCTTCATGGGTGAGTGTAATCCAAGGATTGTCATATACTTGAGTCTTTTTTAAAGTTTTCCAAGGATTATTTGTTTCCATATTTTTTGATAAGTTGATTAACAATATTTTGAACACCTATAGTAGCTTTTTCAGCTATAGTTTCAAATGAAAATGTATTTGTCATATTATCAGCATTGGGGTCTATTAAGTATTTGGGTATTTCAAAACTTGCATATCTCGATAATCCTGCTGCAGGATATACTTGTAGAGAAGTGCCAATGACAATTAAAATATCTGCTCTTTTTACTACCTCAATAGCTTCTTCTATCTTAGGAACACTTTCACCAAACCATACAATATGTGGTCGGAGTTGATGCCCATCTTTGCCTTTATCACCTATGAAAATATCTTTATCCCAATTGACTATCAAGTCTGGATTTTTTACGCTACGAGCTTTTCTTAATTCTCCATGAAGGTGAATAATATTTGAACTCCCAGCTCTTTCATGCAGGTCGTCAACGTTTTGAGTGATGATTTGTACTTTAAAATATTGTTCCAAGTCTGCCAAAGCTTTATGAGCAGAATTGGGTTGACAAGCCAATAATTGTCTTCTTCTGAGATTGTAAAAGTTTAATACTAATTCGGGATTATCTTCAAATCCTTCAATACTTGCAACATCTTCTATTTTATGATTTTCCCATAGTCCATCTGCATCTCTAAACGTTTTAATGCCACTTTCTGCACTGATTCCTGCTCCAGTAAGTACAACAATATTTTTTGCCATATTTATATTTTTCTAATGGAATTAAACGCTTTTCCCAAATTGCTGATAATATCTGATGCAATTAGAGATTCTTTAGATTCATTTTCTAAAGCAAAATTACCTGCTAATCCATGAATATACACTCCTAAAATAGCTGCATGAATAGATGAATACCCTTGAGATAATAGTGAACAGATAATTCCAGTCAGTACATCTCCCGAACCAGCTGTCGCCATACCACTATTGCCTGTGGAGTTGAAATATATATTTCCTTCTGGGTCGCTGATAGAAGTGTGTGCTCCTTTTAATACGACAACTATATGATTTTTGATAGAAAAATTTCTTTGCAATTCTAATCTTTCAAAATCATTATCCCATTGCCCTACCAATCTTTCAAACTCTTTGGGATGAGGTGTTATAATACTATTGACTGGAATGAGTCTAATCATTGTCGGGTCAATACTGAGTAGATTTATTGCATCTGCATCTATTACCATTGCTTTGGAAGTATTGAGTAATAATTGCCTAAAAACTGCTTGAGTAGTAGGAGAGGTGCCTATTCCTGGACCTACACCGATTGTTTTATTTTGAATATTTGGTAACTCTGACCATTGCTCGCCATGTCTATCTATGCTACACATTGCTTCTGGAAAAGAAGTTTGAATAATAGATAGATAATTTGAAGGTACGTGAACGCTTAATAATCCAGCACCTGATTTTAAAGCAGCTTTTGAACTTAATAGAGCTGCTCCAATTTTCCCTTTCGAACCTGCAATAATGCAACAATGTCCATAAGTACCTTTATGTGTAAATTTTTCTCTAGGCAAATAGATTTCTTGGATATTTCTCTTCTGTATATAGAAAAATTGCCCGTCAGTATTTTCTGTAAAATCTGCAGCCAATCTAATATCTAAAACCTTAAAACTTTGGGCATAAGAAGCGTTTTCTGGTAACAAAAATGCCAATTTTGGCGCATGAAAGGTATATATTCGATGTGCTTTAAAAATGATGTTTTCAGAAGGATTATGACTATCTGCAAATAGACCTGTAGGAATATCAATGGCTATTCTAGTGCTTAAATGTATTTGATTGAGATATTGAACTACATTTTTAATTATTCCATCCAATGGCTTATTTAATCCAGTTCCTAAAATAGCATCAATGATAATATCGGCAGGTTGTATTTGGGATATTTGGTCAATATTTTTCAACTGAATACACTCAATTTCATCAATGTTTTGTACTTTCTTAAGATTGATGAGATAATCTTCAGATGGTCGCCCATCTAATAAATATACTTTCACTTGATGCCCATAATGGTGTATCATTCTAGCGATTGCCAATCCATCGCCGCCATTATTGCCAGTGCCGCAAAATATATGCTTGACTCTTTGTGTAGATTGAAATTCGTTGAGCAATATTTCTACTACTTTTAATGACGCTCTTTCCATCAATTGAATAGATGGTATAGGTTCATTTTGAATAGTATATTGGTCTGCTTCTCTAATTTGGGGTGCAGTAAGGATTTTCATTAGGATAAATATAATTGATAAAATTAATTTTCTTGATATAGTATTGAACTTATTAAAAGTGTAGTTAAGATTCAACTATACTTGGTTTTGTGTATTTTATAAGAAATTATCCCCTTTTTATCTAAATCACTTTTAAGAGATATTATTGTTTCTTAATTTCGTAAATTCGTAGCTAGTGGTGGAGAATTTGCAAAGGAGGCATTAATTTTATTATGAAAGAATGCCTGTTAAATAGAAATTTTAAAATTCAACTTTTCTTATTGTTGATAATAAATGTGTTTTCTATTAATTTATCTTATTCTCAAATTAAACCAAGTTTTACTGTTTCTAAATATGCTGGTTGCGTTCCTCTTGTAGTCGAGTTTGAAAACACAACTCCAATAGATTTAAGTACAGTTGAAGTAAATTGGGATTTTGGAAACGGCAACCAATCGGTCGAAAAGGAAATTACTCAAGCAGTATATAATACTTCTGGAACTTTTAATATTGTCTTGAAGATTAAAGTGAATGGTATTGAATATACAAGTTCTCAATCAATAGAAGTTTATGGCAATCCTAAAGCAGATTTTTCTGCAGATATACAATCTGGCTGTATTCCTCTTAATGTTCGGTTTTCAGACTTGTCGGTCCCCGCTCAAAATCCAATAGTGAGTTGGGTATGGAATTTTGGTAATGGAACAGGTAGTACAAAGCAAAATCCACTAAACACATACTTGTCAGAAGCTAAAAATAATGTCACGCTCGTTGTGATAGACAATAAAGGATGTAAAGATTTTATTGTTAAAAATGATTTTGTTGCAGCTACTGAAAAACCGACTATTGATTTTACTTATTCAGATACAATCACTTGTAAACTTCCTCTAAATGTAACATTTAATGGTATTGTTACAAGTTCTTATCCTACTAAAGTACAATGGGATTTTGGTAATGGTTCAACATCTGATTTAATTAAAGCAACTACAAAATATACAGAAAGTAAAACTTACACAGTAAAATTAGTTGCTGAGAATATTTATAAGTGTAAAAATGAACTAGTAAAAGAGATTTCAATTCTGGAAGAACCATTTTTACCTCAAATTATTTCTAATAACAATAAAGGTTGTGCTCCATTCAAATATTCATATAAAGCGACCTCAAATATTGCTATAGCATCATACAAATGGGAAATTGGTTCTACTGTGAGAACTGATTCTTTAGGTGATACTACCTTTGTTAATCCTGGAACATATTATATTAAATTCACTGCAAAAGATAATTCAAATTGTAGTAAAATTATTAGAGATACTATCGTTGTATATCCTGAGTTTGTAGCTGATTTCAGATTGGATAAAGACTCTGTTTGTTCTCCTCCGTTAAATGTAAATATTAAAAGTCTTTCACCTACTGCCACATCTCATTTGTGGTCATTTTCGGGAGGAATTCCTAGTAGTACTGACGCCAATCCATCCTTTGTAATTAATAATGTAGGTTCGTATAATATCCGATATATAGCCTCTAATGATTTTGGTTGTAGAGATACAATAATGAAGCTGGGTGCAATTTATATTGGAAATCCACTTTTGGAGATTTTAGCAACAAAGGATAAAGGTTGTATTCCTTTTGATACGGATTTAAGTATAATGCAAACAGGTCCTGGAAAGATTAAAAATATTTCTTGGGATTTGACGGAAGGAAATACTTATCAAGGTTTAAATCCTCCTAATATTAAAGTGCAAAAAGAAGGAGTTTTTAATATAAAAGCCACTGTTGAATTTGAAGATAATTGTCCAAGTCAAGAAGTGTTTAAAGAAATTGCAGGAGGGACATTAAAACCTTTTAACGCTAAAATCCAGCCTACTACTTTATGTGTCAGAGAAGGATTAAGTACAAAGATTACCAATCCAGATGCTAACACTACATATAAATGGTATTTTGGAGATGGCGGTATGCGAGAAGGGATAAATCCTTCTTATGAATATTCAGATCCTGGAAAATTTGAAGTATATGTTGTTGCTGAGAAAAATGGTTGTAAAGATTCAATTTTTATACAGACGATAAATATTTTAAATCCTGCTGCAATGTTTACTGTGACGAAAGCATGTAATACAAGCGGGTTTATATTTAAAAACACATCAGTAGGTCAAGATTTTTCTCGTTGGGATTTTGGAGATGGGAATACATTGGTATCCAATGACAAGAGTATCCAATATGTTTTTCAGGATACTGGTACATTTCAAGTGAAATTATATGTAGAAAATTCCTCTACAAAGTGTAAAGATTCTATCATTAAAGAAGTTATTAATATAGATGAACGAGCGTCATTGGGTCTAGTACCACAGAAAGGATGTATGCCATATACAGCTGAATTTAATGTAGGTTCTACTGATTATAAAGCAGTGAAATGGGATTTCAATGGAACAGAAATTGTAGGTAGGACTGGTAAATATACTTATACTACTCCTGGTGTTTATGATGTGACTGTATATTTGACAAAGTTGAATGGATGTGTTGAGGCATTCAAATTTCCTAAACTTGTCACTGTAATTGATTATCAAGCAGATTTTGAATTTAGCCCTATAGGTGGATGTGCACCTTTGGAAGTGACATTCTATGATAAGACTCAATCTGACTATTCAAAAATTGTAAAGCGAGAGTGGCTCTTAGGTGCTTTAGGGTATTCTAGTCAGAAACAACCAACTGTACTTTTTACTGTTAATAAAGAAGATACTATTCGATTAATAACAACTGATAATTATGGATGTAAAGATACAGTTGAAAAAGTTTTACCAGTAATAGTTCCAAAGACCAATTTTACTTCTGATTATCGGAGTGTTTGTACAGATGTTGATTTTGTATTTCGTGACACATCTATTGGCGTAGGACTTCAGTATTCATGGACATTTGGAGATGGAACTAGTTCTAATGAAAAGAATCCCATAAAATCTTTTGCTAAAGAAGGAGAGTATGATGTGAGTCTGCTTATTACTGATGCCAATAATTGCCAAGATTCTATTTCTATCAAAAAGTATGTCAAAGTTGAAAATTTTGTTTACGATTTTGATGCTTATCCAAGATTTAAAACCTGCCCAGAGCTATCTTCTAATTTTCAAATTATTCCTTCAAATATTTTATATAAAAAAGCACATTGGGATTTTGGTGATGGCAATCAGAGCTTGGACTCCAATCGATTTCCTGTGAATATTTATTCTAAATCTGGAATTTTTGATGTTAGATTGATAGTAGAAGATTTTAGAGGATGTAAGGATACTGTTGTAAAAGAGGATTTTGTAACAGTTAAAGGCCCTCGTGGCAAAATGAGTTTTAGTCCTACTGCTGGATGCTTACCTTTGGAAGTTAATTTTCAGGCTGAGTTTCAGGATTCAAAATATAACTTTTGGGATTATGGAACAGGTGTGGGTTGGTTGGATAATACCTTGCAGACGACAACAAAATATGTATATACAGAACCTGGTATTGCTATTCCAAGCTTGGTTTTAGATGATGGTTATGGTTGTGTGATTCATTTATTTTCTGATACCATTGTCGTTTCAGGTGTTAAAGTGAAATTGGCTGCTTCAGAATCTGGCGTTTGTTCAGGAGCAGAAGTATTATTTGAAGATATTTCTGAGGAAAATATTTATTCTCCAATTATTAATAGGACATGGGAGTTTAGTAATGGAGTTACAGTCAATAATGAGAAAAATACTTTGCAAAATTTCAAAGTGGACTCTACTCAAATTATCTTTTCAAAATTGACTATTGAAACTGAAAATGGTTGTATTCATTCAGATAGTATCCCTTTAAAAGTTTATGCTTATCCGCAAATGCAGACTGTGGAAGATAGGGTGATTTGTAAAGGAGACGGTGTTGTTTTATGGACTCAAGGAAGCGATTATTATGACTGGGAGCCTAAAAGAGTAATTTCTCAACCTTATATTTCCAATCCTAAAGTATCACCTATAGAAGATACTTGGTTTTATGTAACAGGTTATGATACTATAATGTGTCCAGTGTACGATACGGTATTTGTTAAGGTCATAAATAGTTTTGAGGCGGATGCATATCCTGACACTGTAGTATGTTATGGAGATTCAGTTCATTTGAAAACGATGGTTTCAGATATTCATTCAGGGGCATATAAGTATTCTTGGAGTTTAAATCAAGAAGTTGTCAGCGATAGTAGTTATTTGGATTTACTTCCAGAGGAGGAAGGCACTTATATTGTTCATATTTCCAATGGTTCTTGTAAGGAATATTATTTGCCAGTTTATGTGGGAGTATCTCATGTTCCAGAACTTGAAGCATATAAAGACACCACAATTTCAAGTGGTCAATCAGTAGTATTGAATGCTGTAACAAATCAGAATGTCAACTTGAGTTGGTCGCCAAATATAGACATTTCATGTATTGATTGTTTTTCTCCAATTGTTTCTCCTAAGGTTTCAACAGAATATTCAGTCGTAGCTAAGAATGAATTTGGATGCCAAAATGAAGCTCGTGTGATGATAGAAGTTTTAGATTATTGCTCAAATACTCAATTGAAAATCCCTAATGTGTTCACTCCTAATCACGATGGATTAAATGATGTTTTTAAATTGCAGTTTGACAAAGATTTATTGATGTTCAAACAAATGAGAATTTATAATAGGCATGGAGAATTGGTGTTTGAAACGAAAGACCCTAGTGTGTTTTGGGATGGTTCATATAGTGGGACACCTGTCAATCCTGGAGTTTTTGTATATTATTTAGATTTGGACTGCTATAATGGAAAGAGAACTTTGATAAAGGGTAATCTTACTGTGTTAAGATAATTATTCGAGCATTCTTTTGATCAATTTCAATTGATGAGAATATTGATTTTCTCTATTTCCTTCTTGAACTAAAATTCCTTTCTCGTCTAAAATATCTATTTTGACATATTTACTTGCATGAATCACTTTTACTTGTTTTTTGCTAGTGGAATAAATAATGCCAACATGTGTGATTTTTTCACTTCCTTGTGTAAAAAAAACTAAATCGCCTTTTTGAACATCTTGCCAATGAATTTGCTGACCCTTCTCGGCTTGTTGATATGCATCTCTAGGCAATTGAATACCATTGACTTGAAAAACAAGTTGAGTAAGCCCTGAACAGTCAATTCCAAATTGAGTCTTTCCCCCCCAATGGTAGGGCGTTCCTAAAAACTTTTTAGCGGTAGAGATAATATTATTGGTAAAATTTTGCTTAGAAAATGAGATGGTTTTAATTTGTTTATTAAAATGAAATTGGGATAAAAATTCATCTTGAATGTTATTATCCCAAACTCTTGCACCTATTAAGATTTTTGTTGTTTTATTGTTAAATTTCACGGAGGAAAGTAGTGATATATTGTATCTAAAATGTTTATCATTAATATTTTGAATCGCATTCCATTGGCCATTTTGTATCCATCCAATATAACCGTCTTGTGCTAATTGTATTCTAGACCAATCATTTGTATATTCTAAAATTTTGAAAGTTTCACCAAAAAGAGCTTCTGTAATTTGTTCAGATTGATGACTGTCCTCTGCTCTTATTGCTACATTACTTAATGTAACTATCCCAAATTGGTACATTTTTTGTAATTTTGCATGAATATATCATTTTTTGTAATTGGTTATTTGTGTGTAAAGTAAATTTTTAAGTATATTTTTTGAGGTTGTGTTTAAACTATTGAATATTGATTATTTTAAATATTATTATTTGAAGAAAATAATAATTGGGATTGTTTTTGCCTTTTCTATTAATACTGTATTAGCGGTAGATGTTAATTTGAGTTCTACTAGTGGTTGTACTCCTTATCGAGTAGGAGCTAATGTAGTAGGCATAGTTCCAGATAGTGTTTTATGGGACTTTGGTAATGGTACTACTGCCAAAGGGCTTACTGTATTTAATATTTATAATGAATCAGGTACTTTTACTATCAAAACTAGGATTTTTAAGAATGGTGTTGAGACAATAATAACTAAGTCTGTTACTGCTAATAAATCGCCAATTGCAGATTTTGAATTTAATCCAAATATAGGATGCCCTCCATTGGATGTTCACTTTAAAGATAAAAGCACTGTCGGCTCTTCGCCAATAAAAGAATGGACTTGGGATTTTGGAAATGGTAAATCTGTGAAAGGAACAGATAAGACTCCTTCAATTACTTATATCAATCCAAGCGTAAGAGATATTACTTTGGTAGTTGAAGATCAAAATGGTTGTAAGAATACTAAGGTTTATCCTAAGGCTATTACTGTATTGCCAAAACCTACAGTAGATTTTGTAATTAACAATGCCAACAGCTGTGCTTTACCAGTATTAACAACAACTTCAAACAAAACAACATCATCCCTTCCGGTAACTTATGTATGGGATTTTGGTGATGGTGGAACAAGTACAGATATTGAACCTACACATCAATATACTAAGGCTGGAAATTTTCCAGTCTCTCTTATTGCTACTGATGAAAATGGATGTAAAGACCAAAAAACAGTAAATAATTTAATAGTTGATGAGAATTTTACTGTTGATATTAAATTTTCAGACACTGTTGGTTGCGGTAGTTTGACTACTCACTTTGAACCAGTTATTAGTTCTTTGTATAGAAGTATTAAATGGACTTTTGATCCTGCTTTGAGTGTATATATGGAAACTCAAACGATTCAGGGAAATACTCCAGGGATATATAAAGTGAAAATTGAAGCAGTTTCACAATTTGGTTGCGTTGCTTCTCAAGAAAGAACTTTATATATTGATAATGTGCCACAAGTTGATTTTGTTGCTAGCCCTTTGTTGGGTTGTAATGTTCCTCAGACTGTGAAATTTACAAACCAATCAACAGATGCAGATAATTACAAATGGAGTTTTGGGAATGGTGGAAGTTCAACAGACGTTCATCCTTCAACGACATATACTAGATTAGGAGATTATTTTGTAAGGTTAACTGCTTATAGTACGCATGGATGTTCTAATGAAATTGTTAAATCCAAGTATGTTTCCATTGCTCAACCTATTGCAGTTATTGAAACTTCAAACGATGGTGGTTGTATTCCATTTAATACGACTTTTAAAGTGAATTGTACTAATGGCTTTACTGTGTCAAATGTGAAATGGGATTTTGGTAATGGAAATACTTTTAATGGAATTAGTCCTCCTTCTCAAACCTATAATTCAGAAGGAACTTATACTGTTAAAGCTATTGTTAGTTTTAAAGAAGGATGTAGTGGTATTGCATTGAGTCATAATATTAAAGTAGGTTCAAACACTAACTATACAGCTTCAATTTCTTCTACCTCTATTTGTCCGATTACGCCATTAACAGGACAGGTCAATCCTATTATTGGAGCTACGTATGAATGGCGCATTGGCACAGATACCATTTTCAAATCTCGAACTTTTTCTTATAAGTTTCTAAAGTCAGGATCATATCCTATTTCTGTAAAAGTGATAGTGAATGGATGTTCATCAGTAAAGAGTTTAGGTGTTGTGACAGTGAAAGAGACTGCTGCAGATTATTCTGTTATAAGCAACTGCGGAGGTGGAATAGTTAATTTCAGAAATAATAATTATCAAGGTGTTACTTCTACATGGGATTTTGGAGACGGTACTATTGTTCAAAGCAATGAAGGAAATATATCTCATAAGTTTAAAAATTTTGGAACTTATCAAGTGAAATTGTCTGTTTCCAATGCTCAAATTAGTTGTAGTGATGTGATTGTGAAAGAAATAGTAGTTTCCAAAACGCATACTGATGGATTTACTTTACCAAAAGCAAAAGGTTGTTCTCCTCTACTTGTTGAATATCTGGCTCCCGCTGGAGCTAATGGTAATTATTGGTATTTTGGAGATACATTATTAACAGGGCCTAAGTTTAATTATTCATTTGATAAGTCTGGTGCTTATGACTTGACTTTAGTTTCAGTAAAAGAAAATTGTAGAGACACTTTAAATTTTAAAAATCTTATTCAAGCTATCAAACCTGATGCTGGATTTGAATTTGACCCAATAGGTGGTTGTGCACCTATCACTGTGAATTTTAAAGATACTTCTTCTTCTGTTATTTCTAATATCACTAAGTATCAATGGGATATTGGTGGCTTTGCACAAAAAACAGTCAAAGAGTTTTCCTATGATTTCTCTGTTACTGCAATAGTTCCTATTACCTTGATGGTTGAAGATAATTTTGGTTGTAAAGACACTGTAAAAAATAATGTTGTCGTTGCTTATCCATTTGCAGATTTTTATATTCCAGTAGAGTCTTTTTGTACTGGCAATGCCTTCAAACCAGTCAATTTATCTTCTGGTGTTGGGCTAGAATATTTTTGGGATTTTGGTGATGGTTCTCCAATTTCTAAAGATAGTATTCCTAGTCATTACTATCAGAAAGAAGGTGTATATGACATGTCTTTAATAATTATTGATGCTAATAAATGTGCAGATTCAGTGTTTATAAAGAATGCAATTACTATTAGTGATATTAAATATGATTTTGATGGTTTCCCTACAACAAAAATTTGTCCTGAATTATTGACTAATTTTGAAATTGTTCCTTCAAATATAACGTATAGAAATACAATTTGGGATTTTGGAAATGGCAATATAAGTAATGATACAGCTAGATTCCCTACAAATCTTTATACTCAAGCTGGAATTTATGATGTGTCGTTAATCCTTGAAGACTATAGAGGTTGTATTGATACTATTACAAAAGAAAAATTTATTAACATAAGTGGTCCTTCTGGAAGATTCACAGTGAGTGATACTGCCGCTTGTGCACCTATAGAAGTTCAGATAAGTGCTAGTGTAAGAAATTCAATCGCTAACTTTTGGGATTTTGGAGATGGAGAAGGTCAGTATGATACCTTAGCGGTTTCAGATACAAAACATATTTATAAAAACCCTGGCGTATATCAACCAAGTGTAACGGTGGATGATGGTCAAGGGTGTATCGTTACTGTGAATGGACCTAAAGTCAGGGTAGGAGGGCCAGATGCCAAGATTAATGCATCAGCTTTAATAGTTTGTAATGGTGAAGAATTGTTTTTTTCAGACACTTCAATCTATGAACAACACTCTCCATTAATTGATAGAAATTGGCAATTCTCGGATGGCTTTACTTCTAAAGATAGTGCATTGAGTTATTACTTTTATTCTCAAGATTCTTCTAGTTCCAAAATATTTTTGACAGTAACAGATTCATTGGGATGTAGTGATAGAGATTCTGTGAAAATTAGAATTTTTAGTAAAGCACCTTTGGAAGTTCAAGATAAGTATGTGATTTGCAAAGGAGATACCATTCAGTTGAATGCTTCTGGTGTTCACTATTACGAATGGGGAAAAACAGGGACACTTGATAAATTAAATATTAGTAATCCTAAAGCATTTCCTTTACAATCGACAGATTATTATATAAAAGGATTTGTTAGCCCTACCTGCTATACAGATACTATAGTAAGAGTCGAAGTGAAAAATTCAATTATTGGCGATGCTGGTCCAGATACAGTTATTTGTAAAGGTCAAGAAGTGGAATTGTTTGTCAATCACGATACAATTCATTCTGGGCAGTTTACTTATAATTGGTTTGTAGATGGGGTGAGAATAGATACTCTTCAACGAGTGCATGTGACTCCTCAAGATAATGTGGTTTATATGGTTCAGGTGAAAAATGGGTCTTGTAAAGAGTTGAATATTCCAGTTTATGTTGAGGTGAGAGATATACCTTCTTTGAACGTTGTGGGAGATATGGATATCTTGAAAGGGCAGACAGTATTGTTAGAAGCATATTCAGATGAAGGAGTTACTTATTCTTGGTCTCCTAGCGATTATTTGAGTTGTACTGATTGTCCATTCCCTTCTGCTAAACCCGTAGCTACAACTACTTATACTGTTACTGCTACTGATGCATTTGGATGTAAAGTGTCAGAAGATATTCAAGTCAATGTTCATACTGCCTGTGATGGCAGTCTGATTCAGATACAAAATGTATTTACTCCAAATAATGATGGCATTAATGATTTCTTTTCACTTAAAAACAATAATTTTATCCAATTGGAACGTATAAGAATATATTCAAGGTCTGGAGAGATGGTTTTTGAATCAAGAAATGTTGATGATATATGGGATGGTAGTGTGAATGGTACGCCTCTCAATACTGGAGTTTATGTTTATTATTTGGAAGGAAGATGTAATAATGGTGAATCTATCTTATTAAATGGAAATATAACCTTGCTGAGATAATGAGAAAGATTTTTTTATTGACACTCTTTTCATGTATGCTAGCATTTGTAACAAATGCCCAAGACATTAAGTTTTCACAATATTATTCTACACCTCATCTTTATAATCCTTCTTTTGCTGGGAATTTTAAAGGTGATGTAAGAGCGTCAGCAATATATAGAAGTCAATGGGTGGCTCCATTTAATGCATATAGAACAATTGGTGGAGGTGCCGATTTTAGCCTTGGCAAACAAAAATTTAAAGGTTCTGGATTTGGAGTGGGAATGCACTTTTTTAGTGATCAAGCAGGAGATTTAGATTTTAATACCAATCAATTGCTTATGAGTGCAGCATATACTCAGAAGTTAGGATTGAATATGTATAATTATTTATCTGCTGGATTTCAAGCTACAATAGCCAATCGTTCAATTAATATGTCCAATGCTATTTTTGAAAACCAATTGGGTAGTGGAAGTGGAGTTGAAAATATTGGAGTGGATAATTATTGGTTCTTTTCATTAGGTCTTGGTATGCTTTGGTATGCAGAACCTACAGATAAAGTCAATTTTTACATTGGAGGTAGTGCTTTAAATTTATTAAAACCCAATCAAAGTTTTTTTACTGATGGAAATGATGCTCTTTATGTTCGATATGTAGGACAAGCTGGGGTCAATTTTGATGTAAGTGATAGAATAGATTTCAATACAAGTACAATGTATCAAAGACAAGGCCCTTTTCAAGAGATGATGGTTGGATTATTGGGTAGATATGACTTCTCAAACCGTCAAGATCAAAATTTCATAATGGGTGTTGGTTTGTGGTATAGAGTACAAGATGCTTTAATTCCAACGTTTAGGGCTGAATATCAAGATTTTATATTGACTTTCTCTTATGATGTAAATCTTTCTACTTTAACCAAAGCAACAAGAGCCAACGGTGGACCAGAGATTTCATTGACTTATGCTGGTTTTTGGAATAGCAGCCGCAAAAAAAATAGTAATAAGAAAAATTATTTTGCTTGCCCTACTTTATAATCTTATTCAAATAAAGAATTTTGAATACAGAATTTTTAGATGAAGATTTTATAGCTTTTCAAATTCTTTAAAGCTGTTGTCATTGTCAACTAAGAAATTCCACATCATTCTATAAATATCTTTTTTCATAGCATCCATATCTGGATATTTATCTGGAAATACTGGATCTAAATGTGTGACTTCTATTTTCCAAGGTCTAATTAAAATTGATTCTGTTCCGCTGAGGTTTCTTATATTGGTAAATACAACAGGCAAAACCGGAACATTTGTTTCTTTAGATAAAATAAACGCTCCGTTGTGAAATTCCTTTAAAGGTTGAGGTGTTCTGTTTCTAGTTCCTTCTGGAAATATTATTAGAGAAATATTTTGTAAAAGTTCTTTTTTCATAATCTCTAAACTTTTCTTTCTAGCGGATTCATTTTTTCTATCTAAGGGAACACTAGCCATCGCAAATAATTGTCCTATAATTGGAATTTTCAATAGCTCTTTTTTAACCAATGGTTTGCCCGGAACTTGAATGCCATACGCTGAAGCTACTAGGTCTGCGAGGTTGTTATGATTGCAGATAGCAATATAATTTTGTTTTGGGTCAATAAGCTCAACGCCTCTAATTTTATATCTAAATCCTACAAAAGCAGACCATGTAAGGAAAAGAATCTTATTAGTACGATACACCCATATTTGTTGATGAGCATAAGGAATGAATAATTTTATTATGAAATAGATAGGAAGAACTAATGCAAAAAGAATGAACATTATAACAATTGAATAAATACTGTAGGGAAATTTCCACCATTTTGACATGTTACATTAAATTATATGCGACTAATATACATATTCTCTTTCTTCTTTCCTTTTTTAACGATGCTTTATCTATTTTTGCAAATTCAATAAAGAACATCTTTTGTATGTTGGTGATGAAATTTGGTGGCTCATCTGTAGCCAATCCTGAGAGGATAAAAAATGTGATCGAAATTGTTCGTGGACGTAAAGAACAATACGATAAGGTGGTAGTTGTTTGCTCTGCTTTTAGAGGGGTGACGGATATGCTGATTAATATTGGCAGATTGGCAGAAGCAAAAAATCTGAAATATAAAGAGCTACTTGAAGATCTTAAAAAACGACATTTAGATATTGCACACGATGTTATTATTACTGATGATAAAGCTGTTTTAATTGCGGAAATTGAAGAAGGTCTGCATGATATAGAAAGAATATTGGAAGGAATATGTCTTTTGGGAGAATGTTCTGATAAGTCTTTAGCAAGATTATCTTCTTTTGGAGAGAGAATATCTTGTTTTATTATTTCTGCAGCGTTGAAAAGTTCAGGTATTCCTTCTATGTATGTCAATGCTACTCAAATAGTGAAAACAGAGCAAAATAGCTATCTAGGTGCAAAAGTAAATTACAATACTACTAATAAAAATATTGTTGAACTAATAGATCATTTAAATGCAGTCCCTGTGGTTACAGGATTTATTGCTTCAAATAGCAAAGGTGAAATTACAACGCTAGGTCGTGGTGGTTCAGATTTTACTGCTTCAATACTAGGTGCAGCTTTGAAAGCAAAAATGATTGAAATATGGACAGATGTGGATGGAGCATTGACTGCCAATCCAAATATTGTTGAACAAGCTGTTACAATTCCCGAGTTGAGTTACAAAGAAGCAATGGAACTTTCACACTTTGGAGCTAAAGTTATTTATCCACCTACAATTCTACCTGCATTAGTTAAAAAGATTCCTTTAGCAATAAAAAATTCTTTTAGACCGGAGCATCCAGGAACATTAATTGTCGAAAAAGCTAAAGTAGGAGATAATCCTATTAAAGGAATTTCTTCAATTTCTGAAATCGCCTTGATGAGATTGGAAGGTAGTGGTATGTTTGGTGTAGTGGGTACTGCAGCAAGATTATTTGGTGCTCTTTCAAGAGTGTCTGTCAATATTATATTTTTGACTCAAGGTTCTTCTGAGCATTCTATATGTTTTGGTGTTGCCCCTGACGAAGTCGGCGTAGCAGCAACAGCAGTTGAACAAGAATTTAGATACGAAATTCAAAATAAATATATTCATCCTATTGTTGCTGAACGTGACAAATCTGTTATCGCTGTAGTAGGTGAGAATATGATGAATGTTCCAGGTGTTGCTGGTAGATTGTTTAAGGCATTAGGGAAAAATGGTATTAATGTCAAAGCGATTGCTCAAGGCTCTTCAGAATTGAATATCACTACTGTTATTGATAGAAAGGATGAAGCAAAAGCTTTGAATGCATTACACGAAATTTTCTTTAATGAAGATTTACATTCAGTGAATTTATTTCTTGTCGGTCCAACTGGCTTGATTGGTAGTACATTGTTACAACAAATTTATTCTCAGAAAGAATTGTTGAAAAAACAAATGGGAATGGAGATTAACGTAATGGGTCTTGTGAACTCTAAAAATGCTTTAATTGACACCAATGGTATTGATTTGACAAACTGGAAGAATGCATTGAGTGCAAGTAAAGATAAAGCGAGTTTATCTAAATTTGTTGAGGATATCATTCAATTGAATTTTGCAAATAGTGTATTTGTAGATTGTTCAGCAAGTAAAGAAGTGACTACTTTTTATGAAAAATTGCTGAGTAAGAGTATTTCAATTGTTACTCCAAATAAAATTGCCAATACTTTATCTCTCAAAAAGTACAATGGACTTAGAGAAATAGCTAGAAAGCGTAATTCTAAATTTTTATACGAAACGAATGTAGGTGCCGGACTGCCAGTTATTAATACTTTGAATAATCTTTTAAAAAGCGGAGACCATATCATTAAGATTGAAGCTGTATTATCAGGTACATTGTCTTACATCTTTAATAATTTTAAAGCTAATGCCCAATTTAGTGAAGTGGTATTGAAAGCTAAGCAAGAGGGTTATACTGAGCCAGATCCAAGAGACGATTTAAGTGGATTGGATGTTGCAAGAAAAGCATTGATATTAAGCAGAGAACTTGGAGTAGATATGGAGTTGGAAGATATTTCTGTAGAAAATTTAGTACCTGAAAGTTTAAGAAATGTATCTGTATCTGAGTTCTTAGAAAGAATATCAGAGGCAGATAAAGATTATGAGTCTTTAAAGAAATCTGCTGAAGCTGAAGGTAAAGTGCTGAGATATATGGCAGTCATCGAGAATGGAAATGTACAGATTGTTTTAAAACCTGTAGATGCTAGCCATCCATTTTATAATTTGAGTGGAAGTGATAATATGATTGTTTTTACTTCTGAACGATATAAGAAAAATCCTTTAGTTGTCAAAGGCCCTGGAGCAGGAGCAGAGGTGACCGCAGCAGGAGTATTTGCAGAAATTATTACGATAGGAAACTATATGGCTAACTAAGTTTTTTTGAAAGATAGAATGAAACCAGGAGATAGAATAAAGGTATTTGCACCTGCTACAGTAGCTAATGTAGCTTGTGGATATGATATACTAGGATTTGCAATTGAAAGACCAGGTGATGAATTGGTCATGGAATTGACGGCTGAAAAAGGGGTTGTTATTGTTGATATTGAAGGAGATGGTGGCGTGCTTCCTAGAAATCCATTGAAAAATTCTGCTACAGTTGCTATTTTAGATTACCTGAACTATATCAATGCAGATTTTGGTTGTAAGGTTTGGATTAAGAAAATGATGCCTTCTGGTAGTGGATTGGGAAGTAGTGCTGCAAGTGCAGTAGCTGGTGTCTATGCTATCAATATGCTTTGCAATGAAAAATTGACAAAGTTTGAAATGCTTCCATTCTTATTGAATGCTGAAAAGGCTGCATGTGATGCTGCTATTGCTGATAATGTTGCCTCGTCATTATTTGGAGGCTTTATTCTGGTGCGTAGTTATGAACCTTTGGATATAATTCAGATTCCTGTGCCAGATGAACTTTGGTGTGCAGTCATTAATCCAGATGTTATTGTATTGACTAAAGAAGCGAGAGAGATTTTACCGAAAGAAATACCTCTTTCAATCTCTTTAAGGCAAAGTGCCAATGTAGGGGGATTGATGGTCGGTTTATTGAGAGGTGATTATGATTTGATAGGACGATCTTTAGTAGATTATATTGCAGAACCTCATAGAAGCCAATTGATTCCAGGGTTTTATGATATGAAAAATGCTGCTATCGCTGCTGGTGCATTGGGAAGTAGTATTAGTGGTTCAGGTCCATCAGTTTTTGCATTGTGTAAAGGCAAAGAAATAGCTGAGAATGTTGGTGTTGCTATGAAGAAAGTAATGGATGGACTCAATATTGGAGCAGAAGTATATGTAAGCAAAGTGAACCATACAGGTCCAAAAGTTTTGCCTTTTGTAGATTAGTTATTTAGGAGAAATGATATTTTAAAAGTGGAGGATGAGTTAAAATAGATCATCCCCATTTGCTTCTTTATCATTTGGCATACTATCCATTTTGGATTGTACCGTGATATATCCTTCTTGAGAATTGTTGGAATGTTTATGTGATGAACCATGATGGATTGACATTGGATTCCAATCTTTGAACTTAGTGAATTCATTGATAAACTTCAATTTGACAGTTCCGATTGAACCATGTCTATGCTTCAGTACAATAACTTCCGCCATGCTTTTAGTAGATTCGCCAGTTGAATCGACTTCTAAACCATAATATTCAGGACGATACAATGCTAATACCATGTCCGCATCTTGCTCTATTGCTCCAGATTCTCTCAAATCGGACAATTGAGGTCTTTTATCTCCAGTACGAGTCTCTACAGCACGGCTTAATTGAGAAAGAGCAATTACTGGAATGTTGAGTTCTTTTGCTATTCCTTTTAATGCTCTTGAAATTGCACTGATTTCTTGTTCACGTGTACTTCCTTTTCCCTCAGATGTGCCACTCATCAATTGTAAATAGTCTATCATGACCATTTGAATATCGTGAGTACTTTTTAATCTTCTACATTGTGCTCTGAATTCAAATATGTTTAATCCAGGAGTATCATTTATGAATATAGGAGCTCTTGAAAGTCTTTCTACTTTTTTACTCATTTCTGCCCATTCATAATCATTGAGTTTCCCATGGTGGATTTTTTCTGCCTCTATCTCAACTTCAGACGAAATAATCCTTTTCACTAATTGGGTAGCATTCATCTCTAAAGAGAAAATAGCAACAGCCATATTGTGATCTACAGCGGCAGTACGTGCCATATTTAAAACGAAAGCAGTTTTACCCATAGCAGGTCGTGCTGCCACAATAATCAAATCTGACCTCTGCCAACCTGAAGTCATGCTATCAAGATTTGTAAATCCAGAAGGAACTCCCGTAAGTCCATCTGGTTTGTTTCTGATAGAGTCAATTTCTTTCAGTGTGTCTGCCAAAAGATTTTCCATTGAAAGAGAACCTCTTTTAAGATTTTGTTCTGCTACTGAAAAGATATCTTTTTCTGCTTTATCCAATAAAACTAATACGTCAGTTGTGTCTTCGTATGCATCTTTAATAATAGTATTGGAAATTTCTATCAACTTACGTTGGATATATTTTTGAATGACAATTCTAGAATGGTATTCAATGTTTGCAGAAGATGCAACTTTATTGGTCAATTCAGAAAGATAATATGCGCCACCTACAACTTCCAAGCTTCCATTCTTTCTCAGTTGTTGAGCTACGGTCAATAAATCGACTGGTTTTGATGCTTCAAATAATTCTTTGATAGCATTGAAAATTGTACGATGTGCATCAACATAAAAAATTTCTGGTTTGATGATATCTATTACTTCATTGAGTGCCTCTTTATCTATCAGCAATGCTCCGATGACAGCTTCTTCCAAATCACGAGCTTGAGGAGGGATTTTTCCAAACATTATTGAAGAAAAATCTTGCGCGATTGTCTTTGTCGCACTTAAACCTTTTTTAGCATATTGTGAAGTATCCATTGTCGTGTTCTGTAAATATGAAGAGATGATAAAGATACGGGCTTTATTTCTTCTTTTTTCAATAAGAAGTTTACATTGAAGTGTTGATAAGACAGATAATGATTTGTGTCTTTTTGTATAATATTGATTGTTTGAATTTTATAATTCTTTTCTCTTGCAAAGTTTTTTTAAGGTATTTTTTTGTGTTGACAAAGCCAAGTTTTTATGTTGGTAATATGAAAAATCTGTTTATAAGTTGGTAGTTTTTACTTTATAACTTGTTGGTAAATCCTTATAAAATAATTGAAACTATGTGGATAAAGTTGATATCAGTGAATGAATTACTTTGAATTTGTGTGAAAAATCAACTGATAATCACGTTGTTATAGGTTTGAGTTTTAAATTGAGCTATTTCTGAAATTCATATTCTCGATTCAATATCGTTTAGATGAGAGAATATATTGTATTAGATTCTTACAGAATGAAAGCGATATTGTCATGCAGGGCTTGCGAAGCATCTATAGAACAATGTAGCTAAAGAGACGACCCAAGATGAATTCATGGAAGTCATATAGATAGAATTACACGTTGCGTATGCGTCCTGCACCATAGATTTTGGTGCTGGGTACCCACTATACGAAGAAAGCGTAATTTCTTCAACTGTTTGAGACGAAGTCGAGTTTTGAAGAAATAGCTTTCAAGTATTTAGTGGGTCAGCGAAAAATCCGGTGCGATTCTTTTGCATACTTTTTCTTCTAAAGAAAAGTATGAAGAAAAAAATATTGAAGTGATGTGTTGATATAGATTGCTTCGTTCCTCGCAAGGTGAAATTCCTTGCCTGCTGTTAAGCATCTCGAAATTCATTGAAATACTTAACAAAACGACATTGATTCTCGATTATATTCTTGCTTTAATTATGGACTATCTAAAATTTGCTTTGAGTTGATAATGTTTTAAATCTTATTTAGATTTTGTGTAGCAAAAATTTATCAGTTAAAAATAGTATCCTACATTAATATTGAATCTAAAACCCCAAGGATCTTTTGTTGCTCCATTTGAAAATGCATTTGTCCATTCTGCGCCCAACCAAGGATGGTTTTTCCCAAATGCAAAATCTACAAACGTATATATAGGTCCAGTAGTAATCATAGCACCAGAAACGTTCATGATACTATTGTCAAATTTTTTATTGAACTTTTGCATATATCCAAAGTCGTTATAAACTTTAATGCTTTGAAGTATTTTTTTATCAAACGGGAAAGTATAAGATAGGCCAAGTGTGTATGTGTTGGCTTTAGAAGCTATAAAGTAGGGTGCATCGTAGGCTGTCAATGCGATGATATCTTTGTTCTCTTCATTGGGAGATTTTGGATTATATTGGTAAGTGATGATTTGGGATTTTAAGGCAAATCTTTTTACATTCATTTCATAATGAACTGCTGCTGCATAACTTCCTCCTGTTTTTCTTGTATCTAGATTGTATAATCCACCAACTTTTACAGATGCACCAATCTGATGAAATATATTTGTTTTATGATGTTTATAGACAAATTTTATGTTGCCTTGATTGACTTCTTTATTGCGAATTTTTACAC
Source organism: Chitinophagales bacterium (assembly GCA_023957245.1). GTDB lineage: Bacteria > Bacteroidota > Bacteroidia > Chitinophagales > JADIYW01 > JAMLHH01. The sequence continues at coordinate 125,984 of JAMLHJ010000007.1, forward strand.
CATTACCTAAATCAATTGAACCTACATCATAAGAATATCTATTGTTAGCAGCATCTGAATTATCACCAAAGGATAACTCTTCGGCATTTTTAAAGAAGGCTACATTGATATCAAATTTATCACTATTATAATTGTATCTAAGTCCCATATCATGGTCTTCTTCTAAGCCCAAATAGTAGTTTATACTTAGAAACCAACAGTTTGAATTGTAATTGGTAATGCCAAATGGAACCTGAGTTAATCCTAATTGTAATCCATGCTTTGGGTTAATATGATATCCTATCCAACCATTTCTGAGCATTCCTCCTCCTAAATCTCTATCATATATTCTGTATTCAGCATTGAGTTCTAAGTTTTTATAACTTGCCTCAGCATTTAACCTAAATAGCTCATAGCCAAAATCTCCACCTCGCTTGACTTGTTCTTTTTTCCAATCAGATAGGTTATAATTGAATCTTAATGCACCACCAATTTTTACTTTTGGCTTTTCTTTTACTTGCGTTTCTATGCTATCGACCTTTTCTGCTTGTATTTCTTTGGACAATAGAAGAGTCATTGATAGTAGAAAAATATATTTTTTACTTATCATCCTTTTTGTTTTTTAAATTTAGGTTGCTAACTATGTTGCTGTTGATTTGATATTTTCTATTATATCGTTACAAAATTCTTTTGGTGATACAATAGCCCTGGTCTTTCCTCTGTTCTTTTTGCTTCTACTACTTGACCTACCAATATTATATGGTCGCCTACTTTAATAATTTCTTTCTTTGTACAGATGAGAACCGAAGTTATATCAGAAATAATAGGTGTGTTGTGTTCTGTTTCGTGATAAGAAATATTTGAAAATTGTTCTTCTGAGGTCAAGCCTTTTTGAGCAAGATGCTTGCAAATTGAAATGTGATTTTCATTGGGAAAATGTACTGCAAAGTGAGTTGTATTTTGAATTACCTCACAAAATTGTGAGCCACAATTAATATTAAAAGTAATCAAAGGTGGCTCCATAGAATGACATGTAAATGAGCTAATGGTAACAGCTCTTTTTAATCCATTATGTTCAGCAGTGATAATAGTGAGTGGTACAGGGATTTCACTCATAATGCTTTTTATTTGTTCACAGATTTTAGGCTGAATACTTATCATGATTAGTTTAAAATTGAGGTCCTAGTTGATTTAGAAATTTACTTTTATCTAAGAATGAGCTCAGTTCAACTACTGATTTTCCTAGTGTTTCGAGACGTGTAATAATCTTAGAATCATTAATTTGATTGCCTTCATATTGAGAACTATTGACATATACTCCACCTACTAGGTATGCTCCAAAAAATGAGGCTATAGGGCCTAGTTCTTGATTGATTAATAAATAATGGTGGTCAGTAGCTCCTGTGGCAATAAAACCTATTGGACGATTTTCAAGTGGTGCTTTATCTGATTGCCATTTTCCTCTAGGGATTAAATCGAAAAGGTTTTTCAATACTCCTGAATAACTTCCTCTATATGCCGGTGTGCCAATAATAAAAGCATCACTTTCAATGATTTTTTGAAGTAAAATTGATTCAACTAGTTTTCTGCTATCAGCAGTATCTATTTTATAATCAGCTAAAGAAACGATTTCTGTTTCTATTCCATACTCATTTTGTGCAGCTTGGATAGCAATCTCAATAGCTGTTTGTGTTTTGGAAGGACTGGATACACTTCCTACTATTCCTAATAATTTACTCATGATAATAAATTGATAAACTAAGACCTCATTACAGTTATCAAAATGAGGTCTCAGTGATGTTGATTGTTTATACGGTTAAAATTGAATTGCTTATTGGTTCTGCTTTTCTGACTTCAGTAATAATATCTTTTCCAAATCTTGCTAAGTCTTCTGAATAGTGTAAAAATCCAGCTAAGACAATATCTACTCCTACAGCGTCTAGTTGTCTAATTCTTTCTACCACCTGCTCTTGAGTTCCGATAAGTCCAGTTTTGAATCCGTCATTGTATTGTATCAAATCATTAAAATCTGAATCTGACCACATGCCATATCCTTCAGGTGAAGATTTACCTGCTTGTCTTACAGATTCTTTAAAAGCTTCAACAGAATCTTTAGATGCATTTCTAATAATGTTTTCCAATTCTTGCTTAGCTTCTTGCTCTGTATCTCTAGCTATGACAAAACCATTGACACCGACTTTTGGTGCTTGTCTGCCATATTGATCAGCGTATTCACGCACTTTATCAACGATACTTTTTATCTTTTCCAAGCTACCACCATTGACAAATATTACATCTGCTGATTTTGCTGCCATTCTCAATGCTCTGTCTGAGCCTCCACCAATAAAAAGTGTGGGTTGGGTTGTAGGTTTGGGTTCAGAAGGAGCCTTGTCGATTCTGTAAAAGCGACCATTGTAACTAAATTCTTTTTCTGTCCATAATCCTCTTAATACGTCAATAAATTCTTCACTTCTTGCATATCTTTCATCATGCTCTAACCATGGCTCCCCAAATTTTGTGAACTCATCTTTCAACCAACCACTTACAATATTTAAGTGAAATCTTCCATTGCTAATATGCTCGGCAGTAGCTACGAAATTTGCGATTGCAGCAGGATGCCAAAGTCCTGGGTGAATAGCACCTATAAGGTTTAATGTATCTGTATTGGCAGCAAGTGCATTGGCAACACTGAGTGCTTCTAATTGAATATTGGCATTGTAACTTCCAATAAATCTTGCTTGTGCCAATCCATATTTAAAGCCTACTTGCTCGGCAGATTGTGCTAATTTCTTGTTATACTGATAAGTCCAGTCTGTTTTCATTGGCCAATTTGTAATTGCTAGCCCTCCGCTGATGTTTGGTACCCATTACGCGAATTGTGTTTTCATAATTTTGAATTGTTTAAATGATTTTAGAGAAAAATTTATAGTGTATTAATAATAAATAAATTATTAATATTATTTGTTTGAAATAAAAATAGATTGATAGCTTTTTTTCAAAGCTCAATTAAGAATATAAATTCTATTGAAGAGGTGCAGAACCTGCTATTAGCACATAGCGCTACAACAGCAACACATATAACAAGCACAACAACAATCACCAGCAATCAAAAGATTGTTATGGGAATTGAAATTGATGTTTGTTTTTAAAACGAATGTGTTTTTCATGCTATTGTTATTTAATTTCCTTTTTGAAAAGGGATAGGTTTTTCCTATCAGTTGAAACAAATTTATGACTATATTTTATTTTTCAAAATATTTTCCAATAAAAATTTTATTTTTTTTTTGATGACTTTAAATATTAGTTTGGAGTGATAGAAATGAGATTTGATATTATTATCTTCTCTATGTTTCGTATTTCTATTCCAATTTTGCTTTTTTAGCTGCTATTTTTGAAGAAATAAAACTGTCTTTTCTTAATTATAATTTTACAGGAAAATGTAAAGTTTTTTCTTTCTTAGAAAATGAAAAATGTACCTTTGTATGTTACAATTTTCAGTCAATTAAATACTCGTTTTGAAAACAATTCAATCTGCATTAATTTCTGTCTATTATAAAGATGGATTAGAACCTATTGTTAAGCTATTAAATAGCAAAGGTGTTACAATATACTCTACAGGAGGAACTCAAACCTTTATTGAAAATATGGGAATTCCAGTAGTTCCAGTTGAAAATTTGACAGGCTATCCTTCAATTTTTGGAGGTAGAGTAAAAACGCTTCATCCTGCTGTTTTTGGAGGGATTTTATATCGTCGAGATAATACAGATGATGTGGCTCAAGCTTCTGAATTTAATATACCTTCTTTGGATATGGTGATTGTAGATCTTTATCCTTTTGAAGAAACTGTGGCTTCTGGAGCTGGCGAACAAGATATTATCGAAAAAATTGACATAGGTGGTATTTCTTTAATCAGAGCAGGTGCTAAAAATTTTAAAGATACTTTGATTGTTTCTAGTAGAAGTCAATATGCAAAAACATTGGAGATATTAGAAGAAAAAGGATGTGCTACTGATTTGACAGATAGAAAATTATTTGCAACAGAAGCATTTGGTATAACTGCTCATTATGATACAGCTATTAATAACTGGTTTGTGAATGGTAGCCAGTCGTCAGTTAGAAATTTTGAAAGCCTACCTCAAAAATCATTGAGATATGGTGAAAATCCACATCAATCTGCTACTTTTTATGGAGATTTGGATGCGATGTTCCATCAATTAAATGGGAAAGAACTTTCTTATAATAATATAGTAGATGTTGATGCTTGTGTCGGGTTGATAGATGAATTTGATGCTTCCAATATTACTTATGCTATTATTAAGCATACCAATGCTTGTGGTGTAGCAAGTGCTTCTACTGCAAAAGAAGCTTATTTGAACGCTTTGTCATGTGACCCTGTATCTGCATTTGGTGGTGTAGTAATTACCAATGCTAATGTGGATTTAGCAGTTGCAGAAGAATTGAATAAGTTATTTATGGAAATTTTGATAGCACCTTCTTATGATGAAGATGCATTAGAATTACTTAAAGGCAAAAAAAATAGAATCCTTTTGGTAAGAAAGGCTATTGATTTGCCAAAAGAAATGTTCAAAACAGTATTAAATGGCGTACTGGCTCAAGATAAGGATGACTCTACTGAGAATGCTTCTCAAATGAAAACTGTAAGTAATAGAGTACCTTCAGAAGAGCAATTGCGTGCATTAGAATTTGCTTTGAAAATTTGTAAACACACCAAATCCAATACAATTGTCTTGGCGAGAGATGGTCAATTATTAGCTAGCGGTACTGGACAGACTTCTAGAGTAGATGCACTTAGACAAGCTATTGAAAAAGCCAATTCGTTTGGATTTGATTTGAAAGGTGCAGTGATGGCATCTGATGCATTCTTCCCATTCCCAGACTGTGTTGAGATTGCAGATGTTGCTGGTATTGAAGCTGTTGTCCAACCTGGAGGTTCTATTAAAGATCAATTGTCAATAGATTATTGTAATCAAAATAACTTGGCAATGGTATTTACAGGAATTAGACATTTTAAACACTAGATTTGAGGTAGAAATATGAATGATTACTTATCTTTAATCTTTATTCCAATAATTTGAATTTTAGAAAAATATAAATGAATTTATTTAGTTTCCTTAATAAAGAAATAGCTATAGATTTGGGTACAGCAAATACCCTTATCATATATAAAGAACAAGTGGTCGTCGATGAACCATCAATTGTTGCTATAGATAAGAAGAGTGGTAATGTGATTGCTGTTGGTAAAAGAGCTATGATGATGCATGAGAAAACTCATGGTGACATTGAAACTATCCGCCCTTTGAAAGATGGTGTGATTGCAGATTTTAAAGCTGCTGAAGCCATGATTCGTGGATTTATTTCCATGATAAATGAGAATAATCGTTGGTTTAAACCATCTTTAACTATGGTGATTTGTGTTCCTTCAGGATGTACTCAGGTAGAGCAAAGAGCTGTTATAGAGTCTGCTGAGCGTGCTAATGCTAGAGAAAGATATTTGGTACATGAACCGATGGCTGCCGCTTTGGGAATTGGTTTGGATGTTGAACAGCCAGAAGGTCACATGATTATAGATATTGGTGGTGGTACAACAGAAATTGCTGTTATTGCATTGTCAGGTATTGTTACAGATCAATCTATCCGCGTGGCTGGTGATGATTTTACTAATGATATTATTGAGCATGTAAAAAGACAACATAATATTTTGATTGGTGAGCGTACTGCTGAACAGATTAAAATTCATGTTGGTGCTGCTATTCAAAACCTTGAAAATCCACCAGAAGACTTCCCAGTATATGGTAGAGATTTATTGACAGGAATTCCTAAACAAGTTATTGTAACTTATACAGAGATAGCTAGTTGCTTGGATAAATCTATTTCCAAAATTGAAGAAGGCATCATGAAAGCTTTGGAGAGTACTCCTCCAGAATTGGCTTCTGATATCTATCAAAGAGGTCTGCATCTTACTGGTGGTGGAGCTCTATTGAGAGGCTTGGATAAACGAATCAGTGCAAAAACAAAATTGCCTGTTCAAGTTGCTGATGATCCACTTAGAGCGGTAGTAAGAGGTACAGGATTAGCATTGAAAAACAGACATAGATATACCTTCTTATTGAGTTAGTTATATGCGAAATCTATTCTATCTAATAGAGCGATTTCATTTATTGATAGCACTTCTAATTTTAGAAGGGATAGCATTGGCTTTGTTGAGAAAAGACAATGTTTACCAAGATTCTATAATTGGAAATGCATCAGCATCTGTATCTGGTCAGATTAATACTGCACGAAATAATGTTGTTCAATATTTTGACTTAAAAGATGAAAATAAAAGATTGGCAAATGAGAATATCTTTTTACTTTCTCAATTGAATTATGAAAAGAAGATTCCTATTGATTCAACTCTTCCATCTCAATCAGAAACAGCTTTATTTGATTATATAGTAGCTCAAGTAATTGATAACGATGTTACTCAATCTGTCAATTATTTAATGATCAATAAGGGAGCTAAAGATGGAGTTGAGAGAGGTTTGGGTGTAGTGACTGGCTCTGGTGTTGTGGGAATTGTTACTCATGTTTCTAATAATTATTCTCTTGTGATGTCAGCCATCAGTACCAAATCTAGGATAAGCGTTAAGCATAAAGGTACTGATGCATTTGGTAATCTTACTTGGGATGGAACAGACCCATGGCGATTGAGTGTCGATAATGTCAGCAAAACAAATACTGTTGCCAAAGGAGATACTTTTTATACAGCAGGCTATAGTAATTTTTTTCCTCCAGAAATACCGACAGCTATTGTAACAGATGTTGAACAAGATCCATCTACAAGTTTCTTATATATTGATGTCGTTTTAGCTTATGATATGGATAAGTTGAATTATGTCTATATTGTAAAAAGTAAGGACAAACCTCAAATTGATTCTTTAAAAAGTCTGATTTTAAATTAATACATGTCTTTAGCATTCTATATACAAATATTTATTCTAGCAGCTGTTCTTTGTTTGGGACAGATATTTGTATTTGATTTAATTCATATCACTGGGTTTGGCAAAGTAATGGTTTACCCATTGTTGCTGTTGCTTATTCCTACTTATGTGCCTAGTTTGATAGTCATGTTGATAGGTTTTGCAATTGGTTTTGTGATGGACTTTTTATTAGGAACTGGAGGCCTTCACACTGCTGCAATGACTTTTATGGGATTTTCTAGAAATTATATTATTCAGATGATTATGCCTAATTTGAGTAATGAAAATAGAGATAAACTCATCATGGAAGAAATGGGAATCAATCGTTTTATATTATTGATTTTTCTGAGCATGTTAGTTCATCAATTCGTATATTACTTTATTGAACGTTTCTCATTTCATAGTTTTATTTATACTTTAAGAAGAATAGGCACAGGAACATTATTGTCCTCTTTTGTTATTTCATTAATTGCGTTATTAATAGTAAATATTGATAAAAGAAAGGGTAGGCTATGAGCAATAATGCAGATAGTAGAGCTGGTTTATTAAGAATCGGAGTGTATGTTGTAGCCGTCGTCTTTCTATTGAAACTATTTTCATTACAGATTACAGATAAAACATATAAGCTTCAAGCTCGTAATAATGTTGTAAAAAAAATGACTGTTTATCCTTCCAGAGGATTGATATTAGACAGGAAGGGTAGGGTGATTGTATCTAATGATGCAGTTTATGATATAGAGATTCAGTATAGTTTACTGAAAAAAATCCCTTTAGACACTGCATTATTTTGTGAATTATTGAATACTACACCAGAGTTTGTTAGTAAACGTTTAGATGAGATTAAAAGAACATCACCTAATAAACCGACACCTATCATTAAGATGGTAGAGCAATCCGCTTTTGCAAGATTTCAGGAAAATTTATTTTTATTTCCAGCAGTGACCTATACAACTCGTACAGTAAGGAGATATCCTTATGGAGGTGCTGCTCACGTTTTGGGTTACCTTGCTGAGGCTAATAAACAACAGATAGATAATTCTGCTGGTTATTATGAAATGGGTGATTATGTGGGTATTACAGGTTTGGAATCTTATTATGAAGAATATTTAAGAGGGAAAAAAGGATTTACCTATCAGATAATGGATGTTAGAGGTAGAAATCAAGGAGTTTATAATGAAGGCTCTGAAGATACCAAACCTACATCAGGTTATGACATGGTTAGCTCTTTGGATATTTTATTACAGACTTATGGTGAATTGCTCATGCAGAATAAATCTGGTTCAGTAGTAGCGATAGAACCATCTACAGGTGAAGTGCTAGCTTATATCAGTAGTCCTGGTTATGACCCCAATTTGTTGGCAGGTCGTTATCGTGGACACAATTATGGAGAATTGAATAAAGATAAGACCAAACCATTAATTAATAGACCCATTTCAGCTACCTATCCTCCTGGATCTACTTTTAAAATTCCCGCAGATTTAGTAGTGTTTAATAATGGAGTGCATAGTCCAGAATGGAGCTATGCTTGTTCAGGTGCATATTACGGAGGTAGTGTACGTGTCAAATGCCATGGTAGCCATTTTCTTCCTAATGTAGTGTCTGCATTAAAACAATCTTGTAATGCATATTCTTGTACGGTTTTTAGAGATATGGTGATGGACTCTACTTTAGGAACACCAGAACAAGCCTATACGAGATGGCGAAATGGTATTATGGCATTTGGATTTGGAAATGTATTGGGAATAGATTTATCTGGTGAAAAGAAGGGAAATGTCCCCTCGGCAGATTATTACAATCGTATTTATGGCAAAGGAAGATGGAAAGCCAATACAATCATTTCTGTAGCTATTGGACAAGGTGAGGTTTTGTCAACGCCTATACAGATGGCTAATATGATAGCTGCAGTAGCTGAAGATGGGACTTATTATTCTCCGAGGTTATTGAAGTATTTTGTAAAAGATAGAAAAATATATAAACCGACTACTGAAAAACATAGTGTAGGTATTCCTGATTATTTTTTTCCATCTATTAAAGAAGCACTTGCAGAAACGGTACGTAGTGGTACTGCAGCAAGATTAAAGTCAACAGATTTTGATTTTGCTGGAAAAACAGGTACAGCTCAAAATCCTCATGGTAAGGACCACTCTATGTTTGTGGCTTATGCTCCATTGGAAAATCCAGTTATTGCAATAGCTGTTGTAGTTGAAAATTCAGGTTTTGGTGCTACTTATGCTGGTCCTATTGCCTCTTTGATGATTGAAAAATATTTGAATGATACGATTTCTTCCAAAAGGTTATATTTAGAAGAGAGAATGTTAAAAGCTAATTTATTATGGGCAAAAGACAGTACAGTCAAAACCAACTTGATTCTACAATAATTATTGTCTATTTATTATTAATAGCAATAGGTTGGTCGGCAATATTTGCTACCCAATATGATGGTACATTTTCTATTTTTGACCTTTCTTCCAACCATGGGAAACAATTGTTGTGGATGGGCGTTTCTGGGTTGATATTTTTTATCATTTTGGGAATTGACAGATTGTTTTTGATGAATATTTCCTATTTGGTTTATGGTTTAGTCCTGTTGTTGCTTCTATCAGTGTTTGTAATCGGTGCGGCTACTAAAGGTAATCTCAACTGGATTGATTTAGGATTTTTCAAACTTCAACCTTCTGAATTTGCTAAGATGGCTACTGCTATGGCACTTGCAAGATATTTGGATACTCCTCAAGTGCGTTTTAATACATGGAAGCAGAGAGCAATTGCTTTTACTATTGTTGGTGTTCCTTTACTCATCGTATTGGCACAAGGAGATGCTGGTTCTGCATTAGTATTCTTTAGTTTTGTGATGGTTTTCAATCGTGAAGGATTGAGTAATTGGTTTATCTATTTAGGCATCTATGTAGTCTTTATTTCTCTTTTAGCATTGTCATTAGATAAGTTTTTATTGATAGGTGGAATAGTTGTTTTGTTTTCTATCATTCTAGCATATATCTATATTGTCTTGCCTAGAGAACGAACTATAGTTGCTTTGATTGTAGGGCTGATGTTAGTTTCTATTGGATATATTATTGCAGTAGATACAGCTTTTCACTCGATATTAAAACCTCATCAACAAGACCGTATTAATATTATCCTAGGTAAATTGGAAGATAATAAGGGTGTTGGCTATAACTTGGCTCAATCAAAGATTGCAATTGGTTCAGGTGGCCCTTTTGGAAAAGGGTGGCTTCATGGTACGCAGACAAGATATGATTTCGTTCCTGAAATGAGTACTGACTTTATCTTCTGTTCAATAGGTGAGGAGTGGGGATTTTTAGGATCTTTGGTATTGATAGGATTATTTGTTGTATTTATTCAAAGGCTGATTACAGTTGCAATGCGACAGCGGACAGTTTATGCCAGAGTATATATTTATTCAATTGCATCGATAATATTTATGCATTTTATGATTAATATAGGTATGACAATTGGCTTATTGCCAGTGATAGGTATTCCTTTACCTTTTATTAGTTATGGGGGTTCTTCTCTATTGTCGTTTTCTGTTATGGTGGCAATAGCTGTCAAATTGGATAGTGAAAGATTGGTGACAGCCTAAAATATCTTAAAAAATTGCACAGTTATTTTTCACTAAGTTGAATAAATAGCATTTAATTTTTCTTAAGTATTTTTCTTTTATCGTTAAGCGTTGTAATTTTCAGAAAATCAGATTAATTTAAGGTATGAGTGCATTTGATATTCTTGTTTTAGGTTCTGGACCTGGTGGTTATGTTGCGGCTATACGTGCTGCTCAATTAGGCAAAAAAGTAGCTCTCATAGAGAAAGATGCTTTGGGTGGTGTATGCCTGAATTGGGGATGTATTCCTACTAAAGCATTGTTGAAAAGTGCTCAGGTATATCAATATTTACTAGAGGCTGAGAAGTATGGATTGAATGCCAAAAAGATAGAAATAGATTTTGTGAAAATAGTTGAGCGAAGTAGAAATGTCGCTGAAACAATGAGTAAGGGAATCAAATATTTGATGCAAAAAAATAAAATTACGGTCATTGAAGGTTATGGTAAAATAAAACCAGGAAGAAGGGTAGAAGTGACCGATGATAATGGCGAAATTTCTGAATACAAAGCTGAACATATTATTATAGCTACAGGTGGTCGTTCAAAACCATTGACATCTCTACCGCAAGATGGTCAATTGATATTTGATTATAAAAGAGCTTTATCTCTTGATTCTTTGCCTAAGAGTTTGGTGATAGTGGGAGCGGGTGCTATTGGGTGTGAATTTGCCTATTTTTATCAATCTCTTGGTGTTCAGGTTACTTTGATAGAATATTTTAATAAAATTGTTCCTAATGAAGATGTTGAAGTTTCCCAATTATTAGAAAAATTATATTCTAAAATGGGTATGAGAGTTTTGACTTCTAGTAGAGTGATTACTTCTAGAGTTGAAGATAAAAAACCAGTCTTATTGATATCAACTGCAAATGGAGAAGAAGAAATAGAAACAGATGTGGTTCTTTCAGCAGCTGGTGTTGTGGCAAATATTGATAATATTGGAATAGAATATACTGGTATTGAATTGATAAATGGAAAAATTAAAACAGATGCCTATTATCGCACCAATGTTGAAGGATTTTATGCGATTGGCGATGTGACGACAGGGCAGTCATTAGCGCATGTGGCTTCTGCTGAAGCAATTGTCTGTGTTGAAAATATTGCAGGCCATCGTGTAGTTCCTATCAATTATAATAATATACCAGCTTGTACTTATTCATTCCCTGAAATAGCTTCTGTAGGCTATACAGAACAAAAAGCTAAGGAATTGGGATATGAAATATTAGTGGGTAAATTTCCTTTTTCTGCCTCGGGTAAAGCTCAAGCTGCTGGACATTCAGACGGTTTTGTGAAGGTGATTATTGATAAAAAGTATGGTGAAATTTTGGGTGCTCACATGATAGGAGCTAATGTGACTGAAATGATTTCCGAAGTGGTGTTAGCTAGACATATAGAATCTACGGGACGAGATTTATTACATACCATTCATCCACATCCTACTATGTCAGAAGCGATTATGGAGGCTACCGCGGCAGCTTATGGAGAGGTGATTCATTTGTAGATTTGTCAATTTTTATTTCATTTCTATATTTTGAATTGTTATATATTAAAGTTCAGCTAACCATTTAATTAACTTAAAATATTTTACTATTGACGTTGGTTACTTTTGTATATTTACTTCATTTATTTAATCTTCTTTGTTTCTTAGTTTTGTTTTTTTTGAGTTTTTTTTGTAATTTTATAAATATTTTTTAAATAAAATGCAATGAAAGTTTTAGTGGAAATTTCTGATAATGACGTTGCTTTTGGAATGAAAGTACTGAAGAGTCTTTCTTTTATAAAAAGGACAAAACTTATAACACCTGCTGATAATGAACTTCTGAGCAGTCTAAAAGATGCTGCAGAGCAAGTGAGATTACATAAGCAAGGAGTGTTGAAATTGAAAACAGCACAGGAGCTTTTGGATGAATTATAGCATAATTCCAACTCATCAATTTGAAAAGGAGCTTAAACGATTGGTAAAGAAATTCCCATCTCTTAAAAATGAATTTGCTTTACTAATAAACGAAATTTCTTCGAACCCAACATTAGGTGTATTCCTAGGTAACAATTGCTATAAGGTTCGTTTAGCAATAGCAAGTAAAGGAAAAGGTAAAAGTGGAGGAGCTAGAATTATTACATATCTATATATTGAAATGCAAGTAGTTTATCTTCTTACTATTTATGATAAGGGAGAAAAATCAGATGTAAAAAATCATGAACTAGAAGAATTGATAAATAGTTTAGAATTAGATATTTAGTGATAGAAAATTATGAAACTTTCAGTTTACACACTTTGTGAGAGACTACCACACTTTACGAGATAGTGTCAAAATTATATTACTAGACCAAGTTGTCTGCTAACCAATTACATAATTCAGTTAAATATTTTTGATCTATTGTGTCAAAATCGTCCAATAAATCACTATCAACATCTAATACTCCAATTACTTTTTCATTTCTTATGAGTGGAATTACAATTTCACTCTGAGATGCTGAACTACAAGCTATATGACCTGGAAATTCATTTACATTTGGAACAATTAATGATTTTCTACTTTTCCAAACACTACCACAAACACCCTTGCCAAAAGCAATTCGAGTACAAGCAATTGGACCTTGAAATGGACCTAAAATCAATGATTCTTCATCTACCCAATAAAATCCCACCCAGAAAAAATCAAAACCTTGTTTTAGAGCAGCGACTACATTTGCCAAATTTGCAATTCTATTTGTTTCGCCATTAACCAATGCATGTATCATTGGTATGAGCTGTTGATACTTTTCTTCTTTAGTTCCTTCTAAATTTATACTTGTTTCAGCCATGGTTTTTTCTAATTGTGTACAAAAATGGTATTTTTTTAAAATAAATCCTTATTCTCTAAAATACCAATCTAATTATTTTCATTTTCTTTCATCTGCCATCTTGAGTGTATAGCCCAATCAGTTTTAGATGCTGAACATAGTTTCGGCATCCTCAACCGCTAGTCTTTTCACATTTTTACATTATTTCATTGTTGAATTTCTACGTTTCCACATTTCTTCATTTCCACATTTCTTCATTATTTCATCATTTCATTACTTTATTATTTCATTATTCCATTGTCATTACAATTATCTTTGTGATTTTTATATTTTATTGTGATGAGTGATACCACAGAGAGTAAAATCAATCTTTTAAAAACAAATTATTCTATACTTATCGCTATTTGTTTAGCCCATTTGTCCAATGATTTGATTCAGGCAATTATTCCTGTTTCTTTACCAATGTTGAAAGATAATTATGATTTGAATTTTACTCAGATTGGTATGATTACTTTGTTTTTTCAACTTTCATCGTCTATTTTTCAACCGATTGTTGGAGCATATACAGATAAAAATCCAATGCCATATTCTCAGATTATTGGTATGGTTTTCAGCTTGATAGGTGTAGTGTTACTTGCTTATGTCAGATATTATCATGGGATATTGATTGCAGTTACTTTCATAGGGATAGGTTCGTCTATCTTCCATCCAGAATCTTCAAGAGTGGCATATTTATCATCTGGTGGAAAAAGAAGTTTAGCTCAATCTATATTTCAAATTGGAGGAAATACGGGAACTGCCATTGCTCCATTAATTATTGGATGGATAGTTCTTCCTTATGGTCAGAAAAATATTATTTATTTTATTGCGATTATATTTTTTGCCCAACTTGTTCTTGCATATATAGCTAAGTGGTATGCTTTAGTATTATCAGCGAAAAGCAATATGAAGAAAAAAACAATCCTTTTACCAGATTTATCACACTCAAAAGTTCGAAATTCTATCATCATTTTATTGATATTGATATTTTCAAAGTATTTCTATATTGCTAGTATTTCAAGTTATTTACAATTCTATTTGATTGAAAAATTCCATATTAATGACCTGCAATCACATATTTATCTATTTTATTTTCTAATTGCAGTAGCTGTTGGAACTTTATTAGGTGGATTTTTAGGAGATAAAGTAGGAAGGAAATATATAATATGGTTTTCAGTATTAGGATGTGCTCCTTTTACTTTAATTCTACCTTATGTCAATTTGTTTTGGTCAGGAGTATTGGTGAGTATTATTGGATTGATATTGTCATCAGCATTCCCATCGATTTTAGTATATGCACAAGAATTATTACCTAAAAAGATAGGTATGATATCAGGTTTGTTTTATGGCTTTGCTTTCGGAATGGGAGGTTTGGGCGCAGCGTTATTAGGCTGGTGGGCAGATGTAGCTTCCTTAGAATTTATCTACAAAGTTTGTTCTTTTTTACCTTTGTTAGGTATGACTGCATATTTCTTACCTGATATGAAAAAAATACGCTTTAAAGAAGTATCTCTCTAAAGCGTATTTATGATTGAAGGATAAAAAATCTTAGTTCAAGATACTCCAAGAACTCCAAGGGATTCTGGATAAAATGAGTAATAATCCTAAGGAGTAATATAATAATATTGTTTTTCCTCCACTATTATTATCACTTCTTTTTAATTTGGCATGACCAATAGTAACAAGAACTACAGCTATTAATCCAACGAAAGGATGCTCTAAAATAAACAATCTAGCCGCCGAATCTTTCATTGCTGCTCCTGAAAATGAAGCAAATCCCAATGGTGAAATAAAATATAATATCAATCCTACTAGAAATTGAACATGTAGTGTTATCATTGAGATTTTAGCAATTTTTCTAACCTTTTCACTTATAGGTTTACTGATAAGTGCAGATATAATGCTGAATAATAATGCCAAAATAACAAGAATGGCCAATGTCGAATGTAGATGTGTAATACCTGTTAACATATTGAATTTGTTTTGTTGTTTTCAAAGATATTCCATTTTTTGAGGAATACAAAGGATAATAAAAAAGACACCCTAGTTGTCTAAAGTGTCTTAAGTTTTATTAAGTAAAATAACTTATTTGATTTGAGCTTTCATTTCTTCTTCGCTAGCGTATCCAACTTTTTCCCAAATAGCTTTATTGCCTTTGTATAATTTTACTACTGGAAGGCTGTTGATTTTTAATTCTTTAGTCAATTCTCTATTGGCATCCACATCAACACGTACTACTTTTACTTTTTCATTCAGTTCATTTGAAATATTTTCAAAATACGGTCCCATCTTTTTACAAGGTGCACACCATTCTGCATAAAAATCAACTAGGACAAGACGATCATCTGTAATGAGCTGATTGAAATTTTCTAATGACATTCCTTGCCCAACCACTGCTTGAGCTTCTTCTGGCATATTATTGCCTCTCCAATTGTTCATTCCGCCTTTTAATTCATAAATAGTAAAGCCCTCATTGACCATTTTCCTAGCAGCTGAGGCACTTCTGCCGCCACTTAGACAGTATATATATACAGGTTCTGATTTGTCAAGGTTGGAAATTTGCAAGTCAAAATATTGACCGTTCCAATCAAAGTTTTGAGCATTTGCGATGTGTCCTTGTTCAAACTCTTTGGGTGTACGTACATCGACAAGCTGTACTTTGGCTCCATCTTTTACGGCTTCTGAAAAATCTTTTACATCCAATATTT
Source organism: Chitinophagales bacterium (assembly GCA_023957245.1). Lineage (GTDB taxonomy): Bacteria > Bacteroidota > Bacteroidia > Chitinophagales > JADIYW01 > JAMLHH01. Next base: position 142,090 of record JAMLHJ010000007.1, read on the forward strand.
GATAGTTGGAAGTATTGCTATTGGTCTGCGCTCCACATGATTGAAATGCTAGAAACAATAATAAAAATAGTCTTGTCATATAATTATTGGTTGGCTTGAATAATTTTTTCTAATTGGTTAGCTGGAACAACACCTGACTGTCTCCATTTGGGTTGCCCGTTTTTGAATACCATCAGCGTAGGAACACTTTGTATTTTGTATTGAGCAGCTACTTTTGGATTTCTGTCAATATCTATTTTAATAATAGTAACATTATCTCCTACACGTTTTTTTAAATCTGAAAGTATGGGAGGCATCATTTTGCAAGGCCCACACCATGTCGCAAAAAAATCAACTAAAACTGGTTTGTCTGAATTGATGATTTCATAAAATTTCATATTGATGAACTTTTTTCTTTTTGAAATAGTGAAAAAAATAAACTTCCCATCATGGCTCCATATAATGTGCTATTGATAGGCTTAGATGTAATCATACAAGTGCCAGATGAACATCCAATAAAATACCAATACAAATATCCTGCCACTGCACCGATGATAGCACCGATAATATATAAGATGTTTCTAGTTATAAAATTCTTCATTCTACTTTTTACTTAATCGGATAAATAACTCACTATTAGCTCTGGGTGGAATACTGTTATTACATTTTTCGAGTTTAATAATGTCAAAGTATTTTGAAAATATTGGAATGTATTCATCCTGATTTCCACCAAATGGAGGATGTGGATTTCCAAAATCTCTATTAAATAATACACCGATGATTTCTCCATTTTCTTTCAATAATGATGATGCTTTTTGAACATATTTCTCTCTGTCTTCTGGATAAAAAGTGCAAAAAAATGTCTGTTCAATAATTAAGTCATATTGATTATCATGTTGGAAATAATCTACGCAAATGACATTCACCTGAGGATAATCTTTAAACTTATTTTTTAAGTTTTCAGCAGCGATAGGAGCGATGTCTATTAGTGTTATATCATTAAAACCTTGATTGACAAGAAATTCTGCTTCATAAGCATTGCCACATCCAGGGATGAGTATTTTAGCATCTTTGTTGAGATAATTTTGCATAAATTCAGTAATAGGTGGAGAAGCTGACCCTATATCCCAGCCTGTTAAGGAGTTTTTCCAAAGCCCATTCCAAAAATCCTGATTCAATTCAATTTTATTTCCCATACTTTTTGATACTATTTACAAACTTTCTTTCACCATTTTTACATTTGTCCAAGGACCTCCGTTAATGACATTTTGAACTCCATTTTTGACCAAATAGTCTTTTGCCATTCCACTTCTGCCACCACTTAAACAAAATACAACAATATTTTCTTTCTTTTTCAATGCCGCAATATGTTTTTGTATTTCATCTAAAGGAATATTTACTGCACCTTTTACACTGCCTGTTGCAAATTCTCCTCTTGAACGAACATCAACAAGGTAGGCATTGTTTTGAATTGCTTCTTTTAATTCTTGATTTCCTGAGTTTTTGGATAGATTTTTTAAGAACCCTAACATAATTTTTGATTTTATAGTGCAAAGTTCTGCATTTAAGCTATCATGAAAAGTTACTTTTGTTACATTGAAATGTTAAAAATATTTTTTTAAAATCTTACCCTTATAACAACTTTCTCATTTCGTCTAATTTTAAAAGTGCTTCGACTGGTGTCATAGCGTTGATATCTACTTGTTCAAGGATTTCTTTGAGTTTGAACAATCTTGGATCATCCATTGAAAATATATTCAATTGATAATCAGGTTGCTTGGCTTGTTGTAATTTTTCCTTAATATCTATTGAAATAGTTTTAGATTCCAATTCTTTTAAAATTTGATTAGCACGTTTGACAACATCAGTAGGCATTCCAGCCATTTTTGCGACATGAATACCAAAACTGTGTTCACTTCCTCCTTCCTCTAATTTTCGTAAAAAGATTACTTTTTTGCCACTTTCTTTTACTGATACATTAAAGTTTTTGACTCGTTTCCACTGATTGGTCAATTCATTGAGCTCATGGTAGTGAGTTGCAAACATCGTTTTACTTTTTGCAATAGGGTGATTGTGTAGATATTCGACAATAGCCCAAGCAATAGAAATGCCATCATAAGTACTTGTTCCTCTTCCGATTTCATCTAGTAAAATGAGGCTACTTGGTGAAACATTATTCAAAATACTAGCTGTTTCTATCATTTCTACCATGAAAGTAGATTCACCTTGAGAGATATTGTCACTAGCTCCTACACGGGTAAATACTTTATCTACAATACCAATTTCAGCAGCTTCTGCAGGAACAAAACTTCCCATCTGTGCCATGAGTACTATGAGTGCAGTCTGGCGAAGTAAGGCAGATTTACCAGCCATATTAGGACCAGTGATAATCATTATTTGCTGCTTTTCATCATCTAGATATACATCATTGGGAATGTATTGTTCACCCAATGGAAGTTGTTGCTCAATGACAGGATGTCTGCCTGCTTTGATATTGAGTTGGTTAGTATTGTTGATAGATGGTTTTCTATAATTGTTTTTTAATGCGATAGCTGCAAAAGATTGGAGACAATCTATCTTAGCTATTATTCTTGAATTGATAATAATAGGTTGAAGATATCTATTGACCTCTTTGATAAGCTCTTCAAAAATTTGAATTTCTAGTTGTAAAATCTTTTCTTCAGCACCTAATATTTTATCCTCATACTCTTTTAATTCTTGGGTGATATATCTTTCGGCGTTGGTGGTTGTCTGCTTTCTTATCCACGTATCAGGTACTTTTTCTTTATGTGTATTTCTAACTTCTAAATAATATCCAAATACGTTATTGAAACCAATTTTTAATGAAGAAATTCCTGTTTTTTGACTTTCAGCTTCTTGTAATTGTATCAAATAATCTTTTCCTTTTTTGGAGAGCATCTTTAGCTCATCTAATTCTGCATTGACACCTTCTGAAATTACAGAACCTTTTTGTACTACAACAGGAGCTTCTGAGTGTATTGTTTTTGCAATTTTTTCGTTGAGTGCTTCATTAATATAAATTTGAGCAGCCATTTTTTTGAAAGTGTCTGTAGTAGAAGTTTCACATAGCGTTTTGATAAAAGGTAAAGTAGATAAAGCTCTACTGATTTGTAGCATTTCCCTAGGATTAATTTTGCCTAAAGGTACTTTAGCTATTAACCTTTCTAAATCGCCAATTTCTTTAATTTTTTGATTGGTTTGATGAAAAAAATCTTGATTTTTAATGACATATTCTACTGCATCTAGCCTTTCTTGGATTTCTTGTATTTGCTTGAGCGGAGTCGCTACCCATCTTTTCAATAACCTAGCGCCCATTGGGCTAATGGTGTTATCTAAAATATCCAATAAGCTTGTTCCTTCAGGATGATTGGAGTATATCAGTTCTAGATTTCTTGCTGTAAATCTGTCCAGCCATACATATTCTTCTTGTTCAATTCTTGTCAATTGTAGAATGTGTTGAAGATTTTTTTGTTCGGCATCAGATAAATATTGAATGGTTGCTCCAGCAGCTAAAACACCTAATGGACATTCTTCTACACCAAAACCTTTTAACGTACTTGTATCAAAATGTAATAGTAATTTTTCTGTTAAATAATCTGTCTGGTATATCCAGTCTTCAAGGGCATAAGTATAATGTTTATGACCAAATAACTCTTTAAATCTTTTTTGATATTGCTTGGCAAAAACGATTTCAGAAGGGTTGTAACTTTGTAAGAGTTTGTCGATATATTGCTCATCACCCTGGGCAATGAGAAATTCACCAGTTGAAATATCTATAAAAGAGATTCCTATCCATTGGTTTTTGTCAAAATAGATAGAAGCTAAAAAATTATTACTCTTATGATTTAATATTTTGTCACTGACAGCAACACCTGGAGTGATAAGTTCGGTAACTCCTCTTTTGACGATGGTTTTGGTTGTTTTGGGGTCTTCCAATTGTTCACAAATCGCCACTCTATAGCCAGCTTTGACAAGTTTAGGAAGATAAGTATCAAGCGAATGATATGGAAATCCTGCTAATTCCATTTCTGAAGCAGAACCATTAGCTCGTTTTGTCAAGACTATACCCAAAGCCTGAGCTGTCTTAACTGCATCTGAATGAAACGTTTCGTAAAAATCTCCAACTCTAAACAATAAAATAGCATCTGGATGCTGTGTTTTAATTCTATTGTATTGACCCATTAAAGGAGTTTCTTTTGGGGTATTGCTCTTCTTTGCCAAAACGTAAAACCTTTTTATAATTTTGTGAAACCTTAAAAATAGAACTTATGCGCAAACTCTCCATGCAAGAATTGGGTAGATTATCCACACAGTCTTTCAAAGATGCGAAAAAGATTCCTTTAGTTGTTATTTTGGATAATGTAAGGAGTGGATTGAATGTGGGTTCAGTATTCCGAACTTCAGATGCATTTTTGATTGAAGAGATACATATCTGTGGATATTCGGCAAGACCACCACATAGAGATGTTTTGAAGTCTGCTTTAGGCTCGACAGAAACTGTGGATTGGAAAGATTTTGAAACAATTGAAGAAAGTATTCAATCGCTAAAAAGTCAGGGATATCTAGTTTATGCTATTGAGCAGGTTGAAAATTCTATGATGTTAAATGAATTTTCAATTAATAAGGGAGAGAAAATAGCTGTGATTTTTGGGAATGAAGTATCAGGTGTTTCAGAAGATGCATTAAAATTGGTGGATGGAGCTATTGAAGTTCCTCAATGGGGAACCAAACATTCTTTAAATATCAGTGTTTGTGCTGGAATTGTTATTTGGCAACTTTCTTTAAAAATGAGAAGCTAATTTGGATAAAATGCATCTTTAAAATGCTCTGTAATCCATTGGTTTTCTTCTTTAAATACTGCTACAATATCGAATCTCACTTCTCCATGATGATCTATTTTTTGAATTAACTCCTCAGTAGCTTTAAAAAGGTTATTGTGTTTTTTTGAATTGACAAACTGACTTGGATGCCCAAAAGAATCACTTCCTCTAGTTTTGACTTCTACAATTACTAAGGTGTCTTTATCTTTTGCAACGATATCTATTTCATAATGAGCATATCGCCAATTGGTATAGATAATTCGATAGCCTAGCTTTTTAAGATAATCAACAGCTAAATTTTCACCTTTTTGTCCAGTTTCTTTGTTCATAAATTATAAAATATAAAAATACCTCTACTTATTTCAATGTTTTGATTTATTTTTTCGTTTTTTTGCATAAAATTACACACAAGATGTATAAGATGGATGAGTTAATTGCAGGTTTTACAGGACAGATGAAGAGGGCAGTAGCAATAGGAGAATCCGCAAAGCTAAAAAAACCAAAGGCTCCAATACGTAATATTTTATTGACAGGTTTAGGTGGTTCAGGGATAGGTGGAACTATTATATCTAATATTTTGAGAGATGATTTGAAAGTGCCTGTTGTTATTAATAAATGTTACCATATTCCCAATTTTGTTAATGAAAACACTTTAGTTATTGCTACTTCTTATTCTGGAAACACAGAAGAGACAATGTCTGCTTTGATGCAAGCTTTTCAAAAAGACGCACATTTAGTATGTATTACTTCTGGAGGTTTAGTGAAAGAATTTGCTAAAATTCATGATATAGATTTTATAGAGATAGATGGGGGAATGCCACCTAGAGCTTGCTTTGCATTGTCATTTATTCAATTACTTTATGTTTTTCATCAGCTGAGTTTAATTGAAGATGGTTTCAAATTGAGTTTGTCAAATACTATTCAAAGGTTGGATGGCGAACAAGAAGATATTAAAACGAATGCGAAGAAACTTGCAGAAAAATTGTTTGGAACTATTCCAGTTATATATGCAGATTCAAATTTTGAAGGTGTAGCGATTCGTTTTAGACAGCAGATTAATGAAAATGCAAAAATGCTATGTTGGCATCATGTGATTCCAGAGATGAACCATAATGAATTAGTTGGTTGGAGGCAGCATAATGATGATATCTCTGTTATATTCTTGAGAAATAATAATGATTTTGATAGAAATCAGGAACGTATTGAGTTTTCAAAAGGAGTGATAAGAAATTACACTTCAAGAATTAATGAGATTTATTCAAAAGGAGATACAGATATAGAAAGAAGTCTTTATTTGATTCATTTATGTGACTGGGTTTCTTATTTTTTATCTGAATTAAATGAAGTAGATGCGATTGAAATTGAAGTTATTAATTCATTGAAAGGTAAATTGGCTGAAAACCCTTTATAATGAGGGATGTTATTATCAAAAGATTAGGAGTCTTAGATTATCAAGAAACTTGGCGTTACCAAGAAGAATTATTTCAATCTATCATACAAAGTAAAATTAATTTAGGCTCTTATTCAGGGCCTAATTTTCTTTTATGTGTTGAGCATCCTTCTGTAATTACTATTGGAAAAAGTGGTGATATTGGGCATTTAATAGTGACTCAGGAGTTTTTAAAAGAAAGAAAAATTGATTTTATTCGCAATAATCGAGGAGGTGATATTACCTATCATGGATTGGGGCAACTTGTGATTTATCCTATTTTGGATTTAGAGCAATTTTTTACTGATTTGAAAAAATATATGAGGTTTTTGGAAGAAGTTGTGATACGAACCTTGAACGATTTTGATATTATTGGGACTAGGAGTGAAGGAGAAACTGGAGTATGGGTGAATGATGCACAATGTATTTCTAGAAAAATATGTGCAATGGGAGTACGTACAAGTCGATGGGTTGCCATGCATGGATTGGCATTGAATGTCAATACTGATTTAGAAAATTTTAATTTTATTATTCCTTGTGGCATTGAAAATAAAGGAGTGACTTCTATGCAACTGGAAATGAGAAGAGAGATTTCATTAGATGATGTTTTAGATAAATTTTTAATTCATTTTGCTGATATTTTTAATGCAAATTATATTTAGAATCAAATTGTTATGTTAAAAGATATAGAAATTGAAAAGCACAGTAATTTTTCACTTGCGGTATGCAGAAATGAAGAAGAACATGAACTAGTTTATGATATTTTTTTATTAAATACAACTGATGAAATCATTGAAAATGTGATGGTCAGTTGTTCGGGACATGGAGAGATTGATGGTCAACAAAAATCGACAACTCTTATGAGAATTATGGTTGGAGATTTGCCCTCTTTTTCTTTTGTGAAAATTGAAAGCATAATTGGTGATACGATTCAATTGCAAAATGATTTTTTTGTGAGTGGATTTAGTTCCAATCGTTTGAAAGATATGGTGTTTAAGGTTGTTATCCCTGAATTGAAAGATGGTGATATAGAAATTGTACAAATGATAGATAAAGAAGGCTGGATATTTTAAAAATAATATTGAGAATAATTTTTATCCCTATTTATGAGTACATACAATTTGTTATCTTTGAACAATAAAAAATAATACATTGCCACAAGTATCTATTATTGAATGTCCTAGAGACGCTATGCAAGGGCTTAAAGCGTTTATTCCAACTGAGAAGAAAATTGAATATTTGAATAGCTTATTGAAAGTCGGTTTCCATGTTTTAGATTGTGGGAGTTTTGTGTCTTCGAAAGCAATTCCTCAAATGGCAGATACCTATAAAGTAATTCCAAAGTTAGACTTGGAGGGGACTGATACTAAACTTTCTGTAATAGTTGCCAATGGGAAAGGAGCAGATTTAGCTTGTGAATATGATGAGATTTCCTATTTAGGTTATCCATTTTCTGTTTCTGAAACTTTTCAATTGAGAAATACCAATTGCAATTTAGAGGAATCTGTAAATAGGGTAGAAGAGATCATGAATACATGTGAAGTCTATGGGAAAAAGTTTGTCTTATATCTTTCTATGGCATTTGGAAATCCTTATGGAGACATGTATCATCCTGAGATAGTAGCGCATTGGGTAGATCGCTTGTCTTCAGTAGGTGTAGAACGCTTTTCTGTATCAGATACAGTGGGAATTGCTCAACCTCAATTGATTAAAGATCTGCTTTCTATTTTATATAGTGACTTTACTGATTTAAAATTTGGTGCACATTTTCATACTACTCCTGATAAGTGGCAAGAAAAAGTTGAAGCAGCCTATGAAGTAGGTTGTGTGAGATTTGATGGGGCAATAAAAGGTTATGGTGGTTGTCCAATGGCAAAAGATGATTTGACTGGAAATATGCCTACCGAAAAAATGATAGAGTATTTTGAGAGTAAAGGCATTTCAACTGGACTAGATTTGGAAGAGTTCGCCAATGCTATGCGTATCAGTCAGACAATATTTCAATAGATATTTTCTTATAAAATGAGAATTACCGTAGTTGCTGCTTCTAAGATGGAGATTTTGCCTCTATTGCAATGTTTCGGTTTGAATAAGATTGAGAATCAATTCAAGCAAAATTTATTTTGCTCCGAGAACCATCAGTTACACATATTGATTACTGGTATAGGTATGATGCAGACTGCTTCTCATTTGGGTATTTATGCTGTGAATCATGATAGAGATATTTATATAAATGCAGGAGTTGCAGGTGCTTTTCATTCTTCTTTGAAGATTGCTGAAGTGGTTCAAGTGATTTCTGAAAGATATGGAGATTTTGGTGTAGAAGATGGTGATGGATTTCAAGTGTTTACAGATTTAGGCTTTATAGAAGATGGTGAACAATCTGAGGAATATGGAGTAGTAGTGCCTTCATTGTCAGAGGATTTGTCAATATTGAATGATATGAAAAAAGTTCATTCATTGACGGTTAATAAAGTCCATACTAATGAAAATACAATATCTTCTCTAGTTGAAAAATACAATGCAGATATTGAAAGTATGGAAGGAATTGCATTTTTTAATGTGCTCAATATTTTGCATAAAAGATGTTTGCAGATACGTTCTGTTTCCAATTATGTTGGCAAACCGAGCGAAGAAGAATGGAATCTATCGGATTCTATTTCAAGTCTAAATGTAAAGTTGAAGAAAGTTATTTTGAACTATTGGGAAAATTAGAATCTTTGACCACATACGGAGGACGACCTCTTACATTATCCAAAACTCTTCCTAGATATTCACCTAATATTCCAATACATATTAATTGAACTCCCCCAATGAATAACAATGTTACCATTAAGGAAGACCAACCTCTGATATAATTATTCGTAAACAATCTGATATAAAGTGTGTAAACAAACATTCCGACAGCTACAAGTGCTGTAAGAAATCCCATCCATGTAGCTAATTTTAAAGGGAAATTGGAAAATGCACTTATCCCATCCATGGCAAATTTGAACATTTTGGGATAAGAATATTTTGTTTGCCCACTATGACGAGCTTGTCTTTCGTATTCAATATATGTCTGATTAAATCCTGTCCATGCAATCTGCCCTCTTAAAAATTTATTGCGCTCAGGCATCTCACAGACAGTTTGATTGACTTTTCTCGTCATGATTCTAAAGTCACCTGTGTCTAATGGAATCGGAGTATCGGATAATTTTTCTAAAAACAAATAGAAATATTTAGCAGTCAATAATTTGTGCCATGATTCTCCATTTCGAGTGATACGTTGCGCATATACGACATCAAATCCTTCCATTAGCTTGTCATAAAGAGATATAATAACCTCTGGAGGATCTTGAAGATCAGCATCAATAATGACAACTGCATCTTTGGTAGCGTATTGCATTCCAGCAAAAACTGCATTTTGATGTCCAAAATTTCTACTTAAATCAATATATTTTATTGACTGATTTTGTGTAGCCAATGATTTGATAATAGAAATACTAGCGTCTTTGCTGCCATCATTAATGAAGATGAATTCAAAATCCGTTAATTTTAATGAAGCAATAGTTTGAATGAGCCTTTCATATAAAGCTCTGATATTCTCTTCTTCATTGAAAATAGGAATGATGATACTTAAAGATAGCATATTCCAAAATTAGCAATTTGAAATGAAATTTAATCTACCTAAAGTATTTCTTTATTTGTGCAAGTCAATGTACAAGTAAAGATGTTCTTTTTCTAGTTCAATATTATTGTACAATAAAAGAATAATTTCCAGTTCCTTTTTCATCTTGAAGATGCAGTATATAACTTCCTTTTGCATATTGACTGACATCGACGAGTACACTTTGAACTCCTTTTGTAGAAGAAATATTTTTTCTTTCAATAGTACTACCTTTCATATCAGTAATGAGTAGGGAAATATTATTAGCCTTTTGGGAGTTAAAATTGATGAGGAGCGTATGGCTTGTAGGATTGGGGTATATGCTTACTTCAGATAGAGAACTATTGTTGACAATACTTGTTGTTGGAATAGGGATGAATACCGCAATGTAACGTATTCGTTTGTCTATTGTAATATTATAGATTGAATCTGTTGAAATAATTGCACCATAATTGTTATAATCTTCCCAGTGTGAAAACATAAAACCTGAATGAGGTCTTGCTACGACAGTTTTTATAACTGGAGGAGTTAAGCAAGGTGTAGATGAGGCAGAAGGAAGAATAGTGCCATCATTAAAATCATAAACATCTCCATATCGTATGCCATTTACCATTTCAGGTCTTATTTCGGTATAAAAAATAATATTTTCAAATCTTGCCTCAATAGTTTTATTTCCTAAAGCCTGAATAGTGTAGTTTGTTGAATCACTTACACGAATATTGTTTACAAACCATCCTAAAAATTTAGCACATGCATCAATATTGGTTAAAGAGTATGTTTCAATATGGTATTGACATACTAATGTGTCTCCTACTATTTGAGCGGATCCCTCAGGAGTAACATTAGGAGTGATTTTATATTCTATATCTCTCTGCGCATAAACGTCTTTGCATACGACATTGTTAAAAATATTTTGCTCAGTTAACTGAGTGCTCCCATTGAATATCTTTTTCACCTCAAACTTAATAGATCTAGTTCCTGTACTATTTCTTTTGAGTACAAAAGTATATGGTAATGTTATCCATTGTTTTTCTCCTTTATTTAGTCCATTTATAGGTATTACCATAGTAGTATCCTTACTGTCTATGTTCATTTGTAATTCTATGGAAGTAATTGGGTTTCCGTAATTTATTATATGAACTTTTGGTGTAATAATTCCACCACATGTTGTAAAATCATAATCTACACTATCTAAAGCTACTTCTCCAGATATATTTGGGATAATTAGCCCTAGAGATTTGAGTAGAGACCATTGATAGTTTGAGTATAAGGAAGCCTTTACTCTTGCTCTTTGTCCAGGAGTAAAAAATGAATTGGGCTTAGAACAATAACCCATAACATTCATTATAGAATTATTTACATTGGGATAGTCTCCGCAAGAACTTGTCGTTCCACAGTCATTCATTCTGATAGGAGGAGTGTCTGCTACTCCATCTCCGCCTGTGCCATCATTTGGGGCACATTGAGTATCAGATGAGCCTTCAAATGTATGTGCTAAGTTAAAGAAGTGCCCTAGTTCATGAGCTAAGTTATTGGAATTATATGCGGAAGTTCGACAGACAACTCCTTGAATTCTAGGGCTCAAAAATGGAAAAGATGAATATCCAGATGCCCCTGGATAATCAATCTTGGCAACAATGTATATATTGACATAATCTTGAACAGACCATCTACTTAAATCTTTTATTAAAGTATCACTAACACCTCCGTTTACTGGACTGAAACCGTAGGGTACCACTCCATGGTTTACATAATTAGTAAGATGGCTACAATCGACTCTTCTGATTCCATTTGTTGCTTGTCCATTTGGGTCTCTTTTCGCAAGAATTAATTTAATTCCTAAATCACGTGTAATTAGTGCATTGGCATCATCTAGTCCTAATTGAATATCAGCGTCGGATGTGTTGCTTCCTACTCCTATAGGTTCTCCTAAGTGCATGACATGAACTACTACAGGAATTTCAAAGTAATTGGCATCTTTTTGACAAGTAATAGCAGCCTTACGCGCATTGTTACTATTGTTTTCAGTGAAGTTTTTGATTAATAATTCTAGGTTTTCTCGATTTTGTTCATAGCTTGGATCAATAGCCATTTGATGTTTTTGGATATCATCATGAATACATGTGAAGTGTTGAGCAGATACATGAATGTAAAACAAACAAAATAGGAGAGTGGAAAATATTTTCATATTAATACGATCACTTAATTATTGTGAAAATTAATGAAAAAAAGCAACATTCAAGTTGTAAATGCAACTTTTGTTAGTAATAAAGATTGAAGATATTTAATAGGAGAAACAAAACCTAATCTTTTTCTTTCTCTGTTGTTGAGTTTGTTTTGAACATTAAGCAGTTGCTCTTCTGTAATATCTTCAAATGATGTTTTTTTAGGGAAGTATTGCCGAACCAATCGGTTGTAGTTTTCATTTACACCTCTTTCCCAACTATGATAAGGGGTGGCAAAGTAAAAAGATGTTTCTAAGTTTTTTGCGACCAACTCATGTTTGGCAAATTCTTTTCCGTTATCAGAGGTAATAGTGTGGACATAGTCTTTGATAGGCATTAAGGCATCCACCAGTTGTTCTGCTGTTATTTCGGCTTCTTTGGAAGGCAGTTTTCTCAACAAAGCAAATCCGCTTTTGCGCTCAACAATGGTGAGGATAGCGTTTTTATGATTCTTACCTATGACTAAGTCTATCTCAAAATCACCGACTCGACCTCGTTGATCTACTACTTCAGGACGTTGTTCTATCCCTATCCTGTTAGGGATAACGCCTCTGCTATTTTTACTATTACCCCTTTTCTGATACCTACGTCCTTGATTACGCAAGTGCTTGTATAATTCTCCCCCTGTACTCTTATCTTTCCATATATATTGGTAGATGGTTTCATGTGAAAGGGGCGAGCTGTGCTCTTCTTTACGCATAATGCCGATTATTTGCTCTGGACTTTTATCCTCTCGGAGCTGATCTTCAACATATTGTTTCAGTTCTGGATCTTGCAACTTATTGAGTTTACGACATCGCTTTCTTCGATGCCGATAATATTGTTGAGCAACTTCTGGTTTGTATTTACCATTATTCAAGCGATTTCGACTAAGTTCTCGACTAATGACTGATTTGTCTCTGCCTAGGATTTTAGCGATTTCTTTTTGTTTCATTCCGGCTGCTAACAATGCCTGAATTTTGTACCTTTGTTCTACGGTGATATGAGCCATTTTTGACAACTTTTGGACGAGGGGCAAATTCGGTAATATTTTCCATTCAGAGGAGAGGGGATTAGTCCTCTCTCTTTTGAAAAAATATATCTCCTTTTACGCACTCGATAAAGTTGCATTTGAAACTTGAATCTTAGAAATAATTAAATGCTGTTCTGAATAAAGAATATTTCTACATACAAAATATTCGTATGTAGAAATATTTTACAAATTAAATATTAATGTCGTTTAGTTAAGTATTTTAATGAATTTCGAGATGCTTAACAGCAAGGACATTCTACTATAAAAATAGATTCTTTCTAGTTTTTCTGTAAGAATCTAATACAATATATTCTCTTATCTAATCGACATTGAATTTTGAATTCTTAAACCGTAATTCCTTTTAATAAATTTCTGCTGACGACTATTTTTTGTACTTCAGTAGTACCTTCATATATCTGAGTGATTTTGGCATCTCTCATTAATCTTTCTACGTGGTATTCTTTGACATAACCGTATCCGCCATGGATTTGTACAGCTTCAATAGTTGTTTTCATAGCTACATCTGATGCAAATGATTTTGCCATTGCTGCAAGTGTACTGAAATCTTCTCCTTGATCTTTTAAATAAGCTGCTTTTAAAATCATTAATCTTGCTGCTTCAATTTCTGTCGCCATATCGGCAAGTTTAAATTGAATAGCTTGATGATTACAAATTTCTGTTCCAAATGCTTTACGAACTTTAGAGTAGGCAAGAGCTAATTCATAAGCACCTGAAGCAATTCCCAATGCTTGTGCAGCAATTCCTATTCTTCCTCCATTTAAAGTATTCATTGCGAAAGTAAATCCAAATCCATCATCACCAATTCTATTTTCTTTAGGAACTTTAACATCTGTAAAGATTAATGAATGTGTGTCTGATGCTCGAATACCCAATTTATCCTCTTTAACACCCACTTCAAATCCCGGAGAATCACGTTCTACTATAAGCACGTTGATTCCTTTGTGGCGTTTTTCTGGATGAGTCTGTGCGATAACTAAATAAATTTCAGCTTTTCCACCATTGGTAATCCAGTTTTTGATACCATTCAATAAATAGTAATCTCCTTTGTCTTCAGCAGTAGTTCTCTGAGAAGTAGCATCCGAACCCGCTTCTGGCTCAGATAAAGCAAAAGCTCCAAGACATTCTCCTGATGCTAATCGTTTCAAATATTTCTCTTTTTGAGCTTCTGTACCATATTTCTCCAATCCCCAGCATACAAGAGAGTTGTTGACAGATACGATTACAGAGCAAGATGCATCAACCTTAGAAAGCTCTTCCATTGCCAATACATAAGAAATAGTGTCCATGCCACCTCCATTGTATTGAGGATCTACCATCATACCCAAAAATCCCAATTCCGCCATTTGTTTGACTTCGTCAGTTGGGTATATCATATCTCTATCGCGTTCGATAACACCTTGTTTTAAAACATTTTGAGCAAAATTTCTCGCCATGTCTCTAATCATTAGCTGCTCTTCTGTGAATTGAAAGTCCATTTTGTTTGCTATTTCTATTTAATGTTGGGCTAAATTACGGTTTTTTTATCTGTTTCTGAATCTTATTGATAATATCTGTAGTAGAATATCCTTGAATATTATCAATTACTTTAACAAATCCTCCAAGTTTAAGAACAAGTTCCCTTCCTACAATATCATCTTCTCTATAATCTCCACCTTTGACTAATACACTTGGGCGTACTTGTTTAATGATTTCTAATGGAGTATCTTCTGAAAAAGGAATGACATAATCCACATATTCAAGTGAAGCTAATACTGCAATCCTTGATTCTAGTGGTAGTATAGGTCGGTCAAATCCCTTTAATCTTCGGATAGATGCGTCATCATTAACTCCTACAACTAATAAATCTCCGATTCTTCTTGCTTCAAATAATGTCTTGATATGTCCTTTATGAAGGATGTCAAAACAACCATTTGTAAATACAATCTTTTTTCCTTGCAGTTTTAAAGGCTTAAATACTTCAGAGATATCGCCTTTTAATATTTTATTGTGATAATTGATTTGCATGATAATAAATCATCTTATTTTTTAGATGGATTCATTAAAGCTAATAAAATCAAACTGATTATTCCTGAAAGAAATACACCTAATGTTTGTGTTCCCCATAACATTGTGCCTAGTGCACCTCCTGTTATTTCATTAATTCCATAGAGTGCCAACATTGCTCTTACTGCCAAAGGATATGCTCCAATACCTCCAGGTGTTGCTACCATTGCAAATCCTCCAAATATCATACATCCCATTCCAGCAACAATTCCAAGATGTGAGGTTTCTGCTAGTGAGAAGAAAGCTAAATAAGGCATAATAATATAACAAGCCCACATTACAATTGTCAAAAATACAAACTGACCAAAATCATTCATGTGTCTAACTGAAACAAACCCTTCAATCAATCCTTTAAGTCTTGTTCTAATAGTAATTTTTAATTGTGTTAAGCCATGTTTTTTGTAAATATAGAATGCCCCTACAATAACCGCTATTGCGATAGTAGCCATCAGTCCATATTTAAGTATTGAGTTGGAACTTTCTTCTACTACTTCTTTTTTTGCAAATGTTTCTTGTAGTAAACCTATTATTTTATCGTACTCCAAAAGTAGTAATAAACCTAATAGACTCAGTAAACAGATAAGGTCTATAACTCTTTCTACTACCATTGTTCCAATAGATTTTTCTACAGGTACTTTTTCATATTTGGCTAAAATTCCACATCTAGAAACTTCTCCTAATCTAGGAATAAATAGATTGGCAAAAAACATGACATTGATTGAAAAAAAGGTATTCCAAAAGCCAGGGTAATATCCAACAGGTCTTAACATTAATCTCCATCTTTGTCCTCTGACAATATTGGATAAAAATCCGACTAATAGGCTCATTATCAACCAGAAATAATTGGCTTGGCTAAATGAAGTTAATGTTGCATCAATTTCCTCTTGAGTCATTTGATTGATAAACCAATATACCAATCCTACTCCTAAACTTAAGGATAATACAAGCTGTATTAAATTTCCTAATTTGATTTTCAAAGCTAGCTAATAGATTAATGTGTCAATTGATTGGCATCGTCTGGGAATACCATTTTAGGTTGGTGAGTCTTGGCTTCATCATTATCCATCATTGCATAAGCAATAATAATGATTTTATCTCCCACAGCCACTCTTCTAGCAGCAGGTCCATTTAGGCAGATTTGCCCTGAGCCTCTTTCTCCTTCAATGACATAAGTCTCAAACCTTTCTCCATTATTGACATTCACTATTTGTACCTTTTCATTAGGTAAGATACCAGAAGCATCTAATAAGCTAGCATCAATAGTAATACTACCTACATAATTCAGATTGGCTTCTGTAACTGTAGCTCTGTGTATTTTTGACTTGAATACGTGTATAAACATCGTAGTACAAAAATAGTAATTTTAAAATAAGAGATTATCTATTAATCGTACTTTTCCTACAAATGCCGCAATTAAAATCAAGTTTTTGCCAGGAGGATTCCATGAATTTATTGATTTAAGTGTCTGACTATCAACAATATCAATGTATTCTACTTCAATATTATCGATAGAGTTTAATTGATTAAAATAACTTTTCTTTAATATCGAAATATCTGAAAATGGATATTTTTCCTTTATTTCTGACATTGATTTGAATAAATTTAGCGCAGTTTCTCGTTCTTCTGGACTCAATCTTTTATTACGCGAACTGATTGCCAATCCATCTTTTTCTCTTATTGTTGCACATTTAATTAGTTGTATAGGAACGTCATTGTTTTGAAGTAATTTTTCTACTACCATTACTTGCTGATAATCTTTAAGTCCCATATATACTTGATTGGGTTGTAATAATTCAAATAAAATATGGAGAATTTCAATGACACCATCAAAATGGCCAGGTCTTTTTTCTCCTTCGAAAATATTGCCCAAATCACCCAAATCAACTGTAAATGGTTGATAATCATACTGTCCATATATTTCATCAACTGTAGGAATGAATACCGCATTACAACCATATTGAATGAGTAATTCAATGTCTTGATCTATTGTTGAAGGATAATTCTTGAAATCATCTTTATTATTAAATTGTGTGGGATTGATAAAAATACTTGCTATCACATTATCTACATTTTTTTGTGCTTGTTGCACCAAGCTGATATGACCCATGTGTAAAGCTCCCATTGTTGGGACAAATCCAATCGTTTTATTGGAGATTCTACAATTATCTCTATATTGGATAAGTTCTTTCTTAGTATATATGATTTCCAAAGCCTTATTCTCTTTTATGTTGCAAAAATACAAATAGATGCTAATCTATGATATAAGATATAAATTTCGTACTTTTGTGCCTTAAATCGTCTTGAAAAAGAAAAATTTGGATTTCTTAGATTATGGAGAGAAAAAGATTGTTGTTGGTGTCACAAGAAATGGACCCATATTTAGCGTTGACAGAGATTGGTAACATAGTTAAAAAGATAGCTCCTTATATGCATGATAATGGACTGGAGGTCAGAGTATTAATGCCAAGGTTTGGAATAATAAATGAACGTAGAAATAGATTGCATGAAGTTGTAAGGTTATCTGGAATAAACATTATTATAGATGATGGAGATCATCCTCTTATCATAAAAGTAGCTTCATTTCCAGGTGCACGTATTCAAGTATATTTTTTAGACAATGAAGATTTCTTTAAAAGAAGACAAGTTTTTAGAGATGATGACGACAATTTCTTTGAAGATAACATTGAAAGAATGGTTTTCTTTTCTAAAGGAGTGTTAGAAACTGTTAAGAAATTCGGTTGGGCACCAGACATTATGCATTGTCATGGTTGGATGACTAGTCTTATTCCGATGTATATGAGAACTGCGTATTCTAAAGATCCTATGTTTACCCAAACAAAGATTGTTTTTAGCGTTTATGGTGAAGAATTTTCAGAAGTATTGAATGAGTCATTCTTGACAAAAGCAAAGATTTCAGACGATATTCCTGATAATGCAATGAAACAATTGGAAGATTTGAATCATTTGAGTTTGAATAAATCAGCAGTAACCTATTCTGATGGTGTAGTATGGGCTCTTGGTGACGATAAACAAAGGACCCAATTGGAAGAGATTGCTAATGGAAAGAATGTTCTTGAAGTTGCAAATGATATTGATATTGCACCAATCTATTTAGAGTATTACAACGAACTATTAGCTGATTAATATTATATGAGAGATATCAAGTTTATTTTGATGATTGCTATTGTAGCAGTTTTAGTTTCGTGTAAAAAAGATGATGGTTTTGGTAGCAATTTATTGCCTCAAGAAAATCATTTGAATTTGACTTATGATGAAAGTTATGAGCTGAAAGTTTCTTCTAAGTATGAGAGTCCATTAAGAACGGATAGGTTAATGTTTAATTATTTGGGTTATACTGAAAATCCTATTTTTGGTTCTACTACTGCAAGTACTGCCATTCAGTTTGGATTGCCTTCTAAATTGAGCGAAGATTTAGGACCATTTACGGTAAAGGATGCAAATTTGTACTTATTTTACGATGCGTTTGTAGGTGATACATTGGAGCCAGTTTCTTATACAGTTCATGCTTTATCATCAGAGATAAATACATCTATTATATATAAGTCTAATGAAATTATTCCTTTTAAGAGTGAAGAATTAGGAGCTTTAAATAACTTTTTAATTCAGCCTAACATTCCTCAGAAGCTAAGGGAAAATGATACAATTACAGCAAAGAGCTTTCTAAAGTTTTCTCTTGATAAATCTTATGCAGAAGGAATTGTTCAATTGTTAAACGAAGGAGTAATAACTAATGACACTTTATTAAATAGAAGATTTCCTGGTGTTTATGTTCAAACTCGCCCATCTCAAAAAGGAAAAACAATTTTACAATTAGATTTGACACATCTTACTGGCGGTATTTATATTAATCTTATTGACAAGAAAGGTGAAGACCAGATTTTTGTTTTGCCATTTTCAACTTCTAATTTCATGCATACATCATTGATTAATGATTATCAAGGAAGTATAGTTGATAATGCTATTCAAAGTGGAACATCTCCTTTAGAAGATAAATTTTATTTGCAATCTCAAGCTGGAGTAAAAACAGAAGTAGAATTTTTAGATATCGAAAAATTCAAAGGCAAACTGATTAATAAAGCTATACTTGAAGTATCAGAAGTTGAAGCTCCCTTGACCAACTTTAAAAGGGTAAATGGGATATATCCATTGTTAAAAGGTAGCAATGGTGATAATGAGGCACTGAAAGATTATACAACTGCATTTTATGGTCCAGCAAGAATGGATACAACAGTTGTTGGAAGTGATGGAGTGAAGATTAAAAAGTACGAAGTCAATATTACTAATTTACTGAAAGATTATGCTTTAGGTAAAAAAGATTTAAAGAGTATTTATTTGACAAATTATCCAATATTTGATTTAACTCCTAAATTTATAATAGGTAGTAATTCGGTATTGAGTCAGTATATCGAACCTGCTAGTTTAATAATTGGTGGCCCACAATATGCAAATCCTGAAAAAAGAATGAAATTTAAAGTGTGGTACACAACAATTAAATAATAAATCAATATTAATATCGTTTAGTAAATTATGTGCGGAATAGTAGCGTATATAGGAAATAAAGAAGCGTATCCTATAATTATTAATGGTCTGAAAAGATTGGAGTATCGTGGTTATGATAGTGCAGGTATTGCATTATTAAATGATAGTGGTGATCTTAATATTTACAAAAGACAAGGGAAAGTCAGTAATCTTGAAGAATTTGCTTTGAATAGTGATAAATCTGGTCATGTCGGAATTGGACATACACGTTGGGCGACTCATGGAGAAGCTAACCATGTGAATGCTCACCCTCATTTTTGTACAGCGAAAGATATTGCAGTTATTCATAATGGAATTATTGAAAATTACAATTCTTTAAAAAAGGAACTTCAGAATAGAGGCTATCATTTTAATTCTCAGACTGATACTGAGGTTTTGGTTCATCTTTTTGATGATGTAAGAAGTAAGACAGGCTTGCCTTTGGAAGAGTGTGTAAGAATTGCACTCAATGAAGTTGTTGGAGCTTATGCAATAGTAGTATTATCTAAAAATGACCCTAATAAATTGATAGTTGCCAAGTTGAGTAGCCCAATGGTGATAGGTTATGGAGAAGATAATAATGAATATTATGTTGCTTCTGATGGGTCTCCACTTGTTGAACATACTAGAAAAGTGACCTATATTGAAGATGGTCAAATGGCTGTTTTAGAAAGAGGAAAACCTTTGCAGCTAAAATCTATTGTAGATAATTTGGACCAACCAACTTATATAGATGAATTAAAATATAAATTGGAGGAACTTGAGAAAGGTGGTTTTGATCACTTTATGTTGAAAGAAATCTTTGAACAACCAAGAGCTATTTTCGATAGTGTAAGAGGACGAACTAATCTTCAAAAGCATTCGGTTACTTTAGGTGGTATAGAAGAGTATAAAAATGCATTTAAACAAGCCAAAAGATTGGTTTTCGTTGCATGTGGTACTTCTTGGCACTCTGCATTAATAGCTGAATATCTGATAGAAGAATTGGTGAGAATTCCTGTTGAAGTGGAGTATGCAAGTGAGTTTAGATATAGAAATCCTATTATTTCTGAAGGTGATATTGTTATAGCTATTTCTCAATCTGGTGAAACTGCAGATACTAAAGCCGCTTTGGAATTGGCCAAATCAAAAGGTGCTTTGACTTATGGAATATGTAACGTCGTTGGCTCTGCAATTGCTCGAATGACAGATGCTGGTTCATATACACATGCAGGTCCTGAAATAGGCGTAGCTTCTACAAAAGCATTCACTACTCAGGTGGCGATTTTGACTTTAATGGCTATGCAATTGGCAGATATTAGAGGGACAATCTCAAAATCAAAATTGAATGAATTGATTTCAGAGTTTGATGTTATTCCTTCAAAAATTGAAAAAATCTTAGAACAGAATAATCAAATTAAAGAAATAGCAACGCATTATGTTGATGCAAGCAATTTCTTGTATTTAGGTAGAGGGTTTAATTTTCCAGTGGCTTTAGAAGGGGCATTGAAATTGAAAGAGATTTCATACATACACGCAGAAGGATACCCTGCAGCTGAGATGAAGCATGGTCCAATCGCTTTGATTGACGAGAATATGCCAGTATTGGTAATTGCTCCTAATGTTGCACATTATGATAAGATTGTTTCCAATGTGGAAGAGGTGAAAACTCGCAAAGGCAATTTGATTGCTGTTGTTACAGAAGGAGATGAGAATATTTCTAGCATTTCTAATTATACAATTACTATTCCTGAAACAATAGAGGTTTTAACACCACTTTTAACTGTCATTCCATTGCAATTATTATCTTATCATATTGCAGTAATGAGAGGATGTAATGTTGACCAACCAAGAAATTTGGCAAAGAGTGTTACTGTAGAGTAATTTTTAAAGAAATTATATGTTTAAGCTGCAAAAGAACTTTTCTCTTGCAGCTTTTTTTATACATTCGTTATTCAGTTTAAATTTGAAATATTTTAATCATGGATTTATTTTCTTCTTCAGATAATGATAATGAATTGCTTGCAAAATCAAATGCACTTTTGAGTCAATTTGATAGCTTATCCAATTCAGAAGAAGTTAAAAAGTATATTCTTGAATTACGAAATGTTATAAAAGAACACGATTATTTGTATTATAATCTGTCTAAAAGTGTAATTCCTGATATTATTTATGATGAACTTTTTTCAAAGTTAAAATTATTGGAAATTGAGTATCCCGATTTCTTTTCTGAAGACTCTCCAACGCAGAGGGTAAGTGGTGAGTTGAATAAAAATTTTGCTACTGTTCAGCATTTAGCACCCATGATGTCTTTGGATAATTCTTATAATCTAGATGACTTAAAAAGATTTGATAAAAGAATTAATGATGCTTTTGTATCAACTTCATCAGAAGGCAAATATGCCGTAGAGTTAAAGTATGATGGGTCTAGTATTGCTATTGTTTATGAAAACGATAAATTAATAAGAGCTGCAACAAGAGGCAATGGGCTTGAAGGTGATGATATTACAGAAAATGCCAAACAAGTGAAGGGGATTCCTCATTTTGCTAATTTTAGTCAATATGGTATTGGAAAGGTGGAGATTAGAGGAGAAGTTGTGATTACTTTACCAGATTTTGAATGGCTTAATCAAGAGAGAGAAAATCGTAATATTCTACTCCGAGAACAAGGGAAAAGAGAATTAGAATTATTTAAAAATCCTCGAAATACAGCTGCTGGTTCTTTAAGATTAAAAGATGTAGAAGAAGTGAAAGAACGTAGGCTTTCTGCTATTTTATATCAGATTGGTTATGCTGAAAATATGGATGGTAAGGAAGTGACTGATTCGCTAAGGTCTTTTCATGTTGAAAATATACAATTGTTGCAAGAATTAGGATTTCAGACAGGTTTAGATACTATTCAAGTTTTTGATGATATTGAGCTAGTTGCTGCACATTGTTTGGAATGGCAGGAAAAGAGAGATAGTTATCCAATTGATATTGATGGTATGGTGATTAAATTAAATTCATTGGCCAATCAGAATCAACTTGGGCAGACAGCACACCATCCCAAATGGGCAGTTGCATATAAATTTAAAGCACGACAAGCTTTGTCTATTCTTCGTAAGGTAGATTTTCAAGTGGGTAGGACAGGAGCTATTACGCCTGTCGCTAAGATAGATCCAATACAACTAATGGGAGTGGAAATCAGCTCTATTTCTTTGCATAATGAAGATTTTATTAGAGAAAAGAATATCCTATTAGGTGATACAGTGATTGTCGAAAGAGCAGGTGATGTAATTCCATATATTGTAGGCGTGAAACTTGATAAACGGAATGGCTCTGAACAAGAATTGAACTTTCCTGACGAATGTCCGTCTTGCCAGCATCATTTGGTTAGAATTGATGAGGAAAGTGCTTGGAGATGTATTAATCCTGACTGTCCTGCGCAGATTGAAGAGCGTTTAATTCATTTTGCTTCTGTAAATGCTATGGATATTCAAGGATTGGGGCAAGAGATTATTCGGACATTTATAAGAGAAGGAATTATCCGTTCCATTGCAGATATTTATCAGTTGAATAGTGATGATATTATGAAATTGGAAGGCTTTAGAGAGAAATCTATTCAAAATTTATCCAATGCTATTGCAGCATCAAAAAACAATGAATCTTGGCGTTTGTTGACAGGATTAGGAATTCGTCATATTGGTATTACGACAGCAAAAATGCTAGTTCGAGAAGTATCTTTATTGACAGATTTTGAAACTTGGACATTAGAGAAGTATCAAGAATTAAAAGATATTGGTCCTAAAGTGGCATCTAGTTTATATGATTTTTTTCAAGACAAGGATAATGTCAATTTGATTCAGCACCTAGCAGATTTGGGAGTAAATATAAAAAGTGAAGAATTGGTTTTAAATTCTGAAAAGTTGAAAGGTCTGACTTTTTTATTTACAGGCACCATGCCTACTTTGTCAAGAGACGAAGGCAAAGATTTAGTGGAGAAGAATGGGGGAAAGGTGCTTTCTGGGGTCAGTGCAAATTTAAATTATCTTGTAGCAGGTGAAAAGGCTGGTTCTAAATTGACTAAAGCTGAAAAAATTTCAACAATTCAAATAATTGATGAAACAACATTTCTAGAAATGATATCTTAGCATTATGAATAAAATTTTAGCTGTAATTGTATTTCTAAGTGGGATAGCTAGTTCATGTAATCATGGAGATTTTGATTATAGTCAGTATTATAGTACAGATAATCAGGAGCTTAGTTATGGTGATACATTAAGTTTTTCATACCTACCTAAAGATAGTGGAGTGTATAATATTTATCTTTCTGTAAGATATACAGATCAGTATGAGTTTAGTAATTTATGGTTGAAAGTATTGACAAAAGATGATACTTCAAGAGTGGATATTAGTTTGTTTGATAATGCTGGGGTTCCTTATGGTAAATGTACTGGAGGTGTTTGTACGCAGACAGTTTTATTGGAAAAAGTGAAGTTGAATAATCAAGACTCTATTCAATACAATATTATACAAAATATGAGAAAAAGTCCTTTAGGACATATTTCTGAAGTAGGACTTATTATTCAATCCGATACGGCTCAATAATATACTAAATCTAATATTTTTACTCTGTTTTCATATCCTTGATCTATATTCTTAATGATACAAGTGCCATCATTTTGTATTTTTTGAGGCTTAAAAAGTTCAGATGCCAACCATACACCACTTGGCCATTTGATGACTTTTAGATATCCATCTTCAACATGTACTTTGGTTACATAAAGCGTATTAACACCTGTTGATGTATTGAAATATTCAATATCAGCAGTATATACTCCATCTTTTATTTTTCGTGTTTCATCTTCAGTAGTATCCACCTTGGGAATATATGATTTAGCACTATTGTCTTCAATATAGTTGGTGCTATCTTCTCTAACTACAACAAGTTCATTATTGGTATTGTCAGAAGATCTACATTGCCATAATGATGTGATAATCAATAAGAAAGTGATTTTTTTGAGGGCTTTTTTCATTGACTTAGTGCTTTATGAATATATATTGACAAAGGTATTTAATGCAATATATTACTTATTTTTGTAAATTCTTGTTTTTCTGTAAAATTTTTGCTCTTTGATCTTCTCCATATGGATTCCATCCTGGAGAATGAAATAAAAACCCTAGTTTATCTCTCCATGTTTTTGCATTTTTTACGTCTTTCATTAATGCGATAAATTCATGAAAAGTAATTGTGTATAGGTTATAGGTATTGATATCAGTTGTGATACCGTATTTTGGAGTAAATTGTTCTTTCTGGTAGGTGCCAAATATTTTGTCCCAAATAATTAATATTCCACCATAATTTTTATCTAAGTATTCAATATTGCTACCGTGATGTACTCTATGATGTGAAGGTGTATTGAAGAATTTTTCAAAAATACCAAGTTGCTTTACCACCTCAGTATGCAAAAAGAATTGATATATTAAACTGATTTGTGAGCATGTAAAAATCATGAATGGATGAAATCCTAGCAACGGCATCCATATCCACCAGATTTTTGCATACATGTATTCTGTAGGGCTTTGTCTGAGTGCAGTTGAAAAGTTGTATTCTACTGATGAGTGATGATTAATATGCGCAGACCATAAGAGTCTAATTTCATGGCTGAGTCTATGATGCCAATAAAATGTAAGGTCATCTCCAAAAAAGCATAATACCCATACCCACCAATGTTGTACGTGCCATTGTAAATTGAAGAAATCCTCGATGGAAGAAGTCCCTAAATTTTCAAAAATTCTAAATTGATATAACCAAAGAAAAAATCCTATTGCGACTGCTTTCACTCCAATGTCAACTATAACTGCAAGTAACCCCATACCAATACTAGATGCAGATTCTTGTAAATCTATGGGTTTCATCTTTTTATATCTCCTGATAAACCACTCTGCAATAATCAGAATGACAAACCCAGGAATTGCATATACAACTGGATCATTGAAATCAAAAGGATTAAATAATTTCAATGTGCTAAAATTTTGTTTAAATATAATAAAAAACGCTCTAAGAGCAAACTTAGAGCGTTGTATTAATTCTTAATTTTTGGATTATTTGAAAGATAGTAATTCTACGTCAAAAACTAAAGTTTCATTTGGTCCTATTCCACCTCCAGGAGCACCATTGGCACCATAAGCTAAGTTAGATGGAATGTAAAATTTGTATTTAGAACCTACATTCATTAATTGGATACCTTCAACCCATCCAGGAATCACTTGACCCAATTGGAATTTAGCACTTTCACCTCTTTTGATAGAAGAGTCAAATTCTTGACCATTCAATAAAGTTCCAACATAATGAACTTCTACTTCATTTTCAGCAGTAGGCTTAGGGCCAGTTCCTTCTTTAATTACTTCGTACTGAAGTCCACTTGGTGTTGTTATCACACCAGGTTTTTTTCCGTTTTCTTCTAAAAATGCTTTTTCTTCTTCAGAAGGACCTTTTGCAGCAGTCTCTCCTTGCATTTTTTCAAATTCTTTTCTTTGAAACTCTTCAAAGAAAGCTTGCATCTGTTCATCAGTAAATTCAAATTTGTTTAAAAACTCATTTTGAATCCCTGCTACTAGTGCTTCAATATTAATGTTTGTATCTATTCCATTCATTTTATACCCTTTCACCATAGAGCCTCCAATAAAATAACTAAGTGAGTCTTTTGCATTAGTTAATTTTACTTTAGCAGGTTTTTTATAATTTGTTCCACATGAAGTGATAATGAAGACAGATGCAATAAGCGTACTTAATACAAATGTGCTTTTAAAAATGATATTCTTTTTCATATAATGATTTGTGTGGCAAAGATAAGGTTTTGGATAGACTATTTATCTCATATTTGTTTAATTGTCAATTTTTTAGTATATTTTAATGAAAATGTGTTTCTAAAGTGAAGTTTGTTTTTGATTTCTATATTTCTAATTTGATTTTAAGAGATATTTTTATCACCATTTTTGGTGATGTTTAATAGCTTTATTACATTTGATAAAATAATAGTTTTAAAAGATGCCTAGTTTTAAAATACCTGAGAAAGGAGCTGATGCTAAAGAATTGCTTCAAAGAATGGAATCATTTAAAAGCAAGGATATTAATTGGCCTGAAGGAAAGTTTTTTGGTTATGTATTTTATGCTGGTGAGGATATCTATAACGTTGCTAAAAGTGCTTATACCTCTTTTATGTCCACCAATGGGTTGAATCCTTCTGCTTTCCCTAGTTTAAGAAAAATGGAGTCTGAAGTAGTAGGTATGACTGCTAATCTTTTACATGGAGATGAAAATGTGACTGGAACAATGACTTCTGGTGGAACTGAGAGTATTATGATGTCTGTCCTTTCTGCGAGAGAATGGGCTGTGAAGAACAAAAATATGTATGGAGTGCCAGAAGTATTAGCACCTGCCTCTGCTCATCCAGCATTTGCCAAAGCTTGTCATTTTTTTGGTTTGAAATATGTTGAAGCACAAATCGGTGAAGATTTTAGAGTAGATGTCGCTGAAATGGCAAAATTAATTAATCCCAACACTATTTTGATTGTAGCGTCTGCACCTCAATATCCTCAGGGTGTTATAGATCCAGTAGAGGCAGTTGCCGCTTTGGCTAAGAAGAATGATATTTTGTGCCATGTAGATTGTTGTGTTGGAGGATATCTTTTACCTTTTTTGGAAATGGGAGGTGTTCTTCTTTCTCCGTTTGATTTCCGGGTAGAAGGTGTTACTTCTATTTCTGCTGACACTCATAAATATGGTTATGCTGCTAAAGGTGCGTCTGTCATTTTATACAAAAATAAAGAGCTGAGAAAAGGTCAATTTTATATTAAAACCGATTGGACTGGTGGAATATATGGTTCGCCTTCATTTGCAGGAACTCGCCCTGGTGGAGCTATTGCTGCAGCATGGGCGGTATTGAATTATATTGGCTCTGATAGATATACTCGTATGCAGACCAATGCTTTTCATACCACACGGAAATTAATTGAAGGAGTAAAGGCGATTGAAGGGCTAAATGTTTTAGGAAATCCTGATGCTACTTTATTTGCTATTGCATCTGAAAAATATGATGTCCATTCCATAGCCGATGAAATGTCAGAATTGGGTTGGTACATCAATCGCCAGCAATTGCCTCCAAGTTTGCATATTTTCGTGACAGATATTCATGTAGGAAAAGAACAAATGTTTTTAGATGATTTGCAGGTGGCAGTGAAAAAGGCATCCAAGTTTAGTTGGGAAAATTTCAAGAAGAATGTCCAAGTTGGAGCTGTAAAAGGATTGAAAAAAATGCTTCCGCCATCTTATTTTAATCAGTTATTGGATAGGGCTGGAAAATCTGGAGGAGGAGCTGATGGTGGACATAGAAAAGCAGCTATGTACGGAATGATGGGTGCCTTGAATGGAACTGAGAAATTAGAAGAACTAGTAGAAGATTTTATCGATCAACTCAATTCTCCTGAACAGTCAGAAGATAAAGGGGTTGAATAGATTTTTTGATTATTTCTCTATCTATAATAAAAAGAGGTTTTCTAATTACAGAAAACCTCTTTTTGAAATAAATCTAAATATTATTTGAATCGAATTTCGTAAGGAAGTCTTGTTTGAACACCATTAAGTTCTTTGAGTGTATTGATTTGTTTGATATAGTTATATTCATTGCCCAATACTTTGGAAAGTGTTTTGTCAATAGATTCTTCTTGTTTTCCACTGATTAATTCCATGATGGTTTCAAAGGTAGTTTTGGCTACTGGGTAATTTTTAACTTGGTAAGTATCTATCTCTGCCAATTCTTTAGCGATTTGTATAGCTGTTTCAAGATTTCCCAAAGTATCTACCAATCCCAATTTTAAAGCATCTTCACCTGTCCACACTCGACCTCTAGCGATTTTATCTGCTTCTTCGATAGTCATTTTCCTACCTGCAGAAACATGTTTTAAAAATAAATGATAAGTGCTTTGAATACTTTTGGTCATAGTCGCTTTTTCTTTTTCATCCCAAGGTCTTGTCATAGAGCCAAAGTCTGCATAGTTATTCGTTTTAACTTCATCGAATGTAATTCCAAGATGAGAAGTTAATGCATTTTGAATATTGAACATCATGCCAAATACACCGATAGATCCAGTAATTGTTGTTGCATCTGCTACAATCTTATTGGCTGAAGTCGAAATATAATATCCGCCAGATGCAGCAAGATTTCCCATAGATACAACAATGGGCAATTTGGTTTGTGCCAATTGAATTTCTCTCAAGATTTGTTCTGATGCAAATGCACTTCCTCCTGGTGAATTGACTCTCAGTACAATCGCTTTCACATCTTTGTCCAATCTGGCATCTCTAATCATCTTGACATAGTCTTTACCATAGATTTTGCCAGTTCCAGTTCCTGTCCCATCTACTATTTCACCTTCAGCATAGATAACAGCAATCTTATTTTTGCTTTTATCACTACTTTTATCGCTTATAGATGCTTGATAATCTTTTAAAGATACTGTTTTGAGTTTGTCGTCTTTATTGTAACCAAATTTTTCTTTGAGTTCAGATTCTACTTCATCTTCATATTTCAAACCATCTACAAATTTGTATTTCAAAGCATCTTCTGCCATAAATGCATCAAGATTATTGGCGATAGCTTCAAGGCTGTCGATACTGATTTTTCGGATAGAAGATAATTGGCTTAAATAATTTTTGTGGATAGAATTGAGATAGGTTTCTACTTGTAATCTGTTTTCAGGACTCATTGATTTCAATCGGAATGGTTCTGTTGCACTTTTAAATTCTCCAGCATAAAAAATCATTGGCTGAATTTTGAGTTTTTCCAAAAGTCCAGTATAATACATAATTTCACTTGACATACCATTGAACTCAATTACTCCCATCGGATTGAGATAAGATTTGTCAGCAACAGCGTTAATTAATACACTCTGTTCAGAAATACTATTGCTATATGCATAAACTAATTTGCCAGATTTCTTAAATGCTTCTAAACTTCTGACCAATTCCATCATATTGGCAGGCATAGCAGAAAGTTGATCGGTATTTAACCATATTGCCTTGATTTTGTCATCTTTGCTTGCTGCTGTAAGAATGTCTTTTAAATCTTTCAACCCAATGATAGGGTCTGTGCTGAAACTGCCTGAAAGTACGTCAAAACTATTGAATGGGTCTTCAACTGAGAGGTCAGGTAAATCACCTACTAAAGTGAGTTTTAAGATGCTGTTGGAAGATATTTTTGTGGTGTCAGAACTAGCACCAAGGCTAGAAATGACAATGAAAAATAAAAATATAGATATGAAAATCCCAACAATTGTAGCAAGTACGATTTTTATAAATCCTTTCATAAGTGTTTTTTGTAACTCGAAAGTATTTAATTGAATCTATTATTTGGTGATTTTGATATGAAAAAAATGAAAATTTGATAAGAACTTAATTTTCTTTAAGTATTTTATTCACTTATTACCTGCTAAATAGTTTTTTTTACATTCTAATATAAATGAAAATTTTGAATACGGCATATTTATCATTAGGTAGTAATTTGGGAGATAGAAAAAATAATTTATTAGAAATTGCTCAACAACTATCGCTTCATGCTATTGAAATTGTTCAAGCGTCTTCCATTTTTGAAACAAAGCCTTGGGGCGTGGATAATCAACAACCTAATTATTTCAATCAAGTATTGAAAATTTATACATCTTTGTATCCTTTCGGACTGATGAATGTGCTCCAATCTATTGAAAAAAATATGGGAAGAAAAGAAAAAGGTAATTATCAACCTCGAACTGCAGATATTGATATTATACTATTCAATGATTGGATGATCCACTCAGATGTGTTACAGATTCCTCACCCTAGATTTAGAGAAAGACAATTTGTTTTGACTCCTTTATGTCAAATAGCTGACGACACAAAAGATCCTCTAACGAAGATGACGATAAGAGAACTGAAGGATAACTGTAATGATTTATTGGATATCCAAAAGGTAAAATAATGTATTACAAGTATATAGCAATAGAGGGAAATATTGGAGCTGGTAAAACAACATTGGCTCAGTTGCTTTCAGAAGTATATAATGGAAGATTGATATTGGAAGAATTTCATGAGAATCCTTATTTATCATTGTTTTATGAGAATCCAGAAAAGTATGCCTTACAATTAGAAACATCTTTTTTATTGGATAGGTATAAACAATTGAATACAATACTCAGTGAACCTAATATTTTTCAAGATTTTGTGATTGCAGATTATATGCTTTCCAAATCTTTGCTTTTTTCTAAAATCAATCTTTCTACAAGTGATTTTAAATTGTATTCCAATTTTTTCGACATAATAAAGAAGCGATTGCCTATGCCTGAAATTGTTTTTTATCTACATGCAGATACTGAACAATTAAAGAAAAATATACAAAAAAGAGGTCGTTCCTACGAGCAAAATATCAATAGACATTATTTGGCAAAAATTGAGAGAATCTATTTTGAATATTTTAAACAAAATCCACAGATAAAAGTAGTCGTTATTGATGTCAATGGCAAAGACTGGATCTCTGATATGTATGCTTATGAATCTTTATTAGGAGTTTTTGAACAGCATTACAAAGTAGGGATGAATTATGTGAGTCTTAATAATGAATTTCAATAATTGTTAATTTTTACTTAAAATACAATTTAGTAAGTAAAAATGAAGGCAGTTGTTACAGATGTATGTATATTGTATTAAATAACTAAACTAAACTTATGAAAAAATCACTTTTCGCATTTTTGATGATTGCTTTATTTGCAACTACTTTCACTTCTTGTAAGAAAGATGAAGGCGAAACAAAAGTAGAAATTACAGACAACTCTTTTGCAATCAATGGAGTAAAAATTGATGGTAATACTACACTTGGTGCTGTTTCATCAGCTAATTTATTGCTTCTTACTAGTCAAGATTCAAAATCGACAGTTACTTTAATGTTTAAAGCGAAACCTACTGCATCTGGTTCGTTTAATTTTAAAGGTCTTTTACAAGCAAAAGATTTAGGCGATAATGATTTAATTCTTGCTGTTGCTAACGATGGTAAAACTTATGCTAGTACAAGTGCTTTGACTCAAAAAGCAACTGTAACGGTCAATTCAGCTGGTAAATTAACAGTATCTATACCAGAAGTTGAGATTGCTGATGCTGCTGGTGGTACTGCTACTATTAAATTCCAAGGCAAATTGGTAGAGTTTTAATAATTAACTCTTCATTATTATAGAATCCCCTTCAGCAATGTTGGGGATTTTTTTATGATATCATTTGATGTTCTTAGTATTATAGTATAAATTGAGCTGAAATGAAAAATATACTTTTTGCTTTATCGACGATATGTCTTTGTATAGGATTTGTGTCCTGTAATAAGGATATAAAACCTATTCAAGATGAAAAAGAAATTTTTCAACCCAATTCTATTCGATTGGATGACAGTTTATATTTTGGTTCTACCGAATATGCAGCCAATTTTATAAAGTTCAGCTATGGTGATAATTATTTGCTTTTAGCATCTAATGCCAAAAAGTTAAAAACAGGTATTTATAGAACGACAAAAGCTCTTTTAAATTCTTCGGGGACTTTCAGTACAGATGATATCGCTGCTGATGAATTGATAGTGCAATTGAAACACAATAATATTATTTATGTCTATCTCTTAGATACTCATGAGGAAGTAAATGCCACATTAAAGTCTCAAGTGCTTATGCTTACATTGCCCAAGATGATGCTTACACCAGCAGTTTATCCTTCTGATTTAAAGCCTGAAAGTATAGAGTTGTCTGGCTTATTGAATGTGACGCAGTATAAGTAGAGAATGTAAAATTGTTATTCTCTTCAGATAGGCTTATCTTTGGCAAAAAGTAGTATTATGTCAGAATTTGCTCCATGTCCCAAATGTCATTCAGAATATACCTATCCCATGGACTCTCTTCTTGTTTGTCCTGATTGTGCTTATGAATGGAATCCAGATGAAGTTGTAGAAGAAGGTGGTTTGGTAGTGAAAGATGCGAATGGAAATATTTTAGCGGATGGAGATAGTGTGGTAGTGATAAAAAATCTCCCCGTGAAAGGTTCTCCTCATCCAATTAAAGCTGGTACAAAGGTCAAAAATATTCGTCTTGTAGAGGGTGATCATAATATAGATTGCCGTATAGAAGGCTTTGGTTCTATGGCTCTCAAGTCAGAGTTTGTCAAAAAAGCATAGTTAAGTTGTCTGAATTTTGTAAAAAATGATCAAATGTATTTTTTTACAAAACATCTTTCAAATAGATGTGTTCTAACTGCTAATTAAATAAATGATTTTGGAGAAAAATTTTAAATACTGGTGGGAGAGAGGTATGCAATGGGATGCATACAAGGAATTGTTAGATAATTTAATGTTGGAAGGTAAAACTACTGGAGAGCAACAATCAGAAGAACTTTTGACTTATGCCAAAATGAATCTTCAGCGAATGAAACGTATTGATAAATCTTTTAAAGAAGACGAGCAATTTAGGATATTTTTAGGTGGATTTCAAGGCAAGATTAAAGTACTGGCTATCACGGAAGGATGGTGTGGTGATGCTTCGCAGTCTGTTCCTGTGGTGGCTAATATCGCTAAAAATCATGCAGATAAATTGGAATTGAAAGTGATACTTCGAGATGAGGATACTGAATTGATAGATCAATTTCTAACAAACGGTGGACGTTCTATACCGAAGTTTATATTTTTAGGTGAGAACAATCAGTTACTAGGCAATTGGGGACCTCGTCCTAAAGTGCTTCAAGAAATATTTATTGAAATGAAAAAGAATAATCTTCCTTTCGATGAATTATCTGAGAAATTGCACAGTTGGTATGGAAAAGATAAAGCGAGGACTATTCAGTCTGAGTTGATGGAATTAATTAAAAGTTTTAATTTGTAGTGTTATAACAAATTGATATGGCAAAAGAAGAGTTGAAAGTATATGAATACGCTAGATGTGGCACTTGCGTAAAAGCAAAGAAATTTTTAAAGGCGAATGCTGTCGAATTCAAAGATATTCCTATTGTAGATAATCCACCTAGCTTGGAAGAATTGGAAAGAATGTTAGGATATTTGAAAGCTAAAGGAATGAAAATTAATCATCTTTTCAATACTTCTGGAGTGATGTATAAAGAATTGGGATTGTCTAAAAAGTTGCCTTTAATGACAGAGTCTGAAGCTTTACATCTTTTGGCAGAAAATGGTAAATTGATTAAACGACCATTTGTTTTATTGGAAAATGATGGAATGGTTGGATTTAAAGAAGAGGAGTGGAGAAAAAATGTTTTATAACCCAATCTCTTTAAAACAAAAAAGACCGACAATCATCACTGTCGGTCTTTTTCGTTTCTGTATAAAAATCTTATTGCGCTTTTACTACATTTCTTCCTACTTGATGAATACCATCAGTAACATTCACTCTGTATTGCCCTACTGGTAGGAAACCAGCATCTACTGCATCATAGTATAATCCAGTGCCTCTATTACCTAAGTTTTTCTCAAATACTATTCTTCCACTCATATCGAAGATTTGTAAAGAAAGATTAGAAGGTTTGTCAATATAGTATTGAAGACCTATTGTGGCAATAAATGGATTGGGGTATGCACCCATTGCTACACCCATATCTCTATCGTGAATTGCTGTTGCCGATTTATCTCTTACATCTCTAGGTACGAAGTAGATATTTGTAAAATCAGCAGGTGCTTCTTCTTTATTTTTAAACAATGTACCGACTTGGTCAGGTGCATAATAGCTAACCCATCTATTAATTACATCACTGACTTGATTGACTGTTCTGATATGATAGAAGTCACCTTGAGCTTTGTCACTTTTTAAGTCTAAAATTACAAATCCTCTTCTGTCCAATTTACTATCTCTGATATGTGGATTTAAAGCATTTAACAATGCTTGAGATACAGAGAATGGCAATCCTGGAGACGATACAGCAGAACATACGAATTCAACTCCAGCAGAGTTTTCTCTATGGTCAGCAGAGTATGGTTTTGAGCCAAAAGGAAGGTCATTTGCCCAGAAGGTATGAATATCACCAGTCAGTACAACAATATTTTTGATATTGTTATTATTGATAAAGTCGAATAATCTTTTTCTTTCAAAAGTATAGCCATCCCATTGGTCTGTGTTTAATGTCAATCCAAAAGCCAACATAGGAGCAACCATTACTTGTTGAGCAATTACTTTCCATTGTGCTGTGGAGTTTTTAAGTCCTTGTTGTAGCCATTCCATTTGTACATCTCCAATCATTTTCTTGGTAGGGCCATCAGGGCTAGTTTCATTATCTCTCTCAATGATTCGAGTATCTAGAAAAAAGATTTCGGCAAGATTTCCAATTTTTAAAGATCTATAGATTTTAAACTTATTATCTGGGTCAATTTCTCTAATTGGAACCCATTCCAAATAAGCTTGTAATGCCGCACTTTTTCTTGATGACCAATCTCCTTGTTTAGCTGGATTATGATTTTCTGCACCATCTCTCCATGAATTGTTAGCAAACTCGTGGTCATCCCAAATGTTATAGAATGGGTATTGTTGATGCAATTTTTGCAACATTGTATCAAGATGCGCTTGAGAATATCGTGTTCTGTAATCACTCAAAGTGACGATGTCATTTTCTGGTTCTGGTTTTCTTTGTGGGTGTTTACCATATTCATTCAGTCCATATTCATAAATATAATCTCCTAAATGAATAACTGCATTGATATCATTTCTTTCACTTATTCTATCGTAAACATTGAAAAAACCATGAGGATAACTAGCACAAGCTACTACTGCTGCTCTGAAATTGCTGATATCTGAAATTGGTGTTGTTTTAGTTCTTCCTCTTTGAGATAACCTTCCTTGCTCATCTTCAAATTCATAGAAATACCAAGTGTTTTCTTCCAAATCTTGCACATCTACTTTCACAGTAAAGTCACGTGAAGCATCAGTCACAAAAACGCCTTCATCGACAATGTTTTTCATTAATGTATCTGTTGCAATTCTCCATTTGACATTTGCACTATTGGCATCTGTGGTAATTCTTGTCCAAATAATCACTTTGTCTGCTGTCGCATCTCCAGATGCAATTCCGTGATAAAATGGTGCAATTGCTTCATTTACATAAGATCTTTCTGGCAAATCATATTGTGCATGCGCAAAAGAATAAAATGACAGAAAGCAAAAAAGGAGTAAAATATTTTTCATAAAAACTAGGTAATTGTAAGTTGTTATAAAATTACGAGATGCTTTTGGGAAAGAACAATTTTTTTCATAAAAAATTAGAAAAAACTATATTTTCTCATTGTTTTTTATATATTATGATAAAGCATCTCCAACTTCCAATCAATAAGCATGTGAAAAGTATTTCCTAATAAAATTTATTTAGGACGGTATTTGTTTTTAATCAATAAGTAATTTTAAAAAGCTATTTTAGCACCACTTTATAAAAAATGTAATGGAACTAATAGAATTTATCTTGCATATTGACAAATATTTGGAAATGTTTATCTTGAATTATGGTGTTTGGGTTTATGCAATTTTATTTTTAATCATTTTTGTTGAAACAGGAGTTGTGGTGATGCCATTTTTGCCTGGAGATTCTTTGTTGTTTGCAGCGGGTATGTTTGCAGCACTTTACCCAGATGGTTTGAATATATTTATTTTAGTGTTTTTGTTATTGATTGCTGCCATTCTTGGAGATACAGCCAATTATACTATTGGTCGCGAGTTTGGAGATAGGATATTGAAGGTGAAGATATTTGGGAAGAATTTTGTCAAAGAAGAACATATCAATAAAACTCACGATTTTTATCATAAGCATGGGAGTAAAACAATTGTTATTGCCCGTTTTGTGCCGATTGTCAGAACATTAGCACCATTTGTAGCTGGAATTGGCAAGATGACGTATGGTACATTTATTACTTACAATGTAATAGGAGCGATGATGTGGGTGATAGGAATCACTCTTGCTGGATATTTTCTAGGTAATATTCCATTGGTAAAAGATAATTTTGAAAAGGTAGTTTTCGGTATTATTTTCATTTCTGTTCTTCCGATGATTATTGCCTTTGTCAAAGAAAAATATGCTAAGAAAGAAGAGAAGTAGGAGGTGTATTCCCCCTACAGCTGTTTCGCTACAAATTCCCAATCAACTACATTCCAAAATGCTTTGATATAATCTGGTCGTCTGTTTTGGTAGTGTAGATAATAAGCATGTTCCCATACGTCTAATGCCAATAAGGGTTTGCCTTTGAAATCTGATACATTCATCAATGGATTATCTTGGTTGGGAGTAGAACCGATTTTAAGCGAATTTCCATCTTTAACTAACCAAGCCCAACCAGAACCGAATCTTGTAGCTGCTGCTTTGGCAAATTCTTCTTTAAACGCATCTATCGAACCAAAATTGGCCAAAATAGCGTCAGAAACTTTCGTAGGCATTGCTTTTCCTCCAGGAGTCATACACTCCCAGAAAAAATTGTGATTCCACGCTCCACCTGCGTTGTTTCTCGCTTTTGAAGAATATTTATCTATATTTTTAAATAGTGCGTTTTCGTTTTTTTCCTTAATATTTTCACTGACTATCGCTTCATTAATATTTTTTACATAAGCAGCATGATGCTTAGTATAATGAATATTCATCGTTTCTTTATCGATATAAGGCTCCAGCGAATCAAAAGAATAAGGTAATGCGATTTGGCTAAATTGAGTTAATTCCTTGCATTCTACTGCTGCAAAAACTTCATCATTAATCATCGGTACAGTTACAAACGTAACAGCAGTCGCCTTAGCTGAATCTGCAATAAATTTTCTTCTGTTCATCTTTTTTGTATTTAAAACTAAAGTATAAAAATAAAAACCATTAAAAAGTCTTATTGTTCATTTTTAAGCATTTCTAACATATACAAGGCGTGCAAGCGATTGAGGTTGCCATCTTTTTTAGGGAGAGGCATATTGTTTTCTTTCATTTCTTCATAGAGCATTTCGTAAAATGTCTGCAAATTACATGGGTCTGCAATCGGATTTTTGGCATTATATCTCTGGTACCTTTCTACTAATTGTTGAGGGAGAATTTTTTTGAGGTAATCTTTATAAGTTTTAGAAGCAGAAATTGTATCACCTTTCGGTTTGTAGAAATCTATATTTAAAGGCTCAAAAAAATGTTTGAATGCCATTTCAATATATGCTTTTTCACCATATCGCTCTTCAAAATTTAAGCTATAAAATAATTCCATAAAATCTTTGTGCCACATTGGAAGCATCCATTTTCCCCCAAAAAATTCAAATAATCTAAGGCTATTAGTAATGAATTTACTGAGGCGATTTTCACTCAGCCATTGGTGAAAACTATCCCATGGGTCAATATTGTCTTCTAGGAGATATTGAGCATGATATCCGTATTTTTGAAAGATATATTCTTTGGTTTGAATAGGGAAAGATTTGAGTACGCTACCCGCAGGAATCTCTCCACAATGTCCAGTAATTGCTACAAAATCTTTACCTAAAATTCCCTTTTGAGCTAATAGTAATAAAGCAAAAAAATCTTGCTCGTGAGGCAATGCATGAAAATGATGGTTTTTTAGTGCATAGCTTTTCCAAATATCAGTAAAAAAATATTGAAATGCTTGTTCATTATAAGGGATAAAATGCCAATCTATTTTGAGAGTTTGTGCTACTTGTCGTGCCATCAATATTTCTGGGCTTAGTTCTTTTCCATAAGTGTAGGAGTGTAGATTGGGCGCTTCTGCCATTATCAAAGCACTTAATAACAACCTGCAATCATAGCCCCCAGAGAGTGGTACCCAAATTGGATTCCCATCGGCAAATTCAATGATTTGTTGAGCCCATTGGTGAACAATCGCTACAAAATTATTTTCAAATTCATCATCTTTCTCTACTTTTTGACTGACATAATGATTGAAATATCTGTGTTCAGAAATAGAAAGTAAGTTGTTATTAATAATGATTTTATGACCTGCAGGAATTGAGAACCAATCTTTTAATAATGTTGTATGATGCTCAGTGCAATAGATTTGGGTGTAAGTTTCGGTATTGACAAGCTCCAAAGGTGAATTGGACTGCGGTGCTACAGAAATAAATATTTTGTCATCTTCCTTTTTGTAGAATATTGGAAATGAAGCTGCTGTATCTACCCATATTGTTGTATTTTCTTCTGTAAGATAGATAGCAGAAAAAGCGCCATTGAAAGTTTCAATCTTGTTGTTAGCAAAATCTAATTCACTGAAATCTGCTGCTTTTCGATAGATTTTTTGGTTTTCATCAAAGGCATAACCAATAAAATATAGGTTTTTATATTGAGTCCATTGAAACGAACCGGGGTATTTTAAATCAAATTTTATCTTCATGATGATAAAGTCGTCTTACAAAGATGAGTAGATATAAATTGAAAAAAACACTGACAGCTCCAAAAATAATAATAGACCATTTGAAATCACCAAAATAAGCAACTAGGCATAATGAACCTACTCTGAAAAGGAAAAAAACAATATTATAGCCTAATTCCCATTTGAGTTTAGCTTTTATATCCACCAACATACTTAGGGGAGTGACGATAAGTGTAGTGCCATACCAAAGTGCCAAATATTTAGCTATTTCGCCTGCTGCTCTCCATTCCTTTCCGAATAAAAATTCGAAAATTTCTGGTCCCCAAATCCATGATATACACACAGGAATAATTGCAATTGAAGATAGTATTTTTAGCGTATAATTACTGAGTGCTTTTAATTCGTCTGCTGTCGATGCATGGCTGGCATCTCTGAAGAATACTTGACCTATTGAACTAGAAACTAATGCGAGTGGAGCTTGAATAAGTTTGTTGGTAAAAGTGTATAGCCCTACGAAATAAGGAGTAAAGAATAAATTGAGAATATATACGACTGAATTTCTTGATATTGTATTGAGTAAGGATGACCAAGTGCCATATTTTGGAAATGCCGAATATTCTCTTATCAAATATCTATTTTTCACAATCGAAAGACTAAAATTTCTAAGAATAACTGGATATAAAATAATGATACTAGCTATCTGACCCACAACAAACCCTTCAATCAACCATACTTTTGAATAGTGAATAATGATTGGAAGACAACTGACGACTCCAATACTTATAGCTTGTACAACTCTTGAAATATTCATCAGCGTATAAGCTTGAATTCTATTGCAAAAAGCTAATGTAGGTTGGTTAATGCCTTGAAGAAGAACACTCAATGCAATCCAAAATATAATATTTTTAGCTTGTGGTAGCCATGAAAACAAATGAACTATTGTACCAATTATTCCTATGGCTAAAGCAAGTAATGAAGCATATTGAATAGATTTTTTATAAATAAATACACTTTCTTCTTCAAGCTGGGGAAGCATTAATGCTTGATCTAATCTAAAATTTACAATTTCAAATAATATCAATACACTAGACAAAAACAATCCATAAAGTGCAAAATCTTCTGGTTGATATATTCGTGGTAAGATGAGTGCAAAAGCAAAATTAATCAGTTGTGCTATCAACAAGCCTGAAAATATCCATGCAGCTTTTTTTATTAAAGGGTGATTTATCAGCACAATATTGAATTATTGCCTTGAAAATAATGAAAAATGGATAGAAATTGAAGTGTATCCATCTCTATCCATTGTCCAAAATGCGAAATTAATTCGCTATTCAATTATTTTCTGCTAGTGAGGCAATTTGTCTTTTAATATACCGTAAGCCATAGTTCCTATTACAGCACTGATTAATGTAACGATGATGACACTTGCTCCTGTTCCTATTAATGCATATAAAGGTCCTGGACATGCACCAGTCAAAGCCCATCCAAATCCAAAACAAAGTCCACCATAAACTTGACCTTTGCTGAATGGTTTGGTTTTGAAAGTGATTTCTTCTCCCTCAATAGTTTTGATATTGAACTTTTTAATAAGCCATACA
The DNA here is from genome assembly GCA_023957245.1 of Chitinophagales bacterium. Lineage (GTDB taxonomy): Bacteria > Bacteroidota > Bacteroidia > Chitinophagales > JADIYW01 > JAMLHH01. Next base: position 182,766 of record JAMLHJ010000007.1, read on the forward strand.
GATATCATTCCAACCACGACAGCACTGCCAATCACTCCATACATGTGGAATGCTTGAAAACGAAACATTTCTTGGATTCTATACCAACTGATAATTTCTGCTTTGACGAAAACAATACCGAATAAAATACCAACAATTACGTATTTAATATTGTCTGTCCATGAGATTGATTTATTACTAGACATGATTGATGAATTAGAGTGAAAGAATAAGTGGTAGAATAAAATTAGCCATAATGATACCTCCAACCATGAAACATATTGATGCTACTAATGATGGCCATTGCAAAGTAGATAGACCCATTATAGTGTGTCCACTAGTACAACCTTCTGCATATCGAGTTCCGAAGCCCACTAGAAAACCTCCAACTACCAATAAAATAAATCCCTTCAATGAGAATAATGTCTCCCAATTGAATATTTGCATCGGAACCATGTTGTTGATATTGGTAATATTATAGCTTTCTAGTTCTGATACTAATTTTGGATTCAAATCTATAGGAGCTGGATTGCTCAAAAAAGTAACCGAGATGATACCACCTAAAAATATTCCAAACACAAAAAAGATATTCCATATTTCCTCTTTCCAATTATATTGAAAATACGAAGACTTGACAGGAAGACATGATGCACAAATATGTTTTAAAGATGAACTAATTCCAAATGCTTTGTTCCCAATAATCAAGAGAATAGGAACTGTTAAGCCTATCAAAGGTCCTGCGACGTACCATGGCCATGGTTGTTTAATCAACTCTAACATAATTAAGTATTTATAATATACAAAAATGAGTTATTGCAAATTCAATAGTGCTTATCTATTGTTAATTTATCAATAATAATAATTGTCAATTGCTATTACTGTTAAATATTGAAGCATAACACTTCCTCTCTGTTATTTAGAAGGAGCCTTAACCTTGTATTTTAGTTTGATAAAATACATTTCAAAATACTCAAAACAATATTTGGATAGATACCACAATGCAGGTAAATATATGGCAATCATGACCAATTCAGAAGCAATCTGACTACCAATTAATCCAATATAGTCTCCAAAGAAAGAACTGATAATTTTAGTACTGATTTTTGATATTTTAGCCATTATAGGCATTGAAAATATAATAATTATCATCAGTAAAGGATAATGGAATAGATATGCTCCGTATGTGATTTTGCCAGTATAAACCATTTTATCATTACCCATAAAACTTAAAAAAGGTTTATTGCGAATACAACTCATTACTATCAGAAAAGATAAGAAATTGACGATAGTATAGATATAGACAAAATGGTAATTTTCAATCAATACGAGGTGTTCTGAAACAGCAGAATAAAATTTGACAAACCACATCGGGAATATTTCCATTGTCTTTCTTAAAATAGGATTCAATTGTGCCAAATCCATGATGTGCTGTGTATCTATTTTTGTAGCTGTATAAATACCATTGAGTGTAACTATGATGAAAAACGCTAAGAATGACCACCAAAACCATTTTTTTGCACTCTTTATCCAAGTGAAATCCCATAATGCCAATGCCATTCCAAAAGCCAAACAATCTAGCTGGCACCAAGTTGAACGAAGCATAATTACAGCTACCCAACTATTTTTCATAAATTCACTTCCATTGAAATACCCACTGTATTCTGGTGTCTGAGCTAAAGAATTGAAATAAAAATAAGTAGCCAATCGTGCCAATGGTGATAAGATAATTATTCCCAAGACTAATCTTTTTAAGTTTTTTAGGCTTAAAAAATATACCATAAATGGCAACATCAGATAGAATTGTTCCTCTACAGATAATGACCACAGATGGGATAAAAAAGGATTGAAATCAGGTTGTATATTTTGTAAAAAATTGGCTAAATCTTTGTAATTATATGTATATGTCCAAAATAGCCACCAATTGACCTTGTATTCATTCAGAAATCCAGATATTAAAGGGATTTGAGTTGTGCCAAATAGGAAGACTATAATGGCCAATAGTGCAAGAAATGCCCAATAAAGTGGAAAAATTCTATAAAATCTTTTTAGATAAAACTCTTTTAAATATCCTTTAAATGCGTAGCCTTTAGCTTTGTCTTTTAATAATATTAAAGTGAGGAGAAAGCCTGAGATGACAAAAAAAGATTGCAATACCCACCACCCATAAGCAAATGGTGTGCGGATAAATATAAAAGGCACGTGATGCATGACGACAACAAATGTTCCAAATGCTCGATAGCCATCCAAAGAGCCAAAATATTTACCTGTTGAAGGTTTTGCTTGTGCGACTTCTGCCATTTATTCTTTTAAAGCCCCTAATATCTATTAATTCTTTGAAAAATCTTCTTCTTCACTTAAATAAATATTTATTCAATAGGTTAGGTTGTATTCTGATTTTTAAAATTTACTGAAAGTACTATATTTGTTTTTTTGTTTTTTATGAGCACTTCCAAACCTCCAGTTCCTTTATTTGTTAAAATCATGTATTCATTAGGGCAATCGGGTTGGAATTTGGCCAATTCTTGCTTCATGCTTTTGTTGATATATTTTTATCATCCACCTGTTATTGGTGAAGAAAGTGTATTTCCTGAATTTGTAGAACGTAAAGTTGTTTTCTTATCATTTACGATTGTAGGTTTGTTGATGTTTGTCGGGACTGTAGTAAGTGCTGTCTTTGATATTTTGATGGGGCCTATTTCTGATAAATCAAAATTCAAATTTGGTCGCAGACGTACTTTTTTAGCGATTGCTTTTCTTCCGATTGCTTTGTGTGTGTTCATGTCTTTTTTTCCATTAATGGAAGGTAAATCTGCAATCAATATTATTTGGTTAGCAATAGGTACTTTGGGTTTTAATATATTTTTATCAGTGTATGTTACTCCGTATAATGGATTGATTGCAGAGCTGGGACATACGCAGAAAGATAGAGTGTTAATCAGCACTTTGTTAGCAGCTACTTGGGGAGTTGGATTGATAGGAGCATATTCAGTTTTTGCATTGAAAGTATGGGTTGCCGAGATTTTCCATATTAGTGGCACACAAGCATTTCAATCTTTAATTTTTGTATTCTGTGTTTTAGCTATGATTTTGATGTTGCTACCTGTGATATTTGTTGATGAAAATAAATATTGTGTCAAGACCACAGCAGTAGAAGGAAGCCCATTTCAGCAGATGATGTCTGTACTTAAGATTACACATTTCCGTAGATATATGTGGGTGGAATTGTTTTATTGGTTTTCTAGTCAGTTTATCCAATTGGGATTGGCATATTATGTTACAACATTGATGGGCTTGGAAGAGCATTATGTAACATTAGTAATAGTAGGGACAGCTGTAAGTACTTTTCTTTCTTATCCTTTGATAATTCCTTTAACGGAAAAAGTTAATAAGAAGACCTTATTGCTCATAGCGTTTTTGATGTTGGCATTATTATTTGTTTTTATTTTGATTCTTGGAGCGATAAAACTTCCTATGATATTTATTGCATTGGGCATTGTTTTGCTGAATACTTTTCCTATGGCAATATTTGGTATTCTACCTATGGCATTGGTTTCAGATATGGCGACAGAAGATGCTCAAATTACTGGTCAATTTCGTTCTGCTACGTTTTTTGGGGTGAAATTTTTTATCATGAAGATTGGTATTTCTTTGACTAGTTTGTTGTTCCCGACTTTGTTGTTATTGGGTAATAGCAAAGAAAATAATTTTGGTGTAAAAATGACAGCTGCAATTGGTTTGGTAGGCACTTTGATTTCATTGTTATTAATGACTAGAGTACATTTACCTAAGTTAGATGAGGCAGCTAAAGATATTATTAATCAATAGATTATATCTAAATAATTAATTTTTACTTTACTCTTCTATTATTTTCCAATAGATGATTTTTCTATCGTCTCCAGCACTGATTAACTCATGTTCACTCATCCATAGCAACCTATTCACACTGTGAGAATGTGAAGCAGTATATTTATCTCTATCCAATACTTTAAGCAATTTCATAGTTTGAGTATCCCATATTTTGATGGTTTTATCTCTTCCAGCACTAGCTATATATTTTCCTTCAGGAGATTTTATAATATGGTTGACTGTATATAAATGAGCAGGAATCATTTCTTGGTGTTCCCATTGTTTGTCTTTCTTTTCCCAAATATGAAATATAGCATCTCTTCCAGCACTGATAATTCTATTTTCGTCTAATGTTTCGATTGTAAAAACGGAGTTATTATGTAAGTGTAAAGATTGGATTTGATTCAATGAAAACAAATCGATGATTCTTATACTATGGTCTGATAGTCCGAGATGAAGTTCATTGTGTTTTTCAGAATAATGAATACATCTGATATTGGTTGCGCAAAGTTTCCAATCATGGAGAAATTGCATATCTTTTTCCCAAACTTTAAAAAAGCCATCTCCACCAACGGTATAGATTTTTCCTTTTACTTCTTGAATAGCGAATATATCTCCATCATGAGCTTGAATAGCTTTAGGCTCTTTTTTCTTGGTCAAATCCACGATAATAACTACTCCAAATCTCTGACCGACGTATAATATTTGATTTTGCTTATCATGGTATAGAGAATAGATGCTGCCATTGGCTTTTACTAAAGGTCCTATAAAAGATTTTGTTTCAATATCCCAATTTCCTACAAACTGGTCTCCACTGCCGCTAAAAAAATGATGATTATCATTACCTGAACTCAAACTGTAAATAGGTTCAGAATGTCCCGTAAAAACGTGTTCTAACTCCACTCTCATAAGATGTGAAGATAGGGCTATTTCATATTAGATATTGTCATTGTTGTGTTATAAAAGACAGTGTTTTTAACGAAACAACTTTTTGATAAGCATCTGAAAATGTATAACGAATGAAAATCTATTTTAAGAAAATTCCCCACAAATACAATGTAAGGGCAGAAGCAGGCAATCCATAGTTGACTAGTGAAGCGGATAGTTTAGGACTTAAATTGTATTCTGTAGCAATAATAAATGCAGTAATCATTGGCGGCATAGCCAGTTCTAATACGCTTACATCATAAATCATTCCTTCCAATCCTAGTAAGAAAAAGACTAACCAAAATACTAAAGGTCCTAACAATAATTTATAAGCAAGTCCCCAGCCGAATTGTCTTGTATTAATTTCACTGAAACTAAAAGAAAATTGCATACCTATAGATAAAAATGCCAATGGATTAGTCCAGCTACCTATATATCGCAATACTTTCAGAATTAGAATATCACCAAAAATGTTTTGTCTAAATAAATCTGATGGTATTATCAATGCAATAAAAAAGCAAGTAAAAGCAGGAAATGTAATCAGTCTCCATGCCATACTTTTAAAGGTAAGTTGACCTCCACTCGCATACGCTGCCAAAGCAATACCTAGAGTTGACAAACAAGCAAAAGTGCCTGGTTGATCTACAAAGATTGCATATTGTAAACCTTGTTCTCCATATATTAATTGTGTCACAGGATAACCAACAAATGAAGTATTTCCTAAGCCACAACCCAATGTCAGTGCTGCCCATGTCTTTTTATCCCATTTGTAAAAATGTTTAAGAATGCCGAAAAATATTCCTGCTAAAATAAAAAGCCCCCAACCAGAGATTGTAGGTGCTAAATACTCTAGTCTCAAGTCAATCTGGCTGATTTTTTCTAATGTAATCGCTGGAATAGTAAAGTATAAAATAAATTTATTGACCTTTTTGAATGTGTCATTGGGTAACAATTGCCATTTTTTGACTGCCAGACCAGCACCTAAACAAATGAGCAAAAAAGCAAGAGATTCATGAAACATAATGGCGCAAAAATAATGGTCGATTGTGTTCTTATGGTTACATCCATTTTATTTTTTCTGTAATAGGGCTATGTCTTTTCCCTTCTTCTAAGTCGTCATTGTCAGTTTTGCCAAGAAAAATAAAACCCAAAATAACATCTTTCTCTTCCATACCATAGACTGATTTGAAAGAAGGATGATAACACATTCCGCCAGTACCCCAAAAGCTAGCAACATTGTGAGCAGTAGCTACTAATAGCATGTTTTGAATAGCGCAAGATACTGCTGCTATTTCTTCTTGTTCAGGAAGTCCAGCAACTTCACTTCTAGTCATTCCGACTATAATTACATGTGAAGCTTTATCAGCTCTATGAAGTAGTTTTTTATACTTTTTTTCCAAAAAAATTTCTTCTGGTGTATGCTCTTTGTAGAGTTGGGCATGCATTTTTCCAAAATTTTTCACTTTTTCGGGTTCATATACAAATAATCGCCATGGCTCTGTCTTTTTGTGGTTGGGTGCCCAGTTGGCAGCTTCTAATATTTCTTGGACAATTTGTTTATCTACCGCTTTCCCGTTAAAGTTATCAGGAGAGGTAGATCTTCTTTTTTTGATAATTGCTCTGACAATTAAGGATAGATCCATAGCTTTGAAAAATATTCGCTTAAAGATACAAAATGATTGTTATAACCGGTGCCTCAGGTTTTATTGCAAGTGCACTCATTGCTTATTTGAATGAGAAGAATATTAGAGATATTGTACTTGTAGATAATTTTAGCATACCAGAAAGGCATAAAAATATTGCTTGGAAATATTATTTGCAGATAGTTGAAAGAGAAGACTTTTTTACATTCTTAGAACATAACTATACTGATATACAATGTATTGTCCATCTTGGTACAAAGTCAGGGTATATACACAATGATTGGAAAAAGAATAGTGAAGAGATACTAGATACTCATAAAAAGTTATGGAAATTTTGTGCGCTGAAAAATATAAAACTAATATATGCGAGTTCTGGCGCAGTATATGGCGATGGTGCTTTAGGTTTCAAAGATGATAATCTGACTACATTTGATTTAAACCCTTCACATCCTTATGCGAGAGTGAAATTAGAAATAGATCAATGGTCGCTTCATGAGAAAGATAGTCCTCCATTTTGGTATGGACTGAGAATGTCCAATGTATATGGTCCCAATGAATATCATAAAGGTGCCAATGCTTCTATTGTTTTAAAAGCGTATTTTGAAATATTGGAGAAGCAATCTATGACTTTATTTACGTCATTTTTACCAGATATTGCAGATGGCGATATGTCTAGAGATTTTATTTATGTAAAAGATGTCATTAAAATAATTGCCTTTTTTATAGATAAGCATCCTGATTCTGGTATTTATAATTTAGGTACTGGATGGAATGTAAGTTATAATGATGTTGTCAATGCTGTTTTTGAAATATTGGAAATAAAACCTCAGATTTTGTATCATGCTATCTCATCAGATTTGAAAAACAATTTTCCTGCTCATGTTGCATTGGATATTCAGAAACTTAGAGATGCAGGATATGAAGAATCTATGTTCTCTATACAAGATGGCGTAAAAGATTATGTGAAAAAATACCTTAAAAGAGGCGAGTTTTATTAATTCAAAAATAACGACTTAATTGACCGAAGATTTTGTCATTGCATTTATAATTGTACTTACTTTTTTAATTTCATAATTGGGCTCTCTCCACCATTGATAAGCCCAAATTTTGTGATTGAGTAGTGAGTAATTTTTGAGTACATCATCCTTGTAAATCATGTATTTATAATGAGTAGCAGGATGTCTTGATGCTTGTTCTGTTTGCAGATAGACAGGCTTATTCAGCGTTTCTTTAAATAGAGCTTCCAATGTAAAGCCTCCTAGTTTTAGTTGAGTTTTAAGAGGTAATTGAATTTGCTCATTGATTTGATTCAAAACGTAATCAGGAAGTGCAATGTCTTTCTGATTATTTTTCAAAATTGTTTTTGCTTGTTGTTTTTGAAGGCTATTTAAAATAGCTGTTTTTTGAGGAATATTGTTTTCTGAAACTGCTCGTACATAAGCTAAATAAGCATAGAACAATCCCTTGCCAGTATTGCCTGTTTTGATAATTTCATCTTCATACTTTTGGTAGTATTCTTCGGGAATTGAACAGAAAATATGTATATTCTTTTTTGCTCTAGTGATTAAAACATTGAGTAATTTATATCCTTGTTGTCTATTGATAGGGCCAAAATTTTGTCTAAAACTTCCATTGGTATCTTTGCCAAAAGTAGTACTGATGAGAATAATATCTTTTTCATCACCTTGGATGTTTTCCAAATTTTTTATGAACAAACCTGCTTGAGACAATTTATCTAAAAGTTCTGCTTTATGCGGATATTGGTAAGCTTGTTCCCATATCAAATCTTGAATAACATCTCTCTGTTGTAAATTCAAAGTGCCAATACCCACACTAGGCATTGTTTCTTGATTGTCTTCGGCTATTTGGAAGAGTTGAGCGACAACTTCTTGCGCTTCTTCAATATTTGAACGGTTGCTATATATTCCATTGACTGTGTGAAAATGAATAGATTGATAAGATTTTTTTGCTGGCATAGGTATCAATCTGGATTGATATACACTTGCATTGGAAAAAGCTATCAAATCTGGATGTTGTGAACGATAATGAAAGTCCAAATAAGTCATTTCATAACCAGCATCTGATGCAAATTCTAGCAATGAAGAGCTTTGAGCAAGGAAAATATCAATTTCTTCTTCGAGTTCTTCTGTGTCTTCTTGCAAATCAACATCTGCAGAGAAATAGGAGCTAGGAGGCATCTGATGCTCATCTCCTGATATAACATGATAACGTGCACGATGCAAAACAGCGTAAGTATCTTCAATTCTCAGCTGGCTGGCTTCGTCTAAAATGATGATATCAAATAAATCTTTCTGCAAAGGTAAAATAGAACTTGCAGTAAGTGGATTGACCATGATAACAGGAAAAATAGTACTGAAAAAATCAAAGTCATTCTGTAATATGGCTCTTAAGCTATTGCGTTGATTAAATTGTCTGTTTTTGCGGAGGTTATACAAAAGTTTTTTAGCTGAAATATCTGCTGTGTTTTTAATGGCATTTTGAGCTTTCTGATCCCATAATTCAATTATTTTGCCATTCAACAACTCATTTGTTTGAGTATAATATGCTTTTAAATCTTTCAATAAATCATCTCCATCTAAGTAGAGAAAATTATCTTTTGCATAATACATTAAAAAATATCCTTTATACCATTCTTCCAATCTTTCCAATCTTTCCTGAGGAGGGAATTGAGCAATTTTTTCAATGAAAGTGCTGAATTGTTGAGGATTTTGCGATTGATAGTTAATCCAAGTATGAACAAGAGATAGTTGGTCAATAATTTTATCTACAGGAGTAGAAATTTTTAAAGCTTCATCTATAATCTCACTGATTTCTTTAAGGCTTTGAAAGTCTTGTTGAGCGTTTAAATGGGTAATATTCCACTGGGTTTTAATACCCAGAGATGCCCATTCCTGAAAAAGAAGTAATGCTGTTTTTCTAGCTTGTCTGATTTGTTTCTGTCTATTGGAAAATAAAAATAGAAATCCTGTTTTAATTTTATTTTGAAACTTTAAATGTAAAAATTCAGTCCCTAAATCTTTTTCAGATTGTTCTATGAATGTTTTCAGTTCAAGACCTTTTTGATGAAAATGATGAAATGTTTCTATGTCATTTTCATTGTGTTTCAACCACCATTCTTTAGGTAGTAGATGAATTGCTGATAAGATGAGCGCAACTCTTGAGATTAATTCCTGATGTTGAATTAAATTATTTTTCCATTCTTGGTATTGCTCAAAATAAGATTGATTATCGCCCAAAGGACTCAGAGGCTCATGAGTTGTTAGGTTTAAATTTTTTGTCAGTTGAGTGTGTCTTTCAGCTACTTCAATCCAATTGTCATCTCCAAATGATTTTTGATATAAAGCTTCAATTCGTTGATTGGTAATATCTCTGAACTTTAAAAATTGATTTTTGGTTTCTTCAAATTGATAGCTTTTGAAAGAAGATGATTGATTGGACTTATATTCTTCCAATTGTTGACGAATATTTTGAACAACTGTATTTCTATCCTTATAGACATCTTCAATCAGAGCGATAAGAGAATCTAATCCTATTTGTGAAAGATTTTTCCTTATCACATCTAGTGCTGTTCTCTTTTCGCATACGACCAATACTTTTTTATTTTCTAATAATGCATTGGTAATAATTGCAGTCAATGCTTGGCTTTTTCCTGTACCTGGAGGTCCTTGAATGATGACTTTCTTGTGTTTATATAAGGTATGAAGAACGGCTTCTTGTGAAGGGTCAAGTGCTATAGGTGTAAGAAAATTATTTTGAGTGTCTTCTATATATTGTATTTCTTCTTCTTCATTAAAATACTGAAGTTGCAACAAATCTTCAATGATAGATTGTTTTTGAGATTTATACAAACCTAAAATCCCTACTTGAATAATTTTGGGTTGAAGTGGTGCCCATTTTTCAATTGTTTCTTTTGATTCACAAGGGCTGACTTTTGCAATGCTTAGTTTTTCCTCAGAGAGTTGAAGTCCTTTTGTAACGATATTACATATTTGTTGAACTGTATCAAGGTTAAGTTCCTCAGTATCAAGATTTGAAAATGGATTTTGCCAATATTCACCCAAATATTGTTTAAAATGATTCAAGAGCAATTCATTGAATGTAACTTCATGTCTATCAGTTCTTTTGATAGTCCATGTGTTGCTTGAAGCAGTTGTTTTTGAGATTTCCAATTTCCATATTAATAATGGAGCCTTTAGGATAGCATTAGGATTGGAAGGGTCGGGGATAGCAAGCATCGGATAACCTAGACCAAATGATTCTGTTCCGTATTCTGCTAGTTCATCTTGGCTTTGATAATATAAGGTATTGAGTTTTTTGGAAATTTTTTGAACATTCTTTCTTTCTTCTATAGGCAGAAGCGAATATTTTGAAGGCTCAATTTGAATTTGGAAACTAAAATTTTGTGAACTAAGTATTTTCTTTAAAAAATCAAATGTGAGTTCTGGTTCTATCTGGCTGAAATTGGTAATGTCCAATCTTGCATATCTCGATGGTACTGCATCTAAATAAATAGACCTTTGATCTCCAACTTTTAATTTTTGGATAATTTTCTCAATAAATAAAGATTTTTTATTCATAGTATCAGAAAGTCAGGCAAAAATAGGAAAAGACAGCATGGATATATCATTCATTGGGCTTTATTAATTCATCAAATTTTTGATACAAGATACTATTGTACTTGAATGTAGGCGCTATTTATTACTTAAAAAAGCTAAACCAATATATTGTTTCAAATTTTAACGCTAATATTTTTAAATTTGTCAGTTCGATACAGAATTATGAAAATATCATTGAATTGGTTAAAAACCTTTATAAATATTGATTTAGAAACAGAAGAATTAAAAGATTTATTAACAGATATTGGTCTTGAAGTAGAGGGGATAGAAGAATTTGAATCTTTTCCTGGAGGTTTAAAAGGATTGGTTGTGGCTGAAGTATTGACTTGTGAGCCTCATCCAGATGCAGATAAGCTCAAGGTTACAACAGTATCTGTCGGTCAAGGAGAACCACTACAAGTCGTATGTGGTGCTCCCAATGTTGCTGCTGGTCAGAAAGTAATTTTAGCTCCAGTCGGTACTATTCTTTATCCTAATGGAGGAGAATCTTTTGAAATCAAGAAAGCAAAAATTCGTGGAGTAGCATCCAATGGAATGTTATGCGCTGAGGACGAAATCGGTATGGGAGAATCTCATGCAGGAATTGTTGTTTTACCAGAAAATACTGTGGTTGGAACACCTGTAAGTCAATTATATAATATAGAAAATGATTCTATATTTGAAATAGGTCTTACACCCAATCGTACGGATGCTCAATCTCATTATGGCGTAGCAAGAGATTTAGCTGCCGCTTTAAATTTTAGATATGGTCAATTGAATCCATTGAAAAAAGGGCAATATCAATTGGAAAAAGGGGTAGGAAGTTCATTAAAGGTGGAAGTACTTGCTCAAGATTTAGCTCCGAGATATACAGGAGTAGTGATTGATGGATTGAAAGTAGAAGATTCACCTGAATGGTTGCAAAATCGTTTGAAAGCCATCGGTCAAAAGCCTATTAATAATGTTGTAGATATTACAAATTATATTTTGCATAGTTACGGTCAACCTTTACATGCATTTGATTTACAATCTATTAAAGGTGATAAAGTGATTGTGAAGACACTTGCACAAAATACTATTTTTAAGACTTTGGATAATGTAGATGTCAAATTGAACGAACACGATTTGATGATTTGCAATGCAGAAGAAGGGATGTGTATCGCTGGTGTTTATGGTGGAATAAATTCTGGAGTGAAAAGTACAACGACTGCAATATTTTTAGAAAGTGCTTTTTTCCATCCTACAGCTATTAGACGAACATCTATGGCGCATCAATTAAGGACTGAGGCGGCTACTCATTTTGAAAAGGGAGTAGATCCGACAGATACTTTAGAGGTTTTAAAGATTGCAACTCAACTTATTATAGATGTTGCTGGTGGAAAAATTACTTCTGATTTTTTTGATATTTCCAATAGTGAGTTTAAAAAGAATACTGTGGAGTTAGCTCCTGAAAAAGTAAGAAATCTGACTGGAGCACCTATTAATAATGAAGAAATTTTAAGGATTTTAACTTTATTAGAAATAGATGTTGATGCTTCCCAAGAGTTGTGGAAATTACAAGTGCCATTGTACCGTGCTGATGTGACTAGAGATGTAGATGTTATAGAAGATATTTTAAGAATTTACGGATATAACAATGTACCGATTCCTTCAAGCATCAAAGCGGCTATTCCTGTTAAAAAAGGAAAAGATAAAGAACAGCTTTATAGAATTGCATCTAATTTTTTAGCTAGCAACGGTTATTATGAGATTTTAAATAATTCTTTGACGCGTTCAAAATATCTTGATGGATGGATAGCTCCAGAAAATCAAGTGAAATTATTGAGTAGTATAAATGTTGAGTTGGATGTTTTAAGACCTTTTATGCTCACAAGTGCATTGGAAGTGTTGAGCTATAATATCAATCGTTCACAGAAAAATTTAAAACTTTTTGAATATGGTAAAACATATACTCAGAAAGGAGAAAGTTATCAAGAGGATTTGCATTTGTATTTGATAGCAACTGGTGAGCAGTTGGTGACGAATTGGAATACTCCTTCAAATAAAATAGATTTTTATTACATCAAAGGTTTGGCAGAGAGTGTGCTAAATAGATTGGGAATAAATTATTCTCATCTGGAAGAAAGTCAAGATCATTTACATGAATATACCTTAAAATATTTAGTAGGACAAACTGAAGTTCTCCATATTGCTAAGGTTTCAAATAAGATAACAAAAAAGTGGGATATCAAACAAGAAGTATTTATTGCAGACTTTAATTGGGATAAAATATTCAAATTATCTCAAAAATCTAGCAATTCAAAAATTGTTGTATCAAAATTTCCATCAATTCGAAGAGATTTAGCACTTTTATTGGACAAAAATATTAAATTCACAGACGTACAACAAATCGCACTAAAAATTGGTAAAAATCAATTGCGCCAAGTGGAACTTTTTGATGTATATGAAGGAGATAAAATCGCTGAAAATAAAAAATCTTATGCAGTGAGTTATATCTTCAGAGATGATGAAAAAACGATGACAGATAAGGATATTGATAAAATCATGAGTAAAATGATAGAGCAATATTCAAATCAATTAAATGCGACTGTAAGAGGACAATAATGAAAGAACTATCACAGAAATGGGAGCAAATCGTTGCTAAAGTTTATCTTCTTTTGGATCAAAACCGAAAGATGAAAGTTGAGTTAGCTCAATTAAACGCTCATATTGTGAAGTTGAATCAGGAAAAGTCTCAATTATTAAAAGAGAAAGAAGAGTTAAATCAAAATATAAATGTTTTAAAGCTGGCTAAGGGTGTAGGCCTTTCAGATCAGGAGAGAACAGAAGTGAAGAAGCAAATCAAGCATTATATAAATGAAATTGATGATTGTATAGCAAAAATGAATGCATAGCGATGATAGATAACCATATCAATATCCAGTTAGTTTTAGCAGGCAGACAATATAAATTGAAAGTTGACCCTGCAGAAGAAGCTATTGTCAGAAGTGCAGCTAAAGACATCAATGATCAAATTATTGATTACCAACAGAAGTTTCCAAGCAAAGACAAACAAGATTTTTTAATCATGTTATTGCTTCACCAAAAGGTGGAATCATTTAGGAAATCTGGAAATCAATCTCAGTCTGACCAATGGATGGATAGACTGAATGAGCTAGACGATTTGTTGACACAAAATCTCTCCCAATAGAAAAGGACTTTCACTTTGAATCGGCACATTGTTCATCATAAATGTGAGATTAAAAAATGATAGTAATTTATGTAGCAATTGGTGTTATAGCATTAGCAGTGGGAGTTTTCTTAGGAAAGCTACTTTTTAAAGCTAATGTTGAACAACAGATTGCACGTGCTCAGGCACTAGAAGAAAAAGCCAAAATTGAGGCCGATTCCCTTTTGAAAGAAGCTAAAATTGAAGGGGATGCTTACAAGAAAGAAAGAGCGATGGAAGCCAAAGAACGCTTCTTCAAGCTCAAGGAGGAGCATAATCTAGAGATAGATACTCGTAACAAAAAAGTTTTGGAAGGTGAAAATCGAATCAAACAAAAAGAGCAATCTCTTAATCAAAAATTAGAAAACAACAGCCGTAAGGAGAAAGAACTAAGTGATGAAAGAGAGAAGTTGATTGCATCTCAAGAAGTTATTGCTAGAAAGAAAGAAGAATTAGAAAAATCTCATTCTGAACATGTTGCTAAACTAGAGCAAATCGCAAAATTGACTTCTGAAGAAGCTAAAGCTCAATTAATTGAATTGATGAAGGGCAAAGCTCAGACAGAAGCAATGGCTCATGTAAAAATGGTAATGGACGAAGCCAAATTGCAAGCTAGCAAGGAAGCTAAAAAGATTATCATTCAGAGTATCCAAAGAACTGCAGCTGAAAATACAATTGAGAATACAGTATCTGTGTTTAACTTGACTAGTGACGATCAGAAAGGTCAGATTATAGGTAGAGAAGGAAGAAATATTCGTGCATTAGAAGCAGCAACTGGTGTAGAGATTATTGTTGATGACACTCCAGAAGCAATTATTATTTCTGGTTATGACCCTTATAAAAGAGAAATCGCAAGACTGTCTCTTCAAAGATTGGTTTCTGATGGACGTATTCACCCAGCTCGTATTGAAGAGATTGTAGCTAAAACAGAAAGACAGCTAGAGGCTCAAATAATGGAAATAGGGGAGCGTACAGTGATTGATTTGGGCGTTCATGGGTTACACCCAGAGCTAATTAAATTAGTAGGTAAAATGAGATTTCGTTCATCTTACGGACAAAATTTATTACAACACTCTCGTGAAGTGGCCAATCTTTGTGCAATCATGGCATCAGAAATGGGCTTGAATGTCAAATTGGCTAAACGTGCAGGCTTATTACATGATATTGGTAAAGTATCTGATGAAGATCCAGAATTATCTCATGCTTTATTAGGTGCAAAATTGTGTGAAAAATATGGAGAAAATCCTACTATTGTGAATGCAGTAGGTGCACACCACGATGAAATGGAAATGCTCTCTATGATTGCGCCGATTATTCAATCTTGTGATGCTATATCTGGTGCACGACCTGGAGCTCGTAGAGAGATTATGGAAACATATCTAAAACGTATCCAAGAATTGGAATCTGCAGCTTTATCTCATAATGGAGTTTCTAAAGCGTATGCTATTCAAGCAGGTAGGGAATTGCGTGTGATTGTCGAAGCAGATAAAACTTCTGATGAAGATGTAGAACAATTATCAATTAAGATTGCTCAACAAATTCAAGATGAAATGACTTATCCAGGTCAGATTAAAGTAACTGTGATCAGAGAAACTAGAGCTGTTTCAGTAGCAAAATAATATTGTTAGGAATATTTAAAGGAGAAGGGTGGGCATTTGCTCACCCTTCTTTCTTTTATCCTCTATCTGAATATATCTTGAGATACTGAATTAAATCTTAAATAATGATGTGAGATAAATTAGATAAACTAAAAGGACATTTTACTTCTCCCATTTTGCCTCTCACTTCTCACTTTATTTCAATAAACTCAGTGAGTTTGCGTAAAACTTAGCGTTCTTTGCGGTTAGATTGTATTTCTTAGAGCGAAATGTACAAAAAGAGTAGTGTCATTCTTGCGGAAGCAGGAATCTCATGAAAGATAAAATTAGGATGGAGATTCCCATTTTCATGGGAATGACAAAATACGGGAGATAGGGCTTTGATAACCACCAGCTTTTTCGCATCTTCACATTCTTACATTTTATTTTTCTTTCATACTTTTCTTTAAAAGAAAAAGTATGCAAAAGAATCGCACCGGATTTTTCGCTGACCCACTAAATACTTGAAAGCTATTTCTTCAAAACTCGACTTCGTCTCAAACAGTTGAAGAAATCACGCTTTCTTCGTATAGTGGGTACCCAGCATCAAAATCTATGGTGCAGGGCGCATTCGCAATGTGTAGTACTATCTATCACTCCGTGAACTTTGTGGTTAGATTGTATTTCTTAGAGCAAAATGTACAAAAAGAGCAGTGTCATTCCTGCGGAATCAGGAATCTCATGAAAGGTAAAATTAGGATGGAGATTCCCATTTTCATGGGAATGACAAAATACGGGAGATAGGGCTTTGATAACCACCAGCTTTTTCGCATCTTCACATTCTTACATTTTATTTTTCTTTCATACTTTTCTTTAAAAGAAAAAGTATGCAAAAGAATCGCACCGGATTTTTCGCTGACCCACTAAATACTTGAAAGCTATTTCTTCAAAACTCGACTTCGTCTCAAACAGTTGAAGAAATTACGCTTTCTTCGTATAGTGGGTACCCAGCATCAAAATCTATGGTGCAGGGCGCATTCGCAATGTGTAGTACTTGTCTTTCACTCCGTGAACTTTGCGGTTAAATTGTATTTCTTAGAGCAAAATGTACAAAAAGAGCAGTGTCATTCCTGCGGAAGCAGGAATCTCATGAAAGATAAAATTAGGATGGAGATTCCCATTTTTATGGGAATGACAAAATACGGGAGATAGGGCTTTGATAACCACCAGCTTTTTCGCATCTTCACATTTGCAAATCTCCAAAATAAACTTCGTGAACTTAGCGTAAAACTTAGCGTTCTTTGCGGTTAGTTTTGGTAAACTCTACAATGCATTTTTTATTTGTACTTCGTACTTTTAACTTTTAATTTTCACATCTCCAATTACATCATTAAGCAATCTCCGCTTTAAATCCTGCCTTTTCAATAGCAGCAATAATATTTTCAGCTTTTATATTTTCACCTTGAACTGTAATTGTTTTTGGAGTTTGGCTTAAATCTGCTTTCCATGAGGCGACTTCAGATAAATCGTCTAAAAATGGTTTGACTTTTGCTTCGCAACCACCACATTTTAAAGTTGTCTTAAATGTTAATTCCATAATTCCATTGTTTTTCTCTTCAACATTATTGATGCTGAAATTGTTTGAAAATTTTTAGTTAATTGTATTTGTATTTATTGGCGTTGGATTATAATAAAGTGCCCTTTAAAATAACTGCAGCAATTGTAAAATAGATAATTAGTCCTGTAACATCCACAAGCGTAGCAACAAATGGTGCAGATGAAGTAGCTGGATCTATATCATATTTTTTGAGAATGATGGGAATCATTGATCCAGTCAAAGTGCCCCAAAGGATAATGCCTATCAGTGAACAAAATACTGTCAGTGCAATCAAAAACCAATGCTCACCGTAATCATACCAACCTAATTGTTGCCATATTGTAATTCGAAGAAATCCTATCGAACCTAGAATAACTCCCAATGTAACGCCTGAAAGAATTTCTCTTCTCATCACAAACCACCAATCTTTGATTGTCAGTTCTTTAAGTGCTAATGCTCTAATAATAAGAGTTGCAGCTTGTGAACCACTATTTCCTCCACTAGAAATAATTAATGGAACAAATAATGCCAATACTACAGCTTGCGATATTTCATGTTCAAAATAACCCATTGCCGTTGCCGTAAGCATTTCACCTAGAAACAATATAATCAGCCATGTAGCTCTTTTCTCAGTTAACTTGAAAAACCCAGTCTTGACGTAAGGGAAATCCAATTTTTCTACCCCTCCGAATTTTTGAATTTCTTCAGTTTCTTTTTGCTCGACAACGTCCATGATATCATCGATAGTAATTACTCCGAGTAACATATTGCCTTCGTTGACGACAGGAATTACCACACGGTCATAATCCTTAAATTTCTGAATGGCTGTTTCTTGTGTATCGCTAATATTCAATGATACAAAATCCCCATCCATAATATCTGAAATTTTCTTTTCAGGTGCATTGAGTACCAATCGTCTTACTTGAATATCATCTATCAGTTTGCCATCTTCATCCACTACATAAATCACATTGGCAGCTTCTGTGTCTTTATGATTTTCTCTCAAGTGTTGGCTAGCCTCAGCTACCGTCATGTCTTGAAAAATTGTAGCATAGTCAGTATCTATTAATCTCGCAACACTATTCTCTGAATAGCCTAAAAAGTTTTGAGTCTCTCTACGATTTTCTTCATCTAAATAGTTGATATAAACAGCTCTTTCTAAATGAGATAAATCACTAAAAAAACTAATCCTTTCGTCACTACTTAGATTGTTCAATAAATGAGAAGTGCATTGCTGAGAAAGATTTCGCACTAATTTATGTTGAAGTAAAATGTCTAAATAAGGAAATGTATAGACTTGGGTTTCATAATCCAATTTGCTAAATGAAGCTAAAGCATATTTGAAAGGTATAGATTCAATTGCTTGTGCCAATTCAGCTGGATGTACTTTTTCTTTCTCTTTGTCAAAAAGTGAAAAGATATCAAAGTCTTTGTCCCAAACTATATTTTTTACTTTATCTAGCATTTCAACCATATAACACCATTAATTAGTTTAATAATTACTTTGTCTATGACATTTATTGCTCAAAGTGTTTTTGAGGTGTATAAAATAGTTTTCTATTACACTACAATATTCTTTAAGCAAGATTTTCGGAATTGAATGCCGTAATTTTCAATTCAGGGCAAATATCCTTGATTTTATTTACTAATTGTATGATATTTTAAAATATTATTCAAAAAAAATGACGCTACAAATATTTCATAAAGCCTATAATAGCTCATTTTTTACTTTAATTTTTATATGCAATTGTATTCCCTTATAAATGAAAGAATGATAAAACGAATAAGCTAAATGTATTTTATTGCTATTTAATCTGAAAGAATATTTTTCATAGGACATTGTTAGATTTCTTTCACTTACTTAAAAAAGGATATTTGTAATCTGTTGGTGAAAGATAGTTTTCTTTGATATTTCTCGGAGAAACCCACCTTAATAGATTCATGTATGACCCTGCTTTGTCGTTTGTACCCGATTTTCTAGCCCCACCAAATGGTTGTTGACCTACCACTGCTCCAGTCGGCTTGTCATTAATATATAAGTTTCCAGCGGCGTTCTTCAGTATTTTTTTTGCTACTTCAATGATATTTATATCTTGAGCTATAATTGCTCCAGTCAGAGCATAAGAAGAAGTATTGTTGACAATTTCTAATGTATTAATGAAGTCTTCTTTCTGATAAACGTAAATAGTCAAAACTGGTCCGAAAATTTCCTCGGTCATTGTCAGCGAATAAGGATCTTCAGTCAAAATTACAGTTGGTTGTATAAAATAACCCACTTTGTCATCATAAGATCCACCAAAAATAATCTGATTGCTAGATAAATTTCTAGCTTTTTCTATATAGTCAGTGATTTTATTGTATGCTCTTTGGTCTATTACAGCATTGACAAAGTTTTCAAAATTCTCAGGTGAGCCTACTTTGATTTCTTCTAACATTTGTTTCATTTCTTTCAAGACATCTTCCCAAATATCTGAAGAAATATATGCACGAGATGCAGCAGAACATTTTTGTCCCTGATACTCAAAAGCACCTCTGACCAATGCAGAAGCAACTACTTTTGCATCTGCACTTGAATGTGCAACTACGAAATCTTTTCCTCCAGTTTCTCCAACAATCCTTGGATAAGTTCTGTATAAATCTATATTTTGACCTATTGTCTTCCAAAAATAATTGAATGTATTTGTGGAGCCAGTGAAATGTAATCCAGCAAAATCTGGATGCTTTAATGCTATATCTGAAAGCTCTGGACCATCACAATAAATCATATTGATAACACCTGCTGGGAGCCCGGCTTCTATTAATATCTCCATAATCACATAGGCAGAATAAACTTGTGTTCCTGAGGGTTTCCATATCACTGTATTTCCCATCAATGCTGGAGCCGTAGGTAAGTTGCCAGAAATAGCAGTAAAGTTAAATGGAGTAATAGCTAGGACAAATCCTTCTAATGGTCTATAATCTAAAATATTTCTTTGACCTGCTGCCGAAATAGGTTGCTGTGCATATATTTGATACATATAATGCACATTGAATCTTAAAAAGTCTGCCAATTCACAAGCTGCATCAATTTCTGCTTGATATGCATTTTTAGATTGAGCCAACATAGTCGCAGCATTAATCTTAGCTCTATATTTATTGGCTATTAAATCAGCTGCTTTTAAGAAAATATTAGCTCTTGTATGCATATCAGTTTCTGACCAAGTTGTTGAAGCTTCTAAGGCAGTTTGGATAGCAGATTCAATATTTTTAGTTTCAGCATAATAATAAGCACCAATAGGATGTTGATGGTCATACGGAGGTGCAATTTCTATTAATTTCTCAGTCTGTACCAACTCACCATTTATTACCATAGGTATTTTTCTATATTCACCTTTTTGTCTTTGAACTTCATTTAATAATTCAATTCGTTCTTTACTTCCAGGTGCATAATCGAGTACTGGTTCATTTAAAGGTAGCGTTGAAATAATAGTTGTATTCATATTGAAAATATTTAACCTCATATATGACAATTGAACATTGTAAAAGTTTTAAAGAAGGTACATTAACAATCATTTTCAATAGAAAATGTATGAATAAGCAGAATTAATGTAGCTGAGTTTTTATGTGTATTAATTATTTTTTCTTATTTAAAAGGTATTATACGCTTGTGTTTTTAGATGCTGTTAGTTAAATTTAAATTGGATTTTGATAAAGTATTATTAGTAGTAAATTGATTTTAACTACATGATATTATTAAAAATACAAAATGAAATTAGAATAATAAATACTCTTAATTTTAATTATGAAAAAATTGATAATAACTTTTTTTTTATTTTTTATGAGCGCTATCCAGTTTGTTGCACTAGGACAAACTCAAATCAAATTAATGAAAGATGAGAAAATAAAGAAGGAGAATAATTTGTATGGAATCTATTATAATAAAGAATGGGTGCTGCCGTGTAAATATGATAAAATTGAAGCTTATGAGTGGAACTATATTTTTGCATATTTTGGAAATTCGGTTGACGTGTATTCTAATTCTATGGGAACATGGAAAAAGTTACTTCAAGGTAAATTACCTATTCAATATTTAGATTTGTACAAATCATTTGCAAATACGGACAATTATCCTATTTATGAGCAAGGTAAGTGGGGCTTTTATAATGATATCTACCGAATAGAGCCTCAATATGATTCATTATTTGTTATTTGTAAAGAAGGAGCAAATGGAACCAATGGAAAAAGAGATTGCAATTCTGTGGTAGGTGCAGTTAAAAATGGAGTGAAGGGTGTAGTTAAGAATGATGGGAAAGAGATTGTGTTTAACTCTGATTATATTAGCTATAAGTATATTTTTGACAATGCAAAAGAAAACTTTTATATTATTGCTACCCATAAATCAGGCGTTGAGGTCAATTATGATATTTATTATCTTTCAAAGAATGATTTTATTATTACAACTGATAAGAATAATTTGAAAGGATATGTTTTTAATGGAAAGTTTGTTGCTCCCAAATATAAATCCATTGAACGTAATAGCTTAATCCCAATTACCGATTATGAATGTGTTTTTCCAGATGGGAGAGTTGAATACCTAAAAGGAGAAGAGGTGATTTCGTCTGAAAAAGTAGCTGAGTATAAAGATAGAATTGCAAAAGAAGAGCTTATGCAACAACAACGACAGCTCAAACAGAATCAATTTAAAGATTTTATCACAAAAAAAGGACTTACAAAAGAAATACAGACAAAATTCTATTCTATAAATATTTATCCTGGTTGGGATGGGCTGTTTGTAGGTACCGAGAATGATGAATGGTTAATCTCTTCTAAAAGAGGAGTCAAAAAACCTATTGAAATCTACAATGAAGCCCCAGAAGGATGGCTGAAAGAATATTATTTTGTTTCTACCATGAATATCTTATTTTATGACATGGATAGCATTACTACTGATGAGTATAAGAAAGATTTTTTTGATAAAGTAATGCGTAGAAGTAAGTTGCCAAAAGATAAGATTAAACCAATTGAAGAGAAAGTTACTTTGCTTGACGGAAGAGAAGCCTTATTGTTGTTTTATGTATATAAGGATGCTACAGGAATGGTTGGTGGAAGTTATTTTAATTGTGAACTTATATTTCCATCAGAGAAATCACCTAATTCATTAACTGTTTTTATGATTGCAATGGAAGGAGTGCCTGATTTGCCTGAACAACAAGTTGCCGCATGGAAGGATTATTTTAAAAATGTCTTATTGTCAATTAGGCCAAAATAAGTGAGTTGGTTGAATTGAATTGTATATTTCTAAAAATATCACAATAAATGAAAGTGATCTATACCATATTCTACTATTATTGATTTCCAATGTTTTTATGACTATTGCATGGCATGTCATCTAAAATTTAAGGATATCGAATGGTTTGAAACTCTTAGATTAACAGCTATCATTTTAATCAGTTGGGGAATAGCATTTTTTCAATTACGAAAACCACAGCCAAATTCCTGCTATCAATTCCATGAGCATGGCTATGCCTACATGTATCAGTACTCCAGCTGCAATAGAGCCAGATCTGTAACTCAATAGCCCCAATATCATTCCTCCAAAAAATGAACTGACACATTCACCCATTGGTTTGCCAAAATGTATAAAACAGTAAAACATTGCTGCAGGAATAATAGCTCTACTACCAGCATATTTTACAAATGCTAAAATCAAAAATCCTCTGAAGAAAAATTCAACATGGAAAAATTCTGATGCGTAACAAAATTCATACAATGCAATGAACCATTCTTTAGGCATGTTGGCAGTTATATATGGCATGATTCTTCGTGAGGTAGGGTAGTATTCTTGAAAATCTTGACTAAATGATGCAGCAATTACCAATGGAACCATTGCTAATAATAAATATAGATAAATTGAAACGTGGGCATTTTTTATACTAAATCCATAAAGAGGCTGTGATTTTCTATCTCTCCAAAACCAAAAAAGAAAAATAATTAAAGACATGACCAGTGATTGGACAACTTGGTCTGCACAAATTTTTAATATACTAGCTGTATTATAATCTTGAATAAATCTATCTATTAACGCCCTGTATTGATAGATATAGCAGTATAATGAAAAAGAACCCAGTGCTATCAATATCCTGCCCCAAAGACCTGGTTTTAATAGCATTTTTCTGCCTTCTTTATCATAGATATAAGATAAATACATAGGAATAAATGCACTAGCATATAAGATGAAATACAGATAAAAATGCTTGAAAGTATGGTAGTGCTTGTCAATGATACCATTTTCAATATCATATTTATAATTCAAGTGAATAGCAACAGCAAGAAAAAGTGCGACAAAGAGTAGGTGAAAGATGTTTTGTTCTTTCCAATAATCTCTCAGATAATTCAATATGATTTTCAAGATTTTCTCAAGATTTTTATTCAAATCCGAAGATAGAAAGATTCTTAAGTTTTGAATCCCAATATCATAAAGATTATAATACTCAAGAGAATTTTGGATAAACAGATGTTTTATTTTAGTGAAGAAGTGTCTGTATTTTCATTAATTTGCCAATAAATATTCATACTCTCATGCGACTTGTAGAATGTGTACCCAATTTTTCGGAAGGAAGAGATTTGAAAGTTATCGACTCAATTGCTCATGCTATATCATCTGTACCCAATGTTTGGCTACTACATACAGATATTGGTCATGATGCTAATCGCACTGTTTTTACTTTTGTTGGAGATATTCATACTATTGGAGAAGCTATTATTCAAGCTATATTGACTGCCAATAATTTAATAGACATGAGTAAACATCATGGGGAGCATCCACGTATGGGCGCATGTGAT
The DNA here is from genome assembly GCA_023957245.1 of Chitinophagales bacterium. Taxonomy (GTDB): domain Bacteria; phylum Bacteroidota; class Bacteroidia; order Chitinophagales; family JADIYW01; genus JAMLHH01. The sequence goes on from JAMLHJ010000007.1 coordinate 206,981, forward strand.
GTATGTCCATTGATTCCACTTGGAGAAACGTCTATGGAGGAAGTTGTAAATCTTTCACATGATATAGGAAAGCAGCTTGGAAATAGTGGCATTCCCGTATATATGTATGAAAATTCTGCGATTCGTCTTGAAAGAAAAAATCTGGCATTTCTCAGAAAAGGTGAATATGAAGGACTTAAAGAAAAACTACAGTCTGATAGCCATTTGCCTGATTATGGTCCTCATATATTCAACGAAAAGTTTGGTGCTATGGTTTTGGGTGCTAGAAATTTTCTCATTGCATACAATGTCAATTTGGAAACAAAAGATGTATCAATTGCTAAAAAAATAGCAGCGACTATAAGAGAAAGTGGATATCGAAATGCAGAAGGAATTTATGTTCATGGGATACTGAAAGGAGTGAAGGCGATAGGATGGTGGATGGAAGAATATCAATGTGCACAGGTTTCTACAAATATCGTTGATATCAATATTGCTGATGTAAAATTGGTATTTGATACCGTAAAAAATGAAGCTCTAAAGTATCATGTTGAAGTCAAATATTCTGAGCTTATAGGTCTGATTCCTGAATCAGTTATTTTGAGAATAGCAAATGAAATTTTACCTTTTGAGAAGAATAAATCTCTACTTTATCGTACAGTCTTTGATTATCTAGGACTGATGAATATGGATGAAAATAGAATTTTGGAAGTCTTAATCAAGGAGAAGCAGAGGTTATAGATTTTTTGATACCTTCTACATGCTTATATTTTAATACTTGTCTATACAATTAATTAATTCAATTTTAACGTAACTGAGAGCTTGCAGAAAAGAAATTTATTTTAATTTTGCTACCGAATGAACGTTCTATCGGAAATAAACAATAAAAAAATTGAAGCTTTGTTTCTCACTACTTTGGAATTGGTAGCGAAATATGGCTTTCATGGGACATCTATGTCTATGATATCTAAGGAGTCAGGTATTGCTATTGGTACGATATATCATTATTATAAGTCTAAAGATGAGTTGATAATGGCTGTGTTGGAATATGCCAAAAAGAAAGGAATGGAAGCTAGCTTCGGTAAAGATAATATCGAGTTGGATTACTATACTAGATTTATGCTTATCTGGTCACATCTATATGATCATCTAATAGCACATCCTGAAATGTTGAGTTATATCAGCCAATATTATTCATCACCATATTGCGGTCAAGTAGAAGATGATACTTATTGTTTTCAAGGGGAATTGGCTTTGTTTCTCAATAACGCAGTTAGAGATAATTGTATTAAAGATAATATCCCACATCATTTGATTAGTTCGATTTTCCTAGGTAGTGTGGTCAATAGTGCTAGAGATTGGATTAAAAATAAGAATAAATTAGATGAACAAGGTATCCGTGCTCTGGTAGATATTATTTGGGAGGGGATTAAGATTTAAGATTTAAGAAGTTAGAATTACGAAGTTAGAATTACAAATTACGAATGAAAAAAGCTAGTGGTTGAGTTTGTCAAAACCATGAAGAAAAAAGTTAGAATTACGAATTACGAAGTGAAAAGTAAAATGTATTTGAGAGTATGAATTTAAAATTATTTTTAATAGGATTGATAAGTATATCTTATTTCCATGTCGAAGCACAAGAATCCTTTCCTGAAAGTGCTACTTTACAACAATGTATTGATTATGCATTAAAAAATCAGGCGGATATTCGTATCGCTGAGATAGATGAGCAAATTAGTGAAAGAGATATATCATCTTCTTTAAGTGGCTGGTTGCCAAGCGTAGGAGTTGTTTCCAATTATAATCACAATTTGAAGATACCTTCTACAATTATAGGAAATCAAGTGATATTGATGGGAATGAAAAATGTTTCTGCATTGTCATTCCAAGCTGACCAGCAAATATTAAATCCACAATTGATACAAGCTTCAAAATCTGCAAAAGTTATTCGTGAGTTGAATACAAAAAATACAGAATTGAATAAAATCAATACTGTTGTGGAGGTGAGTAAGGCTTATTATGATATTTTGATTTCTAATGAACAAATAGATATTATTCAAGCCAATATTGTAAGAATTGAAAAACAGTTGCAAGATGCTACTTCTCGTTTTGAAGCAGGATTAGTAGATCAGACAGATTTTAAACGTGCGAAAATTGCTTTAAGTAATTCTAAAGCTGATTTGCAACGCACTCAAGAAATGTTGAAATACAAATATGTTTTTCTGAAAGAATTGATGGGCTTAGATGCTGATAATATGCTGAGTTTGTCTTTTGAAGAAGATAATATAGACCAAAAAATATTGGAAGATACACCCAATGAATTGAATGTAGCTAATAGAGTAGAGTATCAGATGTTGGAAACCCAAAAGAAATTACAACAATTGAATACTAAGTTTGCCAAAGTCGGATATATGCCTTCTCTATCTGCATTTTTGAATTATGGATGGGACTGGCGAGCCAATAAAATTGGAGATTTGTATGATATTACTACACCTCGTTCAGTATTTGGGCTCAATTTTTCTTTTAATATTTTTGATGGAAACAAAAAGCTACAATATTTAAGAAAATCTCAACTATTGGAGACAAGATTGGATTGGGGAATGACTCAATTGAAAAATCAAATTAATACACAATACAAATTGGCTACCTCTGCTTATCAAGCAAATATTATTAGCTGGTCAACTGCTAAAGATAATATGCAGATGTCGCAAGATGTTTACGATGTTATCAAATTACAATATGATGCTGGAATTAAAAACTATCTGGAACTGATGACTGCTGATACAGATTTAAAAACTGCTCAAATCAATTATCTAAGCTCTTTATTTGCAGTATTGTCTGCTAAGTTGGATGTTCAAAGAGCATTAGGGGAAATCAATATATCTACACAAAAATAAAATTACACACAAAATGAATCATAATAAATTTTTATACTTAGTTGGTTTTTTAAGCGTTTTCTCTGCTTGTAAATCTCCTGATAATGCAGCTCCAATGCAGCAAGAAAGAGTAATTCCTGTCAGTGTTACTGAGGTGACTGAAGAAATGGTTGCTAATACCATCAATTATCCTTCAACTGTTGTGGCATTAAATGAAACAGAATTAAGAGCAGAAGTCAACGGTTATATAACTGGTATTTTTGTTGCTGATGGTGCTCAAGTAAGTAAAGGTCAAAAATTATATGAAATTGATAGAATAAGATATCAAGCAGCTAGAGACCAAGCCAAAGCAAATTTGCAAATTGCATTGACCAATCTGGATAAAATTAAGAAAGATTTGGATAGATATGTGATGTTGGATGAGAAACAAGCAATCGCTAAACAAATTGTTGATTATGCTCAATTTGATTACAATAATGCGAAAGCCCAAGTAGAAGGAGCTAGAGCCAATTTGCTCAATGCCGAAACAAATTTATCACGTTCAATTATTTATGCACCATTTTCTGGGACAATTGGTATTTCGCAAGTAAGGAAAGGTGCTCTTGTTACTGCTGGAGTTACTTTGTTGAACACAGTTTCTGCTACTCAACCCATTGCAGTTGATTTTATGGTGAGTGAAAAAGATATTCAGCAATTTGTTGATTTTCAAAAACAAGCTAATATTCAAAGAGATTCGATTATTTCTTTAGGGCTACCTAATGGTCAGATTTATAGTCATTTTGGAAAGATTTCTATGATAGATAGAGCCGTAGATCAAAATACAGGAACAATAACTGTAAGATCTATTTTTGACAATTCCAAAGGAGAATTGAGAGTGGGAATGAATGTAGATATTAAAATCTTAAACAAAATAGCTACACCTCAAATCGTTATTCCTTATAAAGCGACGATGGAACAATTGGGTCAGACAATGGTATATGTAGTATCTGATAGTAATACAGCTCTACCGAATATGGTCAAACTAGGGTTTAAATTAGGAGATAAAGTGGTGGTAAATGAAGGTTTGTCTGTAGGGCAAAAAATTGTTACCGATGGACTTATCAATTTAAGACCCAATGATAAGATAGTCATTAACACACCAACAGATACCACAAAATAATCCGTTTTATCAGTAAGAATATATTTCAATGATTTCAAATTTATTTATTAGACGCCCTATAACAGCAATGGTGATATCTATTATCATCATGATTATCGGAGCTATTAGTATAAAAATATCACCTATCAGCCAGTATCCTGATATTGCGCCTCCTACGGTGACAGTAACTGCCAATTATACTGGTGCAGATGCTACTACTGTTGAACAGACAGTAACCACCTTGATTGAAAGTCAGATAAATGGTACTCCAGGTATGACTTATATGACTTCCAATAGTACTTCTGATGGTCGTTCTACCATTACTGTTACTTTTGATGTGGGTACAGATATTGATATCGCTACTTTAGATGTACAAAATAGAGTAGGAATAGCCGAACCATCTTTGCCTGAATCTGTAAGAAGATTAGGTGTTACTACTCGTAAAGCCAATAGCGATGTATTAATGTTATTAGGATTAATTTCTCCTAATGGTACTTATGATCAAAATTTTCTTTCCAATTATGTCAATATATATGTTAGAGATGCTTTAATGCGTGTTAAGGGTGTAGGTGATGTGACTGCATTTGGTCAACCTTTCAGTATGAGAGTTTGGCTGGATGCAGACAAAATGGCTAGATTAAATGTCAGCCCAGCAGAAGTGAATGCAGCTATCGGTGAGCAAAATATCCGTATGCCCGGTGGTAGTGTCGGTGCTAGCCCACAATTGAATACAACTACTTTTGAATACCCATTGGTATTAGATGGCGATATTGATCAAGTCGAACAATTTAATAATATAATAGTGAGGTCAAATTTTGATGGCTCAATTATATATCTGAAAGATATCGCTAGAGTTGAGTTGGGACAATTTTCTTATGCTACTTCCAACCGTGTAAATGGAGAAGTGGCATCTATGATGATGGTCAATCAGATGCCTGGAGGTAATGCAGTGGAAACAGCTGAAGGTATTTATGCTACATTGGAAGAGCTGAAAAAATCCTTTCCTGAAGATGTAGATTATGTAGTAGCTTATGAAACGGTATCGGTAGTAAAAGCTTCTATCAATGAAGTAATTCATACTTTGATTGAAGCATTGATTTTAGTAACGCTTGTCGTTTTCCTTTTCTTACAAAGTTGGAGAGCTACGTTGATTCCTTTGTTGGCTATCCCTGTTTCTATTGTCGGAACATTTATTTTCTTTATACTATTTGGATTCTCCATAAACAATCTGACGATGCTAGCTTTTGTATTAGCTATTGGGATTGTAGTGGATGACGCTATTGTGGTGGTGGAAGCGGTTCAGCATCATATCGATCAAAATAAAATGAGTGCCAAAGATGCGACCTATCGAGCCATGAAGGAAATTACAGCTCCCGTAATTGCCATTGCGTTAATCTTGGCTGCAGTATTTATCCCAGTAGGATTTATTCCAGGTATGGTTGGTAAATTGTATCAACAGTTTGCGATTACTATCGCAGTTTCGGTTTTGATATCTGCATTTGTTGCATTGACTTTAACGCCAGCATTGTGTTCATTGTTGTTAGTTCCAAATCAAATTAAAGAGGATAGTCGAGGTTTGAATAAATTTTTCTACAAATTCAACAATTGGTTTGAGAAGACGACTAATAAATATGGTTCTGGAGTTGCTTGGAGTATTAAAAAAGCACCATTATTGATTATTTTATTGATTTGCATGTATTTAGGTGCAGGTTGGATGTTTCAAACTAAATCCACAGGATTTATTCCATCTGAAGATAGCGGTCAGTTTTTAGTAGGAGTGAACCTTCCTGAGGCATCTTCTGCAGAGAGAACAAGTCAAGTGATTTATGATGTGTCAAAATCTCTCAGAGAAGAGTTTCCAGAGATTCAGACTGTAACAGAGATTATTGGTTTGAATATTTTAAATAGATCTTTTAAATCTAGTGGGGGTACGCTATTTGTTCAGCTCAAAAAATGGGAAGATAGAAACCGTACTGCAGATGAAATTGTGAATATCATCAGAGGCAAATTAGCCAATCATAAGGAAGCTAGTTTCTTGGCAGTAACACCACCTGCTGTTCCAGGATTAGGAGGAACAGGTGGATTTAATATGCAGTTAATAGATTTAAAATCTACGGATATCAGAGATTTTGAAGCGATTGCAGGTAAATTTTTGGGTGCTTTAAATCAAAGACCTGAAATTGGAATGGCATATACCTTATTCAATACTCGTACTCCAAATTACCAAATTGAATTGAATAGAGAGCAAGCCAAAAAAATGGGAGTTCCTATTAATGCAGTTTATGCAACACTTTCTGCATATATGGGAAGTAGTTATGTCAATGATTTTACAAAGTATGGAAGAAGTTTTAGGGTTGTTACCCAAGCAGATACAACTTATAGAATGGGAATTGATGATATTCAAAAACTATATGTCAAAAATAACCAAGGTCAATCTATTCCGATGAGTTCATTAATCAGCTATAAGATGGTTCAGAATCCTTCAATTATTAATCACTTTAATATTTTCAGGTCGATAGATATCAGTGGTAGTTCTGCTCCTGGATATAGTACAGGAGATGCTATAAAGGCTATCGAAGAAGTGGCTGCTCAGACATTGAATGAAGGCTATACCTATGAGTTTTATGGGCTTTCATTACAAGAAAAACTATCAGGTAATACGACTATCATGATTTTTGCATTGAGTATCATGTTTGTATTCTTATTATTAGCGGCATTGTATGAAAGTTGGTCTGTTCCTTTTTCGATTCTCCTTTCAGTTCCTATTGCTGTATTTGGTGCAATTTTGACATTGACACTTTTGCCTAAGATAGACAATAACGTTTTTGCACAGATTGGGTTAGTAGCGATAATAGGGCTAGCCGCTAAAAATGCCATTTTGATTGTGGAATTTGCCAAAGAAAGAGTAGATATAGGAATGAATCTTTTAGAAGCAACAATGGAAGCGGTTAAGTTGCGTTTAAGGCCGATTATAATGACATCTCTTGCCTTTATATTGGGGATTATCCCTTTGATGAAGTCAACAGGTGCTGGAGCTATTTCAAGGCAGACGATAGGTTGGACAGTATTTGGTGGGATGATGGTAGCTACTTTTGTAGGAATATTTGTTGTGCCTGTATTGTATGTATTGATTACCAAATTGGCTTATGGTAAGAAGAAATTAAAAGATTTGGAAGACAATTTTGATGCGGCAAAGCATGATGAATTGTGATGATGAAGCAATGAAGCAATGTGAAAATGTGAAGATTTAGTGAAAGGTGAGAAGAAAAATGTAAGATGAAATTTGATGGTGGCTGAGCCTGTCGATGCCAACCACAAAGGACACAAAGGTTCTACACAAAGGTCACAAAGTGATAGAAAGTATTACACATTGCGAATGCGCCCTGCACCATAGGTTTTGAAGCTGGGC
>JAMLHJ010000008.1 GCA_023957245.1 Chitinophagales bacterium
TATGCCTCATTGTAAAAGGCAACACACGAACTAAAAATAGACAATGAAAATAGAAGACATTTCAATATTTGGAGAATATAAACAAGCTGAAAATAGAGTGACTGCTGCTTTCTTACAAATTTGTAAAGTTGGTGGCGAAGATTTTATTCGCTTTTTGACAAATACTCTCAACATTCAATTACCAAGTAGTGAAATTGATATTCAATCGCAAGTAAAAGGAACAGGCACTGTTCCTGACGGACTTCTCGAAAGTAATTTTTCTTTTAAGCTCTATGTTGAAAGTAAAATAAAACCAAATACAGTCAATGCGACACAATTAGCGGGACATCAAAAACAAATCGTAAATAGTAATGACTTCTTGCTCTACTTGACACCTGACGACATCAAACCAGCAACACTAGGAACGACTTATTGGGCAAACTGGCTTCAAATCATAAACACATTTAACGACTATTTGCAAACTTCCCAATCTGACAATAAACAGCTTCTTGAATTTTTGGTTGAGCATTTCAATACCTTGTTGGTTAATCTAAATTTACTTGGCTATACTTGGGACTTAAATAATGACAATGTAATTATTGTCGCAGGTTCTTGGGCTGAAGGTGTTGCAATAAACTATAATTACTATATCTGCCAAAACAAAAGGTCATTTAAAGCTGCAAGGTATCTTGCCTTTTACAACAACAATCAAATTCGACACGTTTTTGAAATCGATAAAGCACCAGAAGACGATATTAACTTATCTCTAAGACCTGAATTTGCAACTTATCTTACAAACGCTGAACCAAGTTATTCAGGCGAATTGAGAAAGGTGTTTACTCTCAAAAATGCTCAAAATGTTGGACCAATAATTAATGACAACATTGACAAAAACGGAAATCCTTGCCCTTACACATACGGACAACCTAGATATACAAAACTACCAATTTTACAAACAGCCACAAGGACTTCACAACTATGAAGAAAGAAGAACAACGAAGGCATAACATCATATTGGCAATAGGCGGGCTGAACGGCTTCGTAGAAACGGAAGTGCAAAATTCAACTTCTGTTCTTCGATTGAGCTTTAGTGCTAAAAATCCCGCCCATCGCCAATTTGACGGACGTTACCTGCTATGTTAGAATGACCGCACAGAACGACACGTTTTGACCGACTGACATCCGACATTTGCAGAACTAACGGGAAAGCTGAAAACCGATTTAGAGTAGGCAAAAACAAAACAATCAAAGAAAATGGCGATTTCAAGCATTGACAACAGAGGTTCGTGGTATGACATTTATGACGAACGCGGAAAAAAAACAAAAACACTATCTTCAAACATTGGGGATATAGAAGGATTTAGTTCCGATTTTTTTGTAGTAAATAGAGGTTCGTGGTATGATTTATATGACGAAGATGGTAAAAAATACAAAACTTTATCTACAAATATTGGAAACTTTGTGTCCATTTCGGGAGATAGATTTATTGTCCGAAGAGGTTCTTGGTTAGACACTTACGATAGTTCAGGTAAAAAAATAAACACACGTTCAGCATAAAAAATCTTTTATCATAGGTGGCTTTGCCACCTATGATATTATTATTAATCATCTTAAAATTATCAATGACAAAGAAACTATATATCGGTTTAGGAATACTTTTTACAATTTCAATAAGTATTTTTGTTTTCAATGCAATATATCAAGGTGCTGTCCCTAAAATTGTTGAAGAAATCAATAATAGTTCAATTGGTGCAATTCTTACAGCAATCATAACTGTTCTTTTACTTTCTCAGCAATCTTCAAGCGAAGAAGTTAAAGAAAGAAATGTTCGAGTTTTTGAAGAAAAATCAGAAAGATTTAATACGTTTATTAATAAACTTTGGGACATTTGGGACGACAGAGTTGTTAGTTTAGAAGAACTTAATGAACTTATAAAATTAGTTTCTAAAGACATTGTTTTATATACAAAACCCGAAACTGTAGATAAAATACTTTCGCATTTAATTGAAATTGCGGAACAAGCAAAACCAGACAAATCCAATAACAAAGATGCAGAAGCAACAAAACTAATTCAAAAAAATATTTTTGACATAATCAATGAATTAGCAAAAGAGATAGGACTTGGAGGAGAAATTAGACCAGAAATCAGAACAAAATTGAATTTGCTTGAAGAGAAAGTCATTCCTTTTTTAATTCAAAAAGACTTTAAGAAAAATTATTTAGAAAATTTTGAAGAAACACTAAAAAATAGTGAAGAAGAAATTGAAATTTCAAACGTTGAATACAAAAACAAGTTTATTTGGTGTCAAGTAAAAAATTCAAATTTAAGTTTCAGAATTGGACCTTTAGAAAGAGATAAAAATCAAGGTGCAATGATTGGAGCTTACGTTGAATTTTGGGGAAATAGAAATTTCACAAAATATCGTGATGCTTCAAGAGGTTGGAGAAAAGATTATATAAGAGGAATGCGAGCTCATTACAGCCCAAATGATTTAATAAACTTTACTGATTTTGAAACTGTTGAAAAAAAGTTTTACGAACTTTCTCAAAATGAAGAAATCCAAAATGATTTGGCCAAAAAAGTAATTCAACATTACAAAACTTGGAAAGTTGATGGTAAAAATATTGAAGACATAATTGAAGAATGTACAAACAAATCATAAAATGAGAAAAAGAAATTTTTGGTGTTATCGAGTTGATACAAGCAAGATAAAATATTTTACTGACGAATTAAACGATGGACGATTAAGACAAGGTTGGGGTTGGGACGAAGCACAGGATTTAAGAAATTTCAAAATGGATGAAGGTGCAGGAAGAAATCGTCCAATATTTAATAAAGTTAAAAAAGGAGATATTCTTTTAATTCCGCAAATTCCAAGTTGGGGTGAAGTTGCTTTGGTTGAAGCAATTGAAGATTTTAATTTAGGTTACAGGTTTGAATTAGACAAAAATCAAAGTGATTACGGACATATTTTTCCAGCGAAATACATTAAAAAATTCACAAGAAATAACGACAATGTTACTGGAAATTTACGTTCAACATTAAAAAATCCATCAAGGTTTTGGAATATAAATCATTATTCAGATGACGTAGAACTATTATTAAATACAGAAGTTACGGATTTATCAAAAAGACAAGACCATAACAGTAGATTGGAAAGTTCAATAGGAAGCGTTTTTAATGAAGTTTTTGATGAAAAAGTTTTTGCCGACAAACTTTATGACAAACTTACAGAACAATTTACGAGAGAAGAATGGGAATTTGCTTTAGTTTATGGTTTAAGACAAATGTTTCCTTACTATCAAATTGACAGAGTTGGCGGAAAAGAAGAAAAAAATCACGGAGCAGATATTTTAATCAAACTTCCAAGTATTTTATCAAATTATGAATACGCAATTGCAATTCAAGTTAAAGATTATAACGGATTTGTCGGTAGCGAAGTAATCAACCAAATAGAAAAATCTGAAAAATATTGGGATAGCGAAAACTTAAAATTAATCGAAAAAATTGTAATCATAACAAAAGCAAGTAAAGACAATAATCTAAAACTCATTGACAACGATAAAAACGTAAAGTTTATATTTGCAAACGAGTTAAAACAATTATTGTCCGAAATTGGAAAGAACTTTATCGGAATGAAATAACACAGCAGGTAACATTTTGACGAATAGAAAAAAGCCATGAATACAGCCATCCAATACTGAGACAGTGAGGCTTTTTGCTATTCGTTGTTCAGCGACTTTTTTGTGCTAGAAAGTATATAGGTGGTTTTGTAGCTTTTGATAGATGATTTTTAGTTATTAATGTGTAAACCTATTTCAGACCAAGACTTTCCTTTTCTCTACAACTAGTATTTACATCATTTATCGATGTTCGCATTTCTCATTTTTTACATTACTCTTTCTTTAAAGACACTCTAATAAAAGATACTCTTTGGGACAAAGTAAAGAGCAGATTTGACATGGTTTCAAGCAATGCAACATAATGTCAAATAGCTAACGTTTTTACAAAATACAGTAAATAAAATTGACGAAGTGTAAAAAAAATAGCTATAAAAATGAAGAAAAGGTAAAATTTTGAAGAAAAAAAGTTAAATTTTTTCAAAAAAGACACTATAATTATTTGACAATATAAATAAATTCTTTTTATTTAATAATTCCAATTAGCTAATTATCAATTAATTATAAGATTAGAATTAAAAACCAAACGTTCTCTTAATAAAATGTCATTTTTAGGGTCATTTTAGGGTACTGTTTGAGAAAAAAATGTTTTATAACTTTGTTTTTATAATATACCAACTCTAAATAATCTCAATGAAAAATTTGAAAATTGAACAAGGTTTATACCGCAAAAGCTTCGAACATGATGCTTGCGGAATAGGTTTTGTTGCACATGTGAAAGGAAGAAAATCACATCAAAATATTTCAGATGCACTGACCATTTTGGAAAATTTGGATCATAGAGGTGCATCTGGAGCAGAGCCCAATAGTGGCGATGGAGCTGGTATCATGATACAAATTCCACATGAATTTTTATTTGAAGAATGTTTACGCAATGGCTTTAGCTTGCCTTCAAGTGGTGACTATGGTGTAGGCATGTTATTCTTACCTAAAGATGTCAGACATAGAGAGGAATGTCGAGAGATTATTTATCGTACAGCAGAAAAGTTGGGTTTAGAAATCTTAGGTTTTAGAAAAGTAAAGGTAAATACTGAAGATATTGGGGCAACTGCACTTTCGGTCGAACCTGAAATGGAACAATTATTTATTGCAAAACCATATCAATTGGCTTCAGGGGCAGATTTTGAACGAAAATTATTTGTCTTTAAATCTTACCTCAATAAAATCATTTATAGTACAGTCAAAGGTAGCTTAGATAGCTTTTATATTGCTTCATTCTCATCACGCACTATTGTTTATAAAGGTCAATTGACTTCTTTGCAAGTCAGAACATATTTTACAGATTTGACTGACAAGAGGTTAGTTTCTGCTTTTGGATTGGTACACTCTAGATTTGCAACTAATACATTCCCTTCATGGCGTTTGGCTCAGCCATTTAGACACATAGCTCATAATGGGGAAATCAACACTTTACAAGGAAACTTGAACTGGTTCAGATCTAAAGTAAAATCTTTTGCATCTCAATATTTTACTCAAGAAGAGTTAAATATGATTTTGCCTGTAATTGATGAAAATCAATCTGACTCAGCATGTCTTGATAACGTTATTGAGCTATTATTGCACGCAGGACGTTCATTGCCTCATGTATTGATGATGTTGATTCCTGAAGCATGGGATGGAAATGAGAAAATGGATGAAACCAAAAAAGCATTCTATCAATTCCATGCAGCAATTATGGAACCTTGGGATGGACCAGCAGCTATTGCATTCACTGATGGGAATATCATAGGAGCTACACTAGATAGAAATGGACTTAGACCATCACGATATGTATTGACTGATGACGACCGTGTCATCATGGCATCAGAATCTGGAGCATTACAGATTGACCAAAGTACAATCATTAAGAAAGGAAGACTTACTCCTGGAAAAATGTTTGTTGTGGATATTGAGCAAGGGCGTATCATCAGTGATGAAGAAATCAAACAACAAGTCACTCAACGCCGTCATTATAAAGAATGGATAGATCGCTATCAAATTAAACTTGAAGAGTTGCCAGAACCTCGTGTAATGTTTACTCAACTATCTGAACAAAATATTTTTAACTATCAACAAGTTTTTGGCTATACAAGAGAAGATGTAGAATTACTACTCAAACCGCTAGCTATTGACGGGAAAGAAACAGTAGGCTCTATGGGAACAGATACTCCATTGGCTTTCTTATCACATCAAGCTCAACATCTTTCTTCCTACTTCAAACAATTATTTGCTCAAGTAACCAATCCTCCAATAGACCCTATTCGTGAGCGTGTAGTAATGAGTTTATCTGGATTTATGGGTAGTAGTGGTAATTTATTAGATGAAAAACCTGAACAATGTCATTGTGTAGGACTTCCTCACCCAGTATTGACAAATGAAAATTTAGAGAAATTACGAAGTATTGACACTGGTTTATTTCAATCAAAAACCCTCCAAATGTATTTCAAAGCAGATGGGAAAAAGGGTTCTATGGAAAATGCTTTAGATCGTTTATGTCGTTATGCAGTCGATGCAGTTGGAGATGGTTATCAAGTGATTATATTAAGTGATAGAGCATTAGACTCTACTCATGCTGCTATCCCATCATTATTGGCAGTATCAGCTGTCCACCATCATTTAATTAGAAAAGGACTGAGAGGCTCAGTAGGAATTGTAGTCGAAGCAGGAGATGTATGGGAAGTTCATCATTTTGCTACACTATTGGGATTTGGTGCTACAGCAATCAATCCGTACCTAGCTTTAGAAACCATTTGCCTTTTTGAAAAAGATAGTGGTTTAAGTAGAGAAAAGCTTACTTATAATTATATAAAAGGAATTAAAGATGGATTGTTAAAAATTTTCTCAAAAATGGGAATTTCAACTTTACAATCTTATCATGCGGCTCAGGTATTTGAAATAGTAGGTTTAGATCAAGAAATGGTAAAAAAACATTTTACTGGAGCAGTTTCTAGAATAAATGGTTTAAATCTTGATGATATTGCCACTGAAACTTTAATCAAACACAATAGAGTTTTTGGTAAAAAGACATTAAGTGGTACTCTTTTACCAGCAGGTGGTAGATATAAATGGAGAAGAAATGCAGAAAAGCATCTTTTCAATCCAGAAACAATTCATTTATTGCAAAATTCCACCAAAAGAAATGATTATCAACAATTTAAACAGTATTCTGCATTAGTTAATGATCAGACTGTACAAGCTTGTACAATAAGAGGTTTATTTGAATTCAATTATTCTCGTCCTGCTATTGATATTGATGAGGTAGAGCCAATTGAAAATATCCTAAAAAGATTTGCAACTGGCGCTATGTCATTTGGTTCCATCTCACATGAAGCACACTCTACTCTTGCTATTGCGATGAACCGTATAGGTGCTAAAAGTAATACTGGAGAAGGAGGAGAAGACGAAATCAGATATCAGTTGATGGAAAACGGAGATTCTATGCGTTCTGCTATCAAACAAATAGCATCTGGACGTTTCGGAGTAACGAGTTACTATCTGACAAATGCTGATGAATTGCAAATCAAAATGGCTCAAGGAGCAAAACCTGGAGAAGGAGGTCAATTACCCGGACATAAGGTAGATGATTGGATTGCAAAAGTTAGACACTCAACTCCAGGAGTAGGATTAATCTCTCCACCTCCACACCATGACATTTATTCTATCGAAGACTTAGCTCAATTGATTTATGATTTAAAAAATGCCAATAGAGCGGCTCGAATCAATGTCAAACTTGTTTCAAAAGCTGGAGTAGGAACAATAGCAGCGGGAGTAGTAAAAGCTCATGCAGATGTTGTATTGATTTCTGGATATGATGGAGGAACTGGAGCATCTCCCCTTACTTCAATTCAACATGCTGGATTACCATGGGAACTTGGATTAGCTGAAGCACAACAAACTTTAGTGAAAAATGGCTTGCGTTCTCGTGTTGTCTTACAAACTGATGGACAATTGAAAACTGGTCGTGATATTGTGATTGCCACTTTATTAGGAGCAGAAGAATGGGGCGTTGCGACTGCAGCACTTGTTACTTCAGGATGTATCATGATGCGTAAGTGTCACCTAAATACTTGTCCTGTCGGTGTGGCAACTCAAGATCCTGAATTGAGAAAATTATTTACTGGCAGACCTGAAGATGTCGTCAATATGTTTTATTTCTTAGCTCAAGAAGTAAGGGAATTAATGGCAGAATTGGGCTTTAGAACCATCACAGAAATGGTAGGTCAGTCTGATATGTTAAAAGCTAGGCCTATTCATGAATTAGATTGGAAATTGAAAAATATTGATTTATCACCTATCTTATTCAAAGAACCTTCTAAAGGCAAACAAGTATTCCATACCGAAGCTCAAAATCATGGTTTAGAATCCGTACTTGACCTTCAACTCATAAAAGCTGCTCAAAAAGCTATTACACAAAGTGAACCTGTTTCTGAAGTATTTAAAGTAAAAAACACAGACAGAACCATCGGTGCTATGCTTTCTAATGAAGTGACGAAAGTTCATCACAGTAATGGTCTTCCCCATGACACTATCAATTTCAAATTTGAAGGTTCAGCAGGTCAGAGTTTTGGTGCTTTTACAACAAAAGGCTTAACATTAACTCTGGAAGGTGAAGGAAATGACTATGTCGGAAAAGGTTTGTCAGGAGCAAAATTGGTGATATATCCTTTTTCAAATACAAAATATAAAGCAGAACAAAATATAATCATTGGGAACGTGGCACTATATGGCGCAACATCAGGGGAGTTGTATGCTAGAGGAAAAGCAGGTGAACGTTTTGCTGTGAGAAACTCAGGAGCAACTGCGGTGGTCGAAAGTGTAGGAGATCACGGATGCGAATATATGACAGGAGGTGAAGTCCTTATTCTCGGTGAAACAGGAAATAATTTTGGTGCTGGTATGAGTGGTGGCGTTGCTTGGATATATGATATAACAAAAACATTCTCAAGTAGATGCAATACCGAAATGGTACACTTGGATCCATTATCTGAACAAGATGAAATCCGAATAAAAGAATTATTGGAAAACCATATCCGATTAACAAATAGTACCGTAGCCAACTTTATCTTGAAGGATTGGGATAATCAAGTAGAGAATTTTATCAAAGTATTTCCTAGCGAATACAAAGCAGTATTGTTAAAACGTAATCAAGTAGAAACAAATTAAAATGGGAAAAATTACAGGATTTTTGGAGTTTGAAAGAGTTTCACCTTCAAAAGAAAAACCAGAAGAGCGAGTAAAACACCACAATGAATTTGTTTCGTTATATCCTAAAGAACAACTTAACAAACAAGCTGCTCGATGTATGGATTGTGGAGTACCATTTTGCCAATCAGGATGTCCTTTGGGCAATGTCATTCCAGAATTTAATGATGCAGTCTATAAAGAAAAATGGGATATAGCTGCAGATATCTTATTAAGCACTAATAACTTTCCAGATTTCACAGGACGTATTTGTCCTGCGCCATGTGAAAGTGCCTGTGTTTTAGGTATTAATAAATCTCCAGTTGCTATTGAAGAGATTGAAAAACATATCATAGAAATCGGATTTGAACGGGGATATGTAAAACCCGATCCTCCTTTAGTAAGAACTGGTAAAAAAGTAGCAGTGATAGGTTCAGGACCATCAGGAATGGCAGCAGCTGCTCAGTTGAACAAAGCAGGTCATGAAGTAATCGTTTACGAACGTGATGATGAGCCCGGAGGACTATTGAGATACGGGATACCAGATTTTAAATTGCAAAAAGATGTTGTAGAACGCAGAGTTCAATTTTTGAAAGATGAAGGAGTTGTGTTCAAATGCAATACCAATGTAGGCGAAAACTTAGCTGTGGATTTATTACTAAGAGAAAATCAAGCCATCGTTTTAGCAACAGGTTCTACTATACCTCGTGACTTGAAATTATCTGGAAGAGCATCTAAAGGCATTCATTTTGCAATGGAATTTTTGAAGCAAGAAAACAAAAAAGTTTCTAATCTACCTTTCTCTGAAGAAGTAATTTCTGCAAAAGGAAAAGATGTCATTGTGATTGGTGGTGGGGATACAGGTTCTGACTGTATAGGTACTTCCAATAGACATGGTGCAAAATCTGTTACCCAATTGGAAATTATGCCTATTCCACCTAAAGTTCGTAACGAGTTTATGCCATGGCCAAGCTATCCTATGTTGCTCAAAACAACATCTTCACACGAAGAAGGAGCTGAACGATCATGGACTGTCAATTCCAAAGAATTTGTCGCAGATGAAAATGGAAATTTGAAAGCATTAAAAATTGTCGATGTAGAATGGACGATTGATGAGAAAACAGGAAGACCCGTTAGCTTCAAAGAAGTCGAAGGCTCGGAAAGAGAATTACCATGTCAATTGGTATTTCTAGCAATGGGATTTTTGCACCCACAAAAAGAAGGATTACTTGAAAAACTAGGTGTTGAATTGGACGAGAGAGGAAATATCAAAGCCAAAGAACGATTATATCAAACATCTGTACCCAAAGTATTTGCTGCTGGAGATGCACGTAGAGGGCAATCCTTAGTAGTATGGGCAATTTCTGAAGGTAGAGAAACCGCTAGAAAAGTAGATGAATATTTAATGGGTTCTAGTAAATTGCCTTCAAAATACAATCTACCTTTTACCTGATAGGTTTTTATAACTTACAAAGTTGAGAGGTGTAGAAATGCACCTCTTTTTTATTTATTTTACTAATTCTTGTGCAAACTTAGAAATAAAAAAACCACAACTTATTAATAATAAATAGGTTGTGGTTTTTTCTTGTGGTCCCACCTGGGCTCGAACCAGGGACCCTCAGATTATGAGTCTGATGCTCTAACCGGCTGAGCTATAGGACCCGACATCGCTGTCAAATGGACTGCAAATGTACGCTATTTTGTTATTTTTCAAAACTTGAACACTACTTTTTTTAATAAAAAATCGTTCAGCAAAAATTTATCTCAAAAATGTACCAAAAAGAACTCCTTCTACACTTAAATAAAAAACAGCCATTCGGAATCGAGTGGCTGTTTTTTTATTTAAGCTGTAAATCCTGAATCTTGATTCTTGATTCTTGATTCTTGACTCTTACAAGTTATATCTACCGCCATCTAATACTTTAGCAGCGATACGACGACGTGCAGCTTTAGTGTTTACTGTAGAATATTTAGTGTAACGTTTTAAGCCCATTAACATCATTCTCAACTCATCACCTTCAGCAAAGCCCATCAATGCCTCACGACCATTGTATGCAATACGTTGAACAGCATCATTGAAGAATACTTTCATTATATCCAAGTAAACAGCAGAGTTTTCCTCACCACGAGCCGCATAAATCTTCTTCACACGCGCCAATAATGACTCAGCAGCATACACATCTATCAACATATCAGCTACATTCATGATGATTTCTTGCTCATCTTTCAATTTAGTCATCAATTTTTGAGCAGCTGCTCCAGCCACCAACAAGATAGCTTTCTTAGCATTTTTCAATACGTTTTCTTCTTCGCCGAAAGGTCCTTCTGGAGTTGAAAAATCAGGAACTGACATCAATTCTTTAGAAACAGCCAAAGCAGCAGACATGATATCCAATTTGCCACCCATAGCTCTTCTCAACAATTGGTCAACTGACAATAATCTATTGATTTCATTTGAACCTTCATAGATACGAGCAATTCTAGAATCACGGTAAGCTCTTGCAGCTCCCAATTCTTCAGAATATCCCATACCACCATGAATCTGAACATTTTCATCAACTACATAATCCAACACCTCAGAACCCAATACTTTCACAATTGCACACTCAATAGCATACTCTTCTGCTGCACCCAAGAGTGAGTCAGAAAGATTTTTACCTTGAGATTTGAATACTTGCTCTTGTTTTTCAACATCATAAGCACAACGGTAGCTCGCTACTTCCAAAGCAAAAATACGAATAGCCATTTCTGCAATTTTGTATTGAATAGCACCAAAATTAGCAATAGGTGTATTGAACTGCTGGCGTTCTTTAGCATAAACAACTGCCATATTGAATGCTTGTCTTGCACCACCCAAAGCAGTAGCTCCCAATTTATAACGTCCAATATTCAAGATATTGAAAGCAATTTTGTGACCTTTTCCTCTCTCACCCAATAAATTACCTACTGGAATACGACAGTTCTCAAAGAATACCTGACGAGTAGAAGAACCTTTGATACCCATTTTATCTTCTTCAGCACCCAATGTCAAACCAGGTGTTCCTCTTTCTACGATAAAACCAGTAAATTCTTTACCATCAATTTTTGCAAAAACAGTATATACATCTGCAAAACCTGCATTTGTAATCCACATTTTTTGACCATTCAATATCCATTCAGTACCATCTTCACTCAAAGTAGCTGTAGTCTTAGCACCCAATGCATCTGAACCAGAACTAGGCTCAGTCAAGCAATATGACGCTTTTAACTCACCAGAAGCCAATCCTGGAAGATATTTTTGTCTTTGCTCGTCAGTACCATAATACAAGATAGGTAATGTACCAATACCTGTATGGCACACCAATGAAGTTGCGAAAGAACCTGTTCTTCCCACTTCCTCTGCAATAATACATCCAGTGATAACATCTTGCTCCATTCCACCATACTCCGCAGGAATAGCAGTACCCAATAGACCTAACTCACCAGCTTTTTCGAGCAAACTTGGGGTCAATCCATCTACTTGTTTTTCAATATCTTGCCAACGTGACATCACTTCCATTTCCATGAAATCACTCGCCATTTGGCGGACCATTAACTGCTCTTCAGTATGATCTTCAGGAGCAAAAATTTGTTCAGGAGCTGATTCTTTAATAAGAAACTCTCCTCCTTTTAATAATTCTTCAGTTGCCATTTTTTTGCGATTGAATATTTATTTGTTTTTAAATTTAAAATGATGCGGGTAGCCGGGCTATTCGCTTGTAGTCCTCGCTTCTATTCACTACACTTCGTTTCGTGAATATTCGCTGTGGGCTAACGCTGCTATCCCTACCCGAAAAAAATCTCTTAAAGTACCTCAATAATAGAAGCAATACCTTGACCTCCACCTATACAAGCAGATACCATTCCACGCTTCTTACCTTGACGTTTTAATTCATTGATTAATTGTACTGTCAATTTTGCACCAGAACATCCTAGAGGGTGACCCAAAGAAATCGCACCACCATTAGGATTGATAATATCTGGATTCAAACCTAACTCTTGAATTACCGCTAAAGATTGAGAAGCAAAAGCTTCATTCAATTCTATCATATCGATATCATTCAATGTCAAACCTGCTTGTTTCAATGCTTGAGGAATTGCAGCAACAGGACCGATGCCCATGATGCGAGGTTCTACCCCTACAACAGCACTTGTTACCAATTTTGCAACCGGAGTTACATTCAATTCTTTTACCATTCTCTCAGACATCACCAATACAAATGCAGCACCATCAGATGTCTGTGAAGAGTTACCAGCAGTAACAGAACCACCAGCAGCAAATACTGCTTTTAATTTACCCAACCCTTCAACAGTCGTATCTCTACGTGGGCCTTCGTCAGTATCAACAACATAAGAACGAGTCTTTCTCTTGTTATTAGCATCTAAATACACTTCTTCAACTGTGATAGGTACTATTTGGTCTTTAAATCTTCCTGCCTCAATTGCAGCGATTGCTTTTTGATGAGATTTAAAAGCAAACTCATCCTGAGCCTGACGAGAAATATTAAATTGTTTAGCTACCGCCTCTGCTGTCAATCCCATAGAAGAATAATAATCAGCAGTGGACTTTGCGATTTCATAGTTCAATGCTGTTCTCCAACCAGTCATAGGCAATAATGACATAGACTCTACTCCTCCAGCGATGATACACTCACCCATTCCTGAGCGAATCTTAGCAGTCGCCATAGCGATTGTTTCTACGCCAGATGCGCAATAACGATTGACAGTCACACCTGCAACATTTAGAGGAAGTCCAGCTCTAAGAACAAGCATACGACCAATCTGCATACCTTGTTCAGCTTCTGGAATAGCATTACCGCAGATAAGGTCATCTACTAATGCTGGGTCAAAATTTGGGACAGAACCCACTAAGTGCTTAATTACTTCTGCACCTAAATCATCAGGACGAGTAAAGCGAAATCCACCTCTTTTGGACTTACCTACCGCTGATCTATAACCTGTTACTATATAAGCTTCTTGCATTTTGTTTAGATTTTAGAATCAGGAACCAAGAGTCAAGAATCAAGACTCTGATTACTCTGATTTATATTTTGAATATTTTTTCTAAATGAGTAAATCATTTTTTGCAGTTGAGAACAATTTTCCAATATTGTATTAAATAAGTCTTCTTCAATATAGTTTAATCTATAAGCTATTTCAATTTGAGTTTCTAATTCAAAACTGGAAGCAATTGCAATATCAAGAAACCTAGCAAAATCTTTATCTGAACTTCTACCACTTCCTTCAGCGATATTTGAAGGGATTGATATAACAGACCTTCTCATTTGACTGACCAATCCAAACATTTCAGATTGAGGAAATGTTTGAGTCGTTTGATAAACAAGAGTGCTCAGCTTCATAGCTAATTGCCAAATGGTCATTTTTTTAAAGTTGTGCATTTCTTGTCTTGGTTCTTGAATCTTGGTTCTTGGTTCTTGACTCTCTTTTTCTACAAATTAATTTCTCAATGGTTTACCAGTAGTCAACATCGCTTGAATACGCTCAAGTGTTTTCTTCTCACCGCAAAGGCTTAAGAATGCCTCACGCTCCAAGTCCAATAAATATTGTTCATTGACTAAAGTTGGAGAAGACAAATCGCCACCGCAGATAGCATAAGCAATTTTTTGAGCAATCTTAGCATCGTGTTCTGAAATATATCCTCCCATTTTGAAAGATTCTACTCCTACAGTCAACGAACCCAATCCTGTTCTACCCAACACAGTAATATTATTGCGTTTAGCTGGTTGTACATATCCTGCTTCTGTCATTCTCAAGGCTTGTGCTTTTGCTTCAGCAATCAATCTTTTGCTATTCATCACAATACGATCTGTACCCTTACGGAAAAAGCCCATATCAAATGCTTCTTGTGCAGATGTAGCCACTTTTGCCATTGCAATATTCAAAAAGGCTTCTTGAAGCTTAGGAATTTGCACGTCTCCTTCAAAGAAGCTATCAGAAAGGCGTAATGCCAATTCTTTGATTCCTCCTCCACCAGGAACTAATCCAACTCCTACTTCTACCAATCCAATATATGTCTCAGCAGAAGCAACAGCCACATCAGCATGCATTGTCAATTCACATCCTCCACCTAATGTCATTCCATGAGGTGCAGCAATTACAGGAATAGATGAATAACGTGCTCTCATTGTTGTATTTTGGAACGCACGGATAGCAAAATCCAATTCGTCATATTCTTGCTCCATAGCCATCATAAAAATCATAGCTAAATTAGCTCCAACTGAAAAATTAGGAGCTTCGTTGCCAATCACTAAACCATTGTATCCTTTTTCAGCAATGTCAATAGATTTATTGATAGCATCTAATACATCACCTCCCAATGAATTCATCTTAGAAGTAAACTCAAGATTTAAAACACCATCTCCTATATCATGAAGAATACCTCCACTATTTTTAAATACTGGCTTTTTATCTCTCAAAGTATCTAATAGAACAAATGATTCAGTTCCTGGGATAACAGTGAATGATTTAGTCGCTTGGTTATAGTATTTTTTAGCACCATTTTCACTCTTATAAAAACTTGGTTTATCAGAAGAAGCAGCCAATTCTTTCACCCATGCACTTACTACTAGTCCTTCTGCTTCTGCCAATTCGATACCTTTCTGAATACCGATAATATCCCAATATTCAAAAGGTCCTATTTCCCATGCAAACCCTGCACGCAATGCATCATCTACACTATAAAGATTGTCAGAAATTTCTGGAACTCTATTAGATACATACGCAAATAGACCACCTAATGATCTTTTGACCAATTGTGCACCTTTATCATCAGCTTTTACAAATGCTCTGATTTTCTCAGCTAATGTTTCTTTTTGATTGGCATCATTTAATGATGGGAAAGATACTTTACCAGAAGGCTCATAAGTCAATGTATCCAAACGCAAAGCATTAACAACAGTTTTGCCATTAGCATCTTTGGTCTTTTCGTAATATCCTTTTTTTGTTTTATTACCGAAAAATTTATTTTCCAATAAGAAATTCACATACGCAGGAGTTACAAATGCGCCAGCTTGTTCATCATTTGGACAAGAATCTTTGATACCCATCATTACCTTAGTACCTGTATCATTACCTACTAAGTCTGAAAGTTTGAAAGTCCCCGTTTTAGGACGACCAATTACTGGGCCTGTTAATTTATCTACCTCTTCAATCTTTAATCCTAACTCTGTAGTCAATTGGAAGATTTTCGCCATTGAGTAAACACCTACCCTATTGGCAATAAATGCTGGAGTATCTTTACACAATACTGTTTCCTTTCCTAAAATCTTATCTCCATAAGACATTAGAAAATCAATCACCTCTGACTTAGTTTCTACTATCGGAATAATTTCCAATAATCTTAAATAACGAGGAGGGTTAAAAAAGTGAGTACCAGCAAAATTGGCTTTAAAATCTTCACTTCTTCCTTCTGCCAATAGATTAATAGGAATACCAGACGTATTGGAAGTAATCAAAGTTCCAGGTTTTCTGTACTTTTCTACTTTCTCATAAATCAACTTCTTGATATCCAATCTTTCAACAACTACTTCGACAATCCAATCCACATCTTTGATTTTAGACATATCGTCATCAAAGTTTCCAAGCTGTACTCTTTGTGCCACTGCTTTAGTGTACAAAGGAGATGGCTTCGATTTTAGCGCAAAATTGAAAAGATCAGTTACAATCCTATTTCTCAATTTAGGATTGTTTTTTTCTTCCTCTTTAAGGTCATTGGGTACCATATCCAGCAATAACACTTCACAACCGACTCCGGCGAAGTGCAATGCAATTCCGGCTCCCATTACCCCTGCTCCCAGAACTGCCACTTTTCTTATGGCTCTGCTCGTATTGGTTTTTTCCATTTCCGGTAATTTGAATTTATATAGATAAAAAATAAAAAATTAATTCTGTGGGTTGAGTCCAAATGCTGCAAATCGATGTGTCAATCTATCATAAGCATTGTGAACAAATTTTGGATCTTTAAAAATCCTCGACATCATTACAGCCCCTTCAAACTCTGTAACAGTCTGTTCTGCCAATCGCTGTGCATCTTCCTCATTAGTGATTTGCATAAAAATCACTTTTACTGCCTTAATCCAATCTTCAAAGAAATCTCTAATACTCTCTGAAAACTCTGGAACTACCCTTGCCGTTTCAACACCGATATTCCCCATGATATCTCCATCAGATAATAATGCTTTCTCTGACCTCTTAAACATTTGCTCCATCTTCTGCTGTGCATCCAATTCTTCATTATAAGCAATAGCAAAAACTTCTCTATTGAAATAAGCGTGAGCATATTTGATAACAGCAATCATCAATGCTTCTTTACTTGGAAAATAATGATAAAGGCTTCCTTTAAGCAAACCACAAGCTTCTGCTATATCTGCTATAGAAGTATTATGGTAACTTTTTTTTCTAAACAACCTCAATGACTGTTTTAAAATATAATCTACACTAACTTTTTGTTTTGGCACAGTCCCCTTCTGTAATTTGTCAATCTACAAATATACTATAAATAAATTATTTTACCAAACGATTGTTTGGTTCTTTTAAATGACATTTTTCAAAACAAATCTATTCTTAAAAATGCCTCTAAAAAATTAAGAATTAACGCACTCCTCTCATTATCAACTATCGAAGGCATAAGTCAATCATTCTATTTCTATAAAAACTTCAAAAAAAGAAAAAAATATTTTTATCTTAGTAGGTTCCCTTTAAACTTTCAGCCTTTAGATATTCATGAGAAATTCTATTTTATTTTGTACCGTCATTTTTGCACTATTCCTTACTAAATGCGGAAAAGACAATCCAAAAATCTCTAATAAACATATAGATTTAAAAGTAAGATTCTATGCAGATAGCACTGAGCTCAAACAAGGTTCAGCAATCAACTTTACTGACTCCAGCGAAGGGTTTCCATTCAAATGGCAATGGTATTTTGAAGGAGGCACACCATCAACATCTACAGAGCAACACCCCAAAAATATCACTTACAATTCATTAGGAGAGTTCTCAGTAAAACTCATTGTAAAAAATGCTTATGGAGAAGATTCATTAATAAAAAAGAGCTATATTAAAGTCAATAGAGAATTAAGAGTTCCAATATTAGAAACGACTCCAGCTTATGAAATCAATGCCAAATCTGCCAAATCTGGCGGAATCGTATTAGATAAAGGCAATAGCGAACTTATAGAAGTCGGCGTAGTATGGGACACTCTTCCCTATCCAAGCACTCTGAAATTTTATGCAATATCTACTTTGGAAAACAAAGAGGATTTTCAAATTGTGCTGAATAATTTAAAAGATGATACAAAATATTATTATCGAGCTTATGCCAAAAATAGTGATGGCTTAGGATATGGAGAACAATATTATTTCACCACTCCAATATTAGATACTTGTGATTTCATTGAAACAAAATTTACTGACAGTAGAGATGGTCAAGTGTATAGATATACAATTATCGGTGGCAAGAAATGGATGGGCGATAATCTCAACTATGAAACCAATAACTCATGGTGTTACAGTGATAGAGAAACCAACTGTGAGAAATTTGGGCGATTATATACCATAGAAGCTGCTAGTAATGCTTGCCCTCCAGGCTGGATATTACCCACTACTAAAGACTGGGACAATTTAATAGCTAGCATAGGAACTAGCTCTGCTACCCAGTTAATGAAAAAGGGAGAATGGCAAGGAGCTCCTGCTACTAACAATTATTGTTTCTCAGCTCTCCCTGGAGGATACAAAAATATAGAGACAGGAAAGTTTAATACAGTTGGTTTTTATGGATATTGGTGGACATCTTCCAAAGGAAATGACAACAAAAATCTAGCTAAAAATATCTCTTATGACAATACAGACATCCTTCCTTCTGCGTATGAAAATAATATGGCACTTTCAGTGAGATGTATAGAAAAATAAAAACTAGCCAAAAAATCACTGTATTAAATTTTGACATTTTATAATTTTAATTTTACATTTGTAACTACTTCTTTTCTAAAATCAAACACTTTATTATGAATAAATTATACACGTATGTCATTCTACTATTGACTTTCATATCATCTGCTCAGGCAGTTGAGTTAGTCAATAATACCTTTAGAGCAACAATTGCACCTCCTTGGGTAGGTAGCTCCATTACCTTTGAAACTGGAGGGGGAGGTTACCAAAGATTTACTTCTCAAACTAATTCTACTATCACAAGCCCAGCTTATGATTGGAGTGGGTATAACAATATAAAAGTAGAATTTCAAGTAGCTAAATTTGGATCAGGGACTGACGGACCTATTTCTATTGTTGTTTCAGACGATGGTGGTTCAACTTGGACAGCATTTTCTGCAAATGGTGCTACTCCTACAAGTTCTACTTATGTTACTTCTACTATTAATCTACCCAATACATTAAATAGAAGCAATCTAAAGATTAGATTTACAAGGACAAATTCAGTAAGCGAAAAAAGATTTAGAGATTTAGTAATCACTGGAGATGTTTCTTCTTGTACCGCACCTTCTGCCACACCTGAAGGCTTTCATGACTACTCAACTGCTACTACAAACTCTATAGATCTTGAATGGATAAATGGTGACGGAGCAGGTCGTGTCATCAAAATGAATACAAGCAATAGTTTTACTAATCTTACCACAGGAGCCAATCCAACTGCTAATTTAACTTATGGCTCAGGCGAGCAAGTTGTATATAACGGCACAGGTAGTTCTCCAATAACAATTACTGGTCTTTTACCAAATACCACTTATTATTTCAAAGGATATGAGTATTGCTCTCCAGATAAAGTATATAATAATTCAGGTGTATCCGAAACGATGACAACAGACATGGGTGCTGAATCTATCTTGACAGATGCTGTAGCTTTTGGTCCATATTGTAATGGCACTGCCAATAATATTAGCGTTGAATTTACTTCGACAGGTACATTCAATGTACCATTTGATGTTCAATTATCAGATGCAAATGGTAATTTCTCTAATAATTTGAGTTTAGATATCATTGGTTCAGGAACTAGTTCTCCAATATCTGCTACAATTCCTATCAATACAGCCAATGGTACAAAATATAGAGTACGTGTCATTAATACTGACCCAACTACCATCGGCACAGATAATGGTTCAGATTTTACAGTTTTAGCTACTCCAACTACTCCAACTACATCTTCACCAACGGCAGTTTGTCAAGGCACTAGCCTTTCTGTCACAGGCTCAGGCTCTTCCAATGCTACTGGATATACTTTTTGGGATGCTGCAAGTGGTGGTAACCAAATCACTGCTGGAGTTTCAGGAAACACTTTAACTTTAGACAATACAACTCCTGCTGGAACATATACCTATTACATTCAAGGAGAGAATGGCACTTGTATTAGCAATAGAAAAGAAGTTACCTTACAAATTAATGTTGTACCTACAGTTTCAGGCTCATACACTTATTCAGACAATCCATCTTGTGGTCCTGCTACTATAGGATTTGATGCTGGATATTTTTTCCAGACTTCTGCTGGTGGCACTTCACAAGCCAATCCAACATCTAGTTCATATACGCTCAATGCATCAGGCACTATCTATGTAAGAGCATTTAATGGAGATTGTTGGTCTGCAGCAGTTGCAAGTAATGCAGTTGTAGTTAACAATCCAATTAATGTTTCTGTCCAACCAACCAATAAATCTATTCCTGAAAATGGCTCAGGTCAAATGAGTGTAACAGCATCAAATGTCAATGCTTATCAATGGCAAGAAAATGATGGTAATGGATGGGCAAACTTAAGTGGGGAAACCAACTCAACACTCACTTTTAACAACCCTCCAGCTAGTAAGGATGGATATACTTATAGGGTAATATTGACTGCTACAGCTCCTTGTACTGATGTTACTTCTTCAGTTGCAACGCTTACAGTTACTGCACCTTTAGCAGGTAGCCTATGGTCAAATCCTATCACAGGTTCATCTTCTGGCATTACAAGCCCATATACCACTGGACAAACTGTTACTTCACCCAATTTGACTGTCTCTGGATTGATGTTGACTGGGGCTGTGAAAACTGCTGCCAATGATAGATTCAATTCCAATACTTGGTCTTCAACTATTGATTTAGCTAAATATTTCTCTTGGACTTTAACACCACAATCTGGTTATGAATTGAGCCTTCAAGATTTAGATCTCCATTTACAATCTTCTGGTTCAGGACCCGATTATATAGAAGTAAGAACCAGCTATGATAATTATGGTTCAGTAGTATATTCTGCGACTCAACCACAAAGTGGCAATCCAGAGTCCCATACTGTATCTTTTAATTATAGTAACATTGACGACCCTATCACTATTCGACTTTATGCTAGAGGCACTGCAGGCACTTTCAGTGTAAATGATTTTGACTTCTCTGGTATGGTCACGCTCATTCCTGTATGTAGTGTTGCAACACCTACAGGAACATTTTCCTACTCTGCCAATCCATCTTGTGGACCTGCTACAATTTCCTATTCTCCTGGAAATTATTTTCAGACATCTGAAACAGGCACTTCTACAACATCACCTACATCTGCACCATACAACCTAACAAGTTCTGGCACTATCTATGTGAGAGCATATAATGGCACATGCTGGTCTGATGCAGTAGCTAGTGATCCAGTTATTATCTCTAACCCTATCGTAATCAATAAACAACCCCAAAACAGAACTATATCTACTACTGGAAGTGGAACTATGAGTGTAACAGCCTCCAATGTTCAATCTTATCAATGGCAAGAAAATGACGGAAATGGCTGGAATGATATTAATGGAGCTACATCCTCTACTTTAACATTCAATAATCCTAGCCAAAGCAAAAGTGGATATACTTATAGAGTCGTAATGACTGGAAACTCTCCATGTACAAGTACATCTTCTGCTGCAACTCTTACTGTTGTTACACCAAATGGACCTTGTTCAAGTCCTGCTAATTTGAGTACAAATGTGGTAGGCAATCAAGTAACTTTCAATTGGACAGGAACGAATGGTGCTGATATTCATGCTGTTTTATTAATTGATGCTGAAGGAAAATATTCTAAAGGATTCAGTCCAACATCTGTTGGATTTACAGCAACTATTCCTTCAGGAACATATACTTGGGTCGTGATGTCATTGTGTAATACAGAACTATTTGGCAATGGCAATGCTTCACAATGGATTCAAGGTTCTTCGTTTATAGTACCATAAAGAATAAAAATATATTACTTACCAAAAGAGGTTGTCATTATTGGCAACCTCTTTTTTGATATTTATAGCAAACTCCATTTAGCGGAAAGAAACTTCTAACTAAAAAACATTGCCCCAAAAGTCCAAATTAATATTGTAACCTATTCATTCTTAATCAGTGGTTCAGGTAACTTATTCTCTTCTTGGCGAGGAGCAACGACACCACTATAATCATCTATCTCAATTTCTTCCACTCCAATAATACCATACTTTTTAAAAGGCTCAGTATAGTTTTTAGTCAATGAATCATGAGAAGTTGTAGATTGGGATTGGATGATTTGATAGATTTCATCATGTCTGTGAATAGGAACTCCCGTCTTCTTAAAGATATAAGTTAAATATCCAATTACGAATATTATAACAACTAGTGAAATCAAAACAAGTGCAAATTTATAGTTTTTCATATCTTGAATTGATAAATTTAAGATAATTATATCATTTTAAAACTAAAATAATGCTAAGGATTTTCATAAGATGTCTTGCATAATGATTAAAAAAATGAAAGCTCATCTTAAAAGAGTACAAATGTAGATACAAGATTAAGATTGAACAAATCTAAAATGCGATAGAGAAATAAAAAATCGTATCTTATCATATATTTGAATAAATGTCAGCAACTTCTTCATATGAATTGAGCATAATTACCCCTTGTTATAATCCGGTTTTGGGATGGGAAGAGACTTACTTAAATGCTTATAAAAATATTAGCAATCAGCTTTCAAAAATAAATATTGAATGGATTTTAGTAAATGATGGTTCAGATAAAAATATTAATATAAATCAAATTGAACAATTAAAAATTCACATTAGCGATTTAAAATATTTTCATTATGAAAAAAATCAAGGGAAGGGTTTTGCTATTAGATATGGAGTTAATCAGGCATCTACAAGTAAAATTATTTTTACAGATATAGATTTTCCATACTTAGATGAGAATGTATTTGATATTTATTCAATGATTCAATCAGGTCACGATATTGTAATAGGTAACCGTTCACAAAATTATTACGAACATCTCCCTTCAAGTAGAAAACGGATATCCAAATTATTAAAACTACTCATGAAATATTTCCTCAGAATTGCTGTAAAAGATACTCAAGCAGGGATAAAGGGTTTTAATGTAAAAGGCAAAGAAATCTTATTAAAAACTACAGTTGACAGGTATCTTTTTGACCTAGAACTTATCAAGCTTGCAACAAAAAATAAATTAAAAATTGCTGAAATAGCTGTTGAATTAAAATCAGGTATTATTATACCACCTATGAATAATAAGATTTTATTGAAAGAATTTTTTAATTTTCTAAAAATAGCTTTTAAATAAAAAAGATGAGAGTCTCCTTTAATGGTTCTAATTACAACTATATTTTCGCCTTCTTTTTTGGCCTTTTTACGCTGTCAATCTTCTTAAATCTTAATCACGAAATATACTTACCAATTGGTTCGAATTTATCTGATTATTCTGGAGATGGAGCTAAAAACTTGTACACTTTTGCTTATTATTTAAAATATGATGTAGGAGTACAATTTACAGGATTATTTTATCCATTTGGAGACCTTGTCACCTATATGGATGCGCAACCATTTTGGGTATGGGTAATTAAAGCAATTGAGAAAGTATTTCATTTTCATATTGAAAACCCAATCATTTATATTCACTTGATTCTTCTTTTCAATTTATGGATATGTTCAGTATTTCTCTTTTTAATATTACACTATTATAGCAAAAACTACTTTTTTACTGCATTAGGAACTTTTATTATCGTTTTTTTATCCCCACAGATATTTAGATTTTCTTCACATTATTCATTAGGAAGCATGGGTATTATACCTTTCTTTTGGTGGTGGTATATTCATTTACCTAATAAAAAGATATTTATTTATATCTTATGGACTCTTGCATTAACTCTAATAGGATTTATACATCCCTACTTATTATTGATGATGGTATTTCTATTTCTGTCTTATGAGCTAATTTATTCTGCAATCAATAAAAAAATCAATTGGTTAAAAATAGCATCTAGCTCTATTTCAGTTTTTCTATTTCAGTTTATATTAAAATTCTTTGACAAAGTTCAAGATAGACCTATCAACGTATGGGGATCTAAAGAATATACTACCAAAATAGATGACATTCTATTGCCATTGTCTGGCGGATTGAAAACTATTGCCTTGAAAATCTTTCCAAATCTATCAACAAACTATTCAGAAGGTCATGGTTATATCTCTATCTTTGGAATATTCGTTTTGATAATTCTCATTGCTAAAGGTTTGATAGCAATTATGAATAAACAATTTAGAATAAAAATTGAAGCCAATTCTATTGAACATTGGACATTAGCTACGATTCCAGTTTTACTCTTTGCCTTTTTTATCCCATTCAAATGGGAATTCATGGATTGGGCATTAGAAATTATCACTCCTTTAAAACAATTCAGAGGAACAGGTCGATTTGTATTTGTCTTCTACTATGTTTTTTTAATTTTTACATTTGTTTATTTATCCAGATTATATAAAAATGCTCCCAAAAAAATGTCCTTTATTTTGATAATAGGTACCATTATTACACTTTTTGATATTTATAATAATCATCAGAAACAGATACAGAGTTTTCATGATTATGGAAAATATAATGCTTATAATTATTTTAAATCAAATACTCAAGAACTTTTCTCTAAAGTAGATAATATTAATGATTATCAATGTATTGTACCCTATCCTCCATCAACTGAAGGGACAGAAATAATGTGGTTAGAAGCTGACTGGAAGGCTAAAATAAATTATTATTGGTTTTCATATTTTAATCGATTACCATTAGCTACTTTACATTCTTCTCGTGCTTCTTTTTCCAATACGATGGAAATAGTACAACTTTCAGGATATAATTCTTCTCCTAAACCTATTTTAAAGTATTTTAAAAAAGGAAAAAAATGCCTATTAATTGCTGAAAGTGAATATTCAAATGAAAATATTCCTATTTTCAATAATGCAGAATTACTTAATTCAATAGATGGATTAAATCTATATAGCATTGACATTCAAAATCTTCAATCAACTTCTACTTTAGAAAAGAATAATGATTGGATAGATACATCTCATTATACCATAATAGGTCAGAATAATTTTGACAATTTGAAGGAAAAGTATTTATTATTTGACAATTTGAAGGAGAAAAAAAATATTTTTAAATTAAGCATTCCTCAACACGAAGGCAAAACTGAGCTAAGAATTTTATTTTGGTATATACCCAATTATAGCATAGACCCTGCCATTCCTATTATAGAAGTATATAAGATAGAAGAAGGACAAGAAACTTTTTTAAAAGATTGGAGGGAAGCACACACCCAAACTTATAACTACAGAGGAGATTGGTTTTGTGTAGATTATACATTTATAATAGATGAAAATATTAACAATATTCTCTTCAAGGCATATTCAAAAGGTATAGTTATGGATGATCTTACAATTTACCAAAGAAGAAAATAATGTAATGATTAGAAATTGCTATTAGACAATCAGAGAGAATAACTAAAAAAATAAAATTGATTGAATATATTTTCAATTCTGAGTTACAATTAATGCAATAAATAAAACCCATTTTCAAAGTCTATGGATATATTATTAATATTAAAATCCTACTTTTTTAAACAAAAACTTGGAGATCTATTGATGACTTTGGTTTTTAGTTTATTCACTATCCTACTTTTAGTCAATCTTATACAGCAATTTTCCTATTCACACTCATACGAAAGTTGGCAGCTTTCTGAATGGTTAATAAATTATCAAGGAGGGTATGTAAGGCGAGGTCTTTTCGGAGAAATATTATTTTTAATAGCAAAAAAAAGTCCTCATATTGAAATTGGGCTGATTATTAAAATCTTTTCATTGACTTGTTTGATTGCATTAGTTGCATTTTTTATCATCCAATTTAAACGTAAGGGAATTCCACTTTATATCTTATCTACTTGTTTATTTTTTGCAGTTCATTTCACGAATGGCATGTACTGGACGAAAAGAGATTATTTGATGATGTTGCTATATATATCATGCATTGCTATATATGAAAAAGTAAAAAATATCTATTTAAATATTTTACTAGTTAATGTGATATTGATTTTAGCTATACAAGTACATGAAGCAATTGCTCTATTTTCCTTACCTATTTTATTCTTAATAGTCCGAATAAAATTTTACAAATACAGTTTTATTTCATCTATCTTTTTGGCTATACTATTTCTTTTGCCTAGTATATTTAGCTTCTTGTTAGTCATAAAATATCATGGAGACTTCCATACTGCACAGAATATATGGGATTCGTGGGTATTAGTAATTGGTGCAACTCCAAGTGAGGTGGATAATTGGTCGCATGGTGTCATTAGCTCAATGAGCTGGACAAGTGAAATGGCATTGCAATTTCATAAAGATAAAAATTTTCATTCAGAGAGCATGGGCATTAGTTCTTTGCCCTTTTGGATATTGACTGCACCGATTATCTATTAT
Organism: Chitinophagales bacterium; assembly: GCA_023957245.1. Lineage (GTDB taxonomy): Bacteria > Bacteroidota > Bacteroidia > Chitinophagales > JADIYW01 > JAMLHH01. The sequence goes on from JAMLHJ010000008.1 coordinate 26,580, forward strand.
ATCGCATCTAACTATATGTATGTCTTTCAGAAGGATAAAAAAACATTCACCAATGAAAACAGAACCAATTTTTCTGGAATCTTATTCTTTCAATTTATATGTATTCTACCATTTTTTCTATTTCTATCATGTGATATAGGTAGAGTTGTTTTTTATTGGATGACAAGTTCATTCATTATATATTTTATGATTCCTAAAAAGGCAATAATTCAAATATTTCCTAGATTTTATTTAAATATCATTCAGAATCTCAATGATATAGCAGATAGAATTATTTATCCCTCCAAAGCTATTATAGCAATACTTTTACTAATAATAGGTATTCCTACTGCGGGATTTTCAATTGATTTTATAATAGAGAGTAGCGTTATAGGAAATATCCTAATGTGGCTTTCAAAAATTTAGATTCAAAAAACAAAATCACCTCTGAGTGAAAATACTCAAAATCAATGAGTAATATCTTTCCATCTTACCCAACAACACTCTCCAACTTCACTCCTCTCGAACCTTTCACCAAGATAAGTGTATCAATAAAATCTTGCGCGGACCACCATTCTTTTGCTGATATCGCATCTTTAAATTTTAATGTAGATGAAGATGAATTGACATTAGTAAACTCCTCTCCCACTAAAACCAAAAAGTCCAAACCAAGCCTCTCAGCAATATCAACGATATGTTGGTGCTCATCATGACTATAATCTCCCAACTCCAACATGTGGCCCAAAATTGCTCCCTTATGAGTAGAAGGCATATTATTTAGATTTTTCAATGCTGACTCCATACTACTAGGATTGGCATTATATGCATCCATGATTAAAGTATAATGCTCTCTTTTAAGAATTTGAGACCTGTTATTGTCCGATTCATAAGCTGCTAATGCATTGACAATATTGGGTAAAGCAACACCAAAATATTGCCCAATTGTTGCAGCAGTAATAAAATTTGAAAAATTATATTCACCTGGAAGTTTTGTCTGAACCAAATGATTGTTCAATAAAAATCTGATAAATGGCGTTGCATCTATAAATTGATAAGCATATTGATTCTCTTTTTCAGTACCATAAGAAACAATATTTTTAAGATGAGTTTTGACACTCATCTCCTTCAATACTTCAATATCTTGATTGACAAAGCCGATCCCATTATGCTCAGCCAACCATTTATATAATTCTGCTTTTGTATTCTTTATAGCCTCCAAACTACCAAACAAACCAATATGCGCTCTACCTATTGACGTTATCACACCAAAATCAGGTTCAGCAATCGCACATAATTCTTCAATCTCATGAACATGATTAGCTCCCATTTCAATAATAGCAATTTCATGCTCATTATTCATACGCAATAATGTCAAAGGGACACCGATATGATTGTTCAAATTCCCAAATGTCGATAAAACAGAAAATTTTTCTTTCAATACCACACTTATGAGTTCTTTGGTAGTTGTTTTACCATTGGAACCAGTAATTCCTATCACTGGAATATTAAATTGCCTTCTATGAAATCTTGCTAAATCTTGCAATGTATGTAGGACATCATCAACAAGTACAGTTCCTTGATCTTGACTATACCTATCATCATCAATCACTGCCAAGATAGCTCCAGAATCTAATGCTTTTTGAGCATAACTATTACCATCAAAGTTTTCGCCTTTCAAAGCAAAATATATTTGACCAGCGTTAATCTTTCTAGTATCTGTAGAAACTCCAGTACTTTTTAAAAATAATTGATGGAGAATATCTAATTCCATGATTTAAAATTAGAAACTAAAGTAAGGCAATCTATTCAAACAATAATCATTTGTATAAATAGAATTGAAAAAAAATACTAAAAAGGATTGGTCTCAAAAAAGCGAGCTGACTTATAATAAGTTCTTTGCCAATATGGTTCATTAAGCGAAGAAACAGTAACTCCTTTGCTTGTACTAGAATGAACAAATTTATCATCTTGAAGATAAACGCCTACATGACTGATACTACTTCCTCTTGTCCTGAAAAAAACCAAATCTCCTTCTTGAAGCTGACTTTTATCAATCGCATTACCATGAGTAAAAATCTCTCTTGAAGTACCATTAGTAGGAATTCCCAATACATCATTATACATTTTCATTACGAATCTGGAACAATCAATCCCACTTTTTGAGTTCCCTCCAAATCTATAAGGTGTATTTAACCATGAATAAGCAAAGACATAAACATCAGGAGTAGAAATTTTGTCAATATTCAATTTCTCTTTGTTAATGAAATTAATAATATCCTGATATTTTACCTCATTTTCATAGGCAAGCGCTTCAATCGTACAAGTCACCTGATCGCTAGAACGGGCTATTGTCGTAAATCCGATAATGAAAGCTATTATTCCAATTATTTTTCGCACAGTATGAAAATAGAAAAAAAAGACCTTTTTTTTAACAATTAAAGCACTATTACAATTAATTACAAAAAGTGTTATTGTATAAAACATTGTTTAACAATTAAATGAAGAATAAATCTAAAAAATCTTTAACTTTCTTTTAACAAGGAACAAACATTGACTATAAAATAATTAATGTTAAAAATTTGCTCTTCTGATTTTTATATAATACCTTGAAGATGATTGATGGGTGGTAACATTGTATATCAACCTAACATTTAAAATGTACATAGTACATCATGAGGTAGGGCGGGTCTCAATTCATTTTATATGAATCTATCCAATAGCAAGGGAATTACCGAACTCATAATTAAGTACTATTAGCGTGATTTCCGAGGTTGAAATTACTGCTAACCACTCATCAGTTATTTTTCATAATTTTAGGTTAGTGTTTTATTAAAAAGCAAAGGGCTACTCAGAAAGAATAGCCCTTTGTTTATTTATATTGAGAATTGATTAAAACAATTTCATTTCATCTAGTACAGCACATACGCTTTTCACAGCTTCAGCTGAATCATTTAATAAAGCTTGTTCGTTTTCGTCCAAATTCAACTCAATGATTTTTTCAATACCATTTTTACCTAGTACCACTGGAACACCTAAATACAAATCTTTTTGACCATACTCACCTTCCAACCAAGCACATACAGGTAATACTCTCTTCTCATCTTTGAGGATAACTTCTACCATTTGAGCAGCAGCAGCACCAGGAGCATACCATGCAGAAGTACCTAAAAGATTTACAATTTCCCCTCCACCTTTCTTAGTCCTTTCAATAATAGCTTCTAATTTATCAGCAGCTACAAAATCAGTAACAGGGATACCACTCACAGTAGTATATTTCGGCAATGGAACCATAGTATCACCATGACCACCTAATAATAACGCTTGAATATCTTTAGGAGAAACTCCGATTTCAGTCGCTAAGAATGCACGATATCTTGCTGTATCCAACACTCCCGCCATACCCATTACTTTATTAGATGGAAGACCTGCCGCCAAATATGCACAATATGACATGACGTCCAAAGGATTAGACACCACGATAATAATTGTATTTGGAGAATATTTTACAATCTCTTCTGTAACAGATTTTACAATTTTTGCATTGGTAGCAATCAAATCATCTCTTGACATTCCTGGTTTTCTTGGTAAACCAGAAGTAATTACAACTACATCAGAATTGGCTGTTGCAGCATAATCATTTGTTACCCCTGTCACTCTCGTCGAGTAATGATTTACAGGAGCTGCTTCCCAGATATCAAGAGACTTACCTTCAGAAGTACCCTCTTTAATATCTAAAAGAATAATATCGTTAATAAAATCTCTGTGAGCCAAAACATTTGCACATGTCGCTCCCACGTTTCCAGCACCTACTACAGTTACTTTCATAATATATTGATTTTTTTAAAAAATTATAAAACTCGCCCCAAAGGTAGTATTTATCATATAAAAAAGCAGATTTTAAATGAAATGATATTGAAAAATGAAATTAATTTTCATTAATACAAAATCAACTTAACACTAACTTTTATTGTTTCTCTTTTAAAGACAATTATCCATAAAAAAGGTTCAAATTTCTTCAATACTCCTAGTAGTCTATATCTTAATTTCATCTATGACAATTTAGGTTAGTGAGTCAATAATTTATTGCTAAATTGACACTAAAACAGAACAGTGAGACTATCCTTTATTACCCAATCACTGACAAATTGACAAAGAATTGAATTGGCATATTTAATGATACCCAATAAGGGAAATTTAAGAAATAAAATAAATTCATAGTTATGTCAAACGAAAAATTGAACATTCAACCGCTAGCTGACAGAGTTGTTGTTAAACCAGCTGAAGCTGAACTTACGACTAAGTCAGGTATTATCATTCCTGATACTGCAAAAGAAAAACCACAGAGAGGTACTGTATTAGCTGTTGGCAATGGCAAAAAAGACGAGCCGATGACAGTTAAAGTTGGCGACACTGTTCTATATGGTAAATATAGCGGGACAGAAATCAATATAGAAGGTTATGATTACCTGATTATGAAAGAATCAGATATTCTAGCAATTGTTTAAACAAAAAATAAATAATAAAAAATGGCAAGTAAAATTATTAATTACGGAAGTGATTCAAGAGACAAACTCAAAATAGGTGTAGATACATTGGCCAATGCTGTAAAAGTAACCTTGGGTCCAAAAGGAAGAAACGTTATTATCGAAAAGAAATTTGGTGCACCTCATATTACAAAAGATGGTGTGAGTGTAGCTAAAGAAATTGACTTGGAAGATCCATTTGAAAATATGGGTGCTCAATTGGTTAAAGATGTTGCTTCTAAGACCAATGACGCAGCTGGTGATGGTACAACTACCGCAACTGTATTGACTCAGGCAATTATAGGCCCAGGATTAAAAAGTATCATTTCTGGCGCAAATCCAATGGATTTGAAAAGAGGTATTGACAAAGCAGTTGTAGCAGTTGTTGAGGCACTAAGAAACAATTCAACAGTAGTAGGCAGCGATTACAACAAAATAGCTCAAGTAGCAACTATTTCTGCTAATAATGATGCTACTATCGGTAAACTTATTGCCTTAGCAATGGAAAAAGTCTCTACTGAAGGTGTTATCACTGTAGAAGAAGCCAAAGGAACTGAAACAGAAGTTAAGGTTGTAGAAGGTATGCAATTTGACAGAGGATATTTGTCTCCATACTTTGTAACCAACACAGAGAAAATGGAAGTAGAGTTGGAAAAACCTTTTATTCTTTTATACGACAAAAAGGTTTCAACAATGAAGGACTTACTTCCTATCTTGGAAAAAGTAGTTCAAACAGGTCGTCCATTATTGATTATCGCTGAAGATGTAGAAAGTGAGGCTTTAGCAACATTGGTAGTCAATAGATTAAGAGGTTCATTGAAAATTGCAGCTGTAAAAGCTCCAGGATTTGGAGATCGAAGAAAAGCTATGCTTCAAGATATAGCTATACTTACTGGAGGTCAAGTAATTTCAGAAGAATTAGGATACAAATTAGAAGACACACAATTAAATCAATTGGGTGTAGCTGAAAAAGTATCTATCGACAAAGACAATACAGTAATTGTTAACGGAGTAGGAGAAAAAGATGCTATCCAAGCTAGAATTAAAGAAATTAAAGCACAAATTGAAACAACTTCATCTGATTACGACAAAGAAAAACTTCAAGAGCGTTTAGCAAAATTAAGCGGTGGAGTAGCTGTATTATATGTTGGTGCACCTACAGAAGTAGAGATGAAAGAGAAAAAAGACAGAGTAGAAGATGCATTAAATGCCACTCGTGCAGCAGTAGAAGAAGGTATCATCCCTGGTGGTGGTGTAGCATTAATAAGAGCTATCCCTGCAATTGAAGCAATAAAAGGTGCAAATGAAGATGAACAAACAGGTATTGACATTGTCAAAACAGCAATAGAATCACCATTGCGTCAAATTGCTGAAAATGCAGGAGTAGAAGGCTCAATAGTTGTATTTAAAGTAAGAGAAGGTAAAGGAGATTTTGGTTACAATGCACATACAGAAGTTTACGAAAACTTGTTAGCAGCTGGTGTAATCGACCCAACTAAAGTTACTCGTGTAGCATTGGAAAATGCAGCATCAATCGCTAGTATGATTTTAACAACAGAATGTGCTATAGTAGAAAATCCTGAAAAAGACGCGGCTCCTATGGGTGGTGGAATGCCAGGCGGAATGGGTGGAATGATGTAATATCTTCCATCTAATAATAATACATTTCAAAGAAAAGGTTGCCAATATTGGCAACCTTTTCTTTTTAAACCTAAATGAGATGGCAAGGGTAAATTATATTTTCTCCCTACTGCTAAATACAATTCTTCAACGAAATCACTTTATAATCTCATTCCACATTGGAACCTTTGCATCATTGTCTTTGTGATTTTTGTAGTTAGATTTCTGACAGCAATATTCTATAAAATCTAAAATGGGTAGCTCCAAGGAAGCAATAGTATATTGATTAAAATCTTTACCAAGTGATAGCCTCTACTAAAACATCCCAATTTGTTATCAGAAAAATAGATTCAGGGTTTATTATTACCAGAATTCATAAGATAATTCAAGTTGAGAAGAATGGTTATTACAACTAACTCTTCACAACATTCAAGTTGTAAATGCAACTTATCTTATACATATTCAATCTCTAGATACTGAAACAAGTTCAGTAAGACGGAACGGAAACACCTAATAAAATCAAACAAAACTGATTTGATAAAAAAAGGGCTACTGAAATGTAGCCCTTTTTTATTTATTGATTAAAAATCTTATCTAGTAATTTTAAATCTTACAGGAATAATCATCTTCACTTTTACTGAATTTTCTCTTTGTTTACCTGGTTTCCATTTAGGCATAGATTTGATTACCCTTTCTGCTTCCCTTCCAAGCCCTCCTCCTGGATCTTTAAGTGCTTTCACATTAGAGATAGAGCCATCTTTCTCGACAAGGAACTGAACAGGAACAGTACCTTCAATGCTATTATCTACTGCAACTTCAGGATATTTGATGTTTTTATAGATATACTTTTGCATTTCATCTTGACCACCAGGGAAGCTAGGCTGTTCAGATACGTCAGTAAAGTTATACTCTTTATCATCCACATCTTCTTTCTCTCTGACAGGCGCTACTGGTCCAGTACCATAGTTCTTAGGAGCTTCTTCAACAACTTTAGGTTTTGCGTTTCCGTCTCCTTCCTTATTCACAGTACTGATAGCTTTAGTATCATCCTTAGCCTCTTCCACTGTAGTGATTTTCTTATCAGCTACTTCTTCATCCTTTTTCACTACCATCTCAACAAATTTTACTTGTGGAGCTTCTGGTGGTGGTGGCGGTGGTGGTGGTGGCGGTGGTGGCACATCTAAATCAGGAATTTCTTCAGGAGGCAAATTTACCTCTGTCATCTCCACCTGTACTTTTTGTTCCTTTTTACCTTTGTTGATTTTTAAATCGATTTTAGAAAAAACGATAGCAGCAACAAAAAAGGTTATGGAAACTACTGTAGCAATAGCAACATATTTTGGATTGATTTTACGTAATTGATAAGCGCCATATTCTTTATTGCGCCCCTCAAATACCAAATCATCCATGGTTACTGAAGCAGGATATTTATCCATATTATTCATTTAATTTATAACGTTATAAACGACATATTATAATAGAAGATTACCATTTAGCACTTACAGCACTATTTTCAACCGGTGACAATTCTTGAATCGCAAATATTTTGGTTTTAGTGATATCCATCTCATCCAAAATATCTACCATATTTTTATAAGAAGCATCTTTAGTCATTTTAATCAGACAGATTGTTTTATCTGGTTCTCTGAAATGAGCAAGAACTTTCTTTTGCTTATCCAAGATTACTTGTCTAATACCATCTGAACCATAATGAGTTTTCTCTAAACTCTCAGGTGTCAGCTCTGAAGGGATTCCTTCATAGTACCATACAGCATCATCTTTATCTAATATAATTGTCAAAACTTGAGACTCTTTTACATCTTCCCCTTTATCTTTACTAGGGTCTTCTATCGGTTTAGGCATAGCCAATTGCATTGCAACTGGTTTAGACATAGTCGTAGTCAACATAAAGAAAGATATTAGAAGGAAAGCCAAATCAACCATAGGTGTCAAGTCAACTCGCGTTGACATTTTTTTGGCTTTCACTTTACTTTCATGTCTGCCACCACCATCGGATGTTTCCATTTGTGCCATTCTATTTCAAATTTTGATGGTTATTAATCTACTCTTCCTTCCAAAGAGGTTATTAAGTTAAATCTATAAATTTCTCTTTTACGGAGAGCTTCTATAATATCCTTTACAGCAATGACATTCGTCGATTTATCTCCTTTAATAGCGATTGGGATTTCAAGACCTGCATCAAGACCTGTAGCTCTTGCTGCATTCACCCAATCACCTATTTGACTATCAGCAGAATCAATTGGAATACCTGGCATATTTTTCTCTAATTCGGTCAACTCATCTTTGCTCTTACTCAAGACCGCAGGAAGTTGATTGATATTATATCCAAATGTTTCTATGTTTCCAAAATTGTTAATCTGATCTGGAGTCAATGTTTTCAATGACGGATATCTATCTCCATATCTTTCTATCAAGCTATTCAATGTAGATACTCTACGTGTAGAAAATAAAGAAAGATATGCTGCACCCTCTTTATCTACAGTAATAGTAATTATATCTTCTTTCACTTGTTCTGTTGCTCTAGAAGTAGGAGTATCTACCATAACAGACTCAGAAGGACGAAATTTTGCTGTAAGAATGAAAAAAGTAAGCAATAGAAATGACACGTCGCACATGGCGGTCATGTCCACTATAACACTCTTTTTAGGTATTTTTACTTTAGGCATTCTTAACGATTTTGTTGAGATTATTTATTGTTAGAAGCAAATGTCTGAGTAATACTGAAACCCATTTCATCAATAGAGAAAGTCAAATCATCAATCAAACCAGTAAAATAGTTATAACTGATAATAGCTATTGCAGAAGTAAAGATACCGATTGCAGTATTTACAAGTGCTTCAGAAATACCTGTTGCCAATTTACCTGGGTCTGGAGTACCTGCCACAGCCAATGCTGCAAACGCTCTAATCATCCCCAATACAGTACCGAACAAAGCTATCAATGTTGCTACAGAAGCTAAAGTTGCCAAAATAGACAAATTCTTTTGAAGCATAGGCAATTCTAATGTTGTAGATTCTTCAATCTCTTTAGAGATATTCAATACTTTTTGCTCAGTAGTCAAAGTAGTGTTTGTTTGCATGTCTTTATATTTACGCAAACCTGCTTGAACTACATTAGCAACAGATCCTCTTTGTTTGTCACAAGCAGAAATAGCCGCATCAAGATTGCCACTATTCAAATTAGCTTTAACTGTTTTCAAAAAGTCTTCTGTTTTGCCAGAACCTTTAGCTTTGTTGATAGATAAAAATCTTTCAATGCTAAATGCAATAACTGTAATGAACATTGTCATCAAAAAGGGTACTACGAAACCACCGTGATAAACTACCCCTAAATAATTCCCTTCTTTTGGAGTCACTTTAGTAGCATCAGTAAAGTTTGATTCAGAACCAAAAATGTAATAAAACACTAATTCCGATACGATAAATGCAACAAGGATCACTAATCCTGAAGGGATTTTAAATCCACCGCTTTTTTGAGCAGGTTGAGCTGGTTTTGCTTGAGTCATACTGTTAATTTTTAAGTTTTATTTTTTAACGTCGGTAAAAATAATTTTAAATTTCATTATTCCTAAACTTTTTTAAAACATTTACTTCAGAACAATAAAATTATTTGGACAATACACATTGTTTTCAAATTCTTAATAAATTATTATGCTATATACACACAACTAAAGTATCAGAACGCAATTTATTGACCAATCTTATAATTTAGGTAAAAAATTAAGGTTTTTTAAATACTTCTATATCATTGCTTTTTGCAAAAGTTGATTCATATCTACTTGCTTTCTTACAATAGATTCGATTTGGTCGATGTGTACACGTTCTTGGTTCATGCTATCTCTTTCACGAATAGTCACTGTATTATCTTCCAAGGTCTGATGATCGACAGTAATACAAAAAGGCGTACCCAATGCATCCATTCTTCTATAACGTTTACCGATACTATCCTTTTCTTCATAGAAGGTACGACCAACAAATCTCAATTGATTATAGATTTCTTTTGCTTTTTCTGGCAAGCCATCTTTTTTCACCAATGGCAATATTGCTACTTTAATAGGTGCTAATGCAGGAGGGAGATTAAGCACGATACGTGTTTCTCCATTTTCAAGTTGTTCTTCTTTCAATGATTCACTCATGACTCTCAAAAACATCCTATCCAATCCTATAGAAGTTTCTACTACATAAGGCACATAGTTCTGATTGAGTTCGCTATCAAAATACTGTAATTTCTTGCCACTAAACTTCTGATGCTCAGTCAAGTCAAAGTCCGTACGGGAATGAATCCCTTCTAATTCTTTGAAGCCAATAGGAAATCTAAATTGAATATCTTCTGCGGCATTAGCATAATGAGCCAATTTTTCATGGACATGGAAACGAAGATTGGAAGATGCAGTCCCTAGTGCGAGATGCCATTTCAATCGGATTTTTTTCCATTTATCAAACCATTCCAATTCAGTACCAGGGCGAACAAAAAACTGCATTTCCATTTGTTCAAACTCTCGCATACGGAAAATAAATTGTCTGGCTACGATTTCATTTCTAAACGCTTTACCTATCTGAGCTATTCCAAAAGGAATTTTCATCCTGCTGGTTTTCTGAACATTGAGAAAATTTACAAAAATCCCCTGAGCGGTTTCTGGCCTCAAATATAAATCAGTAGCCGATTCTTCTAAAGAACCTAGTTTTGTTGCAAACATCAGGTTAAACTGACGGACTTCTGTCCAGTTTTTGCTTCCACTGACTTCACAAGCAATCTCATATTCTTCAATTAGCTCTTTATATCTTTTCAAATCTCCAGCTTCTGCAGCTTTAATATATTCAGCTTCTAAAATCAACCCTTTATTATAATCTCTGCTTGCTTTGGCTTTGACATCATCAGTTTCAGTTTCAGATATTCCTTTCTTAGCCAGTTCCTTGAGTCCTTTCTCTTTGAATTTCTCAATTTTTTCTTCGAGCAATACGTCAGCACGATACCTTTTCTTGGAATCCTTATTATCTATTAGAGGGTCGCTAAAACTATCAACGTGTCCAGATGCTTTCCATGTAGTCGGATGCATAAATATTGCTGAATCTATCCCAACAATATTATCATTCATCTGCACCATGCTTTTCCACCAATACTCTTTGATGGCATTTTTAAGCTCGACACCCATAGGACCATAATCATACACAGCCCCTAAGTTGTCATAAATCTCACTAGATGGAAAGATAAATCCATACTCTTTACAATGAGAAACAATTTTCTGTAAATCTATTTCTGCCATAGTCTGCAAATATAGATAATGAATTGACTATTTGCATAATAATAAGGATATTGCTGTTGAATATAAGAATAGATACCCTCAATAGAAAAATTTCATTTGGAAATCAAATAATATCTTACGAGTTTGTGAAATAGAAATTCTCAAGGTTTGACCAAATGTTTTAAAATGAAGAAAGGTCAAAATTAACATTCTGACCTTTCATTTATTATTCTACATTTTCTCTTTGCTTGTTGATAATATAAAACTCATTCAAGGCAAGAGAAGGGTCTTCTACAATATCTATCAGCATTTTGGATTGAAAATACCATTGCCATTTTTTAGGCACAAGTCCTTTCTGTAAATAAGCAGCAACAAATGGATGAGCCAATAGATGGTATTTATTGCCTGAATTATTATATCCTTTCAGTGTAGCTATTTCTTTTTCTATTTCTAAGCTTATCACAATAGGATCTACAATTTTATTATCAGCACTTTGCACTTTATTATCTGTCTCAATATTTACTTCAGACCTTACTCTTTGTCGAGTAATCTCCATTAAGCCAAATTTACTGATAGGCAATAGGCTATGCCTTGCTCTATCCGAACGCATAGCTTCTTCCATTGCCTGTAAGACTTTATTGCGATAATCAGCAGACTTCATATCTATAAAGTCGATAACTATAATACCACCAATATCTCGCATTCTCATCTGTCTAGCAATCTCAATTGCTGCTTCACAATTGACATTAAAAGCATTTGTATCTTGGTCAGCAGTTGTATTTATTTTAGGACCACTATTGACGTCTATCACATGAAGTGCTTCTGTATGCTCAATCACAAGATATGCACCACTTTTCATGGTAACATTCCTACCAAAAGAATTTTTTACTTGACGATTCACATCGAATTCGTCAAAAATGGGTCTTAATCCTTTATATAGTTCTAATTTATCTGCATACTGAGGAGCTTTTTCTTCGAGATAAATTCTAATCGAATCAAATAATTTGGCATTATCACAAATGACTCTTTCAAAAGTATCATTGAGCATATCTCTAATTAAAGAAAAAGATTTACTCATTTCAGATAGTAATCTTCTTGGACTTTTGGGTTCTACAAGTCCCTCTTTAATCTTCTCCCATTTCTTCATGAGAGAATCTATATCTCTTTGAATTTCATCTTCGCCCAATCCTTCGGTATTTGTTCTAACAACAATACCAAAATTTTTAGGTCTGATTTTATCAATTATTTCAGTCAGCCGCTGACGTTCAGCGCTATCTGATATTTTTTTTGATATTCCAACACTATTGACAAATGGAGTAAGTACTACATATCGACCAGGTATTGTTACTTCACAAGTCATCCTTGGTCCTTTTGTAGAAATTGCTTCCTTCATAATTTGGGTAAATACCCAATCTCCTTTTTCTAGAACATCTTGAATTTTACCATCTTTTGGAATGGAATTTTCCAAACTAAAATGAGCTAAAGAAACATCTTGAGCATCAGTGTTTATCGATTGGGTAAACTTTTTAAGGCTAAGTAGGCTCGGACTTAAATCAGAATAATGAATAAATGCATCTTTCTCATGACCTATATCAACAAAAGCAGCATTTAATCCTGGATTTATCTTCTTAATACGTCCTAAATATATATCACCAGCTGAAAAATCATTCTGATCAAATCGATCTATATGATATTCCATCAGCCTTTTGTTCTCCAGAAGAGCAATTTCTACTCCAATAGTGTTAGAGTGTATTACTAGTTCTCTAACCACTTTGAAAAAATTAATCGGTAAAAAATAAAAACAAGTCTGACTTTAATGAATCAGACTTATTACTTAACATTTAAAAACCGAAATTATTTTTTCTTTTTATGACGGTTTTTTCTCAATCTTTTCTTTCTCTTATGAGTAGATATCTTGTGACGTTTTCTTTTCTTTCCGCAAGGCATAATTTATAATTTTATTTTTTGTTTGACTTTAATTCATTTATATACACGTCAATCTCAGCATTGAAATCAGGATTATTGACAATCTTTTTGCAAATTTCAAAAAGTTCAATTGCCTTTTCTTTATTTCCTAATCCATCTTGGGTAATCGCCATAAAAAATATAGCTTCAGCATTCGACGGTTGTAGCAATAAGGCTTTATCCAATCTTTCTTTGGCTTTATCAAACTGACCAGACATTATCGAGAATCTACCTAGCAATATAAGTGCTTGAACATTATCGGGTTCTTCATCTATCACTTCTTTTAATAAAGCGACGCCCTTCATCGGTTCGATAGATCCTTCCAAATAAGCTGTTCCAGTCCTCAACTTTAATGAATTATCATTGGGGTTGAGTTTTTGAGCCTCTTCAAAAGAACGAAGTGCAAAGGTAATAAGAGTATTTCTAATTTCTGCATTTTTTGTTTGACGAAAATGTGAAATCATTTCATCACCGACATTAACTAGCTCTTCTGTATTTTTTTCTAATGTTGCAGATTGGAAATGGTAATAAGCTCCCAACTCTGGCACTATAGTATCCCAAAAATGTGCTGCATTGTGTGCAGATGTAATTTTGGATGCATTATCATTAGATTTTTGGTAATCTGACTTTAGCTGTTGAGCTATTGTCTTTAACTCTGGAGACATTGCAGCAATCTGTTGTGTTTCAAAATCTTCAAAAGAAATAGCATCAGCCATTTTTTCATGGGCATGAGTATCTTTTTTCGATTCCTTTTTAGCAGCAAAATTTCCAAAATACAATACTGCTATCAACACTAAAGCTGTAATGCTCAAAAGAGCAACTCCTGATTTAGCTGTCACAATATATTATTTAGACGTATTTCTTTTAATACTAGACTCTTTAATAGCGTCAGTAAATACTTTTGATGGTTTAAAAGCAGGGATATCGTGCTCTGGAATATCGATAGCAACATTCTTCTTAATGTTTCTTCCGATTTTTGCTTTACGAGTTTTTCTTATAAAACTACCGAAGCCTCTTATGTACAAATTTTCACCTTCAGATAAGGTTTCTTTCACTTCTGAAAAAAATGCTTCTAAAGAAACCAATACATCCACTTTAGGAACACCGGTTTTCTCTGAAATTCTTGTAATCATGTCTGCTTTTCTCATTTCAATTGTAAAGTTTATTGTGTGAATTTCTAAGTAAACGCAAAAATGCTAAATTAATCGTAAAAAAAAGCATTAAGATTGCATAATTCAATGGTTTTTGTATTAAAAAATGTCTACTAACTTTAAAAAATCCTTAATTCAATGGTCAAATGACCATAAAAGGTCTTTGCCTTGGCAAAATACCAAAAATCCATACTTCATTTGGTTGAGAGAAGTCATCTTGCAACAGACTAGAGTAGAGCAAGGAGCTAATTATTACAAATCATTTATCGAAAAATACCCCAATGTAGAAAATTTAGCCACTGCTTCATTAGAAGATGTATATAAAAGCTGGGAAGGGCTTGGGTATTATTCGAGAGCTAAGAACCTCCACGAAACAGCCAAAATTATTCATGAACAATTGAATGACATATTTCCTAATCAATATGAAGCCATCCTAAAACTTAAAGGTATAGGTGAATATACAGCCGCTGCTATTGCTTCATTTGCTTATGACCTTCCTTATGCTACGCTCGATGGTAATACTTACAGAGTGCTTTCTCGATATTTTGGAATAGAAATTCCTATCGATACGACAGAAGGCAAGAAATATTTTAAACAAGTGGCTAATGAATGTTTGGATACTCACCAACCTGCACAATATAACCAAGCGTTGATAGATTTAGGTGCAACAATATGTAAACCCAAAAACCCTCAATGTGACCACTGTCCTTTATCATCCAATTGTGTGGCGTACAATAACAACAATATAGAGCAACTACCTATTAAGTCAAAAAAGATAATCATCCAAGAAAGATTTTTAAATTTTCTACTTATTCACATCAATGAGCATATATTTATTCAACAGAGAAAAGAAAAAGATATCTGGCAACATTTATTTCAATTTCCTTTAGTAGAAACTCTTGAAAATGAGACTATCAGTGAATCTTTTCTATCCCATTATTATAGTGGAAATTTTCAAATCCTAGAAGAAAGTGAAATTTACACCCAAATTTTAACTCACAGAAAAATAAAAGCTAAGTTTTGGGAAGTCAAAGTTTCCAATTTTCAAGCCCCAAAAGATTGGTTATTGGTGCCTTTTGAACAAATAAAAAAATTTAGCTATCCAAAAATTATACGAGATTATTTGTCTATACGATATAATTACATATATTAGATAATATTATTTCAGAAACACGTAAATTTTAATTCCATGAGAGGTGTAAATAAAGTCTTATTAATAGGGAGAGTAGGAACAGATCCTGAGTTGAGAAAAATGGAAAATTCTCGTTCAAAATTGAATTTGAGAATTGCCACAACAGAAAGTTACAAAAATCCCAATGGTGAATGGCATGACATCACTGACTGGCATACAATTGTCATGTGGGGTCCCATGGCTGAAAGAGGTGAAAAAGACATCAAAAAAGGAAATTTGATATACGTGGAAGGAAAAATTAGAACTCGTTCTTGGGAGGACAAAGATGGCAATAAACGATATGCTACAGAGGTCATATCTGAATATTATCAAAATTTATCCCCAAGAGAATATGCACAAAAAGAGAATTCTAGCAATTCTGAACAAAATTCTGAAGAAGATATTGATTATAACAATCTAAATGCTTCAGATAAAGATCTTCCTTTTTAAGTTTGCAGAACTAATAAAATAAAAATTTTGGACAGTAGCTCGCCCGTACCCCTTGAACCTGACACTTATTTAACAAGTATTGTTGCACTTGGCAGTTTTGATATATATGCTACACTCTCGCTATATTGCTTGGGAATCATTCTTTTAGTCATTTTGAGTGGATTAATAGCATCTGCAGAGATTGCATTATTCTCAATATCTCAATTGGACAAAAAAGAATTAGAAAAAAAGATTCAAAAAAAAGATGGAATTATCCTGACACTATTAGATAGTCCAAGAGCATTATTAAGCACCATACTTTTTACCAATTTTATCATTTATGCATTATTAGCGTTTTTGGGAATTTCTATTAGTAATGAGCTACTACAACTCTACCCTATTGCACACTTGAAAAGCGTTGTATATACAAGTGTTTTCGTAGCCATATTCCTAATAAAACTTATTTTTGGTGAGATTGGACCTAAGATATTTGCCTCTCAAAACAACCTTTCTTTTGCAAAAAAGACAATCATAATCGTTTATATTCTCAATGGGATACTAAAACCATTTACCTTTATTTTTCTCAAATTGTCCTCTTATCTTGAAGAAAGAATAGAGAAATATGACAAAATCGAATTGGCAGAAGAGTTAGACCAAGCTTTAGATAGTCATATCAGTACATCACTGCACCAAGAATTAGGCGAAAGAAATCTTTTAAAAGGAATAGTGAAATTTGGAAACATCTATGTCACTCAGGTGATGCGCTCTCGAATGGATGTCGTGTGGGTAGATATTTCTTTAAATTTTCACGAACTATTGGATACCGTAAGAGATTCGGGCTATTCTAGGATACCTGTTTGCAATGGCGACTTTGACCATACATTGGGGATTATCTATGCTAAAGATTTATTATCCTATTTGGATGAAAAAGAAGATTTCAATTGGCACAGTCTAATAAAAACAGCTTTATTTATTCCTGAAAGTAAAAAAATTGATTCCTTACTAGAAGAATTTCAAATCAAACGCATACACATGGCAATCGTTGTAGATGAGTATGGTGGAGCTTCAGGGCTAGTAACGATGGAAGATATTTTGGAAGAAGTCATAGGCGAGATTAAAGATGAATTTGATGATATTCATGAAATTGATTTCAGAAAAATCGACAATAACAACTATATTTTTGAAGGTAAAACTAGCATCTATGATGTTTGTAAAATACTGAATATCAGTACAAATACTTTTGAAGATATAGGAGAAGGAGTAGATACTCTCGCTGGGATTATTTTGGAAATAAAAGGAGAACTACCTGTGCAAGGAGAAGAAATTGAGCTAAAAGATTTTACCTTTAAAGTCATGGAAACGAATGCAACTCGCATCGTAAGAGTTAAAATCACTATGCATGAATCATAAAAATCTTTTTATTGGAATATTATTAATCGTTTTGTGTACTTCATGCAAAGAAGATTATATACCCAAACCGAGTGGTTATTTCCATATAGACTTGCCAGAACATACTTATAAAAAATATGAAAATGAGGTTTGTCCCTGTACTTTTGAAATCCCTACTTATGCAGAAGTTCAGAGAGAAGAACATTTTTTTGATGAAAAACCTGAGCATCCATGTTGGCTGAATATCAATTTCCCCTATTTCAATGCCACTATTTTTATTTCATATAGAGATGTCAGCAATAGAAGTAATTTTGAAAAAGTCATTTCAGATAGCTATAAATTAACTTATAAGCATAGCCAAAAGGCAGATTTTATTGATGAAGAACCTATTGATATTCCAGAGCACCAAGTCTTTGGTTATCAATTTGATGTAGGAGGAGATGCAGCGACAAGTGCTCAATTTTTCATTACAGACAGTACAAGACATTACATAAGAGGTGCGATATATTTTAAATCCACTCCCAATATTGATTCACTTTTACCTGCATTAGATTTTTTAAAGGCAGATATGAAACATATCATTGAGACGACTCAATGGAAGTAATTCACAAAACCTCAACAAAGTCTATTTCCACACCAATTATATTTTCAAGCATAAATATGCTATTTTCATACTGACAATATTTAATAGACTCAAAGTTGAATATGCCACATATTTTAGATACGCCAATAGAATATTTAAAAGGAATATCTCCAGAAAAAGCCAATATTTTAAAGCGAGAAAAAAATATTTATACCTATCGTGACTTATTGGAATATTACCCATATCGTTATGTGGATAGATCTAAGTTTACTGCAATTTCAGAATTAGCAGATGCTAATACATTTGTCCAATTGAAAGGAAAATTTATCAAACTAGAAGAAATAGGTCAAAACAAAGGAAAAAGATTGGTTGGGCTTTTTCAAGATGAAAGTGGCATCATTGAGGTGGTATGGTTCAATTCTATTAAATGGATCAAAGATTTTATAAAAACTCAGGAAATCTATGTCTTATTTGACAAGCCAAATCTTTTCAATGGAAAATTCAATTTTACGCATCCAGAAATTGAAACCTTAAATTCCTACCTCAATAGTGGCAAACAAGGTTATCAAGCTCTTTATAACACTTCTGAAAAAATGAAGCAGAAAGGGCTGGATTCGAGAGGTATTTTAAGACTTACCCAACAATTATTGCAGACTATCAAAAAAGAAGATGTAATAGAAATACTTCCTTCTTATTTGTTACAAAAGTATCGATTACCAGAGAAATATCTTTCCACACTTCACATACACCAACCTCCATCTTTACAAGATCAACAAGCTGCTTTAAGAAGGATGAAATTTGAAGAGCTGTTTATCCTTCAACTTCAATTGGTTCGTTTGAGATTATTGAGAACTAAAGAGCAAGGAATCATATTGCCCGAAGTAGGAGAATATTTCAATGATTTCTATCATCATCATTTACCTTTTTCATTGACCAATGCCCAGAAAAGAGTATTGAAAGAAATCAGAAAAGATACAATGGGAGGATTTCAAATGAATAGACTACTCCAAGGTGATGTCGGTAGTGGAAAAACGATTGTTGCACTTCTCACTATGCTGATGGGAATAGGAAATGGTTATCAAGCTGCGATGATGGCACCTACAGAAATATTGGCACAACAACATTTTACTAGCATTCAAGAATTGGCTCAGCCTTTAAATTTGCGAATTGAGATATTAACAGGTTCCATCAAAGGAAAAAAGAGAACAGCTATTTTACAAGCTCTAGAAAATGGTGAAATAGATATTTTGATTGGCACCCATGCACTGATTGAGCCAACAGTAGCTTTTAAGAATCTTGGTATTGTTGTCATTGACGAGCAACATCGTTTTGGAGTAGAGCAAAGAGCTCAACTTAGAAATAAGGCAGAAATTCCACCTCACATATTAGTAATGACCGCCACTCCTATTCCACGCTCATTGGCTATGGTATTTTATGGAGATTTGGATTATTCAGTAATTGATGAACTTCCTCCAGGAAGAAAACCTATTAAAACTCTTCACAGAACAGATGCTCATCGACTATCAGTCTATGGCTTCATGCATGACGAGATTGCCAAAGGAAGACAAATCTACGTTGTATATCCTTTGATAGAAGAATCTGAAAAATCTGATTTAGCATCACTCATGGAAGGATACGATAGCCTTTGCAAGATATTTCCTAGACCACAGTACCAAATAAGTATTGTCCATGGGAAAATGAAATCTGAATTTAAAGACATTGAAATGCAACAATTTGTCAATCACAAAACACATATTATGGTGGCTACAACTGTGATTGAAGTGGGTGTAAATGTTCCCAATGCTTCTGTAATGGTGATAGAAAATGCTGAAAGATTTGGGCTATCTCAACTTCACCAATTAAGAGGTAGAGTTGGGCGTGGGGCAGAACAGTCATTTTGCATTTTAATGTCAGGACAAAAGTTGAGCAATGAAAGTAAGATACGCATTCAGACGATGTGTGATACCAATGATGGATTTAAAATATCAGAAGTAGATTTGGATTTGAGAGGGCCTGGAAATATTGAAGGGACACAACAAAGTGGTGATATTCAGCTTAAAATCTCCAATCTAGCAATAGATAAAGCTATCTTAGAAGAAGCTCGGAACGCTGCTATTTCATTATTAGAATCTGACCCTGACCTTCAACAAGCAGGACATGCTGGTTTAAAATATTATTTCACCCATCAAGCTAATCTAAAAGGCGAATGGAGTCAAATCCTTTAGCTTTTGAAAGAATGTTACTTACATTTTCCTTCTGACTATAAGGTTTTATCTGCAACAACTCACAATTTGCTCACATTTAAGAATTAATCAACATAGAAGATAAAAATCAGTAATACAGTATTGTGACTCTTATCAGGTTTTGCTGATTATATTAGTAGTAAATTTGTTAAAGAATTGGAACATTAGATAAATCATTAAAACATGATTCAAAAGGTTACAACATATCTTCTATTCTCACTGATGTTGTTTTGCACAACCAAGAATGCGGTGTTGTTGACTATCTATGACATTGACCAAGAAACTTTTATCCATTTATTTTGTGTCAATCAATCCAATCCAGAAATGGAATGTAATGGCAAATGTCAACTCTCTCATATTGCAGAAGAACAAGGCCAGAACAATGACGCTACTCAGACCTTAATAGAATTACAGAAAGAAGTATTCTTCTATTATGAAGCTTCTAAAAGTATTCCTATCACTCCATTCATCGAAGAACAACAATTGCTTGTCCACAACAGCCAACCAATTGCTACATACAACTATTTATTTTCATCATCTCAAAAGAGACCTCCACAGTTTTTAAGTGACTCAAAAACAAATAATTATCTTTTGTCTTAAAAGGTAACAACTACTTATTCACTTAAAATCTATCAAAATGAAAATATTAAAAAGTATCAGCATACTCATGTTGATTTTTATAGCAATGTCTTGTAAAAAAGACGACATTAAAATCGAAAAGCCTAATGAATTAGATGGATTAAAATTAGTCCAATCTATACAAAACGATCCATTTATAATCGATTTATATACTACTAGTGGAAAATTGGAACAAGGCTATAATGAAATTTTCTTTACAGTTAAAGATGTAGAAGGTAATCTCATAGAAAATGTAGAATCCACATGGTCTCCACTGATGCACATGATGGACAAAAACCATGCTTGTCCTTATTCTCCAATCAGCTTAGTACCCAATTCAAAAACGTTACACAAGGGCTATATTGTATTTCAAATGGCTGGAAATGAAACTGAATATTGGGATTTGAGCTTTAATTTAATCGTACAAGAATCTCCTTATACTGTCAGTGGAAAAATTAATGTGCTTCCTACTTTAAAGAAAAGAGTAACAACATTTACAGGAAGTGATGGTAAAAAATATGTTTTAGCAATGGTTCAACCCAATCTACCGAAAGAAGGACTCAATGAGATGACAGCATTATTATACAAAATGGAAAATATGATGATGTTTTCTCCTGTCAGTAATTATACCATCAACATCGATCCACGAATGCCAAGTATGGGTAATCACAGTTCGCCCAATAATGTGAATCTAACTCAAAAATCTTCATTATTCTATGAAGGTAAAGTGGCATTTTCAATGACAGGATATTGGAAAATCAATCTTCAAGTACTCAATGAAAGTAGTGAAGTATTAAAAGGTGAAGCTGTTACTGATGAAAATGAAAGTAGTAGCATTTATTTTGAAGTTGAATTTTAATTAGACACAGCAAGTATATATTAGGAGCAGCAGCTTTAATGTTGCTCCTATATTTTGCTACACCAAAAACAATGATTATGAATAAATTGTGTGCAGCTATCTTTTATATATTCAGTTCATTGGTAGTACAGCATCAATTATATGCGCAAGAAACTACAGATGAGAATCTAGATAGCTTGATAAATTCCTATTTATTAGATGAAGTCATCATCACTGGCAAAAAAGATCTTGTCAATAAACAATCCAAAGTTCTCTCTTCAATAGACGACTATCTGGAATCTAATAATGCTATCAATATGATGAAAAGAGGTGCTTATGCAGCAGAGCCATTGCTCAATGGCATGGCATCAGAACGTTCTGTTATCACTATTGATGGTATGAGAATCTATGGAGCTTGTACAGATAAGATGGATCCTATCACTTCTTACGTAGAAATCACCAATCTCAGTAAAGCCAATATTCAAAGTGGACAATCAGGTTCTTGTCATGGCGGTACGATTGCTGGAAGTATTGATTTGGTAAGACAACATTCAACATGTGACAATTCTGGATTTAAAGGAATGTTATTCAGTGGATTAGAAAGTAATAATTTTCAAAAAATAGTTGGAACGAAGTTAAGTTATTCGGGTTCAAAATTTTTCTCCGATATAGATTTTACATTTAGAGATGCTAATAATTATAAAGCAGGAGGCAAAGAAAAAATTCCTTATTCACAGTTTACCAAATACAACCTTTCCACTACACAAGGCTGGAAAATCAATCTCAGACACAGCCTTACAGCTTCAGTTATTTACGACAGAGCTACAGATGTTGGTTATCCAGCACTGCCCATGGATGTGTCTTTGGCAGAAGCTGTGATATCTTCTTTAGCTTATAGCTTTACCAATATCTCACCTCATATCTTCAACTGGGACACTAAGGTTTACTACAATCATGTCAAACATATCATGGACGACTCCAAGCGTCCTGATGTTCCGATACGCATGGATATGCCTGGACAGACAAATACTGCTGGATTGTATAGCATGCTACAAGGAAGTAAGGATAAGCATACATGGAAAGCCAATATTTCTGGTCATTTCAATAAATCGTTTGCAGACATGACGATGTATCCCAATAATCCTGGAGAAAAAGAAATGTATATGCTGACTTGGCCAGGAGTCCATACTTATTATACAGGGATATTTGGTGAAGATAAAATCCGATGGAACGACAATTGGAATACTGTTGCATCAATAGGAACTGCAATGCATTACGACGCAGTAAAAAATGATTTTGGATTGAATAGTTTGCAAATTTTCTATCCTGAATTGAAGCAAGGAAAATCTCGTTGGCTGAAAAATGCAGGGATAAGTTCTACTTATATCAAAGGAATATTGATTCAAAACTTTGGGTTAGCTTATGCCGAAAGAGCACCATCAGTTTCTGAAGGTTATGGATTTTATCTTTTCAATAGTTTTGACAGATATGATTATGTGGGCAATCCATTTCTTAAAAATGAAAAATCAATTGAACTAAATCTTGCAACGACACTAGTGTTTTCAAAATTTAATATCAAAGGACAAATTAATTATTTCAGAATTTACGACTACATTATTGGAGTTCCTCAAAAAAATCTCATTCCTATGACCATAGGTGCTGAAGGTGTTAAAACCTATCAGCAATTTAAAAATGCACATTTATTCAATGCTCAATTAGTCATGAGCTACGACCTACTTGACTACTTGCAATTATCTGGGAATGTGGTATATAGATTAGGGAAAATAGAAAAACAAGACTTGCCACAAATCCAACCATTGACTTATAATGCCAAATTAAAATTTGAAAAAAATGATTATTTGGCAGAAATACAAATTGAAGGTGCTGCAAAACAATCACAATATGGGCAAAATTTTGGTGAATCACCAGCTCAAAAATATACGATACTCAACGCTACTTTAGCCAAACAATTCAATATATCTATGCAACATCAACTCATTGTAAAAACTGGTGTTGAAAATATTCTAGATAAAAATTATAGTACTTTTTCAGATTGGAACAAAATACCTAGAATGGGTAGAAACTTCTTCCTCAATTTAATTTGGAGATTTTAAAACACAACTAAAAATACCAATAATAAAAATAGGCTATACCGTTTAAGTATAGCCTATTTTTATTTGAATTCAAACTTTCTGATTATTGAATTTCAATAGATTTCTTTACTTTTTCAGGTTCTACCTTTTTAGGAATAGATAAATGAAGAACTCCTGAATCATAATTGGCAGATATCCCATCTACATCAATATGTTGTTCATCTAAAGTGAAGCTTCTAGAAAATGATGAGTAAGAAAATTCTCGTCTCGTATATTTAGCCTCTTGATCTGTAGAAGAACTTTCACTTTTAGATTCGGTAGAAATAGTCAAGACATTATTCTCAATAGAGATATTAAAATCTTCTTTTTTCAAACCAGGAGCAGCCAATTCAACTTGAAATGCGCCTTCTGTTTCTTTGATATTTACTGCTGGAACTTCTTTTGAAAACCTAGGAGTTGCATCAAAGAAATCTTTAAAAAATGCATCATCAAAAAGAGCAGGAAATGCATTTTGTCTGAATCTGTTTCTTACGAGTGTCATAATATTCAATTTTAAATCGTTAATTAATTTTGATATACTACTTTCAAAAGCTATTCCAAGCCTTAATTTCATTCATCAATAAGAAAAATCTTCAGTTCAAATAAATAAATGTGTCATTTTTTCCGAACATTAAAACATAAAATGACATATTGTCTTAATTTAAAACAAGGATAAAACACATTAAAATTTTGGACTTTAGTATATTCGACACAAATTAGAAATCATTCCGACCAAGAAAAGATGAGTATCAAAAAACATATCATTGACTTTATTCGCCCAGAGCATGTCATAGGAAAGAAACTAGACCTTCTTCTTACTATGGGATATTTTAGAACTGGAGGAGGAATGTTTTTAACCCAGATTCAAACTAAAAAAGGAATGCTCGATGATGTTATCAATATAAGGCTAAATCTTGAGCATCATCAATTTTCAAAGAGTATAAAAAAGATTGCCAGACGTGTTGAAGAAAAATTCACTTATACCATACAGTCTTTCAGCTCAAGCCCAGAAAAAGAAGCTTTATTCATACATCACAATTTAAAATTCAAAGAAAATATCAATTCAACTTTAAGCACTTTGCTACAAGGGGAATCAATCTATAATAGTCAATTCAACACTTATGAAGTCAATGTCTATGATGGAGATCAATTGATTGCTTTTAGCATTTTTGATATCGGCAAAAATAGTCTAGCAAGTTTATTATGTGCTTACAATCGTGAATATAATGAATATAGTTTGGGACTATTTACCATGTATGCTGAAATCCAATGGGCAAAAGGAAATCATTACAATTATTACTATCCAGGATATATTTTAAAAATCAACAAAGGATTTGATTATAAATTAAGATTAGGAGAATATCAGATTTTGGACTGGAAAACATCCAAGTGGGTCAATAAGGAAAACATATCATACACAATTGGGAATGCTCAAAAAATTGAGGAAAGTACAAATTATCTAAGACTTATGCTTGAGAGTGCTAAGATTGAATTTGTGTACAGATATTATATTTGTTACACCTATGGCTATTCGTACAAGAACCAAAACTTCTTAAAAAGTCCTGTCCATATCTATTTACCACAGTTTTCCTATGATGAAAAAATATGTATCATCGAATACGATGTTGAAGAAGATGTATTTATACTCTCCATTTCTCGTGAAGATATATTTTCCAAACAACAAAGAACATCTGAAGATATTAATAAAGATCCAGATGTAGAAGAGCGATTATTAGAATACTTGAGTATTGAAAAATGTGTTGATGCCAAATTATTAGTCTATAAAATCTGGAAAAAAATCAATTCTCCCGAATCTTCTATTTAGTCCAATAAACTATTCAATTCATCATCTAACAACTTACTTAAATCATCCAAAGAAAGTTCATCTTCATTAACATCTTTCGTTTCAAGCCTTTTTTCTTCCAAAATTTCAGGTTGAACCTCTTTCACTTCCTCAACAATCGGTTCTGGCTCTGAAATTATGGATATTTGAGTAGGGACAATTTCTTTCTGTACTTTTTCAGGTGATTCAATTGCTATATTAAGCTTCAGCTTTTCCAATAAAAATTTGGCATAATCACGAATATTTGAATGAGTCCAAAAAGCAGTCACAGACAAAGATGTAGCATAAACTTTTTCCAATTGATTCTTCAACTGAATAGACATTAAAGAATCTATCCCCAATGATTTAAAAGTAGTTTTGATATGAATATCATCAGCTGGCAATTTGACTACATGGCCAACAATTTCCTTCAACTGATTTTCCAAAGTACTTAATCTAATCTCTAAATCATCGATACCCGACAAGATTTCAGTAAGAGACAATTCTTTAGATACTTCAACATCTTCATCTTTCAACGCATCTTCCTTCCGTAATAAATCATAAAAATGATTTTTAACAGATGAAGGATAAGCTTGCTGCCATTTAGCTAAATCAAATCTGAATGCACCAACTACTGGGATATCCATTTGAGTGATTACATCAAACCAATCCGTACATTCCTTTGGTGATAATGGAGCCACACCTTCTTCTTCCAAACGCTCAGAGCGATTATCTGCTGAAGCTGCCAATCCTACATCAGAAACAGTTCCCCATTGAATAGATAAGCCCCCTAAGCCCAATCGTTCTCTATGTTCCACCAGAGCGTCCATATATTTATTAGCAGCAACATAAGCTGCCTGACCTGGAGAGCCAAATAAAATTGTCGAAGAACTAAACAACACAAAATGCTCTAAATCATAAGCTTGTGTCGTAATATGAAGATTGTAAGCACCCAAAACTTTAGGACTTAAGACTCTATAAAATGCATCTTCATCTAGATTCAAAATTGATGCATCGTCTAATATTCCTGCCAAATGAAATACGCCCTTCAATGGTTGCTCATTGCTATGATGAATAGCTAAAATTCTTTCTATATCTTCTCGCTCACTCACATCTGCTTTGTCAATGATAATTTCTGCACCCAATGACCTCAGCTGATGAATGATTTCATTATCTGAATACCCTGTTCTTCCAGTTAATAACAATCTTCTAGCTCCTTTTGCAACCATATATTGAGCAAATGTCAAACCTAAACCACCATAACCTCCAGTAAGCAAATAAGTAGCATCTTCAGTAAATCCTTTGCTACCCACAAGCTCCTCTAGAAAGACATTGTCAGAATTGATTTGAATAACAATCTTACCAATATGTTTACCTAAAGACATATACTCAAATGCTGATTTCACATCTGTAACATGAAATATCTTACTCTGTATCGGGGTCAATCCACCATCTTCAAAATAAGGTACAAGTTCGCCCAATAAATCTCCAACCAATTGAGGCTTCTCAAAGACCATCTTCTCAAAGTCAATCATATAATAGCTAAGGCCTTTACTAAATACTTCTAAGCCTACTTTTGAATTGGCATAAACATCTTTTTTTCCTATCTCTACAAATCGACCGAAACTTCTTAAAAGATGCATACTTTTCACCATTGCACTACCTGTCAAGGAGTTCAGAACCACATCAATACCTTCTCCTGATGTATCTTTAAGAATTTGTTCAGCAAAATCTAAATTTCTTGAATCATATACATGATGTACACCCAAAGAATGCAACAACTCTCTTTTCTCTTCATTTCCAGCTGTTGCAAAAATCTCTGCACCTATCATTTGAGCCACTTGTATAGCAGCCAAACCGACTCCTCCAGTAGCAGAATGTATCAATACTCTCTCTCCTTTCTGTAATTTAGATTGTATTATCAAGCCATAATATACAGTCAGATAAACAACTGGAATCGTAGCTGCTTCTTCAAAACTTAAATTATCAGGAATAATTTGCATCAATGAAGCATCTACATGAATATGAGAAGCCATCGTGTGGTATGCCATACCAAATACCCTATCTCCCACTTTCAAATGTTCCACATCAACACCCACTTCATCTACAATCCCTGCACATTCTATTCCTAAGGTGGCAAACCCATTTTCTTTCCCGGGGTAAATACCTAGTGCAGACATCAAATTCATAAAGTTGATACCTATTGCCTCTACTTTGACTTTAACTTCATGAGCTTTAAGTCGAGGTAATTGCTTCTTCTTAATCTCTATATTGTCCAAAATCCCAGGCTGGCTCATTTCCACAGCAAATGATTGATGATTTGCAGGAACTTTCTTAATATCTGTAACTATATTCTCTTGTATATCAATAGGAGATAATCTTTCTACGACCTGAGTATCAGCAAATATTTTCCAAGTATTCTCCTCAGTAGAACTATTCACTATCTGAGCCACTCTTCCCCAATCGTCTTCAATCATTTCGATAGATGAAGCATTCAATTCAGGATGTTCGTTTCTCAACACATTCAACATGCCTATCACCGTTGATTGAGCTGGAAATTTTTCTACTGAGTCTGTTAGTACCCATATCTTTGGCGGAGCATCAGCATACACTACTGCACGAGCAATCCTTACAACAGAAAGAGTAGAATTTTCCTGAGCATCAAGTCCTGCAACAGATTTTTCATCCAAACTCCATGTATGAACAACAGTATTTACACTATTGCCAACAATACTAAATAGAGATTGATAATCTTCAAAACTACTTGGGTTGATAATAAATTGATTGCCTTGTTGATGAAAAAAATCTCCTTTTCTAACTACCCATTTGGGCTGAAAGGCATCTAACAATTCTTCAGAAATATCATCAGCAACAAAAACAATTATACTTTTTTCCTCAAAGGAGGGAATATCTTGCTCAATGTTTATCGTATCAAATAAAATTTGCTCCTGAACTTGTTCATTTGAGATAGAATCTTGTTCAAGCCTAGCCAACTCAAATCCTTTCAATTCCAATATAATCTGACCTGCATCATTGAGCACAATTGCATCACCTTTGATGGCATTCAAATTATCATCTTGCAATAAAATTTTGATTTTACCACCAGAAACATCTTTATCAAAATGATGCAAATAAATTTCTTCAACTTTTATAGGTACAAAGGTAGATGGCTTATCTTTTAAATATTTTGCTGCTAAAAATGTCTGAATAAATCCATCCAAAATTGCTGGATGAATAAAATATTTAGATATCGAATTTTGTATTAAACTATTCAATTGAATATCTGCAACAATAAAATTAGTGCCAATATTTAATTGATTAACAGTCTGAAAAGCTTCTCCATAAGGCAATTGAATAGATGAAGTATGCTTGTAATGCTCTTCCTTAGCAACTACAACATTACCTTCAGTGTATTCAGAAATATCTTCAAAACTCTCTTTATCTAAGATATTGCTATCAACACTTTGCACAAATACTGATGCTTCTGCATGCTCTACCCAGCTGAGTTCATCATCAGTTTCCTGAATGCTATAAATAGAAATCTGATATTGATTTTCAATTTCTTTTGTCAGTACGACTTGTAACACAACATCTTTATCTTCTTGGATAGGTAAGGCATTTTTTAATGCCACATTTTGAATCAAAAAATGACTGGATTCAAAAGTATTTGCCAATGCAGCCCAAATAATTTCTATATATCCTGCACCAGGAAAAATTACCGTATCTTGAATTTTATGATCTTTCAAGTATGGGTACTCCCTAAGACTAATTTCTGTTTCCCAAACATACATTTCTACATCTTTCGGCAATGTGATAGATTGCGATAGAAATGGATGTTCCGAAACATTAACTTGACCTAAAGACGAAACTCTTCGGGTACTAAATGTATTTTCTTCCACCCAATATCTCACTCTTTGCCATGGATAAACTGGGAGAAGAATTTTTTCAAAATTCAAATCATAAAATTTCTTCCAGCTAATTCTACCACCATTTGCATAATAATTTGCAACTTGCTGAATCAGAATCAGTTGATTATCCTTTTCACGTTCAATACTTCCTACTGCTACAATTTCTGACTGTACACTTTCAGCATTTTCAAGAAGTGCTTGAATCAATGTAGGATGAGGACTGACTTCTACAAAATATCCATATCCTTCTTGAATCATTCTTTGGACAGTCTCAGAAAAGCGAACAGTCTGACTTAGATTTTTAGTCCAATATTCTGCATCCAACTCTTCGCCATTTACTTCTTTGGCATATACAGTCGAAAATATATCTATAGCTGTTGAGTTGGGTTGCAAAGCAGTGATTTTCTCTCTCAGTTCATCTACCAAAGGATACATCTGTGGGCTATGAGAAGCTACATCTACTTTCACTTTCCTGACAAAAGCACCAGTTTGCTCAAAATGATTACAGATTTCATCTACGATATCTATTCTGCCTGAAATCACACATGAAGATGGGCTATTATTAACACCGATACCTATTTCACCTTCTCTGCCTTTAAATTGTTCAGCAACTTCTGATGGTGGCAAAGCAATATAAGCCATTGCTCCATGACCTGAAGTAGTTTTCATCAACTGACTTCGAGTACAAATAATTGCTGCAGCCACATCAATGGTAATCGCTCCTGCCAAATAAGCAGCACCAATTTCTCCCATACTGTGACCTATCACTGCCTTATAATCCAAACCTATCGACTGCCACCATTTAGCCAATGCAATTTCTACAGCTAATAATGCAGGTTGAATAATATCTATATCTTGCAATCCATTATCATCCAACAGTTCATCCAATAAAGACCATGAAACAAAGGCTTGACAAGCAAAAGCAAATTCATCAATAGCATTTTTAAACATAGGCTCAGACTCATACAAATCTCTACCCATTCCTACCCATTGAGCTCCTTGACCAGGAAAAACTAAAGCCGTTCTCTTCTTCTCTTCACTATATCCAATTGATACATTTTCAGCATAGTTACCTGAAATTATAGATTGAAGAGCAGAAATAATATCGGATTTATCTTTGAAAACAATGGCTGCTCTTTGAGCTAAATCCGCTTTTCTTATTGCAATATTTTTAACCAAATTAAAGAGTTCATCTTCTGTTTGAACTTTTTCAAATAGTGGTAAATATAATTTGCAATATTCTTGCAATGCCTTTTCATTGGCTGCAGAAACAGGAAGAATA
This sequence comes from Chitinophagales bacterium, assembly GCA_023957245.1. Classification (GTDB taxonomy): domain Bacteria; phylum Bacteroidota; class Bacteroidia; order Chitinophagales; family JADIYW01; genus JAMLHH01. Next base: position 57,496 of record JAMLHJ010000008.1, read on the forward strand.
TTATATTTTCTCCTAAAAGAATTTGAAGACAAATTGACTTTAGGAGCTTCTTGAATAATTACATGAGCATTTGTTCCAGATATTCCAAATGAATTTAAACCTGCCAGCAATGGTCTTTCAGGATGTGGCCAATCTACAGCCTCAGAAGGAATTTTTAATGACAAATCATTCCAAGGTATATTTGGATTTTTTTCCTCATCGGCATATAGATTACCAGGAATCGTTCTATGTTGAATAGATAATAAAACTTTTATCAGACCAGCAACTCCAGACGCTGCTTCTGTATGACCGAGATTAGTCTTTATTGAACCAACATAAAAAACATCATCATGATTTCGACCTTCACTCAAAGCACCAGTAATTGATGCAATCTCTGCTGGGTCACCTGCTTTTGTACCTGTACCATGAGCCTCAACATACTGAATCAAATGTGGAGCAATATGAGCACGACTCATAGCATCCTTAATCATAATTTCTTGAGTGATAGCACTCGGAGCCATCATGTGCTTATGCGATTGACCATCACTATTACAAGCAGAGCCAGGTATTACACCGTATATAAAATCTCCATCTCTTTCAGCATCGCTTAATCTTTTCAATATCACAGTAGCTGCACCTTCTGTTCTAACATAACCAGAAGCATCTTTAGCACCGAAACGACATTTCCCATAATCGGAAAGTAATCTCGATCTAGAATATCCTATTGAAACAAATGAATCTAAAATCAAATTGGCTGCAGAGCAGACTGACATATCGCTTTCACGCAAGTGTAAACTTTGACATGCTAAATGAATAGCTACCAAAGAAGTTGAACAAGCTGTATCTAAGGTAAAAGTAGGTCCTTGTAAATTAAAAAAATAAGCTAATCGTCCAGCAGCACCATAACGGCCGCTTCCTGTAGTCGAATAAACATCAATATCATCTTTAGAATTGGTCAAGATATGTTCAAAGTCACTTGACCACATACCAGCATACACACCAGTACGTGTTCCCCAGACATCTTCCAATTTCAAACCAGCATCTTCAAGCGCTTCATAAGTCACCTCCAGCATCAAACGTTGATGTGGATCTACCTTTTCCGCTTCTCTTGGTGAAATCTTAAAAAACTTTGCATCAAAATCTTTTAAATTATCCAGCCAACCACCTCGTTTTGATACAATCTTTCGATACCCTCTGTCAGAATCAAAAAGATGATCAGACTGAGTAAATCTATCTATTGGAACATCATGAAGAGTGCTTTTCTTTTCAATTAAGACCTTCCAAAAATCTTCTAGATTATTAATTCCTCCTGAATACCTACACCCAACACCTATAATTGCTATAGGTTCTTGTAAAGGGAAAGTCCTTTTAGAAGTATCTGCAAGGTCTGAAATTTTCATAGATAGATAGTTTTCCTATAAAGATAACATCTATATACGATTTAAGTATAAACCTAGGAAATTGTTGTCGTCAATTTTTCTTTTTCTAGCTTTTCTTCAGCAAAAGAATCTTGAGAAGCCTTCACAAAACAAAGGATGATAATACTTAATGCAGCACCGACCCCCAAACCTATCAAGCCCCAGAAATCTGGATCTCTTTCGTCAATTTCCGTAGAAAATGCAGGTTGGTCCACTATTCTCATCACATCACTTTCTGTTCCTAAAGCACTTTTTGCAGCCTCCAATGAAGATAATGCATCGTTATACTGAATATTCAAAAATGCAATTTCTCTATTATATTCTGTCAGAGATAATACACCTTCATCTTTCTTATTGAAAATATTCTGGTCTTTGGTTGTAGCAACTAAACCATTATAATAGGTCAAAGCACCATCAATAGAATCTACTCTACTTTTCAATTTATTATATCCATCTAAAGCTTTACGATTGGCACTCAAAGCATAATATTGTTGAGTATTTCTAAGCATAGACTCACAAAGCTTTTGGGCAACTTCCTTAGTAGGTGTATAAACACCAGCACGAATCAAACCAGCCAAAGGGTCAAACTCTACTTCTATATAATCTTCAACTAGAGAATTATAAACTTCAGAAATAACACTGTCCTCTGTTGGAGAAAGTTTATAAATATCTACAGCAGTAAATTTAAAATTTTCTAATCCTGGAGTAGCTTTATAGACATCCATATACCCCAATGACTCTAAATAGAAGTTGATAATTTTATCTTTTTTACCATGAATTTCTACTTCATCCAACAATGATGTTTTCACAACATTACGAGATGAAAAAATACCTGATAAAATATCATTAGATGTTCCTCCACCAATCCCCACAAAAGAAGAAGCTAAAGACATTAATCCACCAAAACCACCACTACTACGAGAATCTATTGCATTAAAAGAAGCATTAGCTACCCATTGTTTCTCAGAAATATCTGCAAACCAACGTCCACCATAATACAACAAAACAGTTGCGGCAATAACAATATAAATACGCTTAAGTACATATATTGAGTAATTCTTTATGCCTCTGAGTAAATCAGTCAGCTTAATATCGTCACTTTGAAAATACGGATCCATATTGATAGCTGATTATTTATTTTTTCAACAAGAATATAATAGCAATCGTAGAGGCCGCACTACTCAAACTCACAATGATACTAGGCAACACCAAGTTCCAGTTCAATGGTTGTTTAGGAACAGGGATATCTTCTGGTTTAGGAGGTTTAGCATAAGTCAATACTTGAGAACCTTCTCTTACCTTAGCATATTTCTTAATACCCAAGAAGCTTTTCGTTCTGCCGATATCGCCATTAGGATGCATGACCACAGTCAATTTTCTATTGGCCCTTGGAGCATAACCTCCACCATAATTTTTGATATAATATTTAGCAGATTTTCCAGGTATATATCTAGCAGATACAAAACGATTGGAATCTGTAGGATATTTGATAGCACCTTTTACAGATACCATTGGATTCATTGTAGGAATCTCAATAATATCACCATTCATCAAAGCATAATTTGCATAAGAGTTTGAATCGCTATAAGCCACTTTTAAGTCTAAAATTTCAATTGCATTAACACTATCCTTTCTAAACAAACGTGCAGAATTGATATGAGCAAATGGAGTCAATCCTCCAGCTCTTTCAATCAATTGAATAATTGTTTCATTTTTAGCCAAAATAGGATACGTTCCAGGATATAATACTTCTCCAGTAACAGCTACTGTCATTTGTTCATTGAAATCAACGCTTTTTCTTACAAAGACTTGATCCATAGGTGCCAACTCATAATTTTTAGAAAAGTCATCAAGTTCAAGATTAGGTCCTATCTGTAGTGTCTGAACAACAACTCTTTGTGCTTCAAAAGTTTTATCTGTATCATCTTTCACATTAATAACTCTAGAAATTTCGATTTTATTATTAGCTGCTTCTTTCTTTAATCCACCTGCATAAAAAATCAAATCATTTAAAGTCAAACCTTCAGAGTAATCAATCTTTACTGGTTTGCGTACAGAACCTGTAATAGACACACTGAATTTCTCAATAAAGCTTTGTTTTGAGAATAATTCTAATTTATCTAATTTCTTCAAAAGAACATTATCTGTTGCATTCTCATCTAAGAAGATATCTTTCAAGCTAATTTTCATCAACACAGATGAACCATCATCCATCTTTCTTGTCAAATAAGCTCTATCCATATAAGTCTCAGGCAACATACCACCAGCAATTTTAATCAAATCACTCACTCTATAGCCTTCCTTAAATTGGTAAATACCAGGAATCAAAACAGTTCCAGAAATCTCAACTGCATCTTCCCCTCTAATATTAGCTTGTGGAATGTAAATTTTATCACCATCTTGAAGAACAAAATCTCCACCACCATTCAAAATAGAAGATAAGTTGATATTCAGAACTTCTTGTTTTTGATTGATATATCTTTCTACTTTAATTAAATCTGTATAAGCATTAGCTTGAAGACCACCAGCAAATTCTAATAATTTTTTGATACCTTCTCCAGATTTCATTTCATATTTATTCTCTTTCCTTACTGCTCCAGATATTTCAACTACTTTACCAATAATTGGAACATATATCACATCATTTTCTTGTAGATAGAAATTTTGTTTTGCATCACTATTCAATAAGAACTCATAAACGTCAAAAGATTTCACTAATTTACCATCTCTACGAACATCTATATTCCTCAAACTACCATTAGTTGTAGGTCCATTAGCGGCATTCAAAGCATTAAATACTGAATTGATAGCAGGAATTTGGAATGTACCTGGCTGGATAACTTCGCCTAAAATATTGATACTAATATTTCTAGCATAGTTTAAAGTAATTTCATACTGTGTATTCTTAGGATTAATAAAAGAAGCTAATCTTTTAGCAATCAATTGTTTAACTGCGCCAAATGTCAATCCTTTTACATATACTCTACCAAATTCTGGAATCTGAATATATCCATCTTTATTCACTTTGAAAGTACCATTATAATCAGCAAATCCCCAAACTGCTAAAGTAATTTCATCATCAATACTCACGATATAAGAATCACTTACTTTTGCATCTACTGATTTTACATAAGTCTGTAATAAATCATTATGAAACAATTCATGCCCCCAAACATATAAGACTTTTGTTTTCTCTAGGCTTGCATCATCCATTTTTTTCTGCATGAGTCCGATAGAATCTTGCAGCACTCTCATTCTTGCAGTCTGAGAATACAACATATCAAATAAGCCTTCAGAGCTACTCAAATCAAATCCTGCTGTAGGATTCACATCACCTGCTGTAGGAGCTGCAATAGCTGCTGGAGCTTTTGTTGAAGATGGAGGAGTTGGTTTGCCTTTTTCATCCAAATTTTCTTGACTACCCATCAACAATTTCAATGTATTTTGATCAAGTCCCATCATAGAAGATTGATTTACATTGGGTAGCTGTCCCATCATTTTGGACGGGCTGAGCATGTTGGTAATTTGATTGAGATTAATTCCGCTTACTTGAGCTTGTGCTGTAAATAGTAAGGATGTAATAAAAATTGCTGATGCAATTAGTTTTTTCATTAGAAATATTTAATGGTGCAAAGGTAATAAAATACTTTTCCTATTTAGATAATATCCCTTAAAGATAAAAAAAATGGGCTGCACGTTGCAACCCATTTCTATTTTAAAGAATTTTTAACTAATTCACAATTGTGATTTCAACTCTTCTATTCAATTGATGTTGTTGTTCTTTAGTAGCGTTTTTGACCATATTGTCAGCTTCACCATAATATGAACCTACAAATCTATCTCTAGCGATACCATAAGTATTGACTAAGTAGTTGATAACTGCATCTGTTCTTCTTTCAGAAAGACCTATATTATATTTTTCACTAGCTCTTACGTCAGTATAACCTTTGATGTTCATTTTCACTTCTGGGAATCTCAACATATAGTTAGCCACTTGGTACAATTCAGGAATTTCACTTGTTCTGATATTAGATTTGTCTAAGTCAAAGAATACAATTGAGAAGAACCATCCAGAGATTTGAGTTTTCACTTCAGTAGATACCAATTCTTTTATTTGGTTAATCATATCTGGAGTCAATCCGTCTTGTCTAACATTTACACCATCTTTAATAGGTAACATTGGAGAAGAGAAAGGTTCTGGATCTTTATGATCAGGAATACCATCACCATCGCTATCTACAGTTCTACCGTGAGTATCTACGATAGCTCCTTCTTCAGTTTCTGGTTCCCAATCCAACTCATCAATAACACCATCATTATCAGCATCTTTAACTGTGTACAAGTTTGCCAATTTAGCATCTGTATTTGTCATATAAGATTCCAATGAATTCACCCACTCTAAATGTTCTTTTTGAGTTTCTTTGCTACCAAATTTATAAGTAAAGTTAGCGTTTACATAAGCATACTTATCAAATCTACCTGTCTTACGGCTATCTAATACCAAAGCATCTAATTTATCACCGTTAGTCAAGTTATATTGACCTTCTACTCCGATATCAAATTTTGTATTGATTTTGTATTTCACACCTAATGCCATAGGAACAACAATTTCTGTTGTTTTATTGGTAAACCCTCTCATATATTTATATGGTTGAGGATGTTTGTCATTTTCTAGGTTGTATAATTTAGAATCGAAGAAAATCATACCAATACCTACTTTACCATAAGCAGAGAATTTTCTTTCATTCAAAGGTCTTCCTTCTTTATTTGCTCTGATATATCTATTTAGTCCAACGAACATGTTAGAGAAATTGATATAAAGATTCAAACTTGGCTGATGGAATAATGTTTTGAAATAGAAAGGATCTTTAAAACCCATTTGTAAGAATGTGGTTTTATCTTGATATCCTGCTTTCAAAGGTCTAGATGTACCTTGTAATTTACCAAAAGTATAATCAGCAGTTAAACCAAATACTCCTCCGAACATTCTTGTTACAGATCCACCCAAGCCATATTGAACATCTGCTTTCGGTCTTTTAATATTGATAAAGTCATAAGAACGGACATCAGTAAATGGTCTTGTTGCACCAGCGTGAACAGTTACTGAATAATTTTTCAAAATTTTATCCGTTTGGATTCCCTCAGCTTGTGAAGACAGGGGGAAGCTAAGTAGTCCAAGACTTAAAAAGCTAAGTCCTACTTTTGCATGTTTCGAGTTGAATATCTTCATAAATAACATTATTAGGTTTAATATAAGATTCGTGTAGCGCAAATTTATAATAATGTTTCGTAATTTGTAACACTATACACAGTATTTTTATTTAAAAAACTAAGAAGTAATTGTTAAATTTAACATTTTCGTCATTTTTCAGCCCAAAACACGCTATATCTTTATTTTTTTTTACTCATTATTAATCTCTTATGCACTATTCCAACGATTTAACAAATACCATAGTAGCACTCTCAACTCCTAATGGTATAGGAGCAATCGCTGTAATTAGAATGTCTGGAAAGGAGACTTTCCCAATAATTAACAAATGCTTCAAAGGTGGAAAAATAGAAAAATCTGGAAAACCCACTATATTATATGGTCATATTTATGATCAAAATATTCAAATAGACGAAGTAGTTCTCTCTTGTTTCTGGGCACCAAAATCTTATACTAAAGAAGATACTGTAGAAATTTCTTGCCATGGCTCTGTTTTGATTCAAAGAAAAATTATTGCTTTACTGCTCAAATTAGGTGCACGTCTTGCTCTACCTGGAGAATATACACAAAGAGCATTTCTCAATGGAAGATTTAATCTTCTTCAAGCTGAAGCTGTTGCTGATGTCATTGCCAGCGAATCTGAAGCACAACTCCAACTTGCACTTCATCAATTGAAAGGGGGAGTATCTGGCAAATTGAAAGATATGCGAACTCAATTACTCGACCTTACTTCTTTATTAGAACTAGAATTGGATTTCGGTGAAGAAGATGTCGAATTTGCCAATAGAGACCAACTCAAATCTACTGTTCTCTCTATCCATAAAGAGGTCACTCAACTCAGTGCAACCTTCCAATATGGTAATGCAATAAAAAATGGTATTGGCGTTGCGATTATTGGACCTCCCAATGTGGGCAAGAGTACACTACTCAATAATTTCTTAGAAGAAGATAAAGCTATCGTTTCTGATATTGCTGGCACCACTAGAGATGTGATTGAAGATACTATGGTGATTGAGGGTGTTTTATTCAGATTTATAGATACGGCAGGTATCCGTGAAACTGACGACCATGTAGAAGCTCTCGGCATACAACGCTCCAAGCAAATGATTCAAAAGGCACAAATTATTCTTCTCTTATATGATAATTCAGTTGGGAAGTATTATATAGAAGATATTATTTCTGAAATCCATCTATCTAATAAACCTTTTTTATTAGTAAAAAATAAATCTGATAAGTCTTCCGAAGCAATGTTTGATAATGAATTATCGATTTCAGCTTTACATCATTCCAATGTAGATCTCCTTAAAGAAAAGCTTATTGAGTTGAGTGGCACGACTGCAAGCCCTCTTGATGTTACGGTGAGCAATATTAGACACTATGAAGCACTCAGACAATCTGCTCAATCTCTCAACAATGTTCTTGAGGGTATGGAAGCACATCTTACTTTGGAATTGATCGCACAAGAACTCCGTAGTGCTATATATTATATAGGTAGTATCACAGGAGAGATTACTCCTGACGACATATTAGGAAACATATTTAGTAAGTTTTGTATCGGAAAGTGATTTGGCAGTGTAAAAAACAGACTTCTTTCCATTAAACAGATAAAGCCTATTAAAAAAATACATTTATTATGTAAAAATAAAAGTAGATAATCGATTTATTTCCGATTATTTGTATTTATTTTTACATTTACATAGTGAATATTGAAGCTTTAATCCAGAAATATGCTGCACACCCGATTCCTCATCAGGTGCTAATAAGTCTTTTGGAAGAATATAAAAGACCTAATGATAAAATTCATTCTCTCATAAATGAGGGAAAACTAATTTCATTGAAGAAAGGTTTATACGTTTGGAATAGCGATTCTTTGCCTGAGAGCTTTAGCATTGCGAATATTCTTTACGCCCCGAGTTATATTTCTTTGGAATCGGCATTGTCATTTTACGGATTAATTCCAGAACGTGTTTTTTCAATAAGTTCAATGACGTTCAAGACTTCAAAAAAATTCTCAAACTCACTCGGTAACTTCGAATATATCAAAATTCCAACACCATATTATTCATTTGGAATAAAAAGAATTTCGATCAGAGATGGGCAATTTTCTTTAATGGCAACCGCAGAAAAAGCCTTGATGGATAAAGTCATCACAACACATGGCACCAACATTAGAAGTGAAATATCTGCTCAAAAATATTTGTTCGAAAATCTAAGAATGGAGGGAGAGCAACTGAAGGGCTTCAATACCAAAGGAATGAGAACTTGGATAGAGTTTGCCCCTAAAAAAGAATCTTTGTTGATTGTTATAAAAGCTATAGAAAATTTATGATACAAGATTGGATAGCAGAATATCAACCCAAAACTGCCGATGATTACAAACAAGCATTGCGCGAAATAATGCAACAATTGGCGCTAGCAGGATTATCTCGTGGAGGTTTTTTTTCGAAGGCTGCATTTTACGGAGGCACTGCTTTGAGGATTTTTTATGGGCTTGATCGATTCTCGGAGGATTTGGACTTTTCTTTGTTGCAAGAAGATGGAAATTTCGATTTGGAGTATTATCTCAAGTTTATTGAGGATGATTTTTTGGCTCAAGGTATGGTTGTTACCATCAAAACAAAACATAAATCGGTAACCTCTGCCATAGAATCTGCATTTCTAAAGTCAGAGACTTTTTGGGGCGAACTCATTTTGGAAACTTCGGTTCCAGGATTAGGAATCAAACAAAATATAGGGTTAAAAATAAAAATTGAAGTAGATACAAAACCACCTTTAGGTTTTGAGACAGAAGAAAAATTGCTTTTAAAACCTTATTCATTTTATGTGAAATGTTTTGTGCTAGAAGATCTATTTGCAGGTAAAATGCATGCTTTACTTTTCAGAAAATGGGGGAATAATGTTAAAGGCCGTGATTGGTACGACCTAGAATGGTATATTAGAAAAGGCGTCAATTTGAATCTTCAGCACTTTTTATCAAGAGCTAAAGATAGTTCTGACTGGAAAAATGAGACTATTTCTGAAATAGAGTTCATAGACTTGCTAACAAAACGGATTGAAAATTTGAATATTGTAATTGCTAAGAAAGATGTAGAAAGATTCATTCATCATCCAAAAGGATTGAATATCTGGTCTAAACAGTATTTTTTAGATCTAATTAAAATGCTAAAAATAAAAGAATAGTTGTACCACTTTTATGCATCTTATGCTTCATAAAATACCATAAATAAAACAAAATTTACATTCTGTATAGGAAGGTAATTTACTTTCTTTTGTTATATAAGCACTTGCCTTTCATATATTTTTATTAATTTCCACTTCTCTTATTTGTTGCATTTGTAAGTTAAATTCAGCAAATCCAGGTGGAAGAAGTACTCATTATGAGTTAAAGATAGAGTTTCAAAATAGCCTATTTCTTACCTAAAAACGTATAATTTCGCAACTTTGGGCACATATTTACCCAATTGGCGATTGTTAAAGAAGCAGTTAAACGAGTTGCCGTTGTAAAGAATTTATCTATTCCACTCCTCACTTACCAATATTTCCACTTGGTCTGAATTTATAAACCTTTCAATAATCTGAGCAATTTTTTCAGGAGATTCCCATTTGCTAAAATCTGCATGGGGCATATCAATCCTATTTTGAGGTGTATCGATAATACTTGGCATAACAATGTGAGCAAAAACATTATCCTTCTTGTGTTCAGATTCAATTAAATATGCCAATTGTATTAGCATAGATTTAGACAAGGTATAGGCTGCAACACCTTTCGAGTGCAAAGGATATCGAGCCGAAGCAGCACCAATCAAAAATATGTTTCCCTTTTTTTGATGAACCATTTGAGCAACGACTGAACGTGATAAATGATAAGCTGTTGCAAAATTCAAATCTATCTGTTGGCGAACTTTTTGTATTGTAGTATCCAAGAAATTGCCCATTACAAAGCCTCCTGCTGTATGAACCAATACGTCTATCGTAGAATATTTTTCAACAATATCAATCACAACTTCCTGAACATCAGCCTCATTAGATAAATCAACAACAAATTCATCATAATTGGAATGTTCTGAAACAGGCAAATGACCTTGACGAACAAGCCCAACGACTTTCCAACCCTGAGTAAGAAAATATTCTGATACACTTCTGCCTAAATTTCCATTTGCACCGCTGACAACTATTGTTTTAAAATTCATTATTTATGTTTTAGTTCAATGATGATTTATATAATGATTAACATATCGTTGATAGATATTCAATCTTTGAAAAATAAAATTTATTATTAAAAATAACAACATTATCACCCCCACTATCTTCAATTGGTGAGGATAATCTTCAAATATTCTTAATAAACCAATTTCAATAACACATACATAACTCAGGAGCATCCACCTAAAATGCCCCAACCAATTCTGCTTCAATAAATTTAAAACAGACTTTCTCGTGCTATAAGCCAATAAAATACCCAACAAAATGAAAAATACTTTCAAATTGATTAAAGTCTGAAACAAACCTATAAACATTGTACTTGGAGCAATAAAAAAGAAGGAAAACAACACATAAATATTGCCTAATAAAGAATGGAACCTTTTATCCTTTTTGAACAAACATGGTAAAGATTGCAGAATGCCAATTATAAATACACAGACAAGAGTAATATTCATTAATATTTCTACTTGATTCAATATACTACCCATTCTAGTCAATTCCATAATAATATCTCTCTCAAAAAACTATTCTCATGATTGAAAGTAGTGTTGAATTTAAAAAAATATAAGATAATAGCTCAATCGAAAATTGTAAATTTGAAATATGCAAAAGCTATTTGTACTTATTTTTTTCAGTGTATGGACATCAATGTCTTATGCTTCTTATACGCTTATTCCAATGGATGAGACGCAAAGCAATCATTTGAAAGCGTATGGGATTGCTTATTTAGCTTTAGAAAAAGGAGTAGATGTAGATTGGCTTTTAAATTACAAAGGAGGCAGCTTTGCATTAAAATCTTCTCCAATTATTGAAAAAGAATGTATCATCCGAGGTGTGAAATTTCAAACTATTGCAGATGCTACAATGACTGCAATATTATCAGAAATCGCTCAACCTGAGGAGAATATGGATGCAGTAAGATTGGAGAAGGCACCAAAAATTGCTGTTTACAGTCCTCCAGGAAAACTGCCATGGGACGACGCAGTTACTCTGGTTTTGACTTATGCAGAAATTCCTTATACCGTTATTTATGATACAGAGATTTTAGAAAATAAATTGGCACTTTATGACTGGCTACATTTGCATCATGAAGATTTTACAGGTCAATATGGAAAATTTTATGCTTCATTTCACAATGCACCTTGGTATATCCAACAACAAAAAGATGCGGAACAATTGGCAAAAAAATTAGGTTTCGACAAAGTCTCTCAAGAAAAATTGGCTGTTTCAAAAAAGATAAAAGAATTCGTTGTAGGCGGAGGATTTATGTTTGCAATGTGTTCAGCAACAGACTCTTATGATATTGCTTTGTCTGCTGAGGGAGTGGATATTTGTCATCAGGTTTACGATGGAGACGCTGCAGATCCACAAGCACAACAAAAGTTGGATTTTTCGAAAACATTTGCTTTTGAAAATTTCAAACTGAGTATGAATCCAATGGAATATGAATATTCAGATATTGATGTAGCACCTATACGTCCAATGGAAGAAAGATTGGATTTTTTCAGTCTTTTTGAATTTTCAGCCAAATGGGATCCAGTACCTTCCATGTTGACACAGAACCATACCAATCTAGTGAAAGGATTTATGGGACAAACGACAGCTTTCAAGAAAAGAGTGATAAAAAAAGATGTCCTTATCATGGGTGAAAATAAAGCTCTTGATGAAGCAAAATATTTACATGGCGAATTGGGGAAAGGCACTTGGACTTTTTATGGTGGGCATGACCCAGAAGACTATCGCCATTTGGTTGGTGACCCAGCAACCGACCTCAACCTCCACCCTAATTCCCCTGGTTATCGACTGATTCTCAATAATATATTATTTCCTGCAGCTAAGAAAAAAGAAAGGAAAACTTGATAGAATTTTATTTTCTAGCATTGTTTCTTTGTGAAACTTTGTGGTAGGAATATGGGATTTATGATATGTTCTAGTTTTAGATGCATCGCACGTTCTGTTCATTGTTCCATTATTCAAATGGGTAGCTCCTATGGAGCAATAATTGGTTGATTATTTATTTTTACCAAGCGGTAGCCTCTAACGAGGCAAACTCTACCACTAAATTTTTCATTCGTACTTCGTACCTCGTAATTTTAACTTTTACCTCTCCCTTTCCCCTTCTCACTACTCTTAGGCTCTTGATTTTTGATTAACTTAAATTGAACTGTTTCGGTAATCGGAGTACGCACAGGAGCACCGTACAATATACCAGGAAGCCATTTTGGCATTATAGAATATACTCTCATAGCCTCATCTCCCAAACCTCCACCTGGATCTTTGACAACTCTAATTCCTGAAAGAGAGCCATCAGTTTCGACTATCATTTTAAGCTCAACAACACCTTCTACCTTATTCATCAAAGCTTCTTTAGGATATTGAATTTGACTGGAAAGAAAAGATTTTTTAGCAACGTTTCCTCCATTAAATGAAGGTGGAGTCAAAGAATATTCTGTTTGAGAAGAAGAATTATTATTCCCCTGAGCATAAGCAGGTAGGTAAATTAAAAATCCCAATATTAATAAGAAATACTTCATAAGTAGAAAATTCAAATTAAAATACATTTAATAATTAGAAATCACAACAAAAACTATCATTTTATAGCTTTTTTAATACAATATCACTACACTTTTTCAATAGATAAAAATGAAGATTTTAATAAATTCTATTTATGGGACAGACATTCGTTTATTATGGTAAATTTGCAGCAAACAATTTGAAATGAAAAGAAGATTACCTGCTGAATGGGAAAAACAAAGTGCTGTCCAACTTACATTCCCTCATAAAAATTCAGATTGGGCACCCTACATTGAACAAGTTATCCCTTGTTTTATCGCCATAGCAGAAAGTATCAGTCAATTTCAAAAAGTTTTAATCGTATGTGATAATCTCTCTGAAGTTAAATCTTATTTGCAACATATCCCTGAAGAACAAATCCTATTTGTCGAAATACCTTCTAATGACACTTGGGCAAGAGACCATGGAGCAATTACCATAGAAGAAGATGGAGACCTTACCTTATTGGACTTTATTTTTAATGGTTGGGGTTTAAAATTTGCTGCCGATAAAGACAATCTTATCAATTATCAACTATTTGAAAAAGAGATTTTCAAAACGAATGCTTTATTCAAAGTAGGTATGGTATTAGAAGGTGGAGGAATAGAAAGTGATGGGAAAGGAATTATTATGACGACTTCTGCATGCCAACTATCACCGAATAGAAACCCTCATTTGAACACTGATGACATTGAGGAGAATTTTAAGGAACTATTTGGTGCGGAGAAAGTGCTTTGGTTAAATCATGGCTATTTAGCAGGTGACGATACAGACTCTCATATTGATACTTTAGCAAGATTTTGCAATGAGCAGACGATTGCTTACGTCAAATGTAAAGATGAAAAAGATGAGCATTTTGAAGAATTAAAAGCGATGGAAGATGAATTAAAATCTTTCACAAATCTCAATAATATACCCTATCAACTTGTCGAATTACCAATGCCTGATGCTTGTTATGATGAAGAAGGCAAGCGTATCCCAGCTACTTATGCCAATTTTACAATTATCAATGAGGCTGTCCTTGTCCCAATTTATGGCGTACAACAAGATGAAGAAGCATTGTCCATCATTCAAACAATTTTTCCTGATAGAAAAGTGATAGGCATCAATTGCTTCCCTCTAATATTACAACATGGTTCTTTACATTGCGTGACCATGCAATATCCAGAAGGTGTGATTTAAGAAAATGAGAAAACTTTTATTGTTCTAAAAGATAGAAAGTACTGTCAAACTCATTTTTATCATCTTTAGCAACAAATTCTTCATCTACAATATCCCATTCAGACATATCGATGTCTTGAAAAAAGGCATCTCCATCTTCAATATTCGTATGAACTTTTGTCAGATAAATTCTATCAGCGATATCAAAAGTTTGTTCATAGACATTTGCTCCACCAATAATAAAAACTTCTTCTAAGCCATTATCTGCAGCAAAATTTATAGCTTCTGAAATACCTGGGAATACTAATGTTTTTTCTGGTTTATAGCTTTTATTTTGGCTCAAAATAATATTGATTCTTTCAGGTAGAATATGTCCGATTGACTCATAAGTATTTCTACCCATGATAACAGCCTTCCCTTTGGTATAAAATTTAAATCTCTTTAAATCAGCCGATAATTTCCATGGCAACTTATTGCCTTTGCCAATAACGCCATTCTCAGAAACAGCAACTATGATAGATATAATCATTTTTTTCGTTCGTATTTAGACTGCCACCTCTCCTTTAATTGCAGGATGGCTTTGATAATTTTTTAATTCAAAATCTTCAAATCGGAATGCAAATATATCTTTTACTTCGGGATTTATATACATCTGAGGTAAAGACATTGGTTCTCTGGATAATTGTAAATTGACTTGCTCAATATGATTCAGATAAATATGGGCATCTCCAAATGTATGCACAAAATCTCCTAAAGCTAAATCACACACTTGAGCAATCATCATTGTAAATAAAGCATAAGAAGCTATATTGAAAGGAACTCCTAAGAAGGTATCTGCACTCCTTTGGTACAATTGACAAGAAAGTGTTCGCTTTCCACCTTTTTCTCTAGGTTGCCCCACATAAAATTGAAATATGGTATGACACGGAGGCAAGGTCATCTGTTCAATATCTGCGACATTCCAAGCACTGACAATCAGCCTTCTGGAATTGGGATTATTTTTAATCTGCTGAATCAAATTGGAAATCTGGTCTATCTGCCCTCCATGTCCATCAGGCCAACAACGCCATTGTGAACCATAAACAGGCCCCAAATCTCCCCATTTTTCAGCAAAAGCAGTATCTGAAGCAATTTTTTGAGCAAATAATCTCATATCCTCACCTTGAAAATCATCACTACATTTATACTTAGCATAAGGCCAATCATCCCAAATTCTTACATTATTCTCACAGAGATATTGAATATTGGTTTGTCCTTGTAAAAACCATAATAATTCGTAAATAATTGATTTTAAATGTACTTTTTTCGTAGTCACTAAAGGAAATCCTTCATTCAAATCAAAACGCATTTGATAACCAAATACACCAATAGTACCTGTACCAGTTCGGTCTTCCCTCTTTTCACCATGTGCTAAAATATGCCTAAGCAAATCTTGATACTGCTTCATAATACCAATATTGTAAAAATTCAAAAATAAAAGAAATAAAAGCCCTGATTTAATTTTTTATCAAAACCAATCTCTTACCTATTTCATTTGCTTTCCCTTATTCAGGAACTCATTCAAATCTGTCCACACAATATTTAACTGTTGTGTTGTCCATGTATTGTCAAAATAAAAATATTGCATCAAATATCTGACATTAACTCTCCTGAACATTCTTCCTTGTTGATGAAAAATGCTATTCAAAAAATCTTTAGTCAGCTTTAAAAATATTCTTACTGAATTGACTTTTTTAGTTGAAATAGATAAAGAATAATATTGTGCTATCTGTTCATAAAAATCAACTCTTTCTGCTTTTCCTCCAAAAACTAAATATCTTTTATTCCATTCTTCAGCTTGAAAAGATTGAATAGCCGCTTCAATCACATCATCAATAGCAACATAATAAATAAAAGATGGATAAATTTCAGCAGAGTTCTTCTTGATAGCCTCCAAACTATCTTTAAAAAGATGATGTGCCGAATTGCAATGATAGGATAGCACATCTCCACAATTTAATACATTGACTTTCAAGCCCTCTACACTACCTCTCCAAACTTCTCTTTCAGCCAGCACAACACTCAATGCGTATTCTGTCGTCCATTCATTTTTTTCTACTTTAGTCTGTTCATCAGCATCTTTTCCAGAAATTGCACCCAAAGCAGACAAGGTGCTGAAAAATGTCAATTGGCTGACACCATGATACAACATTGCATTGACGACATTAGCAGTCCCTTCAATATTGTATTTCATCCTTGACTCATAACTAGCAAGTTCCCAATCCTGAAGGATATCACAATGAAACACTGCAGAAGTGCCTTCTATGGCATTATAAACATCTGTAACATCTAATAATTCTCCTTCAAAAAAATCAATATTTTCCCCCACTAATGACAATGAAGAAATATCAAATTCTTTGGGATGAAAAACTCTTACCTTCAAGCCATCAGCAACAAGTCGACGAATCAGATTTTCACCTATACAACGCTGTGCACCTGTAACTAATACCATGAGCCTTTATAATCTTTACAAATAAACAACTTTTTATTCCAAATCAAGATGCTCAATCCCTTTCGAATTTCTTTTAAGGGAAATTTACCTCAAAAATGAATTGTATTTTTTTTCATGAGCAATCGTAGTTGATGGACCATGACCATTATACACTACAGTATCCTCTGGCAAAGTCAATAACTCCTTTTTAATCGATTTAATTAATACATCAAAATTCCCTCCCGGCAAATCTGTCCTACCTATACTCTCACGAAATAACACATCTCCAACAATGACATATTTTTCTGCTTTATTATAAAATGATACACTACCAGGAGAATGCCCTGGCGTGAACAATACTTTAAACGAACTATCTCCTATTGACAACACATCTCCTTCTTTCAGAAACCCACCTGGCTCGACATACTCAGGAGCTTTAACCCCAAACATTATAGCGCCTATCTTTGCATTTTTGGCTATTTGAGTTTCATTTTCATGCCAAAATGGAGACAAATTATAGGTCTGGGCAATCAGTGAATTTCCAAAAATATGGTCTAAGTGACAATGCGTATTCAATAATTTTACTGGGCGTAGTTGGTGCTCTGAAATATAGTTGATTAATTTATTCTGCTCACTTTCTGAGTAGCATCCTGGGTCAATCACCCAACAATCACCATTTTCTGAGGCAATTATATAGGTGTTTTCATAAAAAGGATTGAATACAAAAGAAGTTATAGTGGTCATATAAATAAGGTTTTATAGTTTTGTAACTTTATAAAGTTTTGAAACCTTGTAAAGGTATGATATTTTAGAAGCAGATATTAGTTATAGATGATAAAAGAGCGTAATTGGGTATTTAAAATCGTGGTATTAATTTCTATTTTTTGGGGAACAAATACTCTATTGGCTCAAAATACACAAGTTTCATTTGGTCAAAACAGAGTGCAATACCATGATTTCGACTGGGTGTCTTATGAATCTGAACATTTCATTACCTATTATTATCCTGGAGGTCAAGAATTAGGTAGATTTATCATCACTGCAGCTGAAGATGGTATCAGAGAATTGGAAGACCAGCTCAACTATACTTTCGGTTCTAAAATTGAACTTTTAGTTTACAATGATATTACAGATTTGTCTCAGACTAATATTGGCATAGCAGAAAACTTATACAATGTGGGTGGCACCAATGTTTCTGAACAGACCAAAATATTTTTATACTTCAATGGCAACCACAGAGATATGCTCAACATGCTCAGAAGAGAGCTTACAAAAGTCTATCTCAATAGCATGATGGCAGGGCAAAACTTTTTTGAATCTGTGCAAAATGCTGTTTTCCTCAATCTTCCCAATTGGTATATTTCAGGACTGGCAAGTTTTATTGGAGAAGGCTGGGACACTCAAAATGATGACTCTTTAAGATCCTTTTGGAATTATTCTTCAAGTCCTTCATTTGCCAAACTAGCCAAAGATGACGGTAAATTGGCAGGGCAAGCACTTTGGTTCTACATCTATGAAAAGTATGGCAATCATGCTATCAAAAATATTTTATACCTCACTAGAATTTACAGAAGTACAAATAAAGGTTTATTACATTCTATCGGAAAGACTTTAGACGAATTGATTGCTGAGTGGGAAGAATATTGTCATACCCAATATAAAAGTGATATTCTTGACCGTACCAGTCCTAATGAAAAAAAACTAGTCAAAATAAAAATAAGAAGGAAGCAAAGTATTTCTGAAGTTAAATTATCTCCTGATGGTCATTATATTGCCTTTGCCAAGCACAAACAAGGAGCTTACAAGGTCTATTTACAAAATATCCTCTCTCGTAAAAAAAAGAAAATATTTTCAGGAGGCTTCAATTCAGACAATTATCCTTATGACCAGTCATATCCTATTTTGACTTGGCATCCTAATGGAACTCAACTCATTGGCATCCACGAAAAGAAAGACCAAATCAAACTCATTCAATATCAATTGGATGAAAAAAAGAAAACCAAAGATGATATTAGAGGATTTCAAAGAATATATCAAGCTACATTTTCTACTGATGGGCAAAGCTTAGTCTTTTCTGCTCAGAATAAAGGTCAGACAGACATATTTCTCTATCACCTCGCTACTATGCGCATCACACAATTGACTAATGATATTTTTGATGATGCTTATCCGAGTATGGTGAACGTTTCAGGTGTAAATGGTATCGTTTTCTCTTCAAATAGACCCAATGCAGAAATTGAGAAAAGTAGTTTAGATTCTATTTTACCTATCGGGAATACCAATATATATTTTCTTCCATTAACACCAAATTATAAAAAAATCATAGAAATCACTTCCGACAAATTGAGTAATCACACTCAAACAGAAGGATTTAATGAGCAAGAAATCACCTTCCTTTCAGACAAAAATGGCATTTACAACTTATATAAGAGTCACTTAAGCCCTACATTGTTGAAGATAGATAGCATAGTCGATGGCGATAAAATATATTTAGACTCTATTTACACACTCGCTGTAACAACTACACCGATAACAGATTTATCTACTAATATCATAGAAACATCTTTTTCAACAAAAACCAATCAATGGTTATATCGTACTAAGAAGTCTAAAAAAACAGAAGTCTATCTTGACTCAATACCTAATAGCGAATGGATAGGTGGACTTAAAAATACAACATACAGAAATACATTGACTTCATTAAAAAGAGGTGATTTGTCTGTAAGGAATAATACCTTGCGAAATACATCATCACAAACTGAAGATCAAAAAGAAATTGACAGTTTATTGAAACAAGATTTCAAGTTGACATTTCATTCCAAATACAATTATTTCTTACCTACTCAAGATGAAAAAAACGAAAGGAACAGATTATATCTTGATTCTTTAAAATCATTATATGGTGATGATGAATTTGTCTATCCTGAAAACATGGAGAAAGCAACTGCCCACTATCGACCAGGAGGCTCAGTGCCATATAGAGCTAAATTTTCATCTAATTTCTTGACTACACAATTGGACAATTCAGTACTTCCCTTCTCTTATCAGAGTGTTGCACAAAACGGCAGTCGATTTGACTATCCAGAATTGAGTGGGATGATAACTTTCGGCATACAAGATTTAATGGAAGACCATAAACTTGTAGGAGGATTTAGACTGCCGTCCAACTTTAAAGGAACCGAACTATTTGTCAGCTACGAAAATCTTAAAAAGCGATTAGATAAAAGATTATTATTCTACAGAAAATCCAATCAAGAAAGATATTCATTATTAGTCAATAACACCTTTCTTATACCTGCCATTGGTAAACAAAAAACCAATTACGCAGAGGTGCGATTGAGCTATCCTTTTGATGTAACAAAAAGTCTAAGATTATATACCGGAGTCCGCAATGACCGTCTTATTCTCGGTTATACAGACACTATCACAATGATAGCAGATATAGACAGAAAAGAAAATTGGTCGTTTATAAAATTGGAATTTGTTCATGATAATTCTAAAGAAGTTGCTGAAAATATCTATAACGGTTTCAGATATAAAATCTACACAGAATACTTCAATAATTGGAATCAAAAGAAATCCAATTTATTCACCGTAGGATTTGATGCTAGACATTATACAACAATTTACAAAAATTTCATTTGGGCCAATAGATTAGCAGGAGCAAGTTCATTTGGACAGAAAAAAGTGATTTATTATTTAGGAGGAGTAGATACTTGGCTGAATAATAAATACAATGATGATATATCAATTGCTTCAGACCAAGATTATGCTTTTCAAGCTCAAGCTACCAACGTGAGAGGTTTTCCTATAAATATTAGAAATGGCAATAGTACTTTTGTTCTCAATAGTGAATTGAGGCTTCCAGTCTTTTCATTTATATCCAAAAAGCCCATCAAGTCTGCATTTATAAGAAATTTTCAGCTAATTGGTTTTTTCGATATAGGAACAGCATACAATGGTCTCCTTCCATTCAATAAGAAAAACCCATATATCCAACAACAAATTACTCCAGATGGCAATAAAACACCAGTAGTAGTATGGGCAGAATATTTCAGAAACCCTACTGTAATGGGAACAGGAACAGGAGTTCGCACAACTTTACTAGGCTACTTCTTACGCATGGATATTGCATGGGGAATTGATGGGGGTATCGTTAATAAAAAACCAATGTGGATGTTCTCATTGTCTAAAGATTTTTAAACACCTGATTTTTAAGGTACAATTTCTTTTTACATTTTTATAAACGTAACTTTGCACCTCGAAAGAGAAATCTTTCTTTAAAATAAGTGGTGTATGGTCTATTCAATGACGGGATTTGGAGCTGCTACCAGCAAATATAATCATCTTGTTTACAAGATTGAAATGAGGTCGCTGAATAGTAAAAGTCTAGATATCAATATCAAATTACCAAATGAGTTAAAATTTCATGAAGGCGAATTAAGAAATCTGTTAAACGACCTTATCAGAGGAAAGGTTGATGTAATGGTCAATATTGAAGAAACTTCTATTTCAAATGAAAACAACTCTCAAATCAACACTCATTTATTATTGCAATATTACAATGAGTTAAATTCCTTTATTGAAGAACATCAAATCCAAAACCATCAAATTCTCAATACAATTTTAGGGTTTCCTCATATCATTGCAGACAACTCTTCTCTACAAGACACAAAAGCTATAGGAAATATATTATCTGAAACTATAAAATCAGCCATCCTCCTTTTGGTCGAACATAGAAAAACAGAGGGGCTAAGTCAAGAGCAAGATTTGGAAGATAAATTAAAAAATATTGCATCTTTCCTATCTCAAATATCTATTTATGAGCCTTTGCGCATCAATCGAATCAGAGAAAGATATGAAAACGAACTCAAAAATTTAAGTCAGGATATCAAAGCCGACTCTGGGAGATTGGAAATGGAGTTGATATTTTATATTGAAAAATTAGATATCAATGAAGAAAAAGTCAGATTATCTTCTCATATAGAATATTTTAGGGAAATTCTTAAAGACACCTCCACCATTGAAAAAGGTAAAAAATTAGGATTTATTGCTCAAGAGATGGGTAGAGAAATCAACACTATTGGCTCTAAAGCTAATGATGCAGATATTCAGAAATTTGTCATCTTAATGAAAGATGATTTAGAAAAAATAAAAGAGCAAGTCAACAATATACTTTAAATGACTTTTATGTCGCAGCACACAACAAATCTACATAAAGCCATCATTTTTACTGGTCCATCAGGAGGCGGGAAAACCACATTATCCCAATATGTATTAAAGTCATTTGATACAATAAAAAGATCTGTGTCTGCCACTACAAGATTGCCAAGAAAAGGAGAAATACAAGGATACGACTATTATTTTCTCTCCAATGAAGATTTCAAGAAACATATCTCCAATGAGGATTTTATTGAGTGGGAACAAGTCTATGAAAATTTATTTTATGGTACTCTGAAATCTGAAGTTGAAAGAATTTGGAGCGAAGACAATATTGTCCTTTTCGTTGTTGATGTCATTGGTTCCGAAACTTTAAAAAAATATTTTGGAGATAATTCAATCAAGATATTTGTAAAAACACCTAGTCTTGACACTTTAAAAGAACGCTTAGAGCGAAGAGGTACAGACACTGAGGAGAGTATCAAAAAGAGATTGAATAAAGCTGAAAAAGAATTATTATTTGAAAATAGTGCAGATATAGTCATTGTCAATGACGACCTGCAACAAGCCAAAACCGATGCTTTAAATATTATTTCAGAATATATCAGAAAATAATTTTAATCTCCATTTTCCCCTTTTTATTAGTATATTGGGATAATGTTCGTAGCAATCACTAGAGATATAAAAATCACTGTAGAGTCATTCTTTCAGGAGGAGTATTCAAATATCCAAATGAACAATTATGTCTATGCATATAGAATCACTATTGACAATCAAAGTAATCATATCGTCCAACTCTTATCAAGACATTGGCATATAACTGATTCATTAGGGACAAAACGAGAAGTAATCGGTGATGGAGTAATAGGGAAGACACCTATTATCTATCCCAATGAGTCTTTCAAATATATTTCAGGCTGTAACCTCCCATCAGATTTTGGTCAAATGTATGGAACATATACTATGCGTAAAATTAATGACGGAAAAACCTTCCAAGTTACCATTCCCAAATTTGTTCTAGTAGCTCCTTTTAAGCTCAATTAGATATCCCAATCAAATTCGACCTTCATCTGCAAAACTATAATAACCTTGATTGGTCACTATTAAATGATCCAATACTTTTATCTCCATCAATTCACCTGCCTTTATCAATGAATTGGTAATTTGAATATCTTGAGAGCTTGGTGACAATGTGCCAGAAGGATGGTTATGTGCCAAAATCATTGAAGATGCCTGTTCACTAATCGCCCATTTGAAAATCTGCCTAACATCCACAATTGTAGCAGCAAATCCTCCCTTGGTAATGCACTTGTATTTCAAAACAACCCCACGACGATTGAGCAAAACCACCCAAAACTCTTCATGTCCTAAATCCCCTATACAAGGAGCAATAAGGTCATAAGAGTTACGGCTACTTTTCACCACCTTCTCCTCCAAAGCAACAGATTGCTGCCTTCTTCTACCCAATTCTAATGCTGAGGCAATTGTGATGGCCTTAGCCTCTCCAATGCCCTTAACTGACATCAATTGTTGAATGGAAATTTTACCTAATTCAGATAAGTTATTATTGGTAAGTGCTAAAATATTTCTAGCCAAATCCAAAGCAGAACAATTGCGAGTGCCAGACCCTATCAAAATTGCAAGCAATTCAGCATCAGTCATTGAACTTTTCCCTTTGGACAAAAGTTTTTCACGAGGTCGATCTTCTTCGGCCCATGATTTAATGTTGCTGTAAGTATTATTAGTATAAGTCATAAAAAAAGGTACATCATTAAGATGCACCTTTTTATTATTTCCATAAAATTTTAAAAATCTTATAACGAATTTACTCCTTTTGTAATAGAAGATTTCAAGTTAGCAGCTTTGTTTTTGTGAATTTGGTTTCTTTTCGCCAATTTATCAATCATAGCTACAACACTTGGTAATAATGTCTCAGCTTCATCTTTTGAAGTCAAGCTTTGTAATTTACGGATAGCATTACGGGTAGTTTTTCCATAATATCTATTTTCTAATCTTCTTTTAGCAGTTTGTCTGATTCGCTTCTGAGCTGATTTATGATGTGCCATTGCTTACCTTGTAATTTGAATGGGCAAAGATAGAAAGTATTTTTTAAAAACAAAACAAAATTCAATTAGATTTTTTAAAAAACTTTTTTCTTGAAAATTGTTATCTCAAATAATCTTAAAAGTTGGCTTATAAAATTTTTATCTAAAATAAAGTACCGATATTTGTTTTAATATTTCAGAATTATGATGGATTTGTCTTTTCTATTAAATGCCCATCCTTCCTATGTAGATCAATTATATAGGGATTTTTTAAAAAACCCTGATGCTGTTGAACGTGAATGGAGGATATTCTTTGAAGGATACGATTTTTCTTCAAAATCAAGTAACACAACAATTGGTGAGCAATCACTCATCTTAGACCCTAAGGAATTTAAAGTCGTCAAACTCATATACGCCTATCGTAACAAAGGGCACTTAGTGTCTGACACCAATCCAATACGTCCAAGAAAAGATAGACATGCAGATCTCGACCTTAAATATTATGATTTGGGAGATGATGACATGGATACAGAATTTTATGGTGGCCATGAACTAGGTCTTGGTCGTGCGACCTTAAGAGATATTTTAAATAGGTTGAAAACAATTTACTGCCGTACTATTGGCTGGGAATACAACTATATAGACAATCGAGAAGAAAGAATATGGCTGAGAGATAAAATTGAACATAGCTATACTGCTTATGAACATCCTTTTGAAAAGAAAAAAAGGATACTTAAAAAACTCAATGACTCTGCTGTGTATGAAAAATTCTTGGGGACAAAATTTATCGGTCAGAAAAGATTTTCATTGGAAGGAGGAGAGTCAACAATTCCTTCTTTAGATGCAATGATTAACGTTGCTGCCAATGATGGCTGTAAAGAAGTCGTTATCGGTATGGCTCATAGAGGGCGTATCAATATATTAGTAAATATAGTAGGTAAAACTTATGAGGAAGTCTTTACAGAATTTGAAGGAGTATCTCCTGAAAATCTCTTATCTGGAACAGGCGATGTGAAATACCACAAAGGATATGCTTCACAATATACCACTATGGATAACAAGACTGTGTATATCAATTTATTGCCCAATCCTTCTCATTTAGAGGCAGTTAATCCTGTTGTACAAGGATTCTGTAGAGCTAAGGCAGATGCGGTTTATGAGTCAAATTACGACTCTATACTACCCATCTCTATCCATGGTGACGCTGCAGTAGCAGGGCAAGGAATTATTTACGAAGTACTTCAAATGTCTTTATTAAAAGGATATAAAGTAGGAGGCACTGTACATTTTGTCATCAACAATCAGATAGGATTTACTACAGACTTTGATGATGCACGTTCATCTTATTACAGCACATCTATCGCTACAACTTTACAATGCCCCGTTTTCCATGTCAATGGTGATGACGTAGAAGCAACTGCATTTGTTTCAGAACTGGCTGTTGAATACAGACAAAAATTCCATAAAGATGCATTTATTGACATGGTGTGTTATCGTAAACATGGACACAACGAAGGTGATGACCCACAATACACACAACCACAAATGTATGATATCATTAAAAACCACAAGAGTGTCAGAGATATCTATAGTCAAAAATTGATAGATTGGGGTGTAGCTGGAGCTGAGTTAGTAAAAGGATTTGAAAAGGATTTCTGGGCTGAGCTTCAACAACGACTAGATTATACAAAACAAAACACTATTCCTTATCAACTTCAGCCGACGGACATTGCTTGGAAAAAAATCAGATTTGCTAAACAACAAGATTTTGAAAGCTCTCCTGAAACTAAAATTTCCAAAACTACACTTGTTAAAATTATCAAGGCATTGGTAAAAGTTCCGAATAACTTTGAACCTCTGAAAAAAATTGACAAAATGCTTCAAAGTAGAAGGGATATCATGCGTCAACAACAATCAGTGGACTGGGCAGCTGGAGAATTGATCGGATATGGCTCTATCCTTTTGGATGGTAAAAATGTCCGTATGAGTGGTGAAGATGTAAAAAGAGGAACTTTTTCACATCGACATGCGACTGTATATGATGAAAACACTGGTGAAGAATACAACAGATTAGACCATATCGCTGATGATGGAAAACAAGGAAAGTTTTTAATCTACAACTCTCACCTTTCAGAATATGGAGTGCTTGGATTTGAGTTTGGATATTCATTAACTCACCCTGACCATTTAGTGGTTTGGGAAGCACAATTTGGAGATTTTGTCAACGGTGCTCAAATTATTTTAGACCAATTTATTGCATCTAGTGAAACTAAATGGAATAAAAGTTCAGGGATGATATTATTACTTCCTCATGGATATGAAGGAGCAGGACCAGAGCACTCTAGTGCAAGATTGGAGAGATTTTTACAAAACTGTGCAGAACTGAATATGGTTGTTACCAATATTACTACACCTGCCAATCTCTTCCATGCTATCCGAAGACAATTGGCGTGGGAGTTTAGAAAACCATTAATCAATATGTCTCCTAAGTCATTATTGCGCCACCCTGATTGTACATCAGATGTCAGCGAGATATATGAAGGCAAATTCCAAGAGATAATTGATGATAAATCGGTAGAAGCTCCTAATAAAGTAAAAAGAGTAGTATTCTGTTCTGGAAAAATTTATTATGACCTACTCAAATACAAAAAGGAAAACCAACGTAATGATGTCGCATTAGTAAGAATGGAACAATTGTACCCATTGGCTTATACTCAAGTTGACAATATTTTGAACAAATATCCTAAAGCCAAAATATTCTGGACACAAGAAGAGCCTTCCAATATGGGCGCATGGTGGTACATTAGAAATACTCTCCCTGATATTAAGTGGAATGTAGTTTCTCGACTAGCAAGTGCATCTCCTGCGACAGGATTTTCAAAAATTCATGAAAAAGAACAGCATGAAATTGTAGATAAGACTTTTAACGATTAAATTTATAGTATAAATATTTAAAATGAAGATAGAAATCAGAGTTCCGTCTATCGGAGAATCCGTTACAGAAGTTACCCTTTCCACATGGCTTGTCGAAGATGGAGCGTCTGTGGAGATAGATGAAGCCATTTGTGAATTTGAATCAGATAAGGCTACATTAGAATTACCTGCTGAAGCAGCTGGGAAAGTTATTCGTGTAGCAAAAGAAGGGGAAGATTTGAAAATTGGTGATTTAGTTTGTTACATAGACACAGATGGTGCTGGAAAAGCAAAAGTTGAAAAAGCTGAAGCTCCTGTTGAGACATCTAATCAAGCTACTCCTCCTCCAACTTCAAGTCCCAAAGAAGATTCTTATGCTACTGCTCACCCTTCTCCTGCTGCCAAAAAGATTTTAGATGAAAAAGGAATTGAACCTAGTTCTATAAAAGGTACAGGTGTAGATGGAAGAATCACCAAAGAAGATGCTAATAACGCTTCGAAAGCAGAGGAAATAAAACCTCAACTTCCTGTTCCTACTCCTTCAAAAGAAGAATTGGTAGTTAAAAATGAAGTGACAATTTCAGGAAATCGTGGTGAGAGAGTCGAGAAAATGACTAGGTTGAGAAAAACCATTTCTAGAAGACTAGTAGAAGTCAAAAACAATACTGCTATGCTAACTACATTTAATGAAGTGGACATGACAAGAATCATGGAATTGAGAAAGCAGTATAAAGATGATTTCAGTACTGAACATGGAATCAATCTAGGCTTCATGTCATTTTTTGTTAAAGCATGTACATTAGCATTACAAAAATTCCCTGCTATCAATGCCTATATCAATGATGATTCTATCATTTACCATGATTTTTATGATGTATCTATAGCTGTTTCTACTCCTAAAGGCTTGGTCGTTCCAGTAATCAGAAATACAGAGCTACTCAGTTTTGCAGATATAGAAAAAGAGATTAAAAGATTGGCAACTTTAGGTAGAGATGGTCAATTATCTATTGGCGATATGGAAGGAGGCACTTTCACCATCACTAATGGAGGTGTATTTGGTTCATTGCTAAGTACTCCTATTATTAATCAACCTCAATCTGCTATTTTAGGAATGCATAAAATACAAGATAGACCTATGGTGATTAATGGTCAAATCACTGCACGACCAATGATGTATCTAGCTCTTTCTTATGACCATAGAATCGTAGATGGTAAAGAATCTGTAAGCTTCTTAGTAGCTGTTAAAGATTATTTAGAAAATCCTGAAAGAATGCTTTTTGGAATATAATCCAAATAACAAATAACTTTTAAAACCTCTGAGCAATCAGAGGTTTTTTATTTTAACTGCTCTTTGAAAAGCTTTTCTACTTTATGAATTTTAGGAGAAATTACAAAAGTACAATATGGTTGAGAAGAATTGAGATTGTAATAATTTTGATGCCCAATTTCTGCTGGATAAAATATACTCGAAGGTGTAACCTCTGTTACTATTGGAGATTTTAAAATTTTTGAAACTTCAAACTCCTTTATCACATCTAATATTATCTGCTTTTGAGTTTCATTTTCATAAAAGACAACAGATTTATACTGAGTCCCTTCATCAGCCCCTTGCCTATTCAAAGTAGTCGGGTCATGGCTCATAAAAAATATCTCTAACAACTCTTTTAGTGAAACAACATTGGGTTGGAATGCAATTTGAATCACTTCCACGTGTCCTGTCAATCCAGTACATACTTCCATATAACTAGGATTTTTTGTACTACCTCCCATATATCCTGAAACTACAGTGTCCACACCTTTTATCCGTTGAAAAACAGCTTCCGTACACCAAAAGCACCCACCACCGAGCGTAATAACTTCATTCATACTATTATCTTTTATTGTCGAATATGAAGGTTTATTGACATTAACACATGCTACAAGAATTAAAACTAACCCTATAAACCAAAACCTCATCATCTTGAAAAAAACTTTCGACTTATTCTTCTTCAACAGATAAGATATCAATAGGTTTTTCTTTATTGCAAATTGAATAAAATAAATTCAAATACTTATTCACTACTTTGTTCCAACTATATCGCTCAAATAAGAATTGAGCCAACCCCTCAGGATATTGATAGTCTTTTAAAAATTTATTGTAATAAAAATCAGCTACCAAATTAGCAATCGAAGAAGGTTTTTCATACTGTATAAAATTTCCATTCACACCTTCAATAATCAACCCATTTGTTCCACTGACTTCAGTACATAGTACATAAACGCCTCTAGATAAAGCTTCCAATACAGCCATTGACATTGCTTCCTCCCTACTCGGCAAAATGAGAAGGTCTGCATTTTCATATTTTTTTAGTACATCATAATGACTAATCTGTCCCATCACCTCAATATTTCTCAATTCGAGTTGCATGGCTCTTTTCTCCACCTGTGACTTCAATGGACCTTCTCCTATCATAATAAAATGAGCAGGGATATTGAATTGATTGATTAACTGACAAGATTCTACAAAAGTTAATGGGTCTTTTTGTTCTACCATTCTACCGACAAAAAGAATTGTCAAACTATTCTTATTGCTATTAAATCCTGACTTATAGTGTTCCATCAACATACCATTAGGAATCACAATATTTTGAGATGTTGAACCTAAAAATCTATCTGCACTTACTTTCAAATCATCTGTCAGAACAATATTTTTAGCAGATGCATTCATAATTTTCTTTATCCACGGATATGACAAAATATGCCAAGCCCACATCTGTTTGGGTGCAAACCATGGAATATCATGCCCATGACTTAAAACCACATAAGGAATACTCCATCTTCTTTTGACATATTGCGCCACTATTCCTCCAGGCATCGTAAAATTGGCCAAGCATACATCAAAGAATAACTCATCGGGTAAGTCTTTAAAATATTTAAGAGCAACTCTTGCCCAAGATAACATCTCTATAGGATTAGACTTATAAACAACTTTCCGCTTTGATTTAAGACGTACAATAGTCAAATTGCCATCTGAACTATATTCTGGTTCACCAGCAAACCATGTCGTCACAATATGCACTAGACAACCTTTAGCTGCGAATCTTTCTGCTAAGTGTTTTGTAACAATACCAGCACCGCCTCCCAATGGAGGATATTCATAGTTTAAGATTAATATTTTAAGCGAATTGGACAAAGCTATCTGATATGCATCTTAAAAATAAAAAAATAAATGCATTGGCACTTAAAATTAAGTCAATAAAGTAATTCGAGCTCTCAAATTAATTGATAAACAAATAAATAAGTCTAAAAGGCTATGGAATATTAAAAGATTGAGGCTCAACTTTTATATCTCTATCTGGTAGCAAATAAGGAATTAAACCAGCTTTTAATATTAGTTTTGAAGCTTGCTTTGTATGAATAAACTTCACAAATCCCACCCCATCGTGACTAGAAATATTGCAATATAGTACGGTATATGGAATCACAAATGGCCATTCTTGCGTATAAATAGAAGATTGAGAAATAAAAACATCATTCTTTCCTGACACTCCTAGCCATCTAAATTTTGAAACAATTTCTTTTGCAACTGGATTATAAATGTCACTTATTAAAGAAAATGGTAAGATACCAATATAGTCAGGTTCCTTCTTTAGAAATGCTTGTAACTCTTCGATAGTTCTGACAGTTTTCAATTTTCTATTTCCATCAACAACACCATATTTACGTAGCAATAAGGAATACAAATCAGAATACTCTCCTATTGTGACTATTTTTTCTTGCCCTTTAACAATTTGCTGAGCAAATGACAATGAGTCAATAATACTATCCTTGCTTTCTTTATCCTTTATTAAAGTAATAGCATTATAAGCAAAAGTATATTGAAGAGGTTTGGATTCATGTAATACCTTTATTTGTTCCAATTCAGAAGCGGTACATTCTCTTTGTAAAACAATTATTCTGGTGCTATCAGAAAGCATCGCATTCATAACATCTACATCCTTACGATAATTAGCTTTCACTGATGCCTTAGGAAAATGTACTGAATAAATTTTACCCAATTGGCTTAATAATGATTCAGTATTTATATCAGCAAATAATGAGATTTCTCCCACATTAATATTATCTAAATCATAAGCACTTTTGTCTGCTTTGTCCGTTTCTGTCTTACATGAAGTGAAAAAGAAACTACCCAATAATAAAAAGAAAAATAATCTCATCTATTTTCAATCTTATATTCATAATAAATTCTGTATAATCTAAAGCATCCATACAAAAACGCCGAAATACAAAATAAATATTTGTATAGAGGTAAATCTGTCAAAAAATTGGGGATTTTAAAAAGGGCTACTGAAAAAAGAATGTAAATCAATGCTCTAAATAAATCTAAAATAGGTTTGGGTTGAAAAATATATCTCCAAAAATTAATATTCTTATTAGGTTTGGGTGGAATCATATTACGTGAATAAAGAGAAGTTTTATAAAAAAAGGTATCAAGAGCTTAAATATCTTCTGTTCCTCTCAATTTATCTAATAAATTACTTAGCATATCAGCTTCTTCAACACTTAGCTCATTAAAAATAGCTTCATGTTGAGAAAAATTATTATCTATTTGTTGCAACAAATCCAATCCTAAGTCAGTAATCAAAATTTCAACTTGCCTTCTGTTTTTGGGATTCAATCTCCTAGTGACAAGACCTTTGTTTCTAAGCTTTTCAACTAATCTAGTTGCATTAGACATTTTATCTATCATACGATCAGAAATCACATTCAACATGCAAGCATTGGGAAACTGCCCACGCAGAATTCGCAAGACATTATATTGTTGCATAGATATATCATACTGCTTGAAAAATTTATTATTGTGATTCTGAATCCAACCAGCAGTATATAATATATTGACTTCCAATTTCACATAAGCACTTGGAAAGTCTTTTTGCTTAATGACATCTCCTATACTCATAACACTCAAAAATTTTATGCTTTAGTAGTAGAACCACCGAATTGAATAGGCATATATGGAGCTTCTTGATCCTGAATCTCACCATTGGCTTGTTCAAATTTCCTTACATTATCAGCTAAAGCTCTCATAAATCTTTTGGCATGTTGTGGAGTTAAAATAATTCTAGACTTCACTTTGGCCTTTGGAGTTCCTGGAGTCATCCTTACAAAATCCAAAATAAACTCTTGATTTGAGTGCGTAATAATTGCAAGATTGCTATATTCTCCATCAGCAATATCTTCTGGCAATTCAATATTTATTTGATTATTATTTTTTTCCATTTTCTTAAATTATCCCCCTAATATAACAAAAAGCGGCCTTATTTAATAAGACCGCTCGAATTATGTTTAATGAAAGCTCATTAATCTATATCATCATGTTGTCTGATTGACAATGATCTCAATTCTTTTTTAGAACCGACTGAAATTTCTTCAAACTCTCTCACTCCAGTACCTGCAGGAATTCTATGTCCAACGATAACATTTTCTTTCAAGCCCAACATATAGTCTTTAGAAGCAGAAATAGCTGCTTGATTCAATACTTTAGTTGTCTCTTGGAAAGATGCTGCTGAAATCCAGCTATTTGTTGACAAAGAAGACCTTGTAATACCTTGTAATAAAGGACTAGAAGTAGCAGGAAGTGCATCTCTATATTGGACTAAAGTTCTATCATTTCTTTTTAAGAAAGAATTTTCTTCTCTAATCTGGCGAAGTGTAACAATATCACCAGCCTTCAATACTGTAGAGTCTCCTTGATCTGTAATTACTTTTTTATCATAAATCCAGTCATTTTGCTCAATAAAGTCAAATTTATCTACTGAAGTTTTCTCCAAGAACTTAGTATCTCCTGGTTCTTCAATATAAACATCTCTCAACATCTGTCTTACAATTGTCTCGATATGTTTATCATTGATTTTCACACCTTGAAGACGATAAACTTCTTGAATCTCATTTACCAAATATTCTTGAAGAGCAAATGGACCTTTAATATCCAAGATATCAGTAGGAGTAATTGAACCATCAGACAATGCCATACCAGCTTTCACAAAGTCACCTTCTTGAACCAAGATATGTTTAGTCAAAGGAATCAAATATGTTTTTTTAGTCTTATCTTTTCCTTCAACAGAGACTTCTCTATTACCTCTCTTAATCTTACCGAAAGCAACAACCCCATCAATCTCAGAAACTTTAGCAGGGTTAGAAGGATTACGAGCTTCGAACAACTCTGTAACTCTTGGAAGACCTCCCGTAATATCTCGAACTTTTGAAAGTGTACGAGGTACTTTTACGATAATCTGACCAGGGAAAACTTCTTGGCCATCATCTACTGAAATATGAGAACCAACTGGAATTGAGTAACTATATACTTCCTTGCCATTAGCGTCTATGATTATAATAGAAGGAGATTTCTTTTTGTCTCTAGACTCAATTACAACCTTTTCTTTATAACCTGTCTGCTCATCTAATTCTGTACGATAAGACAAACCTTCAGCTAAGTTATCATATTTAGCAACCCCTTTGTACTCAGAAATAATCACAGCATTATAAGGGTCCCAAGAACAAACTAAGTCTCCTTTTTTGATATTTTGATTATCCTTAACAGCCAAAATAGCACCATAAGGAATATTGTGAGTCATTAATACTTTGCCACTATCTTTATCTATCAATCTGAATTCTCCAGTACGTCCAATAACCACTTTTCTTACTTCTCCATCCTCACCTTCTTGTTTTGCAGTTTTAACACTATCAAATTCTATCTTACCATCATATTTGGCAATCAATTTAGAACCTGCAGCAATACTAGAAGCAGCACCCCCAGTGTGGAATGTACGAAGTGTCAACTGAGTACCTGGCTCACCGATAGACTGAGCAGCAATGATACCTACTGCATCACCATACTCTGCTACTCTATTGGTAGCAAGGTTTCTACCATAACATTTAACACATACTCCTCTACGTTTTTCACATGTCAATACAGATCTAATTTCAACTGAATCAATAGGAGAATCTTCAATCACCTTACCTATTTCTTCATCAATTAATTCACCTGACTCAACAATCAATTCGTTTGTAAGTGGGTGGTAAACATCATTTAATGCAGTACGTCCTACAATTCTATCAAATAATGGCTCGATATCTTCATCGTTATCTTTCAATGCGGTAATTGTCAGACCTCTCAATGTACCACAATCTTCATCTGTAATAACAACATCTTGAGCCACATCGACCAAACGACGAGTCAAATAACCAGCATCTGCAGTTTTTAACGCTGTATCCGCAAGACCTTTACGAGCACCGTGAGTAGAAATAAAATACTCTAATACTGAAAGACCATCTTTGAAGTTAGACAAGATAGGATTTTCAATAATCTCCCCACCTGTAGAACCTGATTTACGAGGTTTTGCCATCAAACCACGAATACCCGCCAACTGTTTAATCTGTTGTTTTGAACCCCTCGCACCTGAGTCTAGCATCATATACACAGAGTTAAAACCTTGTTTATCTGATGAAATCTCATTCATCAAAGTCTCTGTAATTCTAGTATCTACACGAGTCCAGATATCAATAATTTGGTTATAACGCTCATTGTCAGTAATAAGACCCATGTTATAGTTCATGGTAACTTCTTCTACTTCCTCTTGTGCATTCACCAATAATTCTGGTTTGACCTCTGGAATGATAAGGTCGTCAATATTAAATGACAAACCACCTTTAAATGACCATCTAAATCCAATATCTTTGATATCATCCAAGAATTTAACTGTTGTTGGATTGTCTGTTAATGTCAGAACATCTCCAATTACATTTTTCAAACTCTTTTTAGTCAACAATTGGTTAACAAAACCAATCTGTGCAGGAACAGCCTCATTGAAAATAATACGACCAACAGTCGTTTCAATTAATTTATTAACGATTTGTCCATTTTCACGCACATTCACTTTACATCTTACCCATGCATGAAGGTCAACTTTTCGCTCATTATAAGCAATAACAGCTTCTTCAGCAGAATAGAAAGCTAAGCCTTGACCTTTAACTTTCTCAGTCTCAGTTGTTCTCTTACCTTTTGTGATATAGTACAGACCTAGCACCATGTCCTGAGAAGGAATTGTAACTGGCGTACCATTTTGTGGGTTCAAGATGTTATGAGAAGCCAACATTAATAATTGAGCTTCAAGAATAGATGCATTACTTAGAGGAACGTGAACAGCCATTTGGTCACCGTCAAAGTCAGCGTTGAAAGCAGAACATACTAATGGGTGTAATTGAATAGCTTTACCTTCCACCATTTTTGGTTGGAAAGCCTGCATAGACAATCTGTGAAGAGTTGGAGCTCTGTTCAATAAGACAGGATGTCCTTTCAACACGTTCTCTAAAATTTCCCAAATAACAGCTTCTTTTTTATCTACTAATTTTTTTGCAGATTTTACTGTTTTTACGATACCTCTTTCTATCAGTTTCCTTATGATAAACGGTTTAAACAATTCTGCCGCCATATCTTTAGGAAGACCACATTCATGAAGCTTCAATTCAGGGCCTACCACGATAACAGAACGACCAGAATAATCCACACGCTTACCTAATAAGTTTTGACGGAAACGACCTTGTTTACCTTTCAATACATCAGAAAGAGATTTTAATGGACGACCACCTTCGGCTTTAACAGCATTTGTTTTTCTAGAGTTGTCAAACAATGAGTCGATAGCTTCTTGAAGCATACGTTTCTCATTACGAAGGATAACTTCCGGAGCTTTAATCTCAATAAGACGTTTCAGACGGTTATTTCTGATAATTACTCTTCTATACAAATCGTTCAAGTCAGAAGAAGCAAATCTTCCACCATCCAATGGCACTAAAGGTCTCAATTCTGGTGGAATAACAGGAAGGTGATCTACAACCATCCATGCTGGATTATTCTTAACACCATTTGCATTCGCTTCTCTGAAAGACTCAACAACACTCAAACGTTTTAAAGCTTCAGATTTTCTTTGTTGAGAAGATTCAGTAGATGCTTTGTGTCTTAAAGATGCTGCTAAAGAATCCAATTCAAGATTAGACAATAAATCTCTTACTGCTTCTCCTCCCATTTTTGCGATGAACTTATTAGGATCATCATCACTCAACTGTTGGTTGCCAGCAGGTAAATTATCTAATATTTCTAAGTATTCTTCTTCAGTAAGAAGATCCAATTTTCTATGAACTTTTACTTCATTTCCAACTTGAACTCCTGCTTCAAGAATACCTGCTTGAATAACAACAAAACGCTCATAGTAAACGATTGTCTCAAGGTTCTTAGAAGAAAGACCTAAAAGATATCCAATTTTATTAGGTAAAGATTTGAAATACCAAATATGAACGATAGGAACAACCAATTTGATATGCCCCATTCTCTCACGGCGAACTTTCTTTTCTGTAACTTCAACACCACAACGGTCACAAGTAATACCTTTATAACGGATTCTCTTGTACTTACCACAATAACATTCGTAGTCCTTAGTAGGGCCAAAAATACGCTCGCAAAATAGACCATCCATCTCAGGCTTATAAGTCCTATAGTTAATAGTCTCTGGTTTTTTAACTTCACCTTTTGAACGTTCCAAAATGCTATCTGGAGCGGCAAGTTTTATCGTGATTGATTTAAAGTCACTTTTTATTTTTACTTCATTTTTAGAAGCCATAATAGAGATTTTTACTGTTATGAATTTATTCGAAATCAAGATCTAATGCCAATCCTCTAAGCTCATGAACCAATACGTTGAATGATTCAGGAATGCTAGGTTCAGGAAGATTGTCACCTTTAACAATAGCTTCGTATGCTTTCGCTCTACCGAAAATATCATCTGACTTCACAGTTAATAATTCTTGTAAGATATTAGATGCGCCATAAGCTTCTAATGCCCATACCTCCATCTCTCCCAAACGCTGACCACCAAACTGAGCTTTACCTCCTAATGGTTGTTGAGTAATCAGTGAATAAGGACCTATCGAACGAGCATGCATCTTGTCATCAATCATGTGAGAAAGTTTCAACATGTAAATCACCCCTACTGTAGTCTTCTGATGGAAAGGATCTCCTGTTTCACCATCGTATAAATTGGTATGACCAAACTTAGGTAATCCAGCATTGGTAACGAAATCATCAATCTCTTCTACTGTTGCACCATCAAAAATTGGAGTAGCAAATTTAACACCCAATTCTTTACCAGCCCAACCCAATACAGTTTCATAAATCTGACCAATATTCATACGAGAAGGTACCCCTAATGGATTCAAAACGATATCCACTGGAACTCCATCTTCTGTGAATGGCATATCTTCTTCTCTAACAATACGAGATACAATACCTTTATTACCATGACGACCTGCCATCTTATCTCCAACTCTTAGCTTACGTTTTTTAGCAACATAAACTTTAGCCAATTTTAAGACACCTGAAGGCAATTCATCTCCAATACTGATATTGAATTTCTCACGTTTGTTATAACCGATTTCTTCATTGACTTTGATATTGTAATTATGCAATAATCTCTTCAATAAATCATTAGTTTCTTGATCTTTAGTCCATTCTTTCGCATCGACATTAGCATAATCAATTGAAGCTAATACTCTTTCAGAAAACTTAGTTCCTTTAGGAATAATTTCTTCGCCATAAACATTCTTGATGCCTTGTGTAGTTTTTCCACCAATAAGTTGCATCAACTTCTCAATAAGGACATACTTGATACTTTCAAGATTTTTATAATGAATCTTTTCTAATCTTTCAAGTTCATCCTTCTCACGTTGTTTACTAGCCTTGTCTTTACGTGCTTTTTGGAATAATCTAGTATTGATTACAATTGCGTTTGTGCTAGGAGGTGCTTTATAAGAAGCATCTTTAACATCACCCGCTTTATCTCCAAATATTGCTCTTAACAATTTCTCTTCTGGAGTAGGATCAGATTCTCCTTTTGGAGTGATTTTACCAATAATAATATCACCTTCTTTAATATGAGCACCTACACGGATAATACCATTCTCATCCAATTGACGAGTAGCATCTTCACTTACGTTAGGGATATCATTAGTCAATTCCTCTTCACCCAATTTAGTATCTCTGACATCTAGTTCGTATTCAGTAATGTGAATAGAAGTAAATAAGTCATCTCTTACTACTTTTTCAGATATTACGATAGCATCCTCGAAGTTGTAACCTTTCCATGGCATGAATGCTACTTTCAAGTTACGACCAAGAGCCAATTCTCCTTGCTCCGTAGCATACCCTTCACAAAGGATTTGTCCTTTCTTAATGACATCGCCTTTTCTGACGATAGGTCTAAGATTGATACAAGAACCTTGGTTAGTACGTTTAAACTTAGTCAAGTGATAGACTTTTACATCTTTATCAAAAGAAACCAATTTTTCGTTATCAGTTCTTTCATAACGAATGTGAATTTCATTTGCATCAACATATTCTACAAGTCCACCTCTTTCAGCATTAATCAATACCATAGAGTCTTGAGCTACCTTTCCTTCCAATCCAGTTCCTACGATAGGAGCTTGAGGTTTCATTAAAGGAACAGCTTGACGTTGCATGTTTGACCCCATCAAAGCACGGTTAGCGTCATCATTTTCCAAGAAAGGAATCATTGATGCAGACACACCTACTATTTGATTTGGAGCAACGTCCATATATTCTAATGTAGCAATATCGCTTTCATTATCGGAGTCATATATAGGGAAATCTCCTTGAAAACGACATTTAATTTTATTCGTAATAAATTCACCTTTATCGTTGAATTGAATATCAGATTGAGCAATTGTCTTATCGTCTTCTTCCTCAGCGGTCAAAAACTTAATACCATTGTCAGCCAAATTCACTACTCCATTAACTACTTTTCTATAAGGAGTTTCGATAAAGCCCATTTTATTGATTTTCGCATGTACACACAATGTCGAAATCAAACCAATATTTGGACCTTCAGGTGTTTCAATTGTACATAAACGTCCATAATGTGAATAGTGAACGTCACGCACCTCAAAACCAGCACGCTCTCTAGATAAACCACCTGGACCTAATGCTGAAATTCTTCTTTTATGAGTGATTTCAGAAAGAGGGTTAGTCTGGTCTAAGAACTGAGACAATTGACTAGTTCCGAAAAATGAATTGATAACTGAAGATAATGTTCTTGCATTAATCAAGTCAATAGGTGTAAACACCTCATTATCTCTAACATTCATACGCTCTCTAATCGTACGAGCCATACGAGCAAGTCCCACGCCGAACTGAGCATAAAGCTGTTCGCCTACTGTTCTAACTCTTCTGTTGCTTAAATGATCTATGTCATCAATCTCCGCTTTTTGATTAACTAAACGGATTAAATATTTAACGATAGCAACGATATCGCTTTTTGTTAATACTCTATCCTCTTCAGGAATATTCAACTCGAGCTTACGGTTGATTTTATATCTACCTACTTCCCCAAGGTCATATCTCTTATCAGAAAAGAATAATTTTTCAATAATACCTCTTGCAGTATCATCATCAGGAGGATCAGTACCTCTCAATTGACGATAAATAGTTTGAAGCGCTTCTAATTCAGAGTTAGAAGTATCTTTTTGTAATGTGTTGAAAATAATAGAGTAATCTTCTTCTGCAGATTCTTTCTGAAGAATAATAGATTTAACACCACTTTCAAGAATCAACTCGATATAGTCTTCATCTAAGTAAGTGTCTCTTTCAACAATAATTTCATTACGTTCGATAGAAACCACCTCTCCAGTATCTTCATCCACGAAATCTTCATTCCATGTTTTAAGAACACGAGCAGCTAATCTTCTACCAACAACATTTTCTAGGTTTTTTCTATTGACATCAATTTGATCTGCCAAATCGAATAGTTCTAAAATTTGTTTATCCGAATCATATCCAATAGCTCTTAATAGAGTAGTAACAGGAAATTTCTTTTTCCTATCGATATATGCATACATCACATTATTAATGTCAGTAGCAAACTCCATCCAAGCACCTTTAAAAGGGATAACTCTAGCAGAAAATATTTTAGTACCATTTGGGTGATAGCTCAAACCGAAGAAAACACCAGGAGAACGATGAAGTTGAGAAACAACAACACGTTCAGCACCATTGATAATAAAAGTACCCTTATTAGTCATATAAGGGATATTGCCTAAAAATACATCTTGTACTATTGTTTGAAAATCAATATGCTCTTCATCATTACAAGACAATCTTAATTTAGCTTTTAGAGGAACACTATATGTAAGACCTCTTTCATTACATTCTTCTTCGGAATATCTAGGTGGATCAATAAAATAATCCAAGAACTCCAATAAGAAGATGTTTCTAGCATCTGTAATAGGGAAGTTTTCTTGGAATACATTATAAAGCCCTTCATTCGCACGATTGTCCGGAGTCGTTTCCAATTGGAAAAAATCCTGAAAAGACTGGACTTGAATGTCTAATAAATTGGGGTATTCAAAGTTTTGTTGAATTTTACTAAAACTTATACGCCCGTTTGCTGCGTTTTTGGCCATAGACTTTTAAGGTTGATTAATTTAAATGGCTAAGTGTCTTAGCAAAAAAAGTTGCTAGACACTTAGCTTATAAGGATTTGACCTTTAGAATAAGTTGGTTGAATTACTTCAACTCTACAGTAGCACCAGCTTCTTCCAATTTAGCTTTTATAGATTCAGCATCTTCTTTAGAAGTACCTTCTTTAACAGCTTTTGGAGCTCCATCTACTAATTCTTTAGCTTCTTTAAGCCCAAGACCAGTAAGTTCTTTTACTACTTTAACTACAGCAAGTTTTTGAGCACCTGCGTCTTTAAGAATAACATCAAAAGATGTTTTTTCTTCTACAACAGCAGCTTCACCACCAGCTGCAGGAGCAGCTACAGCCACTGCAGCAGCAGCTGGCTCAATACCATATTCATCTTTTAAGATTGCAGCAAGCTCATTTACTTCTTTTACAGTAAGGTTAACTAGAGTTTCTGCTAATTGTTTTAAATCTGCCATTTCAGCGTTTTTTTAATTTTTAAGAGAAATTTGTTCTTTATAAATAATTGTTGCTTGGAAGTCGTTAAAATTAAGCGGCTCTTTCTTCAAGAGTTTTAACAAGACCTGCAATTGTATTACCACCTGATTTAAGGGCAGAAATAACATTTTTAGCAGGAGATTGAAGAAGACCGATAACCTCGCCAATAAGTTCATTTTTAGATTTCAATGAGCTTAATGCTTTCAATTGGTCATCACCAACGAAGATTGCACTATCAATATAAGCTCCTTTTACTAAAGGCTTAGGGTTCTTTTTACGAAATTCTGTGATTAATTTACCTGGTACATTTGCAGTTTCTGTAAACATTACCGCAGTAGGTCCAGCTAATACCTCATCTAATTGTTCTGAATATTTTCCAGTTTCTTGAAGTGCTTTTTTGATTAAAGTATTTTTTGCAACTTGGAGTTTAATTCCTTGTTTAAAACACTCTCTTCTCAAATTATTCACATGCTCAACTGTCAATCCAGAAGTATCAGTAAAGTAGAAAAAATCACCAGCATTGAATGACTCAATAAGTCCTTCAAGTACACTTTGTTTATCTGCTTTATTCATTTTTATAATTTTTTACTACGATTAAATACCAGAAACAGATTTTACATCAATCTGAATAGATGGACTCATTGTAGTTGCTAAGTAAATACTTTTAAAATAAACACCTTTTGCAGCAGAAGGTTTCATACGAGAAAGCGTAACTAATACTTCTTTAGCGTTTTCTTGAATTTGTTCAGGAGTAAATTCAATACGTCCTACTGATGTATGGATAATACCAAACTTATCAATCTTGAATGAAATTTTTCCTTTTTTCACTTCTGTTACTGCATCACCAACATTATCTGTAACAGTACCTGACTTAGGGTTAGGCATTAAGTTACGAGGACCTAATACACGACCTAATCTACCGATTTTTGGCATAACGCTAGGAGTTGCAATTATCACATCAATGTCTGTCCAACCACTGTTGATTTTATCGATATACTCTTCCAATCCAACGTAATCTGCACCAGCAGCCTTAGCTTCAGCTTCTTTATCAGCAGGACAAAGAACCAATACAGTTTTAGATTTACCAGTACCGTGTGGTAAACTAACCGTACCTCTAAGGGCTTGATCAGGTTTACGAGGGTCAACTCCGAGTCTTACGTGTAAGTCAACAGATGAGTTGAATTTAGTAGTGTTGATCTCTTTGACCAACTTTGCTGCATCATTCATAGAATAAAGTCTATCTTTTTCTACTTTTGAATTTACAGCGCTTCTTCTTTTAGCTACTTTCACCTCTAAATATTTTTATTTAATTAATTATTCTTGCCAAGGAGCATCACCAGAAACAGTAATTCCCATACTACGAGCAGAACCTGCTACCATTTTCATAGCTGATTCAATAGTAAAGCAATTCAAATCTGGCATTTTGATTTCAGCAATTTCTTTCACTTGCGCCCAAGTAACAGAACCTACTTTATTTCTATTAGGTTGAGCTGAACCCGTTTTTACACTTGCATACTCTTTAAGTAAGGCAATTGCAGGAGGAGTTTTAACTACAAAAGTAAAAGATTTGTCTTTGAACACAGTAATTACTACTGGGCAAATCTTTCCCATTTTATCTTGAGTTGCAGCATTAAATTGCTTACAGAACTCCATGATGTTCACCCCTTTAGAACCTAAAGCTGGTCCGATTGGAGGAGCTGGATTAGCTTGTCCGCCCTTCACTTGAAGTTTGATAAACGTTTCGATTTCTTTAGCCATCGCTTTTTATTGTTTTTCGACTTGTATAAAATTTAATTCAACAGGAGTACTTCTGCCAAATATTTTCACAGTTACTCTCAATTTCTTTTTGTCTTCAAGAACTTCTTCTATTGAACCCATAAAATCATTGAAAGGACCATCTATAATCTTGACAATTTCACCGACTAAGAACGGTTCGGAAGCTGAACTGCCGGTTTCTGCCATATCATCCACCTTACCCAATATCCTATTCACCTCAGATTTAGGCAATGGTAACGGATTTTCTTTACCCAAAAAATGAATTACTCCATTAATAGAATTAATTGTTGAAATAATATCTCCATTTAATTTCTTATTGGTAGCTTCAACTAGGATATAACCTGGAAATAAGTTCTTCTCAGAAATTACTTTCTTTCCATTTTTCAATTTATATATCTTTTCAGTAGGTACTAAAATTTGAGAGATAGTATCTGACCATTTAGAACGTTCAACTTCAAGTTCAATTTGATCTCTCAATTTCTTTTCTTTACCACTGACGACCCTAAGGACATACCATTTTTTATCTTCAGTCATGTTGTCCTAGTTAATAAGTTTATAAATAAAATCAGTAAAAAGTAAACTTCCTGACATATCCATTAATCCAATTATCAAAGCGATTATTATTGAAGCTACTGCAACAATCAATGAGTCTCTTTGTAATTCTTTTAAAGTAGGCCAAGTCACTCTGTTAACCAACTCATCGTAAGAATCTTTAAAATAATTAATGATATTGTTCATCTTCAATTTTTTCGCTGCACGGGCACAAGGATTCGAACCCTGATCAAAGGTTTTGGAGACCTCTATTCTACCATTGAACTATGCCCGTATTATAAGAATAGTTATGGCTAATGGAATAAAAAATACCCACTAGCCATAACTGAATTATAAATTTATTATTTAATGATATCAGTTACCTGACCAGCACCTACTGTTCTACCACCTTCACGGATAGCGAATTTAAGTCCTTTTTCAAGTGCAACTGGATAAATCAATTTAACAGTTAAAGCTACGTTATCACCTGGCATAACCATTTCAACTCCTTCAGGAAGAGTAATTTCTCCAGTAACGTCAGTTGTTCTTAAATAGAACTGAGGACGGTATTTGTTGAAGAATGGAGTGTGACGACCACCTTCTTCTTTAGAAAGAACGTAAACTTCACATTTAAACTCTGTATGAGGAGTGATAGAACCTGGTTTACAGATAACTTGACCTCTTTTGATATCGTTTTTGTCAATACCACGAAGAAGGATACCTACGTTATCACCAGCTTCACCTGTATCCAATATTTTACGGAACATCTCAACACCTGTTACAGTAGAAGTAGATGGTTTTTCTTGAAGACCTACAATCTCAACTGGATCACCAGTGTGGATAATACCTC
This sequence comes from Chitinophagales bacterium, assembly GCA_023957245.1. Classification (GTDB taxonomy): domain Bacteria; phylum Bacteroidota; class Bacteroidia; order Chitinophagales; family JADIYW01; genus JAMLHH01. The sequence goes on from JAMLHJ010000008.1 coordinate 101,770, forward strand.
TTTCAATTCTACCAGTAGCAACAGTACCACGACCAGTGATAGAGAATACGTCCTCAACTGGTAACAAGAATGGTTTGTCAATTGCTCTTGGAGGAACTGGAATCCACTCGTCAACAGCAGCCATTAATTTATTGATAGCTTCAAGACCAGCAGGTTCATCATTCAATGCAGCAAGAGCAGAACCTTGGATAACTGGAGTATTATCTCCATCATATCCGTAGAAGCTCAATAAATCTCTGATTTCCATTTCTACAAGCTCTAACAATTCAGGGTCATCTACTAAATCTACTTTGTTCATGAAAACAACCAATTTAGGAACACCTACCTGACGAGCTAATAGGATGTGCTCACGAGTTTGAGGCATAGGACCATCTGTAGAAGCTACAACGATGATAGCACCATCCATCTGAGCAGCACCAGTAACCATGTTTTTCACATAGTCAGCGTGACCTGGACAGTCAACGTGAGCATAGTGACGGTTTTCTGTTTGATACTCTACGTGAGAAGTATTGATAGTGATACCTCTTTCTTTTTCTTCTGGAGCATTGTCGATAGAATCGTAATCTTTTTGCTCAGCAAAACCTTTCAATGAAAGTGTGTGTGTGATAGCAGCAGTCAAGGTAGTTTTACCGTGGTCAACGTGACCAATAGTACCGATATTTACGTGCGGCTTATCTTTAATAAATTTTTCTTTAGCCATGATAAAATGGTTTAAATATAGTTAGGAATTTAAAATATTTCTTCTGACAGAGCCAATGACGGGGCTTGAACCCGTGACCTCTTCCTTACCAAGGAAGTGCTCTACCACTGAGCTACATCGGCTTAGTTTTGAGCGGATGACGAGGCTCGAACCCGCGACCCTCAGCTTGGAAGGCTGATGCTCTACCAACTGAGCTACATCCGCATAATCCTTATTGAAAAATGGTGGGGAGAACAGGATTCGAACCTGTGAAGGTGTAAACCAACAGATTTACAGTCTGTCCTCGTTGGCCGCTTGAGTATCTCCCCTTCCATTTTCAAATTGAGCCAGCAGAGGGACTCGAACCCCCGACCTACTGATTACAAATCAGTAGCTCTACCAACTGAGCTATGCTGGCCTCAACTTTGCAATATTTGCAAGAACTTTCAAACTTTTAACGGATTCCGTTCTTGTTTGAGGACGCAAATTTACTACTATTTTTTACAATGCAAAGTATCTTTTCATTTTTTTTTAATTTTTATTTTTAATTCGCTCCAATTGACGTTTCAATGAATCTATAGCCAAATCGACTGATTCTTCAAATACTTTGGCTGTTTCCTTTGCCACTAATGTGTTACCAGGGATATTTGTACGTATAACTACCATTTTGTCTTTCACTTGTGTATTCAAATTTTCCATACTCAATACTACGCTTGAATCTATAATCTTGTCATGGAATAAATTGAGCTTACTTACTTTTTTCTCGATAAAATCTAAAAGTTTTTGATCTGCTGTAAAATGAACTGTTTGAATTTGAATTTTCATAATCTTAAGCTTTTGGATGTGAATGTTTAAAAATTTCTTTTAATTTTTCAATAGAATTATGGGTATATACCTGAGTAGATGCTAAGCTCGCATGTCCTAATAATTCTTTAATGTCATTTAAAGGCGCTCCTTGATTGGACAGATGGGTCGCAAATGTATGCCTCAATACATGTGGACTTTTTTGTGTCTTGACTTCTGCTTCTTTTAAAGTACTATGAACAATTCGATATATCAGTACAGGGTACGCTTTTCCTCCATTATCCGAAAGAATAAGTTGTCCCCAACTATCAAAATTTTCAAAGTGCTTTTTACATGTAATTTTATATGTTAATAATAATTGTATCAATTCGTTGCTAATAGGCACAATACGTTCTTTATTGCCCTTGCCTAAAATTTTTACTTGTTTCAAATTTTCATCTATATCTTTCCATTTTAAATTTAGTAACTCTTGTCGTCTTATTCCAGTGGCATATAAGATTTCAATCACTACTTTATTCCTAATAGACACAAAATCATCTTCATTTGTTTGCATATGATTCAAAAAGTTTTCAATATTCTTCTGCTCTACGTACTTTGGCAATCTACTCGGAAGCTTTGGCAATTGGATACCTTTGGCTGGATTGATAGTTGTATATCCCTTTCTGATAGAAAATTTATAAAACGTATTTAAAGAAGATAGTTTTCTATGCAATGAGCTGGCTTGATAATTATTTTCGACTAAATGCACGACCCATAGTCTAATCTGCTGAGAAGATACAGCATACAAAAACTCAATCCCCAAGTCATTGATATAACTTGTGAATTGAGTAATATCTTTTATATAAGCCTCTGTTGTATGAACAGAGAAGCGTTTTTCGTAAGCTAAATATTCTCTAAATTCTTCTACTACCATACTTCCTCATACTGGGAAGTTTAAGATAGTAAATAAATCTATTAAATCAAAGGGAATGTCTTAATTTTATAATGACTCTTCCTTTTCCACATACTCATACCAAATCTTCAGTCCTGCAATTTCTAAGGTTTTTGCTTCGGCATCGTGGATGTAGGGGAAATCTTCTGTTATAGTTCTTTCGTATTCTTCCTCTCCGGCTTCATTGATTTGATAAATATCCGTAGTCCTTTTGGAAACCATATATTGACTTTTTTCTTCAAGAATATAATACTGTGGTAGTCCGAACGAAATCAGCCAGTTACCGTCACCATAATGGTTTAACGGTTTGTCATAGATGCCACAAATATACCCCAAATCAAATCTTGTAATTCCATATCTATTCAGATATAATAATTCTTCATTGATTAACCTTTTTAGATAAGTTGGGATTTCTGGTGAATACGTGTATTGATAGTTGATTTTAACTTTGAATGTTTTATTAATTATAACATCTTTTATTGCATTTGTTGATTTTATATTTTCAGGTAAACCGTTGCTATTAGAGGATACAACTTCAATCAAAATAGGAGAATATGTACCTTGAATTCCCCTATCACGAATTATTTCGATTATTTCCATATTATCACTTCTCTTAAATTTTAGTAAACTAACTGATGGGACAGGTACTGCACCCGTTAATGGAGTCAGAGTAAATAAACTGTCTACCCTATTATTAGATTTAAAAATTTTCGTCCAATTCCATTCATTATCATCATGCCCCCCATAGTCATTTTCCAAATAAATCCATTTATCCCCATATTCAGTTTTTAATCTTGTAGTATCTATAATATTAATCCCTGAATCTACATCGTGATAAACATAACTCAGTTTTCCCAAATTATCATAATGATAGAAATACCTATGCGTTCCTTCATTAAAGCTGACTTTTAAGATTCTGATAGCAGTATTATCATCTACTATTTCTTGTTCCAAAACTGTATCTTTTTTACATCCAGTCAAAATGGATAATAATGCTATACAGCCAAATATTTTTAATATTGAAGTTTTCATGATTGTATGATTTTTAGGGTTGATGGATATTGTTTTTTGATAATCAAAGAAGTATTGAGAACTCCTTCTTTACTGACATATACCAGTACCGAATATTGACCGGGCTTTAGGTTTCCGGTAGGTATGGATAATTTACCGTCACTGATTTCTGACTGGAATACCAATTTTCCATAAATATCGACGATTTCTACAGGATATTGTTTGGCTAACAGTTCATTGCCATCATAATCCATCACTATAGTAGTCTCACTATATGCCGGATTGGGATATGCCATGAGCGACCAACCGCCTCCTGAACATGCTCCAATTTGCAAATCCTGTATTTGCCACTGGATACAAGACGTACCTGGACCAGATAAAATAGGTCTTACCCTGACATCCCCACAATATCCATATGAACTATTGGGAGCTTTTACAGTAATTTCAGACCTGTAAGTACTGCTATTTAACCAATAGCTTGTCGGTCCACTAAGGATGGTTCCACAAGTAAATTGCCATTCTGCACCTGTGATTCCGACAATATTTGTATAGTTGACAGTAAATGTAGTCGTACTGTTAGTAGGCAAATTTTCAGGAAATGATCCTGTCAGTATAGTAGCTCCACATTGATTATTCATAGCCATCATCCCATTGACCGCATTAGAGCTGACAGAGATATTATAAGTAAAGATTTTGGCTTGACATGGGGTCACGATACTAGCTTTCAGACTTCCACTCGAAGTACCTGTATAGGTGACAGAAGCATTGTTTTGGTAGATAATATTAATACCTCCGGTGCTTGTCCAAGTGATACTGGTATAATTGGGTGGAAGATTGGTTAAATAAATCCATTTGCTCTCATTAGCACAAAGAGAGTTATATCCTGTTGGTGTGACTGTAGGAGTAGGAAATGCGGGAAGCGATACCGTAATATCTTTACTGACACTGACGGTTTGACCGCCTCCATAGTCTATAGTTGCAGTAATAGTGGCAACCCCATTGCTCACTCCTTTATAAGTGATAGAAGTCCCGGTATTACTACCTACTATTTGCAGTTTGGAAGTCACCGTCCAAGTGATGCTTACCCACGAAGGTGTCCCTGTCAAAGTAGCCGTTTTAGTATCACAAGCCACATCTTCAGCATTTAAGGGTGGGCTGAGCAAAGTCAAATCATCTGCATAGCAGTAAATGCTAGGTATGTCCGGAAAGATAGAATAAGAATGATTTGTCCATGTGGGATAGCCGGATTCTCCCATGGCACTTTTCATGAAATTATTAATATTATCAAATACAGGATTCCGAATGCTGATATCAGAACTAAGGTTGGTTGTAATGTACGAATCCCATCCTGGATTATTTCCATTCGTGGAGTTGCTGATTACATTATGTCCACCATTGATGACTTGTGCTAAGCCTATTTTGCTGTAATTGGCGGTCAATAAAGTATATAGATATTTAGAGCCATAAGCATGAGGATATAAATTAGGGTCATTGTTGTTATAATCATCGATTGTCAAAGTTGCTGCGTCCAATAGTTTATAAGAAACTCTTCCCTCATTTTGAGGGATAGCCTCATCACATGTACCGTGCATGAAGTTGATGGCAATATTGGTTGAAAGGGATGTGGAGTTGAAAATATTATTATACAGACTTCCTCCAGCCATAGGAATGATACCTTTTATAGCAGGCATAGGATATCCTGATGTTCTCAAAGTATGAGTTGGTCCTATTGTTGCAATAGTATGTGATGTACCACTATTGGATATATAAGAAATAGAAGAAGGAATTTCTTCCTTATCTAAAAATACCGAATAAATGGATAAAAACGCACCCGCACTGATTCCAGATATAAATACATTATTGGGATCTATATTGTTGGCAACATAGTTTGTAATTTTATTTTTGAATTTTACCCTAAAGTCTTTAAAGGATTTTAGAGATGCATGCTCTAATCTAGCTTTAGATTCAGTACCATTTAAAAAATTAGAATAATTATTATTATTAGGGTCTTCAAAAAAAAGTTTGTCAATCTTTGTACTATTTAATACATCTGTTTCATAATGTATCCAAATAACCTTGTTTCCAGCAGTTGCTAATTTTTCAGCTAATTGTATATTATCATCCAGAATATTGTTATCTGGATATAAATCACCATTATTATCCAAACGTACAAAAGCACCTCCCGAAAGTAAAAAAATGGTAGGAAGTAATTCCGTTGCTGTCATCTCCATAACTTCTCCGTTTTCATTCAATTTTTTCGGCGTAAATTCATAAATCTTGGCATCATAATACCATTCCACATCTTCATCATGGTGAATTTCACGACCATTTTCAAAGGTAATTTCGTATGGTGTGGCTTTCACAAACTCTGAATCCACCTCCACCCGATACTTTTGTTGCTCCTTTTGCAAGTCTTGTGCTTTTAAGCCCGAAGCTCCCCCAATAGGCAAAACATATTAGCAATTAAAAATATAAAATGAGGGGGATAAAATTCTCTTTTTCATAGGTGTTATTTTTAATTGATGTAAAGTTAATATAAATTATTGAATACTACAATCTTTTAATGAAAATGAAAAAGGTAGATATATATTCAAAATCAAATGCAACTTTTCCTATAATGCTAAATAAAAATTCTCAGCAACTGTACATTATAAATTCCTATAGGTTGCAAATATTTCCAATCTATCACATGATTAGAATAAGTAGCATTAGATCAAACCCACTCCTACACTGTCAACTTAGAGACAAAAAAAACATTAAGATATAGAAACAAAATAACCTCAATACTTTCAGCAAAAGAGCTAAAAATATTGAGGAAATATATGGAAACGAAAAACTAAAGAAGATTACTCTTCAATTCTTCTTACTTGGTCACGGTAAACCGCTTTCAATTTTTGATCACGTTTGATGATAGATGGCTTAGTGAAAGATTGTCTAGCACGAATCTCTTTAATTACACCAGCTTTTTCATATTTCTTTTTGTACACTCTAAGTGCTTTGTCTAATGAATCTGACTCTCTTGCGTCAATGATAAGCATATTTTGAAATTTTCTATTTTATTAATTTGGAGTGCAAATGTACTCAATATATTTTAGAAAAAGAATTTTTTTATAATAAAGGCTAAATTAAATTATGGCTATTCTGTTTTGCGCTTATAGAAGAGAGATCTTCTTCACACTAATATTTTTACACTTGAGAAAATATCCCCAAAATCAATATGCTCTTAAAATAAAAAACAACCAAAGTATAAATTAATAACTATGGTTGTTCTTACAAATATACAGTGTTTATTATTTCAATATCTGTCTAGCTATAACTAGTTTTTGAACCTCAGATGTTCCTTCTCCAATAGTACACAGTTTGGAATCTCTATAAAATTTCTCTACAGGAAAATCTTTGATATATCCATAACCTCCATGAATTTGAACAGCTTCGGTTGCTACTCTTACACACATTTCAGATGCATAATATTTTGCAATAGCAGATTCTTTAGTGCATACACCGTCTCTCATCAATTTGTCTGCTGCTTGAAATGTCAAGAGTTTAGCCGCTTCCAATTCCGCTGCCATTTCAGCCAATTTGAAAGAGATACCTTGAAACTCAGAAATTGGTTTACCAAATTGTTCTCTCTGTTTGGAATAAGCAATAGATGCATCTAATGCTCCTTGACCGATACTCAAGCTCAATGCAGCGATAGATATTCTTCCTCCATCTAAAATTTTCATAGCTTGAATAAATCCGTCTCCAACCTCTCCAAGCACATTTTCTTTGGGTATTCTACAATTGTCAAAAATCAGCTCTGCAGTTTCAGAACAACGCATTCCCAATTTATTCTCTTTCTTACCACCAGTAAAGCCTGGCGTTCCTCTTTCCACTACAAATGCAGTCATTCCATGACTATCGAGCAACTCTCCTGTACGAGCAATAACAACTGTAACATTACTTGAAATGCCATGAGTAATAAAGTTTTTAGTCCCATTGATTACCCAGCTATCTCCATCTTGCTTAGCTACACATTGCATTCTGCCTGCATCTGAACCAGTATTTGGCTCTGTCAAACCCCAAGAACCTATCCATTGACCAGAAGCCAATTTAGGTATCCATTTTTTGCGTTGCTCTTCATTACCAAATTTATAGATATGGTTAGTACAAAGTGAGTTGTGAGCCGCAACAGAAAGCGCTAGTGAACTATCTACTCTACCGATTTCAATCAACGCTGTTATATATTCATAATATCCCAATCCTGATCCACCATATTGTTCAGGAATCACAATTCCCATTAATCCCAACTCTCCTAATGCTCTCAATGTATCTGCTGGAAAATGTTGTGTTTCGTCCCATTCCATTACATAAGGTCTGATATTTTTTTCAGCAAAATCCCTTACAGTTTGGGCAATCATTTTTTGGTTTTCTGAATATTCAAAATTCATAGCGTATTATTTGGGTGCAAATTTAATCAATTATCAAATAATTTATCAATTTATTGTAAATGCTATCATTCATAGCATACAACTTTTTTATTTCTTCTAAGCTAGCAAATGGTTTTACCTTTTGTCGATAGCCAATTATCTGCTTAGAAAGTGTTTTAGAAATATAAGGATGTTCTTGCAATTGTTCAATTGAAGCTTGATTGACATTCAATTTTTCAAGATGTGTACTAGAAATATTCAATTGCTTTTTAATCACTAGAAATGTAGAATCTGTAATTCCATAAACCTCTTTCAATTGTTCAATTGAATAAAAACCTCCTAGTTTTATTCTATACTTAATTATTCTTTCTGAAAGAACGCTTCCTATTCCTCTCAACTGCATCAAATCTTGTTGAGAAGCTTTATTGATGTCAAATTTTACTAAAGCATTTTTAATTGGCTGATTTGTCTTTTCACGAGAAAAGTTATCTTCGGTAGGAGTAAAATTCTTTTTCTTATTTTCTTTAAGTTCTAGTTGTTGCTGAATGGCTATAGCTTTGGAACTATCAATTTGAGATTTCAATTGAGCCCAAACTTTTTGATTTTGAATAGCAAGTTTTTTTTCTTTAGATTTTTGAGTATAGTTTGTAACAGGACCTTTAAAGAAAATCAAAATTAAAATCAGAATAATGATTAAAGTAATCCCCTTACGTTGTTCTCTCGTAAAATACCATACTTTCCAAAAAGGATATTGCTTCATATATAAAAATAAAAAAGAGCGGTAATATTCACTACCGCTCTCTAAAATAAGAATTTATCTGAATTAATCTTTAATAGAAAGTTTGAATTCTGTTCTTCTATTTTTTGCTCTACCTTCAGCAGTTTTATTATCTGCAATTGGATTTTTAGATCCAAAGCCAGCAGAAGAAACTCTTTTTGCATCAATTCCTTTAGACACTAAATAGTCTGCACATACTTTTGCTCTTTCAGTAGATAATTTATCATTCAATGTAGCAGAACCAGTACTATCTGTATGTCCTTCTACACTTACATCGTAAACAGGGTATTCATTCAAGATTTTAACAACTTCATCAAGAAGTTTATAAGATTCTTTTTTCAATACAGATTTACCTGATTCAAATTTAACTGAACTTGCAATTTGTTGCAATTTCACTTTTACTTCTTCTTTGATTTCAGGGCAACCTTTATTTGATTTAGGTCCAGCAACATCAGGACATTTGTCATCAATATCAGCTACACCATCACCATCTCTATCTGGACATCCAGCCAATTCAGCAAGACCAGCTACTTCAGGGCAACGATCTTTGCTATCAACGATACCATCACCGTCTCTATCTGGCTCAGGACAACCATTGAATCTAGCCAATCCAGCCACATCTGGACATTCATCTTTATGGTCAGCAATGCCGTCTCCATCTCTATCTGGGCAACCATTTAATGCCGCTAAACCAGCAACTTCTGGACATTCGTCTTTACTGTCAACAATACCGTCACCATCAGTATCTGGGCAACCATTAAATTCAGCTAAACCAGCAACTTCTGGACAATCATCTACTTCGTCAGCAATACCATCACCATCAGTATCTACTGGAACAAAAACTTGAGGTTGTTCTACAACTTTACCTTTTTTAGGAAGACCTAAAGTAGCACCTGCACTCCAGAAAATATTGCTTTCATTATAATCTGTCAATCCGAAAGCATATCCTGCTTTGATATTCAAACCAATTGCATCAACAATTTTGAAATATAAACCAGCACCAACAGGAATACCAAAACCAAATTTCACATCATTTCCTTCACTTGGAACTTGAGCTACTGATGCCAATGCATTTGCAAAAACAAAAGGAGCAACTGGAGAAGATGCTTTAATCAAATATTCATTTTGAAAATTATAGACCAAACCAGGACCTACCATTGCTAAATATTTATTTATTGTAGGTAGTCCTTCTTTTTCTGTTATAAAACCAAGTGAAGGCGATAAGATATTTGCACTTACCCCTAAGCCTGTTTTAGACCAATGTCTAGTCATGTTAAAATCTGGACCGATAGCCATCTTTTGTTTAAAAGATGAAAACTTATTCAATTTTGGAGAATAAAAATCAAATGCTGTCGCATTAATATCAAATGTCCATTTTGCAAAGCCATTATCACCTGACTCATTAGCAAATGCATTTGAAAAAAGAAAACAAGCAATGATTACACTAATAAAATTTCTTTTCATAATATAAAATTGTTTAACGAATGCAAAATTATAACTTTTTATTGATTACCAACAAAGAATACACCCATAAAGTTTTAAAGGTTATATATCGTTAACTTATAATTTACAATTTAAAGACTTCCTTTATCTTTGAAGTCAAAATAATACTCATGGAAATTTTTCAGCATTTCAATTTAAAAGAAATTGTCACAATATCCCTTATCCTTTTTGCAATAATTGACATTTTAGGCTCAATCCCTGTAATCTTAGATTTAAAAGCAAAGACTGGTCCTATAGATGCCAAATTGACCACATTGGTTTCAGGTATCATCATGTTTATGTTCTTATTTGTGGGAAATCAAATCTTGCGGCTCATTGGGCTTGATGTAGCTTCATTTTCTGTAGCGGGTGCGATTGTCATCTTTTTATTGGGCTTGGAGATGGTTTTGAATAGAGATATTTTCAAATCTCATGGAGACCCTAAGACATCGTCAATTATACCGATAGCCTTTCCAATTATAGCTGGAGCTGGGACACTTACAACATTATTGGCACTGCGTGCTGAGTATCATCTTTTTAATATTATCATCAGTATTTTAATCAACCTTCTGTTTGTATATTTTGTCATTTTATTTATTCCAAGAATAGAAAAGACTATTGGCGATGGGGGAATTGAAGTATTAAGAAGAGTATTTGGAATTATACTTTTAGCAATAGCAGTAAAATTATTTACTAAAAATCTGTATCTATTATTCGGAGCATAAAAAGGGGCTGCCCACATTTGAACAGCCCCTTAAAGTTTTTAAAAAAATTTTTCTATTTCTTGTTTCTTTCTAAATCAAATAAGATAGATCCATAAACCATACCTCCAATCATTGGTGAGCCATAAGCCTCAATGTGTTTATTATTGGTAATGTTTGAACCTCCCACTTGCAAAGTGATAAATTTAGGAAATTCATAAGTAGCACTTAAGTCCAAAGTTGTATAAGAAGGTATTTTACCATCACCAAATGGGCTCTCCCAGAAGAAAGATTCTACCCATTTCACATTGGCATTGAATCCAAATCCTTTTACCAGTTTTTGTCCACCAATACCAATATTAGCTTTATTTCTAGGCGTATTAAATCCTGGCAAAATTGGATCTGTCAAATCTTTAGTGTCAATTTTAGAATAAGTATAGTTAGCATAAGCAGCTAATCCTTTATAAATATAATAATTTAAACCAGCAGAAAAGCCATAAGTTTTTACATCTTGGCTTGCATTAACAGCATATTGAAAAGCATCATATTCCTTCAATAATACCTGATCTACACCACTCTCTTTACCTACTACACCTGGGAATCTTGGAGATACCAATCTTACATCACCGATAAAATTGGAATAAATATTAAAATATCCAGTCAAGTCGATAAATAATTTATTCTTGATAATTCCTCTATAACCTCCTTCGACAGATTTCACATGCTCTTGTTTCAATGGAGAGAAAGATGTAGTTTCTAATATTGTAGGGTCAACATTCAAAGTATTGTCATAATGTTCAACAAAATCTTTTACAGATTGTAGTGTATAGCTCAAAGGAACTCCTTCCAAATTACCTTTTAACGTAATCACCCCTAAGTTCAATAAGATATACTGATTCTGTAAGGTAGGAGATCTAAACGCTGACTGTGCAGATGCTCTGATGACATGATTTTTATGTGAGAAAATTGCAGAAATTCTTGGAGACCATTGTAAATCAAAATTCATGTGCTTATCTGCACGCACAGAACCAATTAATTTTAACTTGTCTTTGATAACATCAAAAGTTCCTTGAATATAACCTCCAGTTTCCCATGTGTTTAATTTTTCATAAGAACCATCTGGCAACATCGTATCTCTAAAAATACTACCGTAAGATTGTGGAGCATAATTTCTAAAAGATGCACCAAAGTTGAAGCTAGCCACCTTCTTAAAGTTTAAATTATACTGACCTTCAACGTGTTGAATCTTTGAATTATCCTTAAACTTAGAGCCTTCTTTCAAATCCGGATTAGATACTACTTCATCATACACTTGTTGAAATTCAGGTGTTCCTGGTTTTAAGAATCCAGATTGGTAGGCAGATTTAAAAGCTGAATCTTTAGCTATAAGGACATCACTTTCTCTAGGTTCATTTTTAAACTCATTTGTAGATGCTTTTAATATTTCGAAATAATCTTTAATATAATCAGCAGCAAAGTTTTTAAATCCTTGTCTAGCCAAGCCTATACCTGTAAAAACAATATCATAAGCATCTCCAGCATCTTCGATAGTCGTATATGCTTTCAAAAAGAATTGCTTACCTCTCAATTCTACTTTGTGTTGTTGGAATAAAATATTTTTTACATTATATCTGTTAGCACCTTGATAAACAGCTTCCCCTCTACCAAATTTGTATAAATAGGATAGTTCAATATTGGGAGTAATATTATAATACAATCCAGCACCTGCTTTCAAACTTTGAGTTGTATTATCTGTTAATTCTTCTTCCATATAACCAGGAGCTTCTACAGTAACAATACCTGGCAATGCATTTGGATAGAAATCCAAATAAGCATTCAATTTTCTAAAAGTATTAGCTTGTTCCTCATCATCGCTATATTGCAAACTTCTTACAACATCACCAATTCTGATATCAGTTTCCACTTTCCCATATCTATTTTTCTCAGGATCTCTAGCAATCCAATCTTTAGCTCTCATATATGACAAAGTGAATTTGTAACCAAATTTTTTCTTGCCGTCCATTTCCTTTCCAAAAGAATTAGCATAACGTATTTGTCCATCGAACAAAGCTCTAGAGCCTCCTTTCACTTTAATCTGCAAGCCAGGATAGTTAAAAGGATCTTTGGAAATCATACTTACAACACCTTGAAAGGCATTAGCACCATACATCGCAGAAGCAGCTCCCGAAATCAACTCCACACTTGCCAAATCAATATCACTAGCTCCTACCAAGTTACCAATAGGAAAGTTTAACCCTGGTGCTTGATTGTCAATTCCATCAACAAATTGTACCATCCTGACAGGTGCTGTTGTATTAAAACCTCTAGTGTTAATTATCTGGAAACCCAAAGAAGAAGTAGTGATATCCACATCTGCCATATTTCCCATACTTTGATAAAAGCTACCAGAAGCAGCATTGGCAATTTGAGAAACATTCATTTTCTGAATAGTAACAGGAGATTCTATAATTCTTTCACTCACTCTAGATGCTGTTACTACAACCTCTTGTCCGATTAATGCTGTTTCTTCCAATAACACTTCCTTTACTTCAGAGCCATCATTGACAACGATTTCCTTAGAATTATATCCAAGATAAGCAACAACCAAAGTAGCAGGTAATTTATCTACTTCGATTGAGAAATTACCTTCATAATCAGTAATGACACCTTTATCAGTATCTTTTATCATGACCGAACAACCGATAAGTGGTTCTTTATAATTTTTGTCTAAAATCTTTCCTTTTAGTGTTGTTTTAGCATAAGCAAATTGAATAGCAAATACACTCAATAGCAAATATGTCGATAAGGTAATTACCTTTTTTTTATAAAAATTCATGTGTTTCAACTTTGGTAGTGATTAAAAAATTGAAATTGCTTTAGTCAATTTGTTCTCAGGATTAGATTTCTCTTGAATCTCAATATAGTATTGACCTTTAGCTTGTTGTGATAGGTCTAAACTTAATTGATTGTCAAAAGCAACAGATTTAACATGTTGTCCCATTGCATTAAAGATATTTCCTACAAACTGACCTGATTTAGTCAAATAGATATTCAATTTGCCATTTGATGGATTAGGATAAATTTGAGCATCCCAGTCCAATTTAGAAATATTCTCTTTCACACTCACCGCTTTGCTATCACCATAGACTGGCAATATCAATTGAGAAGGATATTCAGGAGAGAATGCAATTCTTTGTATTGCTTTTCTAGGTGTCATTTCAACACCATTGAACACATAAGTTTTACCATCACCTGGTTGTCTTCTGAAGAATTCACCATCATTGATAGGCAAGTTAGCATTCGACTGATATCTAGGGTGATTGCTACTACTTACTAATATTTTGATTTTGTGTCCTTTACCAAAAGTATAACCTATAGGTAAAAATTGAAAATAATACTCATAGATTTTGCCACTTTCAATATTGCTATATGGAGCGTCATCGTCTTCAATACCATCGGCATATAATCTTGCCCATTCTCTTGCTCTTGCATTTACAGTACCTTCTTGTACAAAATATTCATCACCATTAGGATAGACATCAACGATTCTCACCATAAAATCTGTATCCGTAGGATCTCCTTCTTGAGCTCCAGCAGGATTAGATTTAGCATATATTTTGGCTTTAGGGTAACCAATAACACTTACAGAATCTTCTAAAGAAGCTGTTTCAAATTTGATAACTCCTTCTCTATCCATTGTATATGGAGCAAATAAAGGGCTAGACAATTTCATTTGCCCTTGGCTTTTTCTATCACCTTGAGGCGTATTTGTAATCATATTAGCACCACCCACAGTCATCACAGGATTATCAGGGTCATGTACATAGATACCAAAACCTTCATCTGCACTTGGTGCGTGATTTGATAGACGTTCACCAGCTCTGAGATATAAGCTTCTCCAAGTTATATTATTTAAGATAGGGAAAGTGTCAGCAGAGAACCAATAGTTACCCACTTTAGGATTTTCAGGGTCTAGATTTGGATTGGGGCCTACAATATAAAACCTAGCAGGGGCAATAGTCTTGAAATCAGATATATCTAATTTGTCAATTTTATCACTACTAAATCCTTCTATCATTGGAGGCATTTTTGGCAAATCCAAATCAAACGGGGTCACGAAAGTTTTCAATAATCTTAACTCTACTGGTATTTTTTTCAAACCATCGGCACCTGCTAAGAAATTTATTAAATCCACATGTTTCATTGTGTATTCTTTCGCAGGGAACCTAATTTCAATACCATCTAAAACTTTTTGAAACTCTTTTGATTCTTTAAGGAAAATTGTTGGTTCTCCTACATTATTAAGTTGGTTATAGTTTAATGTATATCTAAACCAACCCAATAATTCAGATTTGGTAATATCCGCAATATTAATATTGTCATCTTCAAATTGGCTAATATCAATTTTGGTAATATCCTTTACGTTTTCAGGATAAGTCATATCACCAGTAGTGCTACTAGCAATAGTCTGGTGTGCCCATGGACCCATAACGACTTTAATCATATCTTTATTACCATAAGTATCACTTACATAATGTCTTTGAAGATTGAAGGTTTCAAATGTTCCATCTACAAAAATATCCCACCAACCACCAACGTGAAATGAAGGCACCTCCATATTGGTATATCGACTAAATTTTCCATTTGGATCACTTTCGCCTAAAGAGTCAACTGGAGCTCTTGAAGCATCCATATCACCACGACCAGGAGAATTTGGGTATGCACCTGCATTCTTATTTAAATAGCGAACTGTACTAAAATGGTCAATAGCTAGATTAGCTGCTTCAAATTTATCTTGTGTACCATAGTCAAAAGATGTATGGATATTATTGAACATGTCGTGGTCAATATCCATTTTATCATCTTCAGTATCAGCAATCTGACCTCTCAACCAACCAGTCACCAATTGTTCTCTGAAAACTCCATTTTGGAAACCTGTACTTTTATAAAATTCCAATGGTCCTACAATTGGGAACAATGATTTCAATCCTGGTTTTGTAGGGTCTGTTCTATGGGTCGCTGCAGCTTGAACTTGATTATATCCCAACGCAGACGCACCAAACATACCTATAGAACCATTATATACTAGATCTTCAGTTTCAGGAATTCCATCACCATTGAGGTCGTACATTCTTTTCAAATTATTCTTAATGTATTCTACTGTGTTGTATCCATCTTCATGTTTATTAGAGTTCATCGGATGATCCAATGGTGTTCTATCTAGTACATGCGCATACTCTGGGTGATATGCATTTTTATTCCAAGAGTCTGAATATATAGGAAAATAAACACCATCTGATCTATATCGTCCTCTCATATCCTGATTGATACCAGCATATCCAAGTAGCGCTACTGCCGAGCCCAATGTCGGATCCTTTTTATTATAAGGTGTACGGCTCATCACTATTGGCAGACGGTATGGATTGGGGTTTTTCTCGCCATTCAGTGAATCGTATCTTATGTACTGATTGCCTCTAGGAATAACCACTAACCTAATTGTCTTGTTAATGACCGGTACTGGAAATTCAAACGCCATACTATCCTCAAAAATGGGAAGAAAGACATCTGTCTTGAGAATTGTTCCATCTGGCATTTTCAAAGGGACTTCAATCCGCTGAGAAAAATCTGACAAATCGTCTAATGTGCCATTTTTGACTCTGTCATTAGACATATTGTACGAACCAGGAACAGTAATACTGTGATCTTGTGCTTCTACAACACTAAGCACTACTAGAAATAGCAGTGTAAAAAGTTGTTTCATAATTTTCGTAGATTTGATAATTGTCAAAAGTATTACTTCTTTTCATATTATTTAAACTTTTTAAGCACTTTTTTAACAGAAATTTTAATTTTTATTATCACTTCAACAATAATTATCTCTCACACAATTAACAATAACATAAGAATGTACTACAAATACTATAACAACGTGCAACCTTAGACACAATAAATACCTTTATCAATAATATAAAAAGCGAATTACAAACAAAAAAGGCGACTCAAACATGGCCACCTTATTCTATAACAATCGAAATTTTTCTTCTAAAAATTAACTTCTAGTTGAGTGCTGATTATATCCTCAAAATTCTCTCTTCTTCTAATTAAATGAGCCTTGCCATTGAGAACAAACACCTCAGCAGGTCTATATCTTGAATTATAATTGGAGGACATAGAATATCCATAAGCTCCAGCATTATGTAATGCAAGTATATCTCCTTCTCTTACTTCATTCAGTTTTCTATCCCAACCAAAAGTATCTGTTTCACAAATATATCCTACAACAGAATAAATCCTACTTATACCTTTAGGATTGGAAACATTCGTAATATGATGATAAGCATCGTACATCATTGGACGCACTAAATGATTTTGTCCAGAATCAACTCCTGCAAATACTGTTGAGATTGTCTGCTTAATCACATTGGTTTTGACAAATAAATATCCTGCTTCACTTACTAAAAACTTACCTGGTTCAAACATTATCTGCAAATCTTTTCCATACTCCTTACAGAATTCTTTAAATCTTACAGTTAATTTTTTTCCTAAAAGCTCCACATTTGTAGTAATATCATCAGCAGAATACTTCACTTTGAATCCACTACCAAAATCTATAAATTCCAAGTCTTCAAACTGTGCAGCGTATTCCAAAAGGATATCTGCTCCTCTTAAAAATACATCAACATCCTTAATATCAGAACCTGTATGCATGTGTAACCCAGTAACTTTAATTTTGTTGTTTTTGACAACTCTTTCCAGATGTCTCATTTGGTAAATAGATATTCCAAACTTAGAATCAATATGTCCCACAGAAATTTTAGTATTCCCACCAGCCATAATATGTGGATTCAAGCGGATACATACTGGATAACTATTGCCATAAAGTGCTCCGAATTGTTCCAAAATAGAGATACTGTCTATATTAATAATTACACCATATTCAACAGCCTTTTTAATCTCTTCAAAGCTTACGCAATTGGGAGTAAAAATAATATCCTTTGGATCAAATCCAGCCTTTAAGCCCAATTGAACTTCTTGAATAGAAACAGTATCTAATCCAGAGCCAAGAGATTTCATGTACTTTAAAATATTAATATTTGTCAATGCCTTACAAGCATAGTTGATCTTAAGATTCAAGCCCTTAAACGCATCTGACAATCTATTGTATTGACGTTCAATTGTAGCACCATCATAAACATATAGAGGCGCACCGTATTCATTACAAATATCTAATACCGGAATTCCATCAATGGTATATTGGTTATTTACCAATTGCATATAAAAAAATTTAGGATGTGAATTTAAACTAAAAGATGATTTAGTGATAAGAAAAATAAAAAAATATCATTTACTTAATTTTACAATTATTGTAACAACATCTATTATTTAAAGCTATATCTTTGCATTATGATATTCATTAGTGATAAAGCTAAAGTCAGAGTCGATGAAATGTGGGCGTTAGAAAATCTAAGTCCTGCACATTTTATTAGAGTGTCTGTAACAAGTGGAGGTTGTTCTGGTCTATCATACAACATGTCCTTCGACAATGAAGTAAAGACTGATGATGAAATATTTGAAGACAGAGGAATAAAAATTGCTGTCGATGCAAGAAGTTTAATGTATGTAATTGGTACAACATTAGAGTTTTCTGATGGACTAAACGGTAAAGGATTTTATTTTGAAAATCCCAATGCATCCAGAACATGTAGTTGTGGAGATAGTTTTTGTCTGTAGAATTTTTATTTAGTTCTTAGGTTTTAGTTTTTGTCCTGAAAAATATTTGATTATATCTCATTATTTATTCCAAGGGATGAGAAAAATCCCTTCATATTATCTACCTTTCTTGTTGTATAAAATCCATCCTTATGTCTGCAAGAAATTTTTCAACTTTTCTTTTCTACCTAATCTTTACAATCGTCTCTTGTAAGAAAGATGATGATTACACGCCAATGAAATATGCAGAGGAAACTATTTTATATCCAGAAAATATTGAAACAATTGATGCATTGCTCCTCGCTATCAGAGATGATATTGGCATTGATTTATTGAATAAAGAAATCTCTGTCGATTTTGCCTTTGCTAGATTTGGTGATGCAAGTTCATCAGATGTTCAAGAAGTGAAACTCAACAATACAGTTCTCAGTAAGACCTCAGCCAATCAATTTGTTTCGCCAATAGATAAAAATAATTTTAATCTAAATGCTGGCGTTCAAAATAAATGGGACATTAGCGGAGGAGCTAATTTTCCTTCATTTAATAAAACAGCTACTGTAAAAATGCCAGGAAAAATAGCTATCGACCAAGAAGCTGACATTATCAACTTAAACCAAGCTATCACATTAAGAATCAAAGGAATTCCGGCTAATGCTCAATCAATTATTTGGCAATTGAAAGACATCAACAATAACTATATCCAAAAAGAAACGACTACACAAGAACTGACTCTGACGGTAGAAGAATTAAAAAAATTAGCTCCTGGCGAAAATAGTTTATTAAAAGTTGCAGCTTATTCTTTAGAGAGATGGGAAGCTAACGGTAAACATTATGCTATCTTAAATGAATTTGTAGATACTAGAGAAATTCAATTAAAATAAAAAAGTCTAAATTTCAATCAGTTTTGAAGTTGGGAACCAACCTGTTTTATTAGCTCCTGAATTCACTTTTGACCAACCTGATTTTTCATCCAATATCTCTACTTTTTGCCCTAAAAATAAATCATACGTCTCTTCCGAAAGTACTGTTGGCAAATTATAAATTGGATATTCTTCCTGTACAATAGCAAAATGCTTAATGTGATAATTGCGATATACAATCATGCTATTATACAAGAGATAAATAGACAAGACTATGAAAAAAGATGCACTATACAGATAAGGCCTTCTCTTCTTAATTGGAATTATAAGAAAGATTATTGACAATAAAATTATCCATAACCAAATAGAAACTATTGTTAATACATACAAGGTATTCTCACATATTTTATATCTCCAATGTTGATAGGAGTCATCGGAAATGGCAAGCTTCTTTTTTAAAAACAATAGATTAGATTGAGTTTCTGCATCATGAGGTGAAAGTTTCAATGCTTTTTCATAGTAGGCAATCGCCTTAGCATAATTTTTCTTCTGCACGCAAGTATTTGCATAATTATAAAACAGTTGAAAACTAGCATTCCCTTCTTGATTCAATCCATCATATAAAAGATATGCTTTATCATAATTTCTTTGCTGGTATAATGTAGAAGCTTTTGAAAACAAAGAATCTTGTTCATCTGCAAGTAGAATATTACTAGAGAAAAGCAACAGAAAAAACATCCCAATTAATCTCCTCATGGCTTCGTTATTTGTTGGTCAGAAATTTTATTGAGGCAATCATTTGCAAGACTTTGAAGCTCTTGTATTGAAGAAATGCGAATTGGTGAATATGCAGCACTATCAAATGCTAAAAGAATATATTTCACTTTCTCACGTAGCACATCTTCTTTAATTTCAGCTAAAACATCATTATCTAATGTAGATGAAATATTTAGTACTTCTCTTAACCTGAGCCTAAAAGCCTCTGCTAACGTAACAAACTTTTTCTGTTCAGGCAGGTTATCTATCTCTGGCCATTTAAATACTGATTTTTTAATGTCCTCATTTCTATTTCGCACATTTTTCTTCCAAGCAACTATACCAATAAAACCCAAAATCGGAACACCTGCACTTGCAGCAATAAATAATATTAAAAGAGAGGCATCTGACTTAGTTGAGTTATTCTTTAAACTGGAATAAAAAGTATCTTTCAATTCTTGTTCATTCACATTAGACATTTCTTCAGGCAAAATATTCAGGCTGATAGACTCTAATGGTTGAGAAATATATTTTTTCTGATTAGGGTCAAAATATACAAATTCAGATTGTGGGATAACAATACTCCCTTCTTTTTGAGGTACAATCGCATAGCTAAACCTTCTTTCACCACCATAAGTATCTCCACTTTTTTGAGGAGAATCAACAATCTCAGGAGGATAAAACTCCAACGAACTGCTTGTTTCCATCGGAATATTAGCAATAGCTTTTAAATTGCCCCAACCTTTAACCTCTACATTCATATTCACAGATTGACCTTTTGCAATAGTGGTATTATTGACTGACCTCTTGACGTCAAACTGCCCTACTGCACCTGAAAAATTCTTAGGTTGTTGTTCTATTGGCAAAGGCAAAACATTTATTTTCAATTTATTAGAGGAAAAATTTACCATTTTGGGTTGAGAGGAAGAAAAGAATGTTGTTCCAAAAAATGGGTCTCTTTCAGGAACTAAAATCACACCTCTTACCAACAAAGGGTCAATCGTCTGCTCCCCAGGTTGGGTAGCAAAAAGAGCCACTTTTCTAAATGCTTGATAGTAATATTTTTTTCCTTTATACTCCATAAGCCCTTCTGTCTGATGATCAGGAATTTCCATTTCTTCAGATAAAAAATGATTAAAAACTGGGAGCTTTTCTACTTCTAAAGATTGATAATCTATACGTCTCAATAATTTATAAGTAATAGTCAGTTGCTCACCAACATACAATTGGCTTTTGCTAGCTTCAGCAATTAAAAAGATATTATCTCTCCAATTATCAGAAGCTGCATCCACTTGCTGTGGGCTATTTGACGAAGTACCACCACTATTCGAGGCTTGAGTATTTCCTTGATTGACTACTTTCATTTTAAAAGTAGGAGAATAAATCACCTTCCCTTTATAATTACCTTTAGCACTACCTATTTCGTACTCGCCTTCTACATCTGGCACAAGTGTAATATTGTAAGAAATACTTTTTGAGATTTTACCATTGACAATACTCACATTAGTAGATTGCCCAGTTTGATATACTTTAAACCCTTTAAAATCAGGCAATTGAAAATCCTCTACACTCCCTTCAACTGAATATTCCACTAAAAAAGATTCGCCGACATTGACCTGTTTTGAACTGACATCAACAGCAATAGTTTGAGCAGACAATTGAGTGCTCAATAGTAGAAAAGCAATAATATACATCCATTCAATTCTTCTCATTACCAATCTTTTTCAATATAAGGTTGATTTGATTTATCTCCATTTTGCAGTGTTTTGATTCGCTTTTGAATCCCTTTCTCTTGTTGATCTAATGCTTGAAATAATCGCTGTAAATCTTGCTGAGACAAATTTCCCTTTTGAGCTTGCTGTTGCTCATTTTCATTTTTGTCACCTTGTTGGGGTTTGTCTTGCTCATTATTTTTTTGCTTATCCTCTGAATCTTCTTTCTTATTATTATCTTTTTCTTTATCTTTTTTATCAGACTTATTATCCTTTTTGTCTTCCTGTTTATCTTGATTTTGTTGGTCTTTTTTATCTTGATTCTCCTGATTATCTTTCTGATTATCTTTCTGATTTTTATCTTGTTGATCTGGTTGCTCTTGTTGCGACGGAATATGAGCTAGTGCCAAACTCAAATTATACTGTGCACGATAGTTATTAGGTAAAAACTTTAAAGAATTAACAAATTGCTCTGAAGCTTCTTTATACTTCATTTGATGAAATAAAATACAACCCTTATTAAATGAAGATTGAGCTTTAAGTACAGAGTCTGCTTGACCTTGAATGACTTGATCAAAAATTATCAATGAACTATCTTCTTTATTATTCATCTGCAAGGCTACCCCAAAATTATATACATGATTTCCAGCACTATCTTTTGATAATATAGCTCGATAATTTTCTAAGGATGCTGCATATTCTCCTGTCTTAAAAAGTTCATCAGCTTTGATGGATTCATTTTTCTTTGTGCAAGAAATCAAAAATCCCAATAAAAGAATAAGTAATAAATTGGTTGTTTTATTCTTATTGCGAAAACTCAATACATGTATTCCTGCTAATTCAAACATTAATAAAATTATAGCAGGAAATAAAAACCATTGAAAATAGCTTTTGTATCTTGTATAGACACGCTCCTCTCCTTCTTTATTTCTAGTCCATTTTACACTTCTATTAATTTCTTTAAGCGCTTGTTTTGATGAAGTAATATTAAAATATTTTCCACCTCCTGCTGAAGCTATTTCTTTAAGCGTATTTTCATTGAGACGACTCAATATTAATTCTCCCTGCCTGTCTCTTTTATAAGATTGTCCACCAGCCATTGATTTATCAGGAATAGGTGCTCCAGCCTTTGTTCCCACACCTATTGTATGAATAATCATATTTTTTGACGAAGCCATTTTGGCAATATTTACTGCTTTGCTATCATGATCTTCTCCATCAGAAAGCAATACCAATATTTTCTGTTTATTCTGAGAATTGCCTTTCATTGATTCAGCTAATTGAATTGCATCACCAAGAGCAGTTCCTTGGGTAGGCATCATATCTGTATTTACAGAATTCAATTGCATTTCAAACGCACCATAATCAGTTGTAAAAGGCATTTGGATATATGCTTTACCAGCAAAAACAATAAATGCTATTCTATCTCCACCCAATGATTCCACTAGATTAGATAGAAATTTTTTACTCACTTCCAACCTGCTAGGAGCAATATCTTTTGCCAACATACTATTTGATAAATCTAAAGCAACGATAATATTGCTATCCACATTTGTCACCGTTTCCTCTTCTGAGCCAGATTGTGGGTTGGTCATTGCCAATATTATCAACATGACAGATGTTAGCCATAAAAGTTTTTTCAATAAAAGTTGTTGAGGAGAACCTGATTGCATCAAAGATTTCACTTTATCTGCACTACCTATTTGCACTAATTTTTGCTCTCTCTTCCTTTTGATATAAATAAACAAAAATGCTATTACTGGTATTGTCAGATACCACCAAAATGTATCAATATGTTCAAATTGCCACATACTTTACTGTTCTAGCTTTAAATAGATAAATTTCACACCCCATTCCATAAAGAGGATAAGTAATCCTACTAATAGTAGATAATAAAACAATTCTTCCTTAGGTGTATAGGCACTAACTTTAATTTTTGTCCTTTCTAATTGGTCGATTGTATGATAAATTTGTTCAAGCTCTTGATTATTCTCTGCTCTATAATATTCACCACCCGTATTTTTAGCAATCTGTTTTAACAAGTCCTCATCAATTTGAACTTCCATTTCTTGATATGCTGTTCGCCCAGTGAAAGGATCAGGTACGGGATAAGGAGCAGTACCATTACGACCGATACCGATTGTATAAACTTTTATATTCTCAGCCTTTGCCATTTCCATAGCTGTTTGAGGATCAATATATCCAGTATTATTCACTCCATCTGTCATCAATATGATGACTTTAGATTTGGCTTCACTATTCTTCAAGCGACTTACAGCTGTCGCTAATCCCATTCCTATAGCTGTCCCATCTTCTAAGATACTTGGTTCTATATTTTTCAGAAGGGTATTCAGTACGCCATAATCAGTAGTCAATGGGCATTGAGTGAAACTTTCTGCAGCAAAAATGACTAAGCCTATTCTATCATTGGTTCTTTTATTTATAAAATCTTCAGCGACATGAATAGCCGCTTGCAATCTATCAGGTTTAAAATCCTGCGCCAACATACTACCAGAAATATCCAAAGACAGCATAATATCTATGCCTTCAATACTTAATGGCGTACTACCAATAGGTTTCTGAGGTCTTGCTAATGCTATTATTAATAATGTCAATGCAATTAACCTCAAATAAACAGGTAGATGTCTCCACTTCACTCTACCACTTTTAGCAGGAATCCCAACAGCAGTATAAGAAGGGATTTTTATTCTCTTAGATACAGAGCCTTCTGTCTTTTTATAATGTCGCCATAAAAAGGGAAGTATCAACAAAAGCAACAAAAACCAAGGATAAGCAAAACTGATATTACTCATTTTTCACCTCCATATTATCAGAGTCTGCCAATCCATCAAATCCTATCAGTTCTCTAACTTTCTGAAGAGCTACTTTTTGTTCGTCTTCTGAAGTACCTTGTTTTGCAAATTTCACATGATCACAAATAGTTAGCACTTCTGAAATTTTTACTAATTGAGATGAATATTTCTGACTATTTGCTATCACACCCAGCACTTCTCCAGTTGAAAAAAATGGTGCAGGAATACTCCAAGCCCGCTCCATATACAACCTAAGTATATCTGATAGTAAAGCCCAATCTTTCTTTTCCTTTACAAATGGTATTCTCCCCTCTAAATCTATGAGTTGCTCATAAGCCCACTGTCTTGGATTTTTATCTATCGGTATGCTCAATTGTGATTTTTTCCGTTTCCAATAATACAAACCACCGATTATCACCAAGACAAAAGCTATCAAAGCTAATATTAAATAGATATTCCAATTTGTTGAAGGAACTGTATATAATGGCCCATAAGCTTTTCTTAATGCGTCTGTAGTATCAACGGCAATTCTTTGAACCTGAAATCCGTCTGCATAAAGCATCAACGTGTCAAAATGATTGTTCTGACTATATGGAACTGCAATCTGAGCCCTATCCCCTGAAACACTATCATAAGCAACATAAGCAAATCTAGTTTTATATATCAATGAATCTCCGCTATTCAATACTTCCTCTCCATTTATTGAAGACTCCTTCACTTTCTCCAAACCATGTACATCTGGTGCAATAGATGGCAATTGAACTTTGATATTTTTTGCTGTCTTCACCTCAATATCTAAATAAAATAACTGACCTACAAATATTTCATTCTGACCAAAAGAAGCAACTCCACGAATATTCTCATTCGCCATCAAAAAAATGGGAAAGCAAAGAATATAAAAAATCAAGCACTTTTTCATTCTAAACTCGTTTCATCCTTTGAAAAAAAAACAATTGCAATCTCTTTATATAATCTTCTTGGTCAGATAGCATGATTACATCAGCTTTAGCTTCTAAAAAGACCTTTTTAAAATAGCTATTTCGGTATTGTGATTGTTGTTGATACCATGTTTGATAGATTTTGGAAGAAGTATCCACCCACTGAATATCATTTGTTTCTACATCTTGAATTTGAACCAAACCAATATCTGGCAACATGTCATCAAGAGGATCCTTTACTGCTACACCAATAACATCATTTTTTGCACTTAGGATTGAAAGCGAATTTTTATAATTATCAAACAAGAAATCTGATAACAAAAAAACAACAGCATTCCGTTTTTGAATTTTACAGAAATAATTGATTGCAGACTCAAAATTTGTAGTGCTGTTTGTAGAAGGTTCAGTCACAATTATAGCTCTTATCATTTGTAATATCTGTTGATATCCCTTTTTCGGCGGAAGAAATAATTGAACTTCTGAATCAAATAAAAGCAACCCTATATTATCTTGGCTTCTATTTGCAGAAAAAGCCAATGTCGCTACAAGTTCAGCTATTCGTTCTTTCCTATCCACTTTACCTATTGAAGTCATCACAGAATGACTAATATCCACAAGAAACATTACTGTCTGCTCCCTTTCTTCATGAAAAAGTTTGACGTAAGGAGATTTCATCCTCGCTGAAACATTCCAATCAATATGTCGAATATCATCACCATAAGAATATTCTCTCACTTCACTAAACTCCATTCCTTTCCCTTTGAATGCAGTATGATAAGCTCCAGCAAATTGTTGATTGGAGAGCAACTTTGAAGTAATTTCAATCTTCTTAATTCTTTGAATGATACTTATAATATCCATTATGGAACATCAACTCTTTGAATAATTTTATCGATAATCTGTTCACTAGTTATTAGTTCTGCCTCAGCCTCAAAAGTCAAGCCTATTCTATGCCTCAATACATCTACTACGACTGCTTTAACATCTTCAGGAATTACATAAGCTCTTTTATTGAGAAAAGCATGGGCTCTAGCTCCCATTGCCAAACTAATAGAAGCTCTTGGTGAGCCTCCATAAGAAATATAATTACTTAATTCCGGCAATCTATATTTTTCAGGTTGACGAGTAGCAAACACTAAATCCAATATATACTGTTCAATCTTTTCATCCATGTAAATTTCCTTTACAACAGACCGTGCATTAATAATCTCTGAGCTATTCACACAAGGTTGAATTTTGGGCCACTCACCAATAGTATTCATTCTCATTATTAATCTTTCTTCCTCATATTTAGGATAAGAAATCACTACTTTCAACATAAATCTATCTACTTGAGCTTCGGGCAATGGATATGTACCTTCCTGTTCAATAGGGTTTTGAGTTGCCATGACTAAAAATGGCTCTGGCAATTGAAAAACATTCTCCCCTATTGTTACAGTTCTTTCTTGCATGGCTTGCAATAATGCAGACTGAACTTTTGCAGGAGCACGATTAATTTCATCTGCTAAAACAAAATTGGAAAATATTGGCCCTTTTTTCACTTCAAATATTCCCTTATGTTGCTGAAAAATCATAGTTCCAATAATATCAGCTGGTAATAAATCGGGAGTAAACTGAATTCTGCTAAAATCAACAGAAACAGCTTCCGAGAGCGACTTGATAGCCAAAGTTTTTGCCAAGCCAGGAACTCCCTCCAACAAAATATGCCCATTAGTCAACAATGCCAATAGTAATCTATCTACCATACCTTGTTGACCTACTATCACTTTTGATAACTCTTTCCTTAATACATCAACAAATGCACTATGTTCCTGAACTTTGAGTTGCAATTCTGAGAGTGAATTTGCACTTAAATTATTTATATCCATTAGATACTTTTAAAAAATTCTAAACCGTATGTAAACATTATAACTATATACTTCACTTCTCCTATTAAGTAACTTTCAAAAAGAAGAAAGTTTGTACATAACATTCTGAGTAAAGAAAGTACGAATTTAAACAATAGCTAAAGCTTACAACACTTTACAGGGTTAAAATATGTTAGACAATTATGCAGTCCACTATATTAAAAGTTAATAGTGTTCTACAAAATCAAAAACAGTAAAATAAAATCAAATTAGATAAGGAATTATACTTTCTGACATAATTCGATTAAAGTGCCACCTGTAGTTTTAGGATGAAAAAAGCAAACCAATTTTCCCAAAGCACCGATATATGGAGCTTCTGATAATGGTCTAAAGCCTTCAGATTTCATACGTGTCATTTCTACATTAATATCATCTACTAAAAAAGCAACATGATGAATTCCTGGACCTTTAGAGGATAGAAATTTAGCAATTGTACTATCTGAAGATGTTGGTTCTAAAAGTTCAATTTTAGTATTACCCAATTCATAAAAAGTAGCAACTAACTTTTGTGACTCAATTATTTCTTTGTGAAAAGGTTCTATATCTAAAATAGCATTAAACAATTGAATACCTTCCTCTGTATTATTTACAGCTACACCTATATGGTCGATTTGTTTTATCATAAACTATAAAGAAATTATATAGTTTGTAAATTTAACTATTAAAGCTATTAAAAAATAAAGAGATGAGCTCATTTATATATTTTGATCACAATGCAACAACACCCGTTGATAATAGAGTTTTGGAAGCGATGTTACCATATTTCACACAAAACTATGGCAATGCCGCTAGTATCACCTATAGCATGGGACTTAACGCTAAAAACGCAGTAGAAGCGGCAAGAATACAAGTTGCCAGTCTAATCAATTGTATAGCACAAGAAATAACATTTACATCAGGGGCAACAGAAGCAATCAACACCGCAATTAAAGGGGTATTTTGGAGATACAAAATTAAAGGAAATCATTTTGTCGCATCTAGAACAGAACATAATGCTGTAATAGACGCATTACAATGGATAGAATCACAAGGCGCAGAAGTAAGCTATTTAGATGTGGATGAAAACGGATTAATCAATATAGAACAGCTCAATCAACAAATTAAAGAAAATACTGTCGCTGTAGTAATAATGTTAGCAAATAATGAAACTGGTGTAATTCAGCCAATAAGAAAAATTGCAAAAGTTGTTCATGATAAAAAATCTATTCTCATTTGTGATGCAACACAAGCTATAGGAAAAATACAAGTCGATGTGCAAGAATTAGGAATTGATATCCTCGTATTAAGCGCGCATAAGTTTTATGGGCCTAAGGGTGTAGGAGCTTTATATCTCAGAAGGAAAAATCCAAGAGTAAGTATAGAGCCTCTAATACATGGAGGAGGACACGAAAGAGGCAATCGATCAGGAACATTAAATGTTCCTGGAATAGTAGGTTTAGGGAAGGCTGCTTTATTAGCTACTGAGTATATTAAAATGTATCAAGAAAAGATTACTCCAATAAAAGAACATATCGAAAACCAACTTATTAAAAAAGACATTGCAAAAATAAATGCTCATCAAGTCAATCGACTCCCAAATACAATAAATGCTCAATTATTGCATCTAAAAGCAGAAACAGTAATTAAAAAGATTCAAAACAAGATTGGTATTTCAACAGGTTCTGCATGTAGCAGCTCTAGACCCGAACCATCACATGTTTTACTAGCCATGGGATTATCACCACAACAATCTCATCATACTATAAGAATTAGTTTAGGAATAGAAAATACAATGGAAGATGCTGAGGTCTTTTTAAAACTGATAGAAGAAATCACAGTATTCTAAAAGTATATTTAAAAAGAAAAGCGACTCAGATGAGTCGCTTTTCAAATTCTATACTTTAAAATTCCCAGAGATCATGTTCAAAATTGAAAATTTTCTCCTTAATTCTTTCTGATTCATATAATTGATCGATAGGATCTTCCCAAATATCTTTCACACGTTCATCACGAACATTATCTTCTTTGTAGATAACAGAACTGAATAATCTAAGTGTAAAGATATCGTCCCACGTCAATCTAACTCCATCAGGGAATGGGTTAAATGCTTCTGTTTTCACTAAAACATTTCTCAAATTAGGCATGAAAATCCAAAACAAAGCTTTAGTTCCTCTAAAAACACCTTCTTCACTGTAGTCATCCATAATAGGAGCAATACCTAAAATACGGACTTGCATAGTAGAAGACTGTTTATTGAAATACCAAACTTCTTTCAATCTATACTGCTTTACATTTTCGAAATTAAAATCTTTTGTAATCACAGTAGGAATTAAACTATCAGGATTCATAGCATCAGGTACATAGATAGTATCAGAAGTAGAACCAGTCATAGCTAATGCGTCATCAGGATTGATTGGATTTTTGAAATCATCATCATTCGCACCAAATACTGGAACTTCGCCAGATTTAACAGCATCGATAAGAATATTAATGAGGGGAGCTTTAGGATAGCTAAAAGGAAGGTTCATTTTCTCCCTAGTATCAATAACTCTCCATATATCCTTTCTCCAAAAAACATCCGCTTCTCTAACAAAATCTGGATCTAGAACAAGTCTTTGTCCTGTAATTTCTTGAATCCACGGAAGGACTTGTAATTCTGTTTGTTCCGTTTTATCAGTACTAGGTGCTTCAGTTGCATCTACAACTTGCATAGTAGGCTGTTGTGCATTAGCATTGAACGCTAATACAACACCGAATGCGGTAGGAAATAATGATTTTAAAAAAATGCTTTTCATTTAAGTAGTTTTGACAATATTAGATCAGAGTAAATACAATACCCGGAATTCTTCTAGCTGTACCATCTGGTCCTTTAACTCTGATTTCTTCAAAATATACAGAATCACCAGGTTTCATTTCCTTTTGGAAACTTTGAACCTGAGAGTTAAAATAAGCTCCATTACATACTGCAGATACAGGATCTTGACGTTTAGGAACGAAAGTTACTTGATAAGAAATAACTTCAAAACGAGCGTCAAAATCAAAGTTTTCCAAGATAGCAGATAAACCATTTTGAACACGCATTTCAGCAGAAGAAACACGACCTCCTTTTTTACCTCCGACACTAGCCACTGGGTCTGGTATCATTTTCACTCTAAATTCTTTAGAAGTTAATGTTTTACCTTTTGCTGTAACATTAACTTGAGTTTTCCCAGAATTAGTTACACGAACAACATAGTGTCCACCTGAGCCTGAAATTGAACCTCCAGAAACAGATACGTTCAAATCTTGTGCTCTTACACCTGCAGCAGAAACATCTACTGGGTTATCTACACCAATATAAAATACATTCATCTTGGTAGGAGATACAGTTGCAAAAGGAGCAGCTACAGTATATTTAAATTCAGGTAATTTATAAGAAGCTACTTGATTTGTTCTATCATTTCTAACATTGATAGTACCAGAAACTGGGAACTCACCAACACTAGTAGCAGTACGTTTAAAAGTACCAACACCATCAGAGTTGACAGGTAAGCCACCACCGTTCACAGTGATAGAAACGTTATTTGTTTTAGAGTTAAAAGCAGCTAAGAATACTTCAGCTTCAAAAGTCTCACCTAACATTACATAAGAGGTAGGAGCTACTATCTTTGCTTGGAATTTATCAAATACGATTTCATCCACTTGAAGTTCTTGAGCTTGACCAATTTTTGAGAAGAAATAACCAGCCAAATCATTTTCAATTCCTTTAATATCTGAGCTGAATTTAGTCAACATCGTTTGAGATGCAATAGCTGGAATTTGACCAAAACTCTCTCTCACCCAGTCATTTGCTGGATTGGCAACAGGATTCCTTTCATTAGATTTTGAAGGAGCTTGAGAAGCTAAAATAGATACTTTACCATTATCTATCACCATATTAAATGGCCAGTTTGCAGTAACTTGCTTAACATCAGCAGTATCAACAAGAGATACAAACTTAGTTAATGCTTGTTCAATCTTAGCTTGAAGTTCATAACCTTTCCCGCCCTTAACATTACCTCTTTCGACACCTTCTACAAGAAATCTAGTTGACAAATCAACGTCATCACGTTTTTTCATGTCACCATGGAACTCTTCAGCAGGTCCACCACCTTGTTCAACAAGTTGGCTGATAAGAGATTCTATATATCCTTCCAAATCCTCAGCAACAGTTTTTGCTTCATTTAATTTTGGTTCATATATAGCAAATTTTGGGTTGCCTGGTTCTTTTGCTTTTTTAGCAGCAAAACTTTCGTAAATATTTTTCTTTCTAACATCGATAGTTTCTGATGATTTAATCAAACTCTTATTGATTAATGAGAATGCATTTAAGAGTTCAGCAGAAACGTTCAAGGCTAGCATAGCTGTCAACACGATATACATCATGTTGATCATCTGTTGCCGGTTTTCCTTAGGTATAGCCATTATTAATTCGTTTTATTGAATGATTAAAAAATAAAACGAGTGACTATGCTTTCATAGCAGAAAGCATATTACCATATACTTTTGTCAAATTGCCTAGGCTAGAAGATAAAGCGCCCATAGCATCATTTGCTTGCTTAGTCTGAGCTTCAATATTCTTAGACAAAGCAGTCATTGAATCAGCAGCTTGTTTAGTTTGAGCCACAAATTGTTCAGTAGCAGCATGAGCATTTAATACACCAGAAATTGAATTAACATTTTCACTCAATTTTTTCAAATTATCACCAAGTCTATTGATAGTTGATTGGTCAATTTTAGCTTCATCTAGCATTTTGTCTAAAGCAACTGTAGAACCGCTACCTGCCGCAGCTTTTGGTGCTGCCAAACCTTGAAGTGGTTGTATTGTCCCATCAGCGTCTTCAAGACCTGGGAACAATTTACTCCAATAATAATCTGGTTCTGGTGGAATAATTCCCGATATAGCGAAGATAACTGCTTCTGTCATAAGCCCTACAGTAAGTGCAACGTTCGCCCATGGCTGGTGAGTCAACTTACCCCATGCCCCTATAATTACTACCGAAGCACCGACGCCAAATAGTAAATTCTTAGCGTATTTAAATCCTTTTGAATGAAAAACTGAAGCCATAAAATTGTGTTTGTGTTATTGGTTAAAAAATTAAAAATTATATAGTGTTATTTAAAATCATTGATTGAACGCCCCATGAAAGGCATTACGTTTCTAAATCCGATGAAAGATTTTGAAGAATCTTGGTATTCCCAGCTTCTAGTGCTAGTCTGTAAGAAATAAGCAATATCTTTCCAAGAACCACCACGAACCACTTTTCTTTTCAAGCTAGATGGATCGCCTTCTTTTGCATCATAACGAATATCTGGGTTCATATCGTGCATAAATGCATAAGAATTTTCAGAAAAAGAAGATAAAGTCCATTCAGCTACGTTTCCTGCCATATTATATAGACCGTAATCATTAGGCCAATAAGATTTAGCATTTACTGTATAGATACCACCATCATCTGCATAAGAGCCGCGACCAGGTTTAAAGTTAGCTAACAAACATCCTTTTGTATTTCTGATATAAGGACCTCCCCAAGGATATGGAGATAATTGTTTTCCACCTCTAGCTGCATATTCCCATTCATGTTCAAATGGCAATCTGAATTCTTCTGGGAATGCTTCACCTTTTGATTCTTTAAATACTGTCCACAACGAAGTTCTCCAATAAGCAAATGCATTAGCTTGTTCCCAAGTAACACCTACAACTGGATAATCATCATAAGCAGGGTGAGTATAATATGTTCTAGTCATTGGCTCATTATAAGAATAAGAGAAATCTCTAATCCATGCTTGTTCATCAGGCCAAATATTGACAGTTTTTCTTTCGATAAAAGAAGATCTAGGTTTGCCTTTATTTTCAGCTTTTGCCATTTCTCTCCATTTCACCCAAGTATATTCATAGGTTAATTTACTAGGATCTAACTCTCTTCTACCATATATTCTATTTTCTGGAGTGTAAAACAATTCTTCAACTTGCTTAGCATCTTCTCCTTCAGGAGACCAATCAATCGGATAATCCCAATTGATACGTTGCTCACCACCACCACCTTCTTCTGAAGAAATAAGATGTTCTCCACCAATCAATTTATGAGCCATAGAATCTCTAACCCAATCTGTAAATTGACGATATTCATTATTAGTAATCTCAGTTTCATCCATAAAGAAGCCGACAATTGAGATTTGTTTATTGGTAGCTTGCAATGAATAAACGATATCTTGATCAGATGGGCCTGTATGAAAAGTACCAGATGGAACATAGACCATACCATAAGGCATCAATCCTGCATCCCATTTAGGTCGATCAGTTGCCCCTACTAACTGACCTTCTTGCCCACTTTCTTTATTACATCCCACTAGAACAAGTAGGAAAAGGGCATTTAATAATAATTTCGATTTGTTCATCGTACAGTTCCTTTATCGTTTGTATTGGTTCTTTATAAATTTAGATAAATAACGAAGTTATAGAATTTTTTAACTCAATATAACTTTATTGTAAAATCTTTAACATTTTTTTTAGAGATATCTTGGATGGTTCACAATTTTACTCCTATTCGTAACATATCTTTTAGGAATTATGTATTGAAATGATACCTCATGTGAGCCACTATTCACTGTTTTTAATTCATTTAATACTATATCAAAGCTATACATAATTGCTATATTATCTACTATATTAACTTTTGTTATGAGAAATAACGACTCAAAGCTATTATTATTATATCCTCTAGTTCCAATACCCAAAGAATACCTTTTATCAAAAGTCGAGGATAAAGATATATCAAGTTGATAATTTACCAAATCAGATTTAAAAAGAATTTTTGGATCTATGCTAAATTTTTCGTTAATAGGTATAGAAGAACCTAATCCTATTCCAAAATATCTACCATTTGATATCCTTAAATCTGTATTTAATCCATTAATTTTTGTTTTAAAATCTCCCAAATTATCAATAAATGCATGTGCATAAAACATGGAGTGAATATATGCTGCACCCAAAGCAATATTGGCTCTAAAACCAGACTCTTTTCTTCCACTAAGGCTAGGGTCTTCAATAGGTAATTTATCTGAAGGAGTCGTCAATTTAGAGCCATCTAATATTGAACCAACCATTCCTATATTAGCACCAATACTAAGGATATTATCTTTTAAAGGAATAGAATACGCATAAGAGATATTTGCACTTGTATATGATGAAGCCCCTAATCTGTCATGAGCTACAAATATACCTCCACTACTATTCTTTATAGGTAATTTCATATCAGCTCCTGCAAAAATTGACATAGGAGCACCATCTAATCCGACCCACTGATATCTATACGTTGCAAACGTCCTAAGTCCTTCTGACTGTCCAGATAGAGCAGGTTGAATCATTTGTGTATGCCACTGAGAGATATGAGTACTATTTAGATATACTTGCGCTTTACCTTCTGAAAAAAATAGAAAGAATATAAACAGAATACAACTTCGTATAATTATATAACTACCACTTACTTTCATCTATATATTTTACAATTCAAAGTAAGTTAGGCAAATTATTTCATTTTATTCGCCTCTTCTATATAAGCTTTCACCGCACTTGCCATAGAAGGATATATTGGGCTAGGTGCTTGAATATCTATTCGAAGGTCTTTTTCTCTTGCTGCTTCAGCTGTTGTATTGCCAAATACAGCGATACGAGTTTCCTCTTGAACAAAATCTGGAAAATTTTTAAAAAGAGAACCTATTCCTGTAGGGCTAAAGAAAACCAATATGTCGTATTTAACATCGCTCAAATCTGACAAATCACTTGCTAAAGTCCTAAACATTATCGCTTCTGAAAAGTCAATATTAGCATTTGTCAATAAGTCGATTATTCCTTGGTCTCTTACATCTGAACATGGCAGAAGAAACTTACCTTCTGTTTTATCTTTGTGTTTAACTAATGTTTCAACTAGTTTAGTAATCTTACCATCTCCAAAAAACACCTTTCTTTTTCTATATTGAATATATTTCTGTAAATACAAAGCAATAGCTTCGCTAATACAGAAATATTTAGTGTCTTCAGACACCTTCACTCTCATTTCTTCGCATAATCTAAAATAATGCTCAATGGCATTTTTGCTAGTAAA
This sequence comes from Chitinophagales bacterium, assembly GCA_023957245.1. Lineage (GTDB taxonomy): Bacteria > Bacteroidota > Bacteroidia > Chitinophagales > JADIYW01 > JAMLHH01. Next base: position 137,363 of record JAMLHJ010000008.1, read on the forward strand.
AATCACAGAAGAATATTGATCTATATATATTCTAGATTTTCTAAAATCTTTAGCTACAACACCATCTACATAAATAAACTGTCTAAAATCTACTTTCACACCACACTCTGTAGCCAAATCCCAAAATGGAGATTTACCATTCTCAGGAGCCGGTTGAGATATCAGTACTGATTTTACTTCTTTCAATGTATTTACTTCCATTTCAATTGCTATTTCATCCTTTTTCCTATTATACTTTCAACCAAAATTCTTTAACAATCTTGATTAAAATCAAATAAGGGATGATTTTAAAAGTGCAAAGGTACATAAAAAAATAAATCAAATAATCTTTCCATTGTCCTTTCCATAAAATCATGGCTCGAATAGTCGAAAAAGTAAAGATAATAAGGGTAGGAACAACAAAAATGATGATAATAGATTGGGAATTAAATCTGAATGCATTAAGATATGCTACTAAAATGATAATTGCAAATGGCAAAATCAACCAAGTATTAATAATAAAATGTTGAGTAAAATATATTTTAAATCTATCACTCACACCTACAATACTCATCACTATATATTCCAATAAATATTTCAATGCAAAAAATATAATTGCCAAACCTATCCCTATCAACATATACTCATTACTCAAGTATATTTTTGCTCCTAAATAGTAATATAAAAAGTATTGACAGACGATCACCAACACAATGCTTCTAATCAGAAAGACTAATAATATTGGAATTAGCTCTGATACTCTCATATTTCGATAGCGCAATTGAAATACTTTATCATTAAACAGACCTAAAAAGCTACTGTGATAAAAGTCTTTAAAGCCAAATTTTAAAAACAACAATAATATCAATATCAAAGGGATGCCCAATAGCATAGAAGGATTATTAATCTGCCTTTTGAGTTGCTGAACATCCCAAATTGGCGCATCATCTACCCTATCATTCTCAATATTAACGACAATATTGGAAACAGCTTCATTATTTGAATTTTGAATCAGAAAAGAGTCCACAAATTCAGGGCTATATTCTCTATTTTGAGCTGATACATTATTCAACTGCAAAAAACCAAGTAATAAAATAAGATACTTCACTTTAGAAAATATTAACATACCCAAAATGAATCTTAGATGATCTAAAATCAATCGGATTTGATTGTTGCCTTCCCACTGCATAGCTGACTCCAAATATACCTGCTTTTGTTTCAAATGCGATTCCTGCTCCCATCCCAAAAGGGAAATTATTATTAAATTTTTCTTCTAGCTTTCTTGATACCCATGCAGCATCAAAAAAAGTGTAAAAATAAGAGTTTTGTTCAAGTATAAATCTATATTCTAAAGTGGCAATTGCAAAATGTTGTGCATATATCGATTCTTCATCAAATCCACGTAAAATTTTGGCTCCACCTATTCTATACAACTCATTCTCCAATAGACCAGTACTCATTTTAGAAGCACCTTGAAAACCCAATTTTATGACTTGTCTTTTAGCAATAGGTATATAAGCACTTAACTGAGCCTTGAATTGCATTTGCATAGTTTTCAATGCAATGGAATCATAAAGCCTAGAATAATCTTCTCCCATATTTAAGATAGTATTATTAGGTTTAATTTTGCGAGTACCAATCTGAAAATTAATACTTGATTCAATACCTCTTTGAGGATTAAAAAGATAATCTAGGTTCTCAAAATAACCTTCCAATCCATAAAACAATCCATTGACATCTTGAATATTAGGCAATTTATGATTTCGCTTTAATAATAAGGTATCAACATGCAAAACAATCGTTTGAGAGTTTTCAATATAACCTTTTACAAAATTATTGCCTTTGATTCGATATGGAACACCAAGTGTCCAATTGAGGTCTAAATAAGAAGAGTCTCTCTTATCCAACATAAAAGTACCTGAAGCACCAATAGAAGATTGTAAAATATAAGGATAGTTAAATTTCAGATTGAGTTTCTGCGAATTGGCTTTGACTCGCTTCCATTCAAAAAAAATCTCCTCTCCTCTTTTAAAAGCATTTTGCAATTGTAGTCTAGCTTCTCCAGTAATCAATATTTTATTATTCCCATTTTCATTACTCGGCAATAATCCAATAATAAAGTCAAACTTACTCACCTTTCTTTGAGCGAGATAAACATTCATAGTCGCCTGATGGCTATTAAAAAATATTGTAGAAGGTTTGACAAACTTTACAAACGGGAGTTTTTTCAATAAATCATCACTTTCTTTCAATAATGACTCTTTATAAGGGCTATTTTTTTTAATTCCTAAATAAGATTTTAAAAAAGACTCTGATATTTTACCATTCTCTCTATTTTTAATACTATCATAAGTAATCAAAGGACCTTTATCCAAATGTGCTTGCATTGTAAAATGTGTTGCTTCAACTTGCAAGCTATCCCAAGTTATTTCAGCAAAAGGATGTCCATTTTCTTGTAGATAAATTAATTGCTTATCCAAGGTGCTTATCGTTTTATTGATAGCATCCAATTCTTCCTGTTGAGATTTCCTTTTACTTTTCACCTCTAAATCAGGCAGAGAAGCATTAACCGTATATTTTTTGCCAATATGCAACCTAGCATACAATGTATCATTATCTTGTCCCCATATAGAATCGACAGAAGCTTCCAGATACATGTCTGTATGAAAATCTTTGAGTAATTGACTGAGGTACTCTTCTCGTTTAATTTGAGTAGAAAAAGATTGTATATCAGGTAATCTATATTTTTTAATCTGTTGCTCAACAATAATTTTCAAAAAATAGCCATTATCCTTGCTCCACACATCAGATATCCTCAAAAGAGAAAACAAAATAATCCAACAAAAGAGCTTCAATGGTCGCATTCAATACTACTTAATCTGTAAATTTGAGATATTTTTGGCAAATGGCAGGTATTTATATTCACATTCCTTTTTGTAAACAAGCTTGTCATTATTGCAATTTTCATTTCTCTACCACTTTTGAAAAATATAGAGCTCAAATGATAGATGCGATAAGTCAAGAAATTTATATTCAAAAAGATTTTTTTGGCTCCTCTAAAACGCAGTTGCAATCTATATATTTTGGAGGAGGAACTCCTTCTCTTTTGAATAACTCCGAATTTCAACAAATATGGAGAGCATTGGAAGCTAACTTCGATTTATCTCAATTAAAAGAAGTGACCTTAGAAGCCAATCCTGATGATATGGATAGTCCTTTTTTTGATATGCTAGCACAGTCTTCTATAAACAGATTGAGTATAGGAGTACAATCTTTTGACAATCTAGATTTAGCCTATCTTAATAGAGTACATAATGGTGAAAGTGCTATTCATGCGATTACAACATCATTGAATCAAGGGATAGAAAAAATTTCTACAGATTTAATCTTTGGTATTCCGACTTCAGGAATCCCTAGATTGGAAAAAGATATCAGGTTGCTAGCCGACCTTGGTGTAAGTCATATTTCTATATATGGCTTAACAGTAGAAAAAAACACAGCCCTCGATTTGCTAATTAAAAAACAAAAGTCTATCCCTGTCGATGAAGAAAAATCTGCTTTAGAAATGGAATGGCTAATGGATTTTATGCCCACATTGGGATATCAGCAATATGAAATTTCCAACTTTGCCCTTCCTGGTGATGAGGCTATTCACAACAATAGTTATTGGCACGACATTCCTTATTTAGGTATTGGACCATCTGCACACAGCTACAAAACACCTTTTAGATATTGGAATATTGCCAACAATATGCGTTATATCCAATCTATCGAACAAGGGATACTTCCTCAAGAGACCGAACATATTCATCTTCACTCTCAATACAACGAATGGATAATGACCAAAATACGTCTAAGAGAAGGTATCAATGTTCAATTATTAGAAGAATTATTCGATGGAGAAATTTCCAAACATTTTCATAGCACAGTCAAAAAGCATTTAGCTTCAGGATTATTACAGTTCCAAAATAATCACTACATATTAAGTACTAAAGGAAAATTACTGACAGATAATATTACTGCTGATTTATTTCTTTAAATATTAAAAGTGATGAAGCCTAAGATAACTGCAAAGATTTATTCTTAATTACGCCTAATACAATAAGCCCCTGAGCAGTGAGATATGTACTCATTGTAAATATTCTACCAAATGCAAATTTGCCAAAAAACAATTGAATAGCTATTGAAAAATCACTTATAACAAATAAGAAACTACCTACTATAACCAAAATCCAAGAAATTTTTGTAGCCGCATACTTTCTATTAATGGCCATGATAAGCATGATGATAATTATAAATGCATATAAATATATCGGAGCTTTGGGAAATTCACTTTCTTGGGGAGATAATAGCATAATGATATAAATCCAAAAAGCCAAAAAAGGAATAATCAAATAAGGCTGCTCCATTATAAAATGAGTAGCTCTCAATTTTTGGACTTCGAAAGAGTACAGAGCAATATAAAAAAGATGTCCTACTAAAAAAGAAAGTAAACCAAAAATAAAAAACAAAACACCTTGTCCTTGTAAAAACATATCCCCAAGCCATCCACAAAATACACCCCAAAATAAATATTTGGAATAGATAGTTTTCAGTTGAGTGCTTTTCCAAACTATCAACATTAATATAGGCATCAGCAAAGGTTTAGACCAATAAGTCAAAGTTGCTTGTTGAGTGAAGATTGTCCATAAATGAAAAATACAGACAGCGATATATAGTATCCAAATCATAAAAACAATAAATTTACCTCATTCAACAAACTTTAGTTTTTGTTGATTTAAAGTGAAATAATCAATAAAGAATAAAAGTAACAATCTCTCAAACAATAATTCCATTTAATATTTGGTAAATTTACCCAATAACACATACAACTATAATATGAACATTTTAATTATTGGAGGAGGAAACATGGGTAAATCCCTCGCCCAGAGCATTATCCAAGCCCAAATTATACCTTCAAATCAACTATTTATTTTTGAAAAAGATGAAAGTAAGATTGAGGAGCTTAATCAACAAAAAATCGGAATTGCATTTTCCAATCCCAATGAAAATTTCAAAGATGCAGATTTATATATTTTAGCAGTAAAGCCACAAGATTCTGCTAATATTTATCATTTAATAGCTCCTCATATTCATCCAGACAAGATTGTGCTTTCCATTATGGCAGGTATCAAAATTGAGAGTATAAAAATAGGTACTAATGCTCAAAAGATTGTTCGCACTATGCCCAATCTACCATGCATTGTCAATAAAGGAACAACTGGATTTATCACGCAAGGCTTAAATGACAGAGATAAAGAGTTCATATCCCAACTTCTTCAAACGACAGGAATAGCATTGGAAGTCGATGAAGAAAGTAAAATAGATGCAATTACAGCTATTTCAGGAAGTGGACCAGCTTATGTTTTCTATTTTATGGATGCGATAGTACAAGCTGCTATACAATTGGGATTTGACAAAAATGAAGCTACTCAAATTGTCGTTCAAACATTTGAAGGCAGTATTGAATTATTTAAAAATAATCCATTCTCTTGCAACGAATGGATACAAAAAGTTTCTTCCAAGGGTGGCACTACTGAAGCAGCAATGGAGATATTTGATCAATTCAATATGAAAAACCAGATTGGCAAAGGTGTATTGAGAGCAGAACAACGATCTAAAGAATTGAGTAAAGGATAAATCTCTCCTTATTCATTCTTGGAAATTCCACATTCAACAATTTAAAACAAATTCATTAATTTTAGCTTAGTAATTTTTTAAAATTTTCCTTGTTTAATTTAAAATTTTTAAATAAAATAACAATAAAATTATCAAATCGGCAAAAATTGATAAATTGAAAAAAAAATTCAAAAAAAATTTTGTGGTGTCATATCAAAACTTCTACCTTAGCGAAGCAATGAAAAAGAACGTAAACAGACAAATGTGTTGTAGCAGCATCAAAGATGTGTGAGAAACGCTTGTGTCTAATCGTGAACAATATAACCAAGGCTTCTCTACATTGAGAAGCCTTTTTTTATTAAAAATTTTAACTACAAATATTAACCATTAAAAAACAAAAATCATGAGTCAAAAATTTGAAACCCTACAAGTCCACGCCGGACAAGCACCAGATCCAACAACAGGAAGTAGAGCAGTTCCTATTTATCAAACTACTTCATTCCAATTCAACAATGCAGACCACGCTGCAAATCTTTTTGGATTGAAAGAATTTGGAAACATTTACACTCGTATCATGAACCCTACAACAGATGTTCTTGAAAAAAGAATAGCTGCTTTGGAAGGTGGAGTTGCAGCATTAGCTGTTTCGGCTGGAATGTCAGCACAATTTTTAGCAATTACAAATGCTGTCGAAGCAGGTGAAAACTTTATTACTACTTCATATCTATATGGAGGAACAACTAACCAATTTAGACATTCTTTCAAACGTATTGGTATTGAGGCAAGATTTGCTGATGGAGATGATGTAGATTCTTTTGAAAGATTGATTGATGACAAAACAAAAGCTATCTATTTAGAAGCTATTGGCAATCCAAGAGGCAATGTTCCTGATTGGGATAAATTCCAAGCATTGGCTAAAAAATATGATTTACCTATTATCGTAGATAACACTTTTGGCATTGCAGGATATGTATTCCGCCCATTTGAACACGGAGCGAATGTCGTAGTTGCAGCTACAACCAAATGGATTAACGGTCATGGCAATAGCATCGGTGGCATCATCGTTGATGGAGGAAACTTTAACTGGGGCAATGGTAAATATCCACAATTTTCTAAGCCTTCTCCAGATTATCACGGATTGAACTTCTGGGAAGTATTTGGAAGCAACGGGCCTTTCGGAAATATAGCTTTTGCTATCCGTGCTAGAGTAGTAGGATTGAGAGATTATGGCAATGCAGCTAGCCCTTTCAATTCATTCTTAAATATTCAAGGATTGGAAACATTGTCATTAAGAGCAGATAGGCATAATGAAAACACGGTTGCATTGGCTAATTGGCTCAACCAACATCCAAAAATTGAGAGTGTAAGCTTTACAGGATTACCTTCTAGCCCATATCATGAATTGGCTAAAAAATATTTAAGGGCTGGACATTATGGTTATGTATTCAATTTTGAAATCAAAGGAGGATACGAAGCTGCAAAATCATTTATCAATAATTTGCAATTAATCAGCCATTTAGCAAACGTTGGAGATTCAAAAACATTAGTGATTCATGCTGCATCTACTACTCACGAGCAATTGACTGAAGAAGAGCGTACAGCTGCGGGTGTATTCCCTGCTGCGATAAGAATATCTGTTGGTATTGAGCATATCGATGATATCAAAGCAGATATCGAGCAGGCTTTAGCTAAAATATAATCTTTAAACTAATTAACTAGAGTGAGAATAATTATCTTTTATTCTCACTCTTACTTATTTTTGCGAATAATGTCAGTAAAAATACTTTCTCATCCCTCATCATTTCCATTAGACAGTGGTACTGTTTTACCTTCTATAGATATTGCTTACCATACTTTCGGTCAATTGAATGAGGATAAAAGTAATGTTGTTTGGATATGCCATGCATTCAGTGCAAATAGTGACCCGAGTGATTGGTGGCCAGGCATGGTAGGAGAAGGAAAATACTTTGATCCCAAAAAATATTTTATTGTATGTGCCAATATGTTAGGTTCTTGCTATGGCACCACTGGGCCATTGAGCATCAATCCAGCAACGAATGAGCCTTATTACGGAGATTTTCCTATAGTGACGGTAAGAGATATGGTAAGAAGTCTTATTATATTGAGAAAGCATTTAGGTATTGAAAAGATTTGGTTTTCTCTAGGATTTTCAATGGGAGGGCAACAATTATTAGAATGGCTAATTCTAGAGCCGGGATTAATAGAAAATGCATTATTAGGAGCTACCAACATACAGCACTCACCTTGGGGAATTGCCTTTAATGAAAGTCAAAGGATGGCAATTGAAGCAGATCAAACTTTCGGAGAAAAAAATCCACATGCAGGAGCCAAAGGTATGGGAGTAGCAAGAAGTATAGGTTTGATTTCATACAGAAACTACCAAGCCTATGGCAAAACTCAAAAAGACGACTCCAATGAACTGCTGTCCAATTTTAAGGCATGCAGCTATCAAAGATATCAAGGAGAAAAATTGATAAAAAGATTCAATGCTTACTCCTATTATAGGCTTTCTCAAGCGATGGACAACCATAATATCATGAGAGGAAGGTCTTCAAATCCTCAGGATATCCTTTCTCAAATTCCAACAAAGGTTTTAGTATTAGGAATTGATTCTGATTATTTATTTCCTATTCAAGAACAAGAATTATTGGCTAAATATTTACCTCAACATCAATTTGTAAAAATCAGCTCAGATTATGGACATGATGGTTTTTTAATTGAATTTGAAAAGATAAGTATTGTTCTTAACGAGTTTTTGGGTATAAACTAAATAACTCCTTTTTGATTTTTCCACATATAGTATATTGGGATACCCAACAAAATAATGATTAAACCAGGCCAAGTATAAGTCGGCTTGTATATCAATAATCCTACCCCGATTGCCAATGCAACAAATACATAAATAAGAGGCAAAACAGGATAGCCAATTGTCTTATATGGCCTTTCTATTTCAGGATGTTTCTTCCTTAAAATGATAACTGCCAATACCGTCAAAGCATAAAATATCAGAACAGCAAAGATGATATAATCCAATAAATCACTAAAGCGACCTGTCAGACATAATATACATGCCCAAGCACATTGTAGCCAAAGCCCCCAAGCGGGTACGCCATTCTTATTCAACAAACTCACTTTTTGAAAAAACAAACCATCTTTAGCCATTGAATAATAAACCCTAGCACCTGAAAGAATCATCCCATTATTACATCCAAATGTAGAAATCATCACCATTACAGCTATAACAAGCGTACCAAAACTACCCAATATTTTTTGAGATGATGCAATTGCAACTCTGTCGTATTCAGCAAAAGCTATCTCTGGCATAGTCAATGTAGCCATATACATCAGATTGATAGCAATATATAAGACTGTGACTATCAGTGTGCCATACACTAAACTTAATGCAATATTTCGTTCAGGATTTTTAATTTCTTCTCCGACAAAAGTTACACCATTCCAAGCATCACTTGCAAAAATAGAACCGACCATTGCTGCGACAAAACCTCCCCAAAAAGCTCCTTCAGTAAAAGGCATTACCATATTACCTTCATTCCATTGTATCTTGAACCATGCTAAAGCCCAATTTGCATCCCAAACTTGAGAATTAAAACCTATTGTCAATCCTAAAACAATCAATCCTCCCAATGACAAAATTTTAACCATTGTGAGGACGCTCTGGAGTACCTTGCCTTCTTTCACTCCTTTGGAATTGAGCCAAGTTAAAAATATAATTGAGGCAATCGCTAATATTTCTGCTCCAGAAATTTCTAAAGAGCCAATACTAAGAAACAAACTAGACTCACTAACACTAGGAAATATGTATGAGGCAAACTTAGAAAATGCTATTCCCACAGCTGCAATACTACCAGCTTGGATAACCATGAAGAATGCCCAACCAAATAGAAAAGCAACCAGCCGACCATAAGCTGCACGTAAATAAACATATTGACCTCCTGCCCCTGGGAACATAGAAGCTAACTCTCCAAAACTTAAACCTGCAATAATTGTAATCAAGCCAGTAATTGCCCAAATCAAAATCAACCAACCAGCGCTACCTACATTTCTTACAATATCTGAACTTACAATAAAGATACCCGAACCAATCATCGAACCAGCAACTAGCATTGTTCCATCAAACAAGCTAAGGGCTCGTTTCATTTCTACTTTCTCTTCGTTTTGTTCTATCATAATTTTAAGACAAAGACAATAAAATCATTTTTATATAAGGAAATCAATCAACAAATAACTATTTGACTTCAAAATCCACACATGCACGAGCTGTACGAACCTTTGAAATCAATTCTCCCGCTTTTTTATGCAAAGGGTGAACTTGGTAAGCATTTAAAGCTTCTATACTTTCCAAATCACATGTCAAAACAATATCCCAATTGTCTATAGGAGTTTCAGGGTGATTGATACCCACTCTTACACAAAGCAATCCAGGAATCTTGTCTTTTAAATCTTCCAAAGCAACTTTTATCTTATCTGCATTTTCAGCTTTATTCTCTTCTTGTAATTTCCAAAAAACAATGTGACGAATCATAAATACTATTTAAATCTATTCTATAATTGAGAAATATTTCTCTGCATAAAGCTAATCAAACAATAAAGAATTATTCTAAAAAAATGAAATTGAAGTTTACAGCTATTTAAAAACCAATATTAAAAGAATAGTACAATTATGAAAAATACCCTATTTTGACACTATGAATTTAAAATCTTATTCAAAAATATTACTTGCAATATTTCTTTTCTGGACTTTGTGGGGAATAAATGGATGTCAAGAATATGACAATAATAACGCAACATTATTAGAAACTGCGTCTCTTACTCAGGAGTCTTCTGCTGAAAACACCACAATAGATTTAAGCATTGCAGATTTATCTGATGAACAATTTGTCATTGATTATTTGAAAGAACATCACCAACTTCCAGATTATTATATTACAAAAAGGGAAGCAATTGAAGCAGGTTGGCAAGCCAGCAAAGGTAATCTTTGTGAGGTTTTACCTGGCAGAGTAATTGGTGGAGACAGATTTGGCAACAGAGAGAAGAAATTACCACAAAAGCAAGGGAGAAAATATTTCGAAGCAGATATCAATTATAATTGTGGGAGAAGAAATGCTGAGCGCATCATATTCAGCAATGACCAACTCATATACGTTACTAAAGACCATTATACTACATTCCAAAAAAGATAAATATTATGAAAAATATTGTTATTGACTTTAAAGAAATAAAAGAAATAGAAAATTTTTACACAATTATCCAAAACGAGCTTAATCTTCCCGATTCCTTTGGAAATAATTTAGATGCACTTTATGATGTTCTTACTTCAGAATGGGAAATGCCATTACAAATAAAATTTGAGCACCTCACTCCTTTGCAATTAATACAATTTGAAGCACTTATTAATACTTTGAAAGAAATAGAATTAGAGCTTGATGGATTTTATTTTGACTATTATATTACATTGAAATAATTATCAAAGATTCCATCTATAGCAATAGAAAATCAATTATTTAACACCTCCACACACTTGCAATACCTGACCTGTAATATATGATGACATTTGAGAAGCCAAAAAAACAGCTACTTGTGCAACTTCTTCTGGTTGTCCAATTCTTTGTAAAGCAATAGATTGTTGAAACTCCTTTTGAGAACTCTCATCTAATTGTTCTGTCATGTCAGTATTAATCCATCCTGGAGCAATGACATTACAACGAATATTTCTACTACCATACTCTTTAGCAATAGATTTTGACAAACCAATTATTGCAGATTTTGATGCAGCATAATTGGCTTGACCTTGGTTGCCATAAATTCCCATTATAGAACTAATATTAATAATAGCACCTCCCGATTTCAGCATATATTTCAAGACAGATTTAGAGAGCCAATAAGTAGCTTTCAAATTTGTATCCATGACAATATCCCAATCTTCATCTGACATCCTGAGGAGGAGATTATCTTTAGTAACTCCAGCATTATTGACCAAAATATCAATTTCACCCAGAAATTGAATGCTAGAATTGATAGCATTTAAAACCTCATCTTTCTGAGTAACATCACATTTTACAGCTTGAACATTATCTGCACCCAATTCTTGAACAATTAACTCTGCTTTATCTTGTGCATTATTAAATGTAAAAACAACTTTTGCCCCTTGAGCAACAAAAGCCCTGACTATCGCTTCTCCTATACCACGAGAACCTCCAGAAATCAGAGCTGTTTTATCTTTGAGCAACATAAATAATGGGAGCTATATGAAAGCAAAAAATTATTTTTTCAATGCTTCCGCCATAGTTTTACCCAAAAATGCAGGTGAATCTACAACGTGAATACCGCACTCACGCATTACTTTCATTTTAGCTGCAGCTGTGTCTTCTGCACCACCAACAATCGCCCCAGCGTGTCCCATTCTTCTTCCCTTAGGCGCAGTCTGACCAGCAATAAATCCTACAACAGGTTTAGTGGCATTTTCTTTAATCCATCTAGCAGCTTCAACTTCCATTGAACCACCTATTTCACCTATCATAATAATACCTTCTGTATTAGGGTCTGCCATTAAAAGCTGAACAATATCTTTCATAGTAGAGCCAATTACTGGATCGCCACCGATACCGATACAAGTGGACTGCCCTAATCCAGCTTTTGTCACCTGATCTACTGCTTCATAAGTCAATGTTCCTGATTTAGAAACAATTCCTATTGTACCTTGTCTATGAATAAATCCAGGCATAATTCCTACTTTACATTCACCTGGAGTAATAATACCAGGACAGTTAGGACCAATTAATCTTACACCTTTCTTCTGAACAAAAGCTTTAGCTTTCACCATATCTTGAGCAGGGATACCTTCAGTAATACAAACTATCAAACCTATACCTGCATCAGCAGCTTCAATAATAGCATCGGCAGCAAAAGCAGGTGGCACAAAAATAATAGACACATCTGCACCAGTAGCTTTAACAGCATTTTCAACAGTGTTAAAAATAGGTCTATCCAAGTGAGAACTTCCTTCTTTACCAGGAGTTACGCCGCCGACAACATTTGTACCATACTCAATCATTTGAGTAGCATGAAATGTACCTTCTTTACCTGTAAACCCTTGTACAATTACTTTTGAGTTTTTATTCACTAATATGCTCATACCTAAATATTTTATTTATTTTTTAAAGCTAATCTTGCATTTCTAGCTTCTTTAAGAAATTGAGATGCAAAGATAAAATCCATTAATTCTTTATTATCTGTTTCAAATAAGGTTTCATTATTCCCTTCCCAGTGTTTCACTCCCTGATGCAAAAATAATATCTTATCACCATTGGCTATAACAGTATTCATGTCATGAGTGTTCACAACAGTTGTCATATTATACTCAATAGTCAATTCTTTTATCAATTCATCTATCACAATTGAAGTCTGAGGATCCAAGCCTGAATTGGGTTCATCACAAAAAAGATACTTAGGAGTCATTACAATCGCCCTCGCAATTCCTACCCTTTTCTGCATACCTCCACTTATTTCAGAAGGCAGTTTATGATTTGCATTAAAAAGATTGACTCTCTTCAATACTTCATTGACTCTATCCTTTTTATCACTCAAAGACATGTGAGTAAACATATCCAAAGGGAACATGACATTTTCTTCGACAGTTTTAGAGTCAAAAAGTGCATTCCCTTGGAACAACATACCCAGTTCACGACGTATTCTCTTTTTACCCTCACTGTCCATGCTGATAAAATCTTCACCATTGTATAAAATTTGACCAGCGGAAGGAACTATTAATCCTACAGTACTTTTTATTAAGACTGTTTTCCCAGAACCACTTTTGCCGATAATCAAATTGACCTTGCCTGGTTCAAAAGTCGAGCTAATACCTTTTAAGACTTCGGCTTTGCCAAAACTTTTACTTACACCTATTAACTCTATCATATCATCAACCAAGCTATCAAATAATCTGCCACGAGAATAGCAATACAACTAATTACAACAGCCTTAGTACTAGCTTTACCTATTTCCAATGCCCCACCTTTGGCATAATAACCTTTAAAGCAGGAAATTGAAACAATCAAAAAACTAAACGCAACTGCTTTAATCATCATGATTAATGCATTTTTAGGCACAAAGAAACTCAATACTCCTTGTATATACTCTGTTGAAGAGACATATCCAGAAGTCATACCAGCTAACATTCCTCCATAAATACCGTTAGCTGCTGCAATCACAACTAGCAAAGGTATCATAGTCACTGCTGCAATCAACTTAGGGCCCACTAAATATGCAGTGGTATTGACACCCATTATTTCAAGCGCATCAATCTGCTCAGTTAAACGCATAGTACCCAGTTCAGATGCAATATTTGAACCCACTTTCCCTGCCAAAATCAAAGCAGTAACAGTAGGAGCAAATTCCAAAATCATAGATTCTTTCACAACATAACCCACAAAATACATTGGGGTAATCGTTGTTGAAAGGTTGTACGCAAATTGAACAGCTGAAACAGCACCAATAAAAAATGAAATAATAATCACTATCACTAATGAATCTACTCCTATCTGATACATTTGCCTCAATGTTTCTATCCAATACATTGTTTTTCGCTCAGGTCGAACGAAAAGGCTTTTCAGCATCAGCATATATTTTCCAAATTGAAATAAAGACTCCATATTTAAGTCGTTAAAAATAACTTATTTTTACAACAAACTGATTTAAAACCAATAGGAATTTTATTTTGAACGTTATGAATATTGTAATTACTGGAGCTTCTAAGGGTATCGGCAAAGCTCTTGCTACCAAATTTGCACAACAAGGTCACAACATTGCTATCTGTGCAAGAAATTTTAAACCACTCAATACATTGAAAGAAGGACTTTTAGAAAAGTATCCAAATATAAATATCATCAGTGAAGTTGCTGACGTATCCATTAAAGGAGATATCGAAAGATTTGCAAACAATATCCTAAAGGAATGGAAAAATATAGATATTGTAATCAATAATGCAGGTATATTTATTCCTGGAGCGATAAAAGATGAAGATGAAAAAAATCTTCCACTAATGATTGAAACCAATTTGTATAGTGCTTATTATCTCACAAAACTTCTGTTGCCTAGTATGATACAAGCTAAGAGTGGACATATTTTCAATATTTGCTCCATCGCTAGCTTCCAAGCCTATCCCAACGGAGGTTCATATTCCATATCTAAATTTGCCTTGTTGGGATTTTCCAAGTGTCTGCGTGAAGAATTGAAACCTCATGGAATCAAAGTTACACATGTCATGCCTGGTGCTACATTGACAGACTCATGGCAAGGAACGGAATTACCTATAGAAAGATTTATTCCTGCAGAAGATATTGCAACATTGATTTATACCCAGACACAATTAAGTCCTAGTACAGTAGTTGAAGACATTATTATTCGACCACAATTAGGCGATATATAATCAATTAATTTGTTATGGGATTGAGCTGATAGCTATTGTGGTCTAAAAACACATGAAAATCAGTCCATCCTGCAACTTTGCCACCTCTTTCATCAGGTTTGTAATAATCAGTAGAAAGGAAGTGAACACCCTTAGCCTTTCCTGTGTCCCATTTGGAGTAATCTCCAGATCTAGCTTCACTTACCCCTCCTATCATACTACGAACCAAGAAGCCTTTTTTCACTAAGTCTTCAATATCAGAGGCAAATGGGTCATTTCTCTTTATAAAAGCAGCATCAGGATCTGACGTTTTAGATGGAGTAAATACTAGCTTGCCTTCCAACGAGGGAGTCCCTTGTTTATATTGATTAGAAAACTCTTCAACATCAAACATAAACATTACTTTACCTCTTGCCTCTCCTATTGTCAGCCAACCTTCTTGCAATACCCCTTCTCTAAGTGTCGCATGATTTCTTCTAATATCATCTGGCTTAATTATCTGTTCACGAGGAAAAACTTGCAAAATCTCTTTTTCGATTTCAGCAGTATTTTCAGCATCCCAATTTTCTGCCTTTGTAAATCCTAGTCCAGATAAAAAATCTCCAGCAGTAGCTGTTTTGGTTTCAATATAAACATACACTGGCAAATGATCTGGATAATTGTCAGACCATTTTTTAATATCCATTAACGCATCAATGAATGTATAGTAATTTGTCTCAAAATCTATATCTGGAATATGTAATACTTTAAGACCTGGTTGAAGCAATGCATCTATATGAGAAGCTGGATCACGTGCTGTCCAAGTATATCCTGCACGATTATAAAATCGACCTCCTTGTTTGTCTCCATAAATATCAATTTCCAAATGTCTCACTCCATACCTTTCAAGTTGGGTATAAAAGTCAACATGATCATACTGCCATTCCATAAACAATTCTGAAGCCACTGGAAGCAAATGATTCAAAAACAAATAAATCTCTTTATCCGTATGCTTTCTATAACTATTATGGCTGCTCAGATACTGAAGCTGGTTCATTTTTAAGTTATTGGGAACTTCTGCATCTTTATAAACTATCGGAGGAAGATTTATTGTCTTGATTTCTTTTGGAGTTTCCTTGTCCTTTGAGCAACTCATCAATAAAACGACGATAGACAAAAACGACAAGAACAAATTTTTACTCATAATATATTTATTTATTCCTAAATTATAAAAAACAAACTAGAATAAGATACTATTCAGAAAAATTGTAGTTAAATATAGAAAATTGCAGAAAAAAGCTAACTTCATTATCCTATAAACATCTTTTATCATGAAACAGATATTATTATATGCTATTGCCTTTATTTTATTTTCAGGAGTAGGCAATGCTCAAGTGAACGTCAATGGTGTAAATCTAAGTGCAAAATTAAAAACTAGTACAGCTGAGCTACAATTGAATGGTGCTGGAGTACGTAAAAAAGCAATTTTCAAGGTATATGTACTAGGGCTTTATCTCAAAAACCCATCTAAAGATGCTAATGCTATCTTGAATAGTAAAGAAGAAAAAGCGGTAAAACTACAAATCACTTCTAGCATGGTCAATAGCAAAAATATGGAAGAGGCTGTAAGAGAGGGTTTTGATTTATCATTGAATGGGAAAGTAGGAGCTCTTCAAAGTAAAATAGACAACTTTATAGAAATTTTTTCTCATGAGGAAATAAAAACTGGCGACTATTTCATTTTAAATTATGTACCTGGAGTAGGTGTAAAATCTTCAAAAAATGGCAAACATTTAGCTACTGTTGAAGGTGATGATTTTGCAAAAGCATTATTTGGCATTTGGTTAGGAGCAAAACCTGTAGAAGCTGCATTGAAAACAGCGTTACTTGGAGGGAAATAAAAAGTTTTCTAAACAATTTAAGAACGTATTGCTTTCTTTTTGATTTAAAATAGAATCAGAAAGGAAATAAACTATACAAAAACACCAAACTGTACTAAAGAAATACTAATTTCTTTGAGAAATCTATTTAGTTAGATATTTATTGAGATTTGAAATTCATTTGTCAAAACCATTATTATTCTCACTAGTTTCATTTATTCAAACACATAAGACCAACAACAAAATGAATACAACAAAAGCTGAAGCTATTTTTAACACGATTAGTATAGTTGATGCTTTTGAAAATTTAGGAGAAGAAGAATTAAACCAATACTATAATTTCTTAGATGAAATTTCTGAAAGTCAGAATATGGTATTGATGATTCTCAATAAAGTGACTTTAAAATACGAACATGTTACGCCTAATTTTAACCAATTTTGGGGTTTAGAATCATCAGAAGTAATAGATTCTTTTAAAGACTTTTTTCCTAAAGTATTGGAAGATTTCCATCCATTGGAAGAGTGTATAAAAGTTCATGAAGAACTTATGCAAAATTTCACAGCAGATGAAAGAATGTATTTTAACAGTACATTTTTTGGTGCCAAAGCAAAAACAAAACAAGGAAATTCGATTCGCATTATTTGGCATGTCATACCATTAGTTTTAAATGGGCAGAAACAGTCTAAAATCCTTTTGTCTTACATGAAAGATGTAACTCATCTGTCAGAAGGTGATAATTATTGGTTTAGAATACAAACACCAAACAATACATACTGTTGGTTTTCTGATTCAAAAAACACTAAAAAGAAAGATATTATCTCCAAAACTGAGTTATTATGTATCAAACTATGGGCTTCTGGAAAGAAAATAGATGAAATAGCTGAAAAACTATTTATCAGCAAAAATACAGTCAATAATCATTTAAAGGCTATTAGAAATAGATTGAGCCTACGAAGCAATACCGCCATTGTAGAGATTTGTAACTTATTACATATTTAGTTTCTTATTATGGCACAAATAGCCATTTTGGCTATTTATATAATTTAGCATCCTTATTATGTTTGTAAACTAAAAAATTAGCAATTCATTGGATATGTATATTGTTAATCAATTTTACATCTAAATAATACAACATGCTTCATCTTATCAAGAAACTCAGCTTAACTGCTTTAATGTTAGCATTTGTTCTTACTTCTTTTGTCTATGCAAATTGTGAAAACCCTAAGAACCTACAAACAATAATTTCCGGAAATCAGATTACTTTTTCATGGTCAGGAACACAAGACCATGACATTTACGCTATTTTATTATGGGATAATAATAAACAACAAAATTCCAATGCTTTCACTTCCATAGGCTCATCATTCTCAACAACAAGTATTCAGAATGGAAATTATAAATGGAGAATAAAAGCAATATGCAACCTGACAGATACTTCAGAATGGGTATGGGGAAATGATTTTATTTTTGCAGGACAATGCCCACCTCCTTCAACTGCCAATGCAGGATTGGACAAACTCAACCTTTCAGGAACAAATGTAAGTTTATCGGCAAACAATCCTGCTATAGGCACAGGAACATGGTCAATTGTTAGTGGCATTGGTGGCAATATAAACTCTCCTTATAGCAATATAAGTAATTTTGAAGGTATAGCAGGAAATACATATACACTTCGCTGGACAGTCAGTAATACTTGTGGCAGTAATTATGATGATGTCATTATATCTTTTCAAGAAGCGTGTCCTCAAGTACCTCCGATAAATATTGGTCCAGACCTTAGTGTTCGCTCAACAGCAACAATCTTAGCACCTAAACCAAGTGGAATGATAACAACCCATTATTGGGAAGTGAAAAAAGATGGGATGTTTATTCAAAATTCAAGTAGCAACCCTTTAATATTGCATGGCACTATAGGCGATTATTATCAAGTGACTTGTTATGTCACTAATGGATGCAGTACTTCATCTGATGATATCAATATTGTATTTTGCCCTGACCAAGTGAATGCTGGTGTAAATCAAATTGTATGCGGAAGTACAACAAGCCTTTCTGCCATAGGAGTAGGCTCATGGACGATATTAAGTGGAGATGGAGGAAGTCTCGGAGATCCAACTAGTGCCTCAAGTACCTTTACTGGAACTATTGGAACAGAATATGCATTACAATGGGGAGGAACTGATAATTGTGGCAGTAATTATGATACTGTCCTTGTAACTTTCAACTCTCCTCCTATACAACCTGAAGTATCTGGAAAAGGGTGTTTGCCTACTGGAGAATATATGCTTAGTGGAAAAGTAAATCCAGGAGAGATAGGCACTTGGTCGGTAACACAAGGAGATGGAGGTATATTTTCAAATATTCATGACCCTGAAAGTGCATTTATAGCCCAAGCCAATCAAACATATATAGTAAGGTGGACTGTTAGCAATGATTGTGGTAGTGCTTATAAGGAATTGACAAATATAAAAAAGAAGAAAATTAACAATCCTCATCTCAATTCCAATCTAGAATATGGCACAGTTACAGATATTGACTGCAATGAATATCCTACAATTCAGATAGGCAGTCAAACTTGGATGGCTGAAAACCTAAGAACAAGTAGATTGAATGACAATTCTTACAGTATTCCATACGCTGCATTTTCTGAAATCAACTCTGAAAATCTTGCTGTCGCATACCATGCAATCTATGGCACACAAATTCTTAATTACTGGTCAGACACCGCTTATGGAATGTTATATAATTGGGGAGCTGCAAGGAACCCAAAACTTTGCCCTAAAGGTTGGAGGGTACCTTCTCAAGAAGACTTTCTCTTCATTCAAAATCTTGCCGAAACTCTAAAATCAACATCTGGTTGGGACATAGCAGACCCTAGGGTTAATAATGAATCCGGATTTTCAGCAATACCATCTGGGCGTAGAACTTCCAACACTATTGGATATAACGGAGGAGGTACATTTGCATATTATTGGACAAACTCTATAATTCCTACAGGTCTTAATGAGTATAGTGCTTTGGGTCAACTTATCAACTCAAATTTATCAGGCAATCCATTTAATGGAATACCCACACCATTTAACTATCTATTAGCTTGCCGTTGTATAAAAGACGACTGTAAGAAAACCCCTACTGCCAATGCAGGGGCTGACAAATTGAATATTATTGGGACGAGTGCATCTCTAAATGCCGACAATCCCTCTTATGGCACTGGTCAATGGACTATCATCAGTGGAGAAGGAGGAAGTATTCGTAATAACTTCCCTCTAAACAGTATGAATTACTTAGATGGGAAAGCAGGTGAAACCTATTTGCTACAATGGACTGTAAGTGGAGCTTGTGCTAGTGCTTCTGACACAATGATGGTGAGTTTTTGTCCTTCTATTTCAACTGCTGATGCCGGAACAGACCAATTAAACATTATAGGGACGAGCACATTATTAAATGCTAGCAGTGTTGAACATGGCTCAGGTTCATGGAGTATTATCAGCGGAGCAGGAGGCTTCATCAACAGTCCACAAAATCCACAAAGTTCATTTATAGGAACTGAAGGAAACACCTATGTACTACGATGGACAGTTAGCACTTCCTGCACAAGCAATTACGATGACGTATCTATAAGTTTTGAAAAATTCCTTAACCCTGACCTCAATTATGGTACAGTTACAGATATTGATGGCAATAGCTATGCGACTATTCAAATTGGCAATCAAATTTGGATGGCAGAAAATCTAAAAACCACTCAATATAACGATGGAACTTCTATTCCAAACATTACACTCGACTCCCAATGGGCTGCCCTTAGTACAGGTGCATGGTGTTATTACAATAATGACTCTACAAAAAACAACCCTTATGGCAAGATGTACAATTGGTATTCTACAATAACTGGAAAATTGTGCCCTCTAGGTTGGCGAATTCCTACTCAAAGTGACTTTGAGCAGCTAGCATCTTATCTGAGTCCAGGTACTGGTGGAAAGTTAAAATCTATAGCAGGTTGGATGAGCCCCAACACAGGAGCAGATAACAGCACTGGATTCGCAGGTTTGCCTGGAGGCACTCGTGATGCTAATGGCGTATTTAGTGGATTAGGAAACCTCGGATCTTGGTGGACAAATACAGATTTGGATGGTGTAAATGCATGGCTACGCCAATTAAAATATAATAAAGATACTTTTAGCAATAATGGGCTTAATCATAAAAGAGCTCATTCTTGTAGATGCATTAAAGAGTAAATAGGCTTTTTATAAAAAAATAGAATGATTCAAAAGCCTGACAAACACTCTAAACATCACCATTTACTCCCAAGTCAATGATATTTAGACTAGCTTTTTTTTGACGAATAAATTGTAAAAAGAATCGTCTTAACTCTGACGTCTCTACTACATCTACTTTCACATCATACACTTCATCATAATCTACATACTTGGGATCATCAACTAAAGCATAACCTTGAAGTTCATAATTTTTCACAATATAAATTACAGAAAGCTCTTGATAAGGTTTAGATTCTATTATCCAACAATTCTGAAATGGGTAGGTGATCGATTGCACTAGATTGAAAACAATATGATTGTACTTATCAACACTAAGATGTTTTTTATCAGTTGATGATAAATCTATCTTTTTATACAATTGTTGAATATACTTAGTCCCTTTTATTACTGAGGTGAATTTAAAAAAGGGAGTATCCTCTTCTTTATTTATATCACTAACAACTATATCTGTATAACCTTCAATATCCCTTCTGAGATATACTCCTGCTTTATTCTTAATAGGTTTAATATTCTTATTCCCTATAGGTTTAAATAAGACAACCTCTTTATTTTCTAGCATTAATGCAGACATTTCAGAAGGCATTTCTTCAAAGTCAAATCTCTTTAGCTTTTGAATCCATTTATACTTATTCTGAGAAAATTCTTGTTTGAAATGAGCCAAAATACCATTCCTTAAATTTTTGGTCTTGGACACATAGATAATACTGTCATCCTCATCATAAAATCTATAGAGGCCCACTGTTTCGGGTACATTATCTAGGTCATCAACATTAAATCCTTGAGGAAAATAATCAGGATTGATTTCATCAGACCTAATTTCTTCAAAAATCTTTTGTCTATCAGTATTCCAGATTTTTTCAAATAGTCTTGCAGTTGCTTCTGTATCTCCAAATGCACGATGTCTATTAGAAACTGGAATTCCAATAGATTGACATAATTTTCCTAAACTATATGAACTTTGATTCAAAAATACTTTTCTACTTAATTCTACCGTACAAATATGGTCAGAACGAAATGTAATCTGATTGGCCTTAAAGGATGCTTTCAAAAATCCATAATCAAATTTCACATTATGAGCAACGAAGACATGACCTTTTAGCATTTCAAATACTTCATCAGCCACCTCGCTAAAAGTAGGTTCATTTCTAACCATCCCATTTGAAATACCTGTAAGCTTTGAAATAAATGGCTGAATGGGCCTTTCAGGGTTGATTAATGATTGATACTCATCAATTATTTTTTCTCCGTCATGAATGATAATAGCTATTTCAATTATCCTATCATAGTAAAAATTGCCTCCTGTAGTTTCTAAATCAACTACAGCAAAGGTCAGTTTTTTATTATTATCATTAACAGACAGGGAATGCTTATTTATTAATCATGACAGGCATGACTAGCATCAACAAATCCTCATTTTCATCTTGGTCACTAGGTCTCACAATTCCTGCTCTAGTAGGCGTAGAAAGCTCCATTCTTATTTCTTGTCCTGCAAGTGTAGTAAGCATTTCAATCAAAAACTTAGAATTGAAACCTATTTCTAAATCCTCACCAGAATATTCGCAAGACAATACCTCATTAGCTTCATTTGAAAAATCTAAATCTTGTGCAGAAACAGTTAAAGTATTTCCTACTATTTTCATTACAACCTGACTTGTTGTTTTATTTGAAAATATTGTTGTTCTCCTTAAAGAAGACAATAAATCTTCTCTGCTAATCACTAACAAATTAGGATTCTCTTTAGGAATAACAGTATTGTAATCAGGGAACCTTTGATCTATTAATCTACAAGCTAAATAAACATTGCCTATATTGAAAAATACATTATCCTTATTATATCTCAATGAAACCATTGTATCATTATTCGGCACAACAGCTTTCAACTGATTTAATGCTTTTTTAGGGATAATGAAACTACCAGACACATCTGATGTAATATCTTTTCTGTTAAATTTTACTAGTTTATGCGCATCTGTAGCAACGAATGTGAGACCATCTTCATTAATTTGAATCAAAACTCCATTCATCGCAGGTCTTAACTCATCACTACTGACAGCAAAAATCGACTTAGTAATGCCTGTAGATAAAACATAAGCAGGTACATTTAATTCTTGCACATCTTCCTCAATAGGAATTTTTGGGAAGTCATCACCGTTTTCGCCAGAAAGCTTATAGTTTCCATTATCTGAAGTCAATTCTACTGCAAAAGTATTCTCATCAAAAGAAATCGTCACAGGTTGCTCTGGAAGCTCTTTTAAAATACTCATTAAAATTTTAGCTGGAATTGCAATTTTAAAATCTTCGGTAGCATCTACTTCAAAAGTAATTGAGATAGAAGTTTCCAAGTCAGTAGCAGAGACTGACAAATTGCCCCCATTTATATCAAAAAGAAAATCTTCTAAAATGGGAAGTACGGTATTAGTACTAATAACACCTGATACTTTTTGAATATTTTTCAAAAGTGTACTGGAAGATACAATCAATTTCATTCGGTCAAAATTTGTTGAACAAAAATAAATAATTCTGCAAGTTATAAAATTTGATTATCAAAAAACTAACTTGTAGCATGCGAATTGGAATTAATACAAGATTTCTTCTAAAAGATAAGCTAGAAGGCATAGGTGTATATACTCAAGAAGTGTCAAATCGAATCGTAAATATACTTCCTGAACATGATTGGTATTTTATTTTTGATAGAAATTATGATGAAAAGTTTATTTCCAATGAAAAAATAACCCCTCTCATTTCTAGTCCTCCTGCTAGACACCCTCTTCTTTGGTACTGTTGGTTCGAAAAAAGCTTACCTCGATTATTTTCTAAAAATAAGATTGATTTATTTTTTTCACCAGATGGATATTTGAGCCTATCTAGTAATATTCCTCAATTATTAACTATTCATGATATCGCATTTGAATATTATCCTCAAAGCATACCGTGGCTTGTCAATAAATATTATAGATATTATACACCAAAGTATTGTGAAAAAGCGCATCATATATTCACTATTTCTCAGCACACCCAATCAGACATTATTAACAATTACAATGTAAATGCATTAAAAACATCTGTTATTCCCAATGGAGTCTCAGAAGATTTCAAACCATTAAGTGAACCTCAAAAATCAGTTGTTAAAAATAAATACACACAAGGAAAACCATATTTTCTTTATGTGGGTGCTATCCATCCAAGGAAAAATGTCATCAGCATTTTCCAAGCCTTTGAGCAGTATAAAAATACAAACCCTAATTCTCCTTACAAACTAGTTGTCGTTGGGAGAAAAGCATGGGACAATATTGCACTAATGGATTTTTATGCACAGATGAAATATAAACAAGATATTGTCTGGCTAGAAAATATTCCTAGAGAACAATTAACTCAAATCATAGGCACAGCCACTACTATGATATATCTTTCACTATACGAAGGCTTTGGATTGCCGGTGATTGAATCTATGGCCTGTGGAGTTACATGTATCACTAGTCTAAATTCTCCGATGGAAGAAGTGATTTCAGATGGAGGCATTATTGTCAATCCATTAAATATAAGTGAGATATCAAATGCAATGACTCAAATAAGCTCCAATCAGCCTTTTCTTCAACAATTAAATAATAAATCTTTAGAACGTTCAAAAAAATATAGTTGGGATATTGCAGCTCAATCTATTGCTAATAAAATCGTATCTATATCGAGCATCAATAAGCAGAGATGAGATTCAATTTTATCTAATATTTTTCATAATTTTATAGCCATCCAAATTACATTCATTCTAGCTTATTGTACTACCGCTATGCATAAATATGACTTCAATCTCCTTTTCAACAACAAGACTGTAGGAATACTAATAGTGAATTCATCAGGAAAAATCATAGAAGCTAATTCGTTTATTACTGACCAATTTGGATATAATTATGATGAACTAATAAATATGTCTGTCGATGATCTTGCTCCATCAGAGGTAGCTAAGCATCATAGTCATCACAGAAATAGTTATGAAAAAAATCCCCATGCAAGAATTATGGGTGCAGGATTGGATTTATATGGCAAAAAAAAAGATGGAAGCATTTTTCCTATTGAAATCAGTTTAAGTCCATTTGTCAAAGATGGTCAATCTTATACAACTGCATTTATTATGGATATTAGTATAAGAAAAGCGAATGAAGAGAAAATCAATAAGCAAAACCAAGAATTACAACTGATAAAGAAAGAACTACAAGAATTCAATTTAGAACTAGAAAACAAAGTAAGCCAAAGAACTTCTGAACTAGAAGAAACATTGTCTAAATTGGAAGATTCTAAAAATGAATTGAAAGATGCATTGGATAAAGAAAGAGAACTAGGTGAATTAAAATCTAGATTTCTCAGTATGGCTTCTCATGAGTTTAGAACTCCGTTAAGCACTATCTTATCCTCAGTGGGTCTAATAAAAAGATATATTGAGAATGAACAAGTCCAAAACTGTGAGAGGCATATTGAACGAATCAGAACATCTGTAGAACATCTGAATGCTGTATTGGAAGACTTTCTATCCTTAGGAAAAATCGAAGAAGGACAGATAAAAATGAATAATGAAGATTTTGACATCAATGAAGAAATAGAAAACATTGTTGTTGAAATGCGTGACCTAAGTAGAGCTGGTCAGACAATAATGGTTTTCCCTTCTGAAAAGACAATATTATACACGGACAAACATCTTTTGAAAATCGCTTTTTCCAATCTATTATCCAATGCTATCAAATTTAGCCAAGAGTATAGCACTATAGAAGTAATTTTAGAAAAAGAAAGTAATCAGTTTTTAATCCATGTAAAAGATTATGGGATAGGGATTCCTTTAGAAGACCAGAAGCATCTATTCATGAGATTTTTCAGAGCAAGCAACTCTTCAAATATTCAAGGAACTGGACTTGGACTCTTCATTGTGAAGCGATATATTGATATATTAAAAGGAAGCCTTAGCTTTGTTTCAACACCCAATAAAGGCACGACAATCACTATAGCATTACCAATATGAAAAAAATACTAGTCATAGAAGATAATCACGATATCAGAGAAAATATCTGTGAAATACTAGAACTCTCAAATTATGAAACCATTCAAGCTCCCAATGGAAAAATCGGAATTAAAATTGCCAAAAGCGACTCTCCTGATTTAATTATTTGTGATATCATGATGCCTGAAATAGATGGATATGGAGTATTGGATGCATTGAATAAAGAAAGTCTCACAGCTAAAACTCCCTTTATCTTTCTGACTGCCAAATCAGAAAAAGCTGATTTCAGAAAAGGGTTAAGCCTTGGTGCTGATGATTATATTACCAAACCATTTACAGAAGAAGAACTACTTCTAGCTGTCGAGATGAGATTGAAAAAATTTGAGGCTTTTAGTGACAATTTTAATGGGCAAACAATTGGACATTATGCTGAAAGAAGTTTTCAACCTGCAGACCTTGATGTACTATTAGACATAGAAAATAGAGAGATAAAATCCTTTAAGAAAAAAGATTTTTTATACAATGTAGGACAAAGACCTTCTCATCTTTATTACCTTAAAAAAGGTGCTATAAAAACTTATCGCATTCATGAAGATGGCAAAGAATTAATAACAGATATCCATAAACCCAATTCATATTTTGGATATTATGCGTTACTGAAAGAAATTGCATATTTAGATTATGGTGAATTTATCGAGCCTTCAGAAGTTGCCTTAATTCCTAAAAATGACTTTCTTAATCTCATCTACAACAATATGGATATTGCTCAACAATTTATGAAAAGATTGACTAATGATATTGTTGAAAAGGAAGAACAACTCTTACACATGGCTTACGCTACTCTACGTCAAAGAGTTGCAAGAACACTATGCGAATTATACACCAAATTTAAAAATGAAAATAACGAAGCAGTGATTACACTGACAAGAGAGGAAATATCAAAATATATTGGCACTGCTAGAGAGTCTTTTATCAGAATCATGAGCGACTTAAAAGATTTAGGCGTTTTAGAAATAATCGAAGGAGATATTGTGATAAAAAATATTAAAAAGCTAGAAGCTTTTCAATAAGCTTTAGTTATTTCAAATATCAAACCTATCAATTTTAACAGCTATTTATATAGTTTTGAAACGATAATATTGACCTATTAAACATGTTCCATTGAGAGAATATTTAGTTGAAGAGATAGCTCAAGCTGTCGATGGCAAGATTGAAGGAAAAATTATTCCACAATCTATCAATTTAATATCAATAGATTCTCGTAGGTTGCTCAATCCTGAGAAGACCCTTTTTATCGCTTTAATGGGAAAAAATAAAGATGGACATCAATTTATTTCAGACGCACATCTTAAAGGTGTTCGAGTCTTTCTCGTAGAGCATACAGAATATCAACTATTTCAAGATGTCATCTTCATTATTGTAAAAGACACTTTAAAAGCACTTCAACAATTTGCGACTTACCACCGCAATCAATTTCAATTCCCCGTAATAGGTATCACTGGAAGTAATGGAAAAACAATTGTTAAAGAATGGCTCAATCAAATGCTCAGCCAAGAGTATGACATTTGTAGAAGCCCCAAAAGTTATAACTCGCAACTAGGAGTTCCATTGTCAATCGTACAAATGGAAAAACATCATAATCTTGCCATCTTTGAAGCTGGAATCTCAACCATTCATGAGATGGAAAATTTAGCCAAAATGATACAACCTTCTATTGGGATATTTACCAATATCGGGCCAGCTCATGATAGTGGATTTAAAAATCAACAAGAAAAAATAAAAGAAAAACTTAAGCTATTTACAGACTGCAAATTATTGATATATTGTAACGATTACACATCCATCGCTTCCGAGATTCCACAAAGTTTAACTACTGCCTCTTGGGGAAAAAGCAATTCTTCCAAATACCAAATAGTTGCACAAACCAGTCAGAACAACTGCACTCATATTGAGCTTCAATTTAATAGTAAAAAATATGATTTCAATATTCCATTTTCAGATAAAGCCTATATAGAAAACTGTTTGCATTGTATTGTTTTTATGCTTGAACTTAATATTCATCCTGCTACTATTCAAACTAGGATTTCCCAATTGAGGATATTGCCTATGCGTTTGGAGTTAAAATATGGTATTAACGATTGTATAATTATTGATGATAGTTATAGTGCAGACTTACTCTCTCTTGAAAAGGCACTTGAATTTTACAATCAACAAGA
The DNA here is from genome assembly GCA_023957245.1 of Chitinophagales bacterium. Taxonomy (GTDB): domain Bacteria; phylum Bacteroidota; class Bacteroidia; order Chitinophagales; family JADIYW01; genus JAMLHH01. Next base: position 165,779 of record JAMLHJ010000008.1, read on the forward strand.
AAGCAAGAAAAAACGTACTTTAATCATTTCTCCTTTTGCACAATCAGGGATGGATGATTTGCAGTTAATTGAAAAGTTGCTCAATATTATCCGTCAACAAAAATTTCAAAAAATTATTTTTGTAGGCGACCTATTTCTTCAAAATTATAATAAGCTCAGTCATTTAAAAGCAGAGCTTCATTGTTTTTCTACTACAGAAGATTTGCTAAATCAAATTGAGGGAATTCATTTTGACAGAGAATTAATTCTTATCAAAGGGGCAAGGCAATTTCAATTTGAAAAAGTTTCGCATCAATTACTCGGACAATCTCACCGAACAGTGTTTGAAATTAATTTGAATGCCTTATCTGAAAACTTTGATATTTTTAAATCTTTTTTGAAAAAGAAAACAGGAATAATTCCTATGGTCAAGGCTTTTTCTTATGGCATTGGCAGTGTAGAAGTTGCTACAATTTTAGAAGAAAAAGGTGTGGATTATTTAGCAGTTGCTTATGTTGATGAAGGCAGGCAATTGAGAGAAGGAGGAATCTCCACTCGTATAATAGTGATGAATCCTTCTATTCAAGATTTTTCAAAAATGGTAGAATATCAATTAGAGCCAGAAATCTATCATATATCCATTTTAGAATCATTGATTTATTATTTAGAAACAAATGGATATAGAGGGTATTTCCCTATTCATGTGAAAATAGAATCAGGAATGAATAGATTGGGCTTTCAATCTTTTGCCATTAATCAATTAATTGAAACACTCCAAAACCAAGAAGTAGTTAAAGTCGCTACAATCTTTTCACATTTAGCAGCTTCTGATGAGCCAGAGATGGATGACTTTACTCATGAACAGCTAAAACGATTTGAAGAACTAAGCACCACTATCCTCAACTCTCTAGATTATCCAATAAAAAGACATATACTTAATTCTTCTGGTATAATAAGATTTACAGATTATCAATATGATTACGTCCGTTTAGGAATTGGATTATACGGAATAGATAGTTCACATTCTATCCAGTCTAAGCTAACAACTATTGGCACATTAAAAACTACTATATCCCAAATAAAAGACATACATCAAGGAGAAACTGTGGGATATGGAAGAAGAGGTCACAAAGATCATCCTATCAAAATAGCAATTATAGCTATTGGTTATGCAGATGGATATGATAGGCGTTTTAGTAATGGCATAGGAGAGGTATTTATTAGAGGGCAGAAAGCAAAAATTATTGGAAATATTTGCATGGATATGTGTATGGCAGATGTTACTCATATAGACGAAGTAAAGGAAGGTGACGAAGTAGAAATTTATGGAAAGAATATTTCCATCATAGAATGTGCAGAAAAAATTGGAACAATTCCTTATGAATTGCTCACCAAAATATCAAGAAGAGTAAGAAGAATGTATTTTTGGAATTAATTTTTTAATTATCAAGATAAAACAACTACATAATTTTACTATATTTTAAAAAAATTAATTTCAAGTCATTAACTTTAAACGTTCTATAATTTTTGTGACTTTCTAATGCTTAAACGATTATTTACAACAGTAATATTACTATTGATATTATTTCCATTAAAATCTGCTAATTACTATTGGATAGGTGGAGATGGAACTCCTGGAGGAACTTATGCCAATCCTAAAAATGGAAGTTGGAGTATATTGAGCAATTGGAGAGACTCAACAATTGGTGGGAATATCCCAAGTAGTGTTCCATCAACCAAAGATGACGTATATATCAACATTCCAAGTGCAGCAGTCACCATCAACATTCCTTCATCAGAAATCTTTTCTAAAAACTTCACATTTAATGGCAATGGGAAAGTATCTTTTGACCTTCCTAGTAATACTACAATCAATTGTAATGGCTCTTTCACTTGGAATGGCTCTGGTGAATTAATCATGGGCGCCAATTCCAATATCAATATTAAAGAATCTATTACAATTGGAGCGGCAGCCAACATCAATGTTTCTCCTTTAAACAGCTTTATTAATTTGATAGGCGATGGTGGAAATTATAATATCAATACAAATAATGCCTTATTAAATGTTTACAATTTTAATATAAATTCTCTAAAACCTAGTACCAACTATACTTTCACAAGTCCATTAAACACCTCTAGATTAGTTATTAATGCAGGAGTTATTGACTTTGGAAACTTTAATTATAGCTTATCTTTTTTTTTATGTGACAACACAAGTCCAAGAGTGTTAAATCTGAACAGTTCAAAATTTGACATATCCAATTCATTTAGAGTTGGAGGGAATGGTCTTGTTGTTAATTCTGGAAGCTCTGAAATTATACTCAATAATAATTCATCCTTTATTTTCAACTCTACTAGTCCATTAAAATTTAATAAAGTTACAACAAAAAATAATATTCCAACAGCCACAGCAGCAACGATTAACTCGTTAACAACACCTGGATTACTAGAGTTTCAAGTTGTAAATATTTTTCACCCATTAAAAGTTATTGCTAGAGGGATATCAATAGATACAGTTATTTTTAACGGCAACACCTCCCTTTCTTTACCTTCAAAAGATATTGTACCTAGTAACAATTTTAACAAAATCAATAAAGCGATTATTTCTTCTTCAGGATGTTCTCTTCCTCTTTTAGAAAACTTAGGTGTAGGAGTTGTAGATTTAAGATTAGGAGGTAATTTGACAACAACTGCCTTGGCAACAAAAAATATACATGTTACAACTGGGAGTTTGACGGTTAATACATGGTCTGACATAGCTGACAACCTCAATATTTCTGGTACATCCTCTAGTACTCCTAACAACTTTTATTGGACGAATTCTTCTGGAAACATGAAATGGAGTGACAAGAACAATTGGAGGCTAGGAAGTTGTAGTGGTACTATTCCATCATGTCCACCTAGCTTTAATGACAATGTGATAATCGATGGATGTGGCCCTGGTATTGATAGAATCAATATGGATGTTGAAGGTAGTGTCAATAATATAACTTGGACTACAAATGTTGCAAATGGGCAAACTATCCTTATTGGAAGTGAAGATTTAAATGTCTATGGTAATTTTGATATTCAAAAAAATGGACTAATCATTACTCATACTAAAAACATCAATTTTAACGGTAAAAATAATAGTATTAGTTCTGGCACAACAAATATTTCTTCTAATATCATTATCAATTCCTCAGGTATATTCAATATCAATAATGATTTAAAAACGAAAGGAAATTTCGTCCATAAATTTGGAACATTAATCACCAATAATTTTAATATCAATTGTTTATCCTTTACTAGTGGAGATCCTGACAATTTTTATTTTGTTTCTCAAAGTTGTAAACCTGCTAGAACATTAGACTTAGGTTCTTCAACAATTACTATGTCAGCTGGAGGCAATAGTAATCCACTATTGATATATGCTGGAAATTTAACTCTCCCTGCCAATACCTCCACATTCTTATTGACTGGCTCAGGTAACTCAAATGATATTTTAACTGCTTCCATTTATTCGACATGTCAAACTAAAAATCTTGCATGGAACAATATTTTCTTTACTGGGAATGGGGACTTTACTCAATATCTTGATGTCAATCAAACCATTGCTACTAGAAATACTTTTAAAAACATCCGTTTCAGTTCAAATGGAAAGACGAGTTCATATCTTTCTTATGATACCTTATTTATTCGTTCAGGTAAAACATATACTTTCAATTCAGCAGCAGCAGCAGTTCAGCATATTATCAATAGCACTATAGAGATAGAAGGCTCAACAGCTTGTGATGCCTTGACATTTATTCAAGGAACTACATTTCCAATAAACCTGCGCAAAACATCTGGCACTTTACAATTCAACAATGTTATATTAAGAAATGTAACAGGAACGGGAGGTGCTACTTTTAATGCTATTCAGTCTGTCAACGCGGGAAATGTTACCAATTTTAATTTTAGTTCATCAATTCCTAATTCAGATTATTATTGGAATAATTCTGCTGGGGGAGATTGGAATGATTGTAACAATTGGTCTATTGGTTCTCCTTCAGGTCCCAACCCTACAGTTTTACCCTCTCCTGTTTCTAATGTACATTTCTCTATTCCAATCAACGGAACGATTAAAGTATCATCCACCTCTTTCTGCAAAAACATGACATGGACTTTACCTTCTGGGAATGCTATATTTTCAGGAGATAAACCTATTTATGTTTTCGGTTCTATGAATCTAGAAAGTAGTGCTAGACTAAATTGGCAGTATAATGGTTACTTATATTTTATTTCTGATGTCCCTAATAATGATATTCAACTCAATGGGCAAATTCTAAATAACAATATTTACTTTGTCGGCAATGGAGAATATAATTTAAAAAGTCCACTTATCCTTGGAAAAGGAGCTACTGCAAGTGATTATTTTAATGTTTATATTGAAAGTGGCACATTCAATACAAGCAATTTTAATATTCAAGCAGGAAGCTTTATTTCAACAACAGACTATATTAGAAATATTAATTTGGGAAGTTCGACAATAACAACTTTACTGAATGGAGTAACTATTAATGGAACCAATCTCAATCTAAATTCTGGAACCTCCACATTCGTTTGTAACAGTACTTTTACAATACAAAATAAAGGATTAAATTTTTATAATATCCTATTTAATGGCTCAGGAGCAAAAGATATGTTGAATTACTCTAGCACTAATCCTGCAGCACCATTACCTTTTTATAACAATGTTACATTCCTTAACAACGGTAGTATTTCTGGAAACCACGTTTATGATTCTCTAGAATTTTCTACAGGTAAAACATATAAAATAGCATCTAACTCTGTACAAAAAATCATTAAAACACTCATTGCTTCTGGAACGCCATGTGAATTCACAACCATTCAGGGAACAATTTCAGGTCAAACTGCAGGGTTCTTTAAAACAACAGGAAACGACATACACCTTTATCAAGTTTACTTAGTTGATATTGCAGGTTTAAAAACAAATCCAAATGATGGAAGTTCAAGCACTGCATCATACTTCGCATCTGGCAACAGCACATCTAATGGCAATACTCCAGGTTGGACAATCGGAGAATCTCCTGATTTTCAATTTGGATTTGGAGGAGGAAGAATAGATTCTTTAAAATGCACTGATTTCCCTTATACTATCTCAACTTCAACTTTTTACAAACCAAAATCTTATCTATGGAGCGATGGTAGTACAGCATCTACTTTTGTAGCTAATCAACCAGGAAAATATTCTTTAACAGCCTTCTATGAAAATAATTGTAAGTACACAGACTCCATTTATCTATTTCTTGACGACAAAGTTGATTTTATTTTCAATTCCAAAAATCCAACTTGTTACAACTCTACTAATGGTGTTATAGAAGTGATACCTAACGATTCTCAAACACATACTTATATTTGGAAAAATCTTGCAGATACAACAGCTAAGATTTCTAATCTTGTTTCAGGAACATATTCAGTTACTGTCAATAAAGGAATCTGTACTAAAGATGACTCAATCAAAATATTTAAAGACACAATAAAAGTAACTTTATCACCTACAGACCCTGGTTGTTTAAATAATGATGGGCAGATTCAATCAAATTCTATCTATACTCAAGGAAATGTAATTTATTCATGGACTCCTGCAAGCGCAGGAAATACAGCTTTAATAACTGGACTTAGTGGAGGAGATTACATACTGCAAATTACTGATGACTCGCTTTGTACAGCAATTGATTCAACTCATTTAACATTTATTCCCTTACCGACAGTTAGCTTCAATCCAATTCCAGATTTTTGTGAAAACAACAATACTCCCATAAATCTCAGCAATTTCGCTTCACCAGCTGGCGGTCGCTTTTTTGGCAACGGCATTACAAGTACATCATTTACTCCAAGTATTGCTGGAGAAGGAACACATTTATTATCTTATGAGATAAGTGATACTAACAATTGTAAAGACACTGCTTCAGTCAATGTGCTTATCAATGATACTTCTATTGTCCAAATTTCAGCTACAATCTGTGCATTAGATTCTTTTCAAGTTGGTAACCAATTTTATAACAAAGATGGCACATACTCTAATATTTTAAGTAAATCAAATGGTTGTGATTCCTTAGTAATTCTCCAACTTCTAACAATTCCATTACCTGACACTACTATTGCCAACCCAACTGATTGCGAAGGGAATACAATCACATTGCCTGATGGTAGTTCTTTTGTATCTGATACATCTCACTCAATTACATTTAAAAACTTTGTCAATTGCGATAGTACTGTAAAATATATTCTCTCATTTATTCCTAAAATTAGAATGACCGTACAAAGAGAAATATGTGATGGTGATATTTTCTCTTTTGGCAGTGCTAACTTAACTGTATCTGGAACATATATTGACACTTTCCCATCTTCTGTGAATTGTGATTCAATTGTAACACTACAACTCATCGTCCACCCACTTTCTCCAATTACAAGCATAGCTGTGCAAGGTTGTGAAGGCAAAACTGTCACCTTGCCAGATGGATTTGCGATGACTTTAGATGGTTTTCATGATATAATTCTTCCAGATATACACTCTTGCGATAGTACAATTAGATATAATGTACAATTTGTCAAAACGATACAAGTTGCCATTTCAGACACTATCTGTGACAACCAGACTTATATATTAGGAAGTCAAACCCTCCAATCTTCAGGCATTTATACAGAAACATTCTTATCATCTGCTGGTTGTGATTCCATTGTAACATTGACACTCACAGTCTATCCTACATATCCTTTAAAGACCTATCTATTTGAGCCATGTGAAGGAGATTCGCTTACTTTGCCAGATGGAGCAATAGTCTATTCCAATGTCAAGCAGACTTTCAATCTTCAAGCATTTTATGGTTGTGATAGTATAGTACAATACGATATAAGATTCAAACCTATCTTAAAAGAAACAATTTCTCCAATAATTTGTGCCAATGAGTATTTCAATCTGAATGGTCAAATGCTCAATTTGAGTGGAACATATAAGGATACAATATTATCTTCTATCAACTGTGACTCAATTATTACAGTACAACTTACTGTGGTACCATTGCCAGATACAACCATTTTAGATATTCTTAGATGTAATGGAGATTCATTTACTTATCCAGATAATTCTACTACAAGCATTTCTCAATCAAAAGATTTCAAATATCTCACTGCTAATAATTGCGATAGTATAGTCAGATACAAAGTCTTGTTTTTAGATAAAATTCTCAATACCGTATTTGATACTATTTGTGCTAATCAGACATATAGTTTTGGTGGAAATAATTTTAATACAACAGGAACATATATTGATACTTTTCAGGCATCTATTGGTTGTGATTCAATCGTGACACTCCAACTTCAAGTCAATCCCCTTCCTCCCATTTTTGCGATTAATCTCACTCCATGTGAAGGAGACACAGTTGTTCTGCCAGACAATAGTTCATTTATAAAAGATGCTATAAAAGATATTATCCTTCCTAATTTTCAAGGTTGTGATAGTACTGTCAGATATACCATTAAGTATATTCCTACGATAAGAACGCAAAAAGATACTGCAATTTGTGAAGGACAGACATTTGCATTCGGATCTCAAAATATCACTTCTGCAGGAACATATACTGAAATATTTAATGCGGCAACTGGCTGTGATTCTATTGTAACATTAAATCTGTCAATAATTTCAATTCAAATTGGAATTGACCAATCTGAAATCTGTGAATACCAAACAGCAAAATTATCCATTAAGAACAGTTCGCCTACACAAATAGCATGGTTTCGAGATGCTAATGATTTAAATAAAGCTACTCCAACAATAAATGTTCAAACAGCTGGAAATTATTATGCAGTAGCTGGACAAGGAACAGGATGCCGTGATACTTCCAATACTATCACTCTCAATATCAAACCTACACCTATAATAAATTTAGGAACAGACCAATTGATATGCCAAGGAGATTCTATTCTCTTTGATGGCAGCTATCCAAATGCCAATTCTAGTTATATCTGGAATAACGGCCTACAAACAGCTTCTATCTATGCTAAAGATTCTGGAATATATGCAGTAACAGTCAATTTGAATGGCTGTTTATATACAGATTCTATACAATTAACTGTTCAAGCTCTTCCAATTGTAGATTTAGGTGCTGATTTTAGTGCATGTATAGATAGCATTGCTATTCTTTCCAATAACAATGAACCAGGAAAATACAAATGGAATGACGGCAGCACTTCTACTTCATTAAATGTGACCACAAATGGTATATATACATTGGAAGTCACTCAAGGAAAGTGTAAAAATTCAGATTCTATTCAAGTGACCTTTGAATTAGTTCCTCCTATAATTGATTTAGGTATAGATACTTCTTTCTGTGTCAATAAATTTGTAACAATTGGTAGTGAGGTGAGCAACGCATTAAACTATGAATGGAACACTGGTGCTTCTACCTCATATATTGACGCTAAAGAAGCAGGTGTCTATACACTAAAAGTCAGTAATCAATGTGGATTTTCAATTGACTCTATCCAGATTACTCAGGAAAATTGTGAATGTGGAGTTTTTGTACCTAAAGCGTTTTCTCCTAATAATTCAAGTAATAACAACTTAAAACCTATTGTTACTTGCCTCCTATCTGATTATTACTTCGCTGTATATAATCGTTGGGGTGAAAAATTATTTGAGAGTACCACTATTGGAGAAAGTTGGGATGGAACTAAAAATGGAAAAGAACAACCATTGGATGGATATACTTTCTATGTCAAATATAGATTGGATCAAGAAGAGCAATACCAAGAACTGACTGGAGTAGCTGTTTTAATAAGATAAATCAATAGGCTGAAAATAAAATAAGGGGCACTCATTTAACTTTGAATGCCCCTTTTCTTATTAAATCTGAAATTCTTAATCTCTCCTATTGTTCAAGATACTGATATAGTATAGCAATTGAGCTAAAGATGCTAATGCTGCAACAACATAAGTCATAGCTGCCCATTTCAAAGCATTTTTAGCTTTATCATGTTCTAATCTATTCAATATACCAGCACCGTCCAACCATTTTAAAGCACGATTGGAGGCATCAAACTCGACTGGAAGAGTTACAAATGAAAAGATAGTCGTCAACGCAAACATTGCAATACCAGCTATTAATATCATTGCATTTCCTGAAGAATAATATAAAAATATACCTCCCATAATCAACCAAGGCATCAATTTAGATGAAACACTCAGAGCTGGAACCATTTTCGACCTAAAGCCCAACCAAGTATATGCATGAGCATGTTGAACAGCATGTCCACATTCGTGAGCAGCTACAGCTGCAGCCGCTACTGTATTTTGAGCATATACCCAATCACTTAGATTGACAGTTTTATTTGCTGGATTATAATGGTCTGTCAATGCTCCAGGTGTAGAAATTACTTTTACATCATTGATACCATTATCTCTCAACATTTTTTCAGCTATTTGAGCACCTGTCATTCCAATAGGAATTTGAGAGTACTCCTTAAACTTACTCTTCAATCTAGCACTCACTATCATGCTGAGTACTGTAAAAACGATAATAATTAAATAGAACATAATTGTTGTTGTTTTAAATTTTTTCTAAAATACTGCAAAAATATAACACTTTTTCCCCATACATTTTGAAAAGCTCTCCTTTCAATTTGCTATCTATTGTCATCAAATGCTGATTATAAGTTGCCATATCTTTTAAGAAATATTGCAAGGTAATAGTCATCGCTTCAGATTCATCAACATTCAAAAGTTTAAATAGCTTATAATCCATCAATTTTTCATCAAAATTCAATGATGGAATATGCTCCTGTTGAATAAAAGATTTAAAAGCTTCTACCACTTCCAATTCTACGTTAAAGGTTATATTATACAGAATCATCCAAGCAAAAATAATGCTGTTTTTTAGTATTTGTATTATAGCTTATCTCCTCTTAAGAATCTATAACGTTTTCTTGCATCAATCACAAAAATACTATCAGGATAGTCCAATAATATTTTCTCATAATAGTTCATTGCCTTTTCAGGAATATTCAATTGATAATCATACAATTCAGCCAATTGGAACAAAGCGTCATCCGCAAGAATACTTGTCGGAAAATGTTCAACAATATGAAATAGATTCTTTTCTTTAGATTCCAAATCTTGAAGCTTTTCACTGATTTTAGCCTTCATAAAATAAATATCATCTTCCAATGGGTGCCCTGAATAATTGAGCAACATTAAATCCGCAATCTTATTTGCTTGTTCCAACTTATTCTGGAAAAACAATAAATCCATCTCTGAATAAGATTTCATAGCAGCCTTATCTTCTTCATAATCCTGATTATAATTATCAGAAATAAATGAAGCCAATTCTATTGCATCATTACTTATCAATTCAAATGTATTGCCTTTAATGACCTTTAATTGTGTCAATGCCCAATCAAAATCTCCTTTAAAATAAGACAATCTGGCATTTCTATACTTTGCCTCTTCTCCAATTGGTGTGCCTTTAAAATCTTTTGCAACTTGAGTATAAAGCAAAATGGACTCCCATGGTTCATTATTCATTATATAATAATCTCCTAAATCCATTTTTGCAGTGGCAATCAAATCTTTATGGATATCCTTTTCATTGATTAACTTAGATAAAATTGCAATAGCAGAATCAGTATTATAGAAATATCTCGCTTCCAAATCTGCCAAATCTATCTTAGCCATTGCAATTTGTGAAGGCTGAATACGACCATTAATCAGACGCAAATAGCTATCTTTTAATTGGAGTAAATCTTCTTGAGTATAATTCTTTTTTTGAAGAATAATTGATTTTTGAGTAGAAATATATTCTAAATTGGCAATAGAAAAGTAAGGATTATTCTCTCCTTTCTCAATAAGATATTTATACGCTTTTAATGCCGTTTTAAAATCCTTTTCCCTAAATGCTAATCTTGCAATTTCAAGCATTTGCTCCTCATTTCCTTTCTTCAACAAGTCCAACGAACGTATCTGGCTATATGCAGAAGCATAATCTTCTTGCTTTTTATAGAGCCAAGTCAACATTTCTAATGCCGCCAAATCTTCTTTATTCCTACCAATTGCAGCCAGCAATTGTGCTTCTAATATATCTGCCTTCTTCTTATCTTCTACTTCTGTGTCAAGCAAATTAATAATTGCATATAGATCATTGGGATGTCCAGATAAATACTGAACAAAAGAAGATACCATCGCTTCAAAATCTCCCATTTTACCTTCAATATAGGCTAGCTCTAAAGTATATATTTCAGGTTTTTTAAACACCTCTTGTCCTCTAAGGTACAACTGTTTTGTCCAATCAAACTTTTTAGCATCTATAAGAAATAGGGCTATTTGTTGAATTTGATAACTATTGTTTTTTACTGCTTGAAGTGATTTTGAGAGTTGCTTCTGAGCACCTTTTTCATTTCCAATCCGTTCATAAAATAATGCTAATTGGAAAAGGAATAAAGGTTGTTCTCCTGAAACTAGATATGCTTTATTAATTAAATTCTCTTCTCCTTTTTCATCTTTTAATGCTTTTAGAGATTCGATATAGCTATCATAAATATCAAAAAACGTCTCCGAATTCCCACTCAGCTTCTTAAATAAATCAATCGCTTTTTCATATTCACCTTGCTCATAGAACTGCATAGCAATCGCCATATCATCTTTGCTTTCTTGAGCAGATAATAAAGTATTAAAGCTGCTGATACAGCATAAAATGAGAATGAAACATCTTTTGAACAGATTCATATTCCTAATATAATGCTATCCAATTACTAAAAGTATTTCTACTCAATAATAATATCTAATAGTATGTCCCTATTGTGGAATCAACTAATTATTGCCCATTGCTTTATTGATATCCGTTTTGGCAATCAATACTTTATATGTTGCATTGACTAATGTAGCTTGAGTAGTATAAAGTTGTTGCTCAGCATTTGTCAATTCCAAACTTGAACCTACGCCTTCTTTATATTTGATTTGAGCTACCTTATAAATTTTTTCTGCAAGGATTAAATTTCTATTGGTATTATTGTACTCATTCACAGCATTGCTATAATCCAATCTTGCTTTCTGATAAGATAGTTTAAAACTTTCCATCAATTGATCTCTACCTATACGGATTCTTTGCAAATCCTGTTTTGCACTGTTCACCTTAGATCTTCTACCGAAACTATCCCAAATCGGAACGTTCAATTGCACACCGAAATATCTTACATTAAACCAAGGATAATCATCTCCAAACTTAAAAAAGGAAAATTTCTCTCTTTGTGCAGATGATGCCAAAGAGCCAAAAGCTGTCAATGACGGCAAATTGCTATACTTCAATCTTTTAATATTAGTCAGATTGACTTGTTCTCTTAAATTCATTAAATGTAATTCACTCCTATTCTCAAAGCCCACAGTTTCAGGTAGTGCTACAACGTTAGAATCTACAAAATCAGAAAGTTGCTGTACCAATTGAATTTCTTTTTCAACAGGATATCCCATTTGAAATTTCAATACAACTTCTGTTAATTTGACATTATTCTCCAATGAATTGACCTGAGTTTTAAGATTGGCAAGAGATAAAGTCAAACGGTCAACATCAATTTCTTCTACTAAGCCATTATCATACAATGTCTTTGTGTCTTTATATAAAGCTTCAAGATTTTTAATGTTTTTGGATACTATTGCTACACTTTCACGAGCCAATAAGACATTATAGTACGACCTTGAAATCATATCTTTCAAATCTTCTACTTTGACCACCTTTTCTTGTTCTGTCATGTGAACAAAAATATCAGCAGCCTTCAATCCTACTAATATTACTCCGTTAAAAATTGTTTGAGATGCAGTAATATCTACATTGACATTCTCTGGCATACCAAATTGAATAATCTGACTCTCTGGCATACCAAATGTTCCAGCAGGAATAATTGTAGAATTAAGTTGACCATAGTGAACATATTTTAAATCTCCATTCACTTGAGGCAAAAGATAAGATAGAGACTCTTTTACTTTCAATTTGGCCTGATTCACTTCTACTTGCTTCAATGCAATATCCTTTGAGTTTTGAATAGCATAAGTTTTTGCATCTTCTAAAGTAAAAGAACTTAAATCTTGTGCATTCACCAAACTCCCACATGTTGCAACGACTATTACAACAAGACTCCTAACTATTTTTATCATAAACCGACTGTCAATTTTTTATTCACTTGTAATTCTAATTTCTCTATGCCTTGATGAGAACATATCGAATAAATATGCATCATCAAATGCTCTTTATAAACTGTATCCAATGCAATATTTGTTTTCAATACACTATGCTGTATCATAGCACTATCCAAAAGGCTAATATAAATATATGCCACTATATGCGATTGCAAGTTGGGACGATAATCCCCTGACAAAATCCCACATTTGATATTCTTTAACAAATATTGATGAATAACTTCCACCTTAAACTCATTAATCAACTCCCATGCATGAGGATAATACATCCGCAAATCTTGAATTGTGTTTTTAGAAAACACCTTAAAAACTTCCACATTCAAAGCTCCTAGCTCCAACATCTCTGCAATAGGTTCAAGGCCTTTACTCGTTACTTGACCAATCTCTTCCTTTTTCTTATTCAATACATCTGCAACACATGCATTGACAAGCTCTTCTTTAGATGAAAAATATTGATAAATAGTCTTCTTAGATATTCCCAATTCTTTAACAACTCTATCAACAGTAACAGACCTTATACCATTTCTGATAAAAAGCTGGGTAGCTACTTCTATTATATTTATTTCCGTTGGAGAAACAATTAAATCTTTATGTTGCAAGACTGAGTTGTTTAATAAGTATGCAAAAGTAAAAATTTCATTTGGAAACTTTCATCTATGCAATAGTTTTCTATGTGGATTTATGAACAAATTTACCTTATGTAAATATTTCTATTCAAAAATGTAAGAAAAAGAAGCTCATAATAGCAAAATAGCAAAAAGTCAGTTAACAAATTGTATAATTTACCGTTATAATCCTAAAGAGGGTAAATAAAAAATAAACTTTTGTTTAACTTAGCACATCTTTTGAAATAACGATAAATTCAATAAAAATGTCTGAAAATATTGTAACTATACAACTCGACGGAAAAGAAATTAATTTGCCTGTCATTATAGGAACTGAAAATGAAAAAGCTTTAGATATTGCTAAATTAAGAGCAGAATCTGGTTATATCACTTTAGATACTGGGTATAAAAATACTGGTGCTACAAGCAGTGCTATTACTTTTTTAAACGGAGAAGAAGGTATTTTACATTATCGTGGTTATGATATAGCTGATTTAGCTGAAAATGCATCTTTCACTGAAGTTTCTTACCTATTATTATATGGTGAATTACCCTCTGCTGCTCAATTAGCAGAGTTTGAAGCATCTCTATCTGCAAAAAGTAATCTTCCTAATGGTTTTGCTGATTTACAAAAAGCATTCCCTTCTGAAGGTCATCCAATGTCACAATTGGCAGCAGGAATATGTCTGCTTTCTAACTATTACAAAGGAAATATTTCAGCTCCTTCTGATGAAAACATTCACACTATCATAGGCGCATTTGCTCCAGTAGCTGCTAATATTCAAAGAAATTTCTTAAATAAAGAGTTTGTACCATCTCCTGGTAAAGGATTAGTTCATGACTTTTTGACTATGGCATTTGGCGAAGAGCCAGATGAAGTCATTGTAGATGCTATGGATAAATTATTAATTCTTCATGCAGACCACGAACAAAACTGTTCAACTTCTACTGTAAGAATGGTAGGTTCATCTCATGCCAATGTTTTTGCATCTATCACAGGTGGTATCAATGCATTATGGGGACCATTACACGGAGGAGCCAATCAAAGTGTACTAGAAATGTTGGAAGCTATCAAAGCTGATGGTGGAGATATTGACAAATATGTTGCAAAAGCTAAAGACAAAGACGATCCATTCAGATTGATGGGCTTTGGACACAGAGTATATAAAAACTTTGACCCTAGAGCTAAAATCATCAAAAAAGCTGCGGATAATGTCTTGAATAAATTAGGAGTGAAAGATGAGACGCTCTCTATAGCTAAAAAGTTAGAAGAAATTGCATTGAGTGATCCATATTTTGTTGAACGTAACCTATATCCTAACGTAGATTTCTATTCTGGAATTATTTATAAAGCAATAGGATTCCCAACAGAAATGTTTACTGTATTATTTGCATTGGGTCGTATCCCTGGTTGGGTTTCAAACTGGAAAGAAATGTTGGACAGAAAAGAACCTATCGGTCGTCCACGTCAAGTATATACAGGTGCTACGCTGAGAAAGTACGTTCCTATATCTGAAAGATAAACACTTATATAATTATACTTAAAGCCGGCTAATTTAGTCGGCTTTTTTATTGGAATAAAGTAAGAACTAAAATCCATAAAACAAGTTCAGTTTATAACAATCATAGTATAAACATGCTATATATTTCAATACAGATTGAATAATAAATGTAATACAATGAGCTTATCTCCTTTAGTTTAAAGAAGAAATAAGAGAAAAATGAAGATTAAACCACCCCTTAATCTAGCTTATAAAGACAAAAAAACCTCTTCGGAAGAAGAGGCTATAATAACGCAATAAAATAATAGCAGAAGCTACTAAATTCTTCTAGAACCACCTAGTCTATATCCGATAGTTGTTTGTAACACTATATTTCTATATGCACTAGGAGGTGCTGTAAATTCTTTCACAAAGAAGTCCATCATCCCTGTATTAATTCTTAAATCAAAGTTGATTCCAGACTTCATCTCATAGTTTCCACCTACATTCAAACCAAAGTCCCAGTCCTTGATTTTATCACTTTCATTGAATGGCATGGTTCCTTCTGCAGGATTTCCCTCCCACTCAGGATAGTTGGCACTGCCTACCATGATATCTTTTGCTGTACCAGTCATTTCTTTTTTGAAATTATATCCGACATAGCTACCAAAAGAAAATGACCATCCTTTTCTAAAATGTAATTGTGCTGTTACAGGCACAACCAAATATCTATTATTAAACTTACCACCTTCAACGAAAGCATGTTTAAGATAAATAGAAGAAATTTCGCCTGGTTCTGTTATAGGTTGACCATTGATAGAGATATACTTACCAATATCTCCCACATACTCAAAATTGTCATAAGGAGTTTCAAACCTTGCCTTCATAGAATATGTTTCAGCTCCAATCTCTACAGACCACTTCGGTGTAAATTGATAAGAATAAAACAATCCTATAGAAGGAGCAGGCAATGGCAAACCTGAAGCTCCTGAAGGGATAGCTCCTGCTGGCACACCAAAGGATGCCCCAACACGAATACCCGCATCACTTCTTCCTTTTTGAATATTTTTTATTCTTGCTTGTACAGTGAAAACTGTAAAACTTAATGCAATAAGAAATAGAAATCTAAGCTTTTTCATACTCATTGATTTTAGTTATGATATTCAACCTTTACATTATCTATATACAATGTATTGCCTGGTTGACCTTCAAAATCATCACCTGCTTCACTAGAAGAGAAATAGATAACGACTCTATCAGGCTTTTCGGTATTGTTATTTTTATATACGACATCAAAATCAAACTGTCCATACTCTAACTGCTCTGTATAAAATATTTTCCTACCAAAACCTAAAGTATCAATCGAACAATCTGCTTTCATCTTAGTTACAAAGCAATATGCACTAGCACTATCTCCTAGAACTGGAAGATATTTATATTCTCCACTCACTTTCTTAGGACGTTTCTCAAATTTTTTGCCAAATTTTAAAGAAGCCAATGGATTAGACAAGTCTATCTTAAAATCGCCAGATGCTACAGATCCTGCAACGATAGTTTTTTTACCTAATAGAACAGTTTCACTGGTTTTAAGCATAATAGCATAATCTTTACTTGCACTATCTCTCACTTCTTTAAATACTACAACAGGGACTTTTGCGACACCAATATCTCCAGAACCTTTATTGGGAGTTGCCCAAAATTCTTTAGGAGAAGGTTCTTCATATTTAGTACCAGGACCTGTACCTGAATACCACTCATTAAAATTCAAATTTGGAATATCTGAAAAGATTTCACCCGAAGGGGTTTCTTTACATTCTTTTGGAGGAGGTGTTTCTTTAGGGTCTTTATTACAAGAAACAAAAACAATTGAACCAACTAGAATAAAGGAACAAAATTTTAATACATTGTTTATTATCATTTGTGACTTTTATTACACAAAGTTAATTTAAAATACCCATTCATACTATACCTACAAACAGTTACACATAATTATCCACATTTTCAAGATAACATATCTTTAATACTAATTGAATTTTCCTATTTTAGCAAATCATTGAATTATACGATATATGTTAGAGCTTTTACAATACTGGTTGAAATGGTGGAAACACATTGCAATCTTTTGTGGGACAGCCATTTTGCTGAGTATCATCATCACTTCCCCTACTATCATGAAACCATATTATCAATCAAAGATGATTTTCTATCCTGCCAATCCTGCTACCAATGATAGAGGTGTTTTATTTAGTGAAGGAAGTACTCTTGTGGATAATTTTGGCTCAAAAGATGACATCAACAGATTCTTGGCAATTGCAAATTCAAAAGAATTGACAAAATTTATGGTAGATTCTTTCAATCTAAGAAAGCATTATGGTATAAAAGAAAAGGGATATTATTATGTAGGAAGAGAATTTAGCAGCAATTATAAAGCGATAAGAAATGATTTAGGAGCTGTAGAATTGAAAATAATAGATACAGATCCTGAGTTAGCCGCTAAAATGGTAAAAGCTGCTGTCAACCAAATTGATAAATCGTATAGGATGATTCTTTCTGAAAACAAAAGAACGACTTATGAAATCCTAATGAATGAAGCTGAATGGGCTGGGAGAAGACTCAGGGCTTTGGCGGATTCTCTCAATCAAGCAAAAAAAGGAGCTGTATATTCTTATGATAAAGATGGAAATTTAATAGGTGAAGAGAATTTAAGAATGTTGGATAAAGATTTTCAAAATCAGAATGCTTATATCGGAACCTTATATTCTATTTCCAACCAATTCAATATCAGTATGTCGAATAAGTATCCTACTATTTATGTTGTAGAAGATGCTTCAGTTGCTGAAAAGAAAATAAAACCAGTGAGATGGCTTATTGTACTCTTTACAGCTATCGGTTCTTTTATGGCTGCAACTATTGTAATTATTTTAATAGAACTATTAAAGCATGCAAAGCTATCCAATTCAGCAATGGGTGACTAAAAACGAAACACTCCTTTATTATATTATTGGAGTGATAATGTTGGTCGCTATGAGCCTAGCTGTATGGGTAGATAAATATTATTTAGCTGTCATTCCATTATTAGCAATAATGGCAGCAATTTTCACTTTCCAACCTTATTGGTTATTTCTTGCACTAATAGTTGTTCTTCCTTTTTCTCTAGAATTTGAGATAGGTTCCTTTGGAATCGACTTACCTTCCGAACCTTTATTAATAGGATTATCTACTCTCTCTATATTCTGGTGGATTAGCAAACTCGAACGTGATGCAAAGATATTATTTTCCTATCCTATTATATGGATGTTGTCTATTCATCTGATTTGGACATATATCTGCATTTTTTCTTCTAGTGATTTAATTATTTCCCTGAAGTATGCATTAGCAAAATCTTGGACAATAATAGGTTGCGTCATCGGAGCCTACTGGTTAGTCAATAATTATATGCGATTAATTGTCACATTATCTGTTTTATTCCTTTCAACATTAGTGACAATAGGAATTATTATGGTGCGACATGGATTAGATGGATTTACTTTTGACTCTATCAATGCAGCATGTAATCCTCTATATAGAAACCATGTTATCTATGGTGTTTTCATTACAATGCTTCTTCCATTTCTTTGGATGCTTCGCAATATCTCTCGTCCAAAATCTGTAATAAGACTATTCATCAATATCTCTATAGTTGTTTTTATTGTAGCAATTTACTTCACATACACACGGGGAGCATGGTTAGCATTACCTGTCATGGCGATAAGTATCTATTTGATTAAAATGAAATTAATGAGATTTGCTTTCCCTACAGCTATCTTAGCTGCAATATTATTTTTCACATATCTATCAAAAGATTATAGATACTTGCGATATGCTCCAAATTATGAAGAAACTATTTATCATGATGAATTGGGAGAGCACCTTTCTGCCACTTTAGAAGGACAAGATATGTCCACAATGGAAAGATTTCATAGGTGGATTGCTGCATTCAGAATGTTTAGAGAAAAACCAATTATGGGAGTAGGCCCTAACACTTTTGTCCAAAACTATAAACCATATACCTCCCCTAGCTTTGAAACATACATCAGTGAAAACACAGAAAGATCTACTGTACATAATTATTTTATTTACATTTTAGTAGAGCAAGGAATTATAGGATTTATTATCCTACTTCTATTAGTAGGGACATTTTTCAGTTACGGAGAATACAAATATCACCAACTTAATCATCCCCAATACCGACAGATTTATCTTTTCTGCATGTTGTGTGGAGTTGCATTCTGGCTCAACAATGTTTTTAGTGACTTATTAGAAGCTAATAAAGTAGCTCCATTATGGCTATTTACTATTGCTTGGATGCTAAGAGTTGAACAATGGGATAAGAAATCAAGTGACAGAAATAGCCTATTAAAGACTTCATAGAACTTTTAAAGCAGTTCAAACAAATCATTATCTTTGCACCAATTTTTATCAAAATGGGAAAAGACAAATTAGTAAAATTTGAAGCCATCAGGCACATGGACAATGTATATGAGAACAATCCTATACATAAAGGTCAATGGGCAAAAGGTCATTTTAATAATAATCAACCTATTGTATTAGAATTGGCTTGTGGGAAGGGTGATTATGCAAGAGGATTAGCACAAGTATTTCCAGATAAAAATTTTATAGGTGTAGATATCAAAGGAAATAGATTATTTACTGGAGCCAATTTGGCAAGACAGCACAATCTCAATAATGTTGCATTTATCCGTACACAGATTGACCATCTCGATCAATATTTTGAAAAAGATGAAGTAGATGAAATATGGATAACATTTCCAGACCCTTTTTTAAAAGATAGTAGGCATAAGAAGAGATTGACTTCCAAAAAATTCATAGAGGTATATCGTCAATTTTTAAAACCCAGCGGTGTAGTGAATCTCAAAACAGATTCTCCCCAATTATACGCTTATACTAAAGAAGTTGTCAGCGAATTGAATCTTACAGTTATCAAAGATTATTCAGATGTATATGCAATGGAAAAACAAGAAACTGAGCTTTATGGCATTCAAACTTATTATGAAAAAATGCATTTAAAAGATAATCGCACAATTCACTTTATCTCTTTCCAAATTGATGAAAAATAAGTTATTCTCACATTCATTATATTTATTACTCAGCCTTATTTTATTAAATTCGTATAATGTCTGTTCAGATACAATCTTTATCTAAAACCTATGGCGAACAAATAGCCGTCAACAATATATCTTTTGAGATAAAAGAAGGAGAAATATTAGGCTTTTTGGGACCCAATGGTGCAGGAAAATCTACCACGATGAAAATGATTACTGGCTACCTACCTCCAAGTGCTGGTCAAGTCTTCATCAATGGTATTAATATGCAAACAAATCCTATTGAAGGACGAAAACTAATCGGATATCTCCCTGAAAGTAATCCGCTTTATAAGGAAATGTATGTCAAAGAATATTTGAATTTTATTGCTGGAATATACCGATTAAAATCACCAAAGACAGCGGTAAAAAATGTAATAGAAATGACGGGCTTGGGTTTGGAGCAAAACAAACAAATCCATCAACTCTCCAAAGGTTACAAACAGAGAGTCGGGCTAGCACAAGCACTTATTCATGATCCCAAAATATTGATTTTAGACGAACCTACTACAGGATTAGACCCCAACCAATTGAGTGAAATCAGAAAACTTATTGTTGAGCTAGGAAAATCTAAAACAATTATTTTCTCTACACATATTATGCAGGAAGTTCAAGCAGTGTGCAATAGAGTGATGATTATTCAAAAAGGGAATATAGTTGCTGACAATACAATCAATGGCTTATCTCAGCAACTATTGGGGGCAAATACAATTCAATTTACTCTGGAACGCCCCATTGACATGCATTGGTTTGACAAATTTGATTTTATTACATCTATTTCTCAAACAGATAAATTTTCGTACCGATTGTCTGGAACAGATATTTTCAGGATGAAAAGAACACTTTTTGAATTTGTATCCAAACAAGACAATGCCATTTTACAATTGTCTGACTACGGAACAAATCTGGAAGACGTATTCAAATCATTGACAAATACACAATAGTTTATGTGGAGTATTTATAAAAAAGATTTATCACAATTCTTCAGTTCCTTGACAGGATATGTTGCCATCAGCATTTTCCTTTTAGTGACAGGATTGAATGTATTTGTATTTGAAGGAAATGTATTTGAAAGTGGTTATGCCACTTTAGATATATTTTTCTCATTGACACCTTGGATACTCATACTAATAATTCCAGCTATCACAATGAGGAGTTTTGCAGAAGAATTACAAAGTGGAACGTATGAAATGTTAGCCACAAAGCCCCTATCAGAATCTCAGATACTATTAGGAAAGTTTTTTGCAGCTTGTACACTTTTGATGATAGCATTGGCTCCTACTTTGATTTATTTTATAGCAGTTTCTTCTTTGAGCATAGATGGCGCAGGTATTGACACTGGCGCCACTTGGGGTTCATATATAGGGCTTTTATTTATAGGCATTTTATTCTGTTCAATAGGTATATTATCTTCTATATTATCTTCCAATCAAATCGTTGCCTTCCTCTTAGGTGTATTCTTATGCTATCTCATATTTGATGCATTTTTAAGGATAAGTAATATGGAGTTTTTATCCAGTCAAATGAGTTATATCATCATGTCACTGGGAGCGAGCGTACATTATGATGCGATAAGTCGTGGCGTAATTGACACTTCTGACTTATTCTATTTTTTTGGCACAACAATATTTATATTGATGCTATGCCGTTTTTATCTCGAATCTAAAAAGTGGTAAGATGGCAAAAAAGATAAAAACTACAATCTGGGTTCAATCATTCAAAAAATTAGGTATAGGAATAGCCTTGTTGATTATACTACTACTAATTACTCAGCGATATTCATACCGCTGGGATTTGACAGCAGAAAAAAGATTTACATTAACTCCAGCTTCAAATTCTTTATTGAAAAATCTCAAACAAGATATTCTCATTACTGTATATTTAGATGGAGATGATTTACCTGCTGGGATTAAAAATGTTAGAAATCATACCAAATATCTCCTCCAAGACATGCAAAAGGCTTCTAATGGGAAGTTGAATTATATTTTTGTGGATATTAACTCCATCAAAAACAAAGGAGAAAAAGAAGCTCTTCAAAAAGAATTAATTAGCAAAGGTGTGCTTCCTGTCAATTTAGAAGTCAATTCTGAATCTGGATATTCTGAAAAATTAATTTATCCTGGCGCTATCATTACTGCTGGAAATAAATCATTAGGACTCACTATTCTTGAAAATCAAACCATTTTTGGTGCTCAACAAGCATTAGAAAATTCATTGAATTTTTTGGAGTATAAAATTGTCAATACCATTTCCAAATTACAACAAGAACATATTCCGACGATTGCTTATCTACAAGGACATGGCGAAGTCTCTCCTATTCAAGTCAGTTCATTTAACGAGACTTTATCCAAACAAAATTTTCAAATAAAAAAGGTCGAAATAGGAATTGATCCATTATTAGATGGCAAAACAGATGTTCTAATCGTAGCCAAACCTACTCAAACTTTCTCTGAAGAAGACAAATTCATGATTGACCAATATGTCATGAGAGGAGGAAAAATACTTTGGTTACTAGATGAAGTGATTGCCGATATGGACAGCTTTCAACTTGTACCTTCTATTTTCAGTATTCCTAGAGATAATAATTTAGATGATCTCCTTTTCAAATATGGAGCAAGAATCAACGATGACCTTGTATTAGATTTATATTGCGCTCCTGTCCCGATTGTAGAACAAATTGCTGGAAATCCAGTTCCAAAATTATACCCATGGGTATTTTACCCTATCGTTAGAGGTGAACAAATACACCCCATCGTCAAAAATCTTGACCCAGTATTACTAAAATTCCCATCTTCAATAGATACGATAAGAAGCGAAAATATTAAGAAAACAATCCTTTTATCTTCATCTGACTATTCAAGAGAGCAGAAAATTCCATTTCAAATCTCTTTAGAAGGTGCAAGACAAAAACCACAGCCAGCATTATTCAATAAGAAAAATATTCCATTGGCAGTATTGTTAGAAGGCAAATTCAAGTCCCTTTATGCCAAAAGAGCTGAGCAATCTCAAAGAGACGAAATACTCAAAGAAAATCAACAAATTCTTAATGAATCAGCACAAGCTGCAAAAATGATTATCGTAGGTGATGGAGATATTATAATCAACGAAACAGACCCTAATGGAAGCCCTCTCCCTTTAGGTTATTATAGATTTTCAAGAGAAACATACGCAAATAAAGATTTCTTACAAAATGCCATTGAGTATTTGATAGATCAAGATGGATTGATTGAAGCAAGAAATAGAGATATTGCTATAAGACTTTTAGACAAAGGAAAAATACAAGACAAAAAGAGTTTATGGCAGTTTTTAACGGTAGTAGCTCCTATTCCAATTTTATTACTTTTAGGATTATTATTCAATTATAGAAGAAGAAAAGTATATTCAAAGTAAAATGTCAACATCCTTAGATTCTAATTATATATGGCACCAATTGCCTGAAGAAATTGCCCAACAATTGAGTACCTTAAAAGAACAAGAATTGATTCACATTGAATGGGAAAATAAAAAAATCTGTGTTTCGAAGCTCAATAATCAATTATACGGAGTCAATGACAGATGTCCACATGCAGGAACACCATTATCATTTGCAAAAACATGTAATAAAAAAGGAGTAATAGTATGCCCTACACACCATTATAAATTTGACATCACCAATGGCAAAAGTACCGATGGCAATAATTATAAAATTCCAAATTACACTTTCATCTCTCGTGAAAACGATATTTTCATTGGAATGAAGAAGATATAAATTGTAATATCTCTGAAGGAAGTTGATCAATTTTTACTTCCATTTTTATACAGATTGCTAGAACTATAAATTGCTATTACTGAACTAATAATTTTGAATGAAAAGTATTTTCTCCATCAATAATTTGAACCAAGTAAACTCCTGCAGCTAAAGATTGATTTAACTTAATTTGAAAAGAATTATCCAAAATAGAATGCTGAATTTCTTGACCATTTAGAGAAAGAATTTTCACAGACAATGAATTACTTTGAGGTTTTAAACCATTGATAAAATGAATACTCAAGGTTTGATTTCCTTTATTGGGATTAGGATAAATTGTAAACTGATTAAAAGTATTCTCTAAATCAGATATAGAAGTAGGTACAGAAATTTTAAATCTTCTTACTTGCGGAGATTGAGAACATGGGCGATTAAACTTAATAGGTATTACACTACATTGAAAAGTCCGCCCAACATCACTAGCATTAAATGAATATTGAGCAGTAGTTCTATTATAGACAATCTCTTGATAAACCAATTTATCAGTCAAAGTAGAGACTTTAAATAAATAAGCATCTACTCCTGGCACTGTTGACCATTGGAAAGTAAAAGGACTACCATAAGGAACAGACTCAGTTGCCTTAGGAAGTTCAATAGAAGTAGTATCAGCTAAAGGAGAAAAATCAGTTATCTGATTATTCAAATACACTTTACGATAAGGATCATTATACAATATATCTCTCATATGAGCTATCTCCTCATCTGAAAACTTATACTGACAAACATCCTTATGATAAGACATTAATAAAGAAACATCAGGGCTATAAAATGCTCCCTTTAAATCTTTGGCAGTACCAGTATAAGGACAAGAATAATCTAAAACATCAGCAGGAGTATCACAAAAACCATCTCCAGCAGTTTCACAATTTCTCAATGCAGGTTCACGTGTAACATACTCAGAATACAATGGGCTGTTTGATTCATAACCTTGAAAAGTATGTAACAAATCAAAATGATGACCTAATTCATGTGCTAATGTCTTAGTTCCAACACCTGCACATTGCTTATTAGCTTCCATCAAGACACCTGTTCTACCTTCATAGCGATTAGACCAAGAAGGGAATGGCGCCATACCACAAAGCCCCGTACCTATCGTATAATATACATTCAGAGCATTGGGTAAATAATAATGAAATAACAACTCCCCTAACAATTTTTCAGGATCATCAGTTACTTTATCAGTGAAAATATATCTACTATCATTGATAAAAGACACATCAGAAGCCAAATAAAAGTACATACCTACTGGAGCATACAATTCATTCAACTCACATATCTGAGTCAAAAATGTCTGTACATCATATTTATTAACACCAGTACCATTATCGATAACAAAAGCCTTCACAGGAATAGTAACTATCTCATTTGAAGAGCGTCTTTGAAATGATGATAAACTCTTCAATTCTTGACGATATTGAAAAATTGCTTGAGTTTCATTTGAAGTAGGATGAGTACCACAGTGTTCTGACGCTTGTAACAAAGTGAAAGAAAGAGCAAACGATAAAAAAGAAAGAAATATTCTCATATTCAAACATAAAAAAAGCCACCCAAAATTGGGTGGCTATAAAGATATAATCTATTTCAGAATTAATCTATTTTAGTCAAGATTGAATTTATCTCACCAAAAGAACCTAATCCAGGAACATCAACTTTAACTTTAAACTGAACCTCAGGATTACAAGCATTAAATGTGCCTTTACCAGCTGCTAAAACAGCAGGATAACCAGGAGCATAATTAAATATTGTTTGAGGACTTTCTAATACTGAAACAAAATTTGTCTTATTACTAGCATCTAAAGTAACTTTAATATTATAACCCTCTTCAAATACATCTAAGAAGATTATTCCATTCTCTTTATCTGGATCTGCAATTGCTTCAACTTCATACTCTACAATATTACCAGAAGCATCTTCATTAATCTCAGACCAAAAATTATAGATCCCAACAAAATTATCTCTTACCAAAGGACAGAATTGTCTGATTGTCAAATTTAATTCTGTAGAAAAATTAGCAACATCACCAGCTTCTGTAATCTTCAATTTAAGATTTACAGGTTCTGTAATACCACTAAATAAACCTACAAGTTCTGTAGAACCTATAACACTACCAGCAGGAATTGTAATATCATAGCTACCTAAAGTATATTGCTCTCCTTCAATTGCTGTAGAAGCTTCATCAACCGTCAAATGCAAAGTAATATCTTTATCAAATGCTTTAGTTAAACCTACTTGAAGAGTATAAGTTGAATCCTCAACATCAACAAAAAACACATCGCTAGATTTTAAGAAATGACCTAAAGAAGGTCCATCATATAGCAAACTCTCCTTTTTACAGCTTACAAGTGCAATACTAGCCAAAAACAATGTAAGCGTGAGATTAAATATTTTTTTCATATTATCCTATTTTATTGATTAATAACCTGTTGCTTGACTAAAGTTAGGATTAGCTTGTCTCTCAGCAGTAGGAACTGGCAAAGTAAATTTAAAATCATTTGCAGGAATGCTTTGAGTAGCTGCAGGTGCAGGTAATCCTGTTCCATCAGAGAAGTCACCTTCAGTAGCAGAACGAGTTACACCTAGACCCAATCTTTTCAAATCATAAAATCTGAAACCTTCAAAAGCAAACTCTAATCTTCTTTGCAACAATACAGCATTCAACAATACAGTACCAGTTTCACCTAATGAAACATAATCAGCATATCTTCTAGATCTTACAGCATCTAATGCTTCTAGTGCTGTAGCATCATCACCTGTTCTAGCAGCAGCCTCAGCAAGAATTAAATATGCCTCAGCGCCTCTGATAACTTTAACATCTACTACACCTTGGTTAGATGCAGGTCTGCTAGCAAATTTCATCACATGATTATATGTACTACCAGAATATGGAGATGTAGTAAAGTAAGCATTTAACCTTACATCACTTGCGTCATATTTTGAATATAACTCAAAAGTAGGAACATATTCTGAACGAGTACCTGCACTTGGAGTAGTTTGGTTAAACTCTGTACCTGGGAAGATTCTATCTTGATCAGTTACCTTAATTTTAAATAAGATTCCAGCATTATCAATGCTATTATCTTTCCAAATTTTAGGAAATTCTGTAATAGAACCAATGGCTTGGTCTTCAGATCCAGCTAATGATCTAGCTTCTAATGCCTCAGCTTTAGCAGCCGCATAATCACCTTTGTACAAATAAACTCTAGCCAACAATGTACTTACACCTGCTTTATTGATAAATCCACTTGCAATCATTGCTCTATCATTTGAAATTAAATCTTTCGCTTCTTTCAATTCATTTATAATGAAATTAAAAGTTTGATTCAATGTATTCCTTGATGGCTTAGCAGCAGCATCAACAGTTTCTTTAATTGGAATACCTGAATTTTCAGCATCTGGATCTACATTAGTAAATGACGGAGCAAAAGTAGAAGCCAAATCAAAATGTGCTAAAGCTCTGATAGCTTTCGCTTGACCCAAGATATTGTTCTTGAACTCATCATCTTTCAATTTACCAATATTAGCAACAATTCTGTTGGCTCTATCTATCGTACTATAAGCATAGAACATACCGCTACCCCATGTAGAGTTTGGGTCCAATTTAAACTCATAATAGTTGTTTAAAGATTTTCTACCCGTTTGAACGATAATAGCATTATCAGATAATACATCTGACAAAATCATTTTTCTAGGATAATAATCTCCATCTTCTTCGCCTAATAAGCGATAATAAACACCTCTAATTGCAGATGTAAAATCTGAAGGCGTATTGAATGCATTTTCCTCTTCCAATTGGTCGAAAGGACTCAATTCTAACTCATCTTTACATGAAAACAAGAGAGCAGAGAATGCGATTATAAATAATAATGATATCTTTTTCATTGATGTTATTTTTAAGAATTAGAAACCAATATTTACACCAAATGAAAATGCTCTGAACTGAGGGTAGCTATATAAAGAAGCTTCACCTGGAATACCTAAACTACCAGTAGAAGATTCTTCTGAACCCATACCCACTTCTGGATCACCTTCATAATTAGTAACAGTAAATAAATTTGTTCCTTGGAAATATACAGACAAGTTAGCAATTTTTGCTTTGCTCAAAATAGAAGAAGGCAAATTATAACCTACTCTTAAAGAACGTAAACGTAAATAATCTGCTTTTTGTAAAAATTTATCTGAAGTTCTAGCAGTAAAACCAGCAGCAACTGGATTAGGATATTCAGTAATATCGCCTGGTTTTTTCCAATAGTTCAATGCTTCAACTCTTTGAGGACCATAAATATTTTCACCATCGCTCAATAAGTCTCTTGCAACAAGATTATAAGTATAATTACCACCACTATAATAGAAATCAGCATCAACAAAGATACCATAGAAATCAGCATTCAAACCAAATCCACCATACCATTTAGGTAATACAGATTTACCTTCTAAAATCACATTGTCGCCATCGCTATATACATCTGTAATTTTACCATCTTTATCATAATATAATGGTTTGCCTGTTGCAGCATCTACACCTGCCCATCTTGTCAAATAGAATGTATAAGCAGATAATCCTTCTTTAAGTACAGTCAAACCTAAACCACGTCCAGATGTAGGTAAGAATTCTTCATCAGTTGGAATAGAAACTACTTTATTCTTGTTATAAGAGAAGTTACCATACACTGAGATATTAGCATTTTTCTTACGCAATGCATCTACTCTCAATTCAGTTTCAACTCCTTTATTGTTCATCTTACCAATATTCTGTGTTTGAGAAGAGAATCCTGAAGTATAAGACAATGCTACTGGGAACAATAAGTCATTAGTATTTTTCTCATAATACTCAACTGTACCAGTCAATCTGTTGTTAAAGAAACCAAAGTCTAAACCAACGTTCCAGTTAAAGTTAGATTCCCATTTCAATTTAGGGTTAGCTGGAGTAGAAGGATAAGAAGCAGATAAATCTCCATAAGTACCTAAATTATAAGTAGATAAATAAAGGAAATCTCCAATTCTATCATTACCAGAAGTACCCACAGATCCTCTCAATTTCAATTGATTGATATTTTTAACATCAGCTAAGAATGATTCTTTAGCAATATTCCAGCCCAAAGATGCACCATAGAATGTACCATATCTGTTCTCAGGACCAAAAGCAGTAGAACCATCACGTCTTACAGAGAATGAAGCCAAATATCTATTCAAGTAATTATACTGAGCTTCTCCAAAAAGTGAAAACAATGCATACTTAACTTTTGTGCCACCAGTAGATTGAGGTTTAGCAGCTAAATCCAATTGCATTAAATCCTTATTTGTAAAACCATTTGCTGTCACCCTAAAAGTTTCATAGTCTGTTTTCAATAGCTCTGTACCAGCCAATAAACTCAAATTGTGTTTATCTTTAAAAGAAGCATTGTAAGTGGCAACATTTGCCCATTTGAACAATATATTTTGAGTTGCAGCAGTAGTCAATGTACCAGGAGTTGCAGGATTTCCTACAATTTGATCTAACATAGACCCAGGATATAAATAACTATTTCTCTTCTCATTTCTATGTTTCAAACCAACATCTGTTTTTACAGACAAACCTTTGATAATATCGAGTTGTGCATACACATTTCCAATGATATCAAAATATTTTCTCACAACAGGTGCTGTTCTAACAGCTTCAACTGGGTTTAATCCTTGATTAGTAGGATTCCATTCTGGATTGCCATTATCATCTAAAATGACATTTCCAGCACTATCTTGCAAATAAACAGTTTCATAAGGATTCAAGAAGTACATAGCAGCAAATGGATTCTGAACATTATATCTATCTCTCAACTGCATGTCTTCAGCTTGAACAATAGTCAATGAATTACCTACTTTCACCCATTTATTTGCTCTATAATCAGAGTTAAATCTCACGTTAGTTCTATCGAATTTAGATTGATAGGTCAAACCATCTTCTTTATACGAACCAAAAGCTAAATAGTAGTTGAAATCTTCTTTACTTCCACTTACAGAAATGTCATGAGTCTCCACAGAAGCTTTTCTTAAAGTTTCTTTAAACCAATCTGTTCTGTTTTTAGCAATAAAATCAGCAATTTCATCATCTTTCAAAGATAAAATTTCTGGATTACCTTTATCTAATTCACGCTCATAGCCAATTTTTTGCTCAGCGCTCATCAATTCAAAATTATCTTTAGTTTTAGTTTTAACACTTCTATTATAGCTGTACTGAATGTTGAATTTTTTCAAAGTAGAGCTAATACCTCTTTTTGTTTTCACTAAGATTACACCATTAGAAGCTCTTGAACCATAAATAGCAGCAGCAGCAGCATCTTTCAATACGATTAAATCTTCAATATCTGCCGGGTTAATCATCGCATAATCTCTAGGAGAGATTTCAACTCCATCCACCAAGATTAATGGTTCTGAAGATGCGTTCAATGATCCAGTACCTCTGATACGAATATAAGCGTTACCACCTGGGCGACCATTCATAGCAGTGATTTGTACACCAGAAGCTTTTCCCTGAAGTAGGTTATCTACCCCACCAATAGGAATGTTCTGTAAAACAGCTCCTTTCACTTCTGATACTGAAGAAGTAATATCTGATTTCTTCACAGAAGAATAGCCCATTACCACTACCTCATCCAATTCAACACCAGATTTTAATTTGACATTAATTGAATTGCCAGTAATAGCCACTTCTTGAGTTCCAAAGCCTACATAAGAAAATACTAAAGTATTTGCATCTGCAGGAACTTCAAGACGATAATCACCGTCAATTCCAGTTGACGTGCCGAGGGTCGTACCTTTTACGACGACACTAACGCCTATTAAAGGCTGCCCATCTTCGGCATCAGTCACCACACCAGAAACAGTGCGGTTTTGAGCAAGCACTTGTGTTGTACTAAAGAGTACCACAAGTAGCCACAGTAAAATGTTTTTTTTCATAAAGACTGACTTGTTTGTTAATAAATCCTAATTCATCTAAATTATGTTAACTACAAGTATAGAGATAATTTTAGAGAATACAATGTTATGAGCTTGATATTTTTAAAGAAAAGTGTAATAAAATATAGAAAATCTTCTCATAATCATCATTTTATAAAGTGGAACAAGACAATGCGGAAATTGAGAAGAAGAAATATCAAAAACATGG
>JAMLHJ010000009.1 GCA_023957245.1 Chitinophagales bacterium
ACTTGATGCCGCTAAGGAGGTGCAAAGATAACTGATTTTATTCAAAAACAAAAATTTTGTTTGAAAAAATTTTCTTTTTTATTTCAGTAGAGAAGCTTAAAATCTCCTACATTACTCAACCGTTTGTTACCTCTTAAACCCCAAAGAACTGTGCCCCTTTTCAGAAGCGAGTGCAAAGATAGCATTTCATTTCCCTATTTTCCTAATGTTTCAAAAAGGTTTTTGAAATATTTTTTATTGTAGTGCATTAGTCACTGATTTATAAGGGATTTAAAATTACAATAGAGAAAGTACTCATTCCATTTTGTTTAATATACTTAGCATTATGACAAGTTAGTATATGCTCAAATTTTAAAAATGTAACGATGTAACAATTTATCGATGACATCATGATTTTTATAGTGAGATAATACGAAATTATGATTTGAATGCCAATCAATAATATTTGATAGATTAATGCACGAGCGAGACGCTCGCACAAACTGAGGCATCATGCCTAGTCATGTTCATTTGGTTTTTCGTTCAGGGGATATTATTTGATTGATTAATGCACGAGCGAGACACTCGCGAAAACTGAGGACTCTATTCTATTACATTAACAGCCTCACACCCCATCAAACTCTTTGGGATAAATAACTGTACCTGAAACATCTTTAAGACCATCTGCAACAAGCTCAATTGCCATAAAAGCATTGACTGGCACTTCAAATGGTGCTTTAATATTCCATCTTACTGCAGGTTCAAATCCAAACTTAGGATAATAATGTTCATGCCCTAATACAATTACTGATTGAAATCCCAAATCTCTAGCCTCTTCTAATCCTTTAGTGATTAACTGTCCACCAATCCCACTTTTCTGAAATTCAGGTTTGACTGCCATTGGTGCGAGAGCAATACTTTCATAAGAAGTTCTAGTATCACTCTTGATTGTGATTTTTGTAAATAAGATATGTCCAACAACTTCATCATTTAGAGTAGCGACAATTGAAAGCTTTGGAATAAAAACTGCCAAATTTTTTCTCAATGCCTCCACTAATTTTGCCTCACCATCTTGCCCAAATGCAATATGATTAATATTGAAAACAGCTTCAAAATCATCAAATGTTTCTGTTCTAACTATTAATTGGTTAATCATTTTGATACTACTAAAAAGAATAAATAAAATTTGAAGCTATAAATATCAGAAAAGTAAGAACTAAAAATCGAATGCAAACACTAAAATTAAAAAAAAAATAAAAAAACACCTCCTATATAATAGGTGCATTATACAAGCCTCCTGTATGCAACAATACAATACGACTACCTTTTGGAAAATAGCCTTGTTTTAAAAGCTGATTAAAAGCAAAGACCATTTTGGCAGTATAAACATAATCCAAAGGTATTGAAGTAAGATTCATAAATCTTCTTGCAAATGACAACAATTCATCAGTCGTACGAGCATAGCCACCAAAATGAAATCCTTCAAAAACTTCAAAATTTTCTTTTTTTGTCAAATGCTTAATATATGTTGTCAGCGTATCTTCTCCTTTTAATACAGAGACACCAACGGCAAACACTTTTTCAGATAATACATTAACCAATCCTGCTAAAGTTGTTCCTGTTCCACATGCTGAAACAATATAGTCAAAAGGCAAAGAAATTTCATCAATAATAGATTGGCAACCGACCATTCCTGCCTCTCCTCCTCCCCCTTCGGGAATAAAATTGAATTTTGAAAAATCAATCTCAGGATACAATTGAATCAATTCTGAAATATCCTTATTCCTATATACTGTCCGATTCAAAGGGATTAATTTCATACCACACTCCTTAGCTTTTTCAAGTGCTGGGTTATCATTTATCTCCCCTCTAACAATTCCAATTGATGGGATTCCTAATTTTTCGGCTATTGCTGCTACTGCTATAAGATGATTAGAATAAGCTCCGCCAAAAGTTAAAATACCATTGTAATTTCCTTCAAAAAACTTCAAAAGATGTCCATAAGATTTTCGCCATTTATTACCTGAAATAATAGGGTGTATCAAATCATCTCTTTTGAAATACACTTCAACATCATAAGGTTCCCATTCATCGAACTCTACTCTTTGAAGAGGAGAAGGCAATTGCATTACATCTAATACCTTATTAAAGCTATTCAAAACTAATTGGTTTTATTCCCCCATTCATCTAAACGAATGGCTATTCCAATATTATTTAAAGAACCAGAACTGTGATATTTGGAAAACGAATAATCTATTCTAAATTGTTGAATCACTATTCCAGCTCCTGCCGAAAGACCTACTAAGCCTTTCTTATCAGTGCTTCCCATTTCTATTCTTCTTAAATGATCATAGCCAACTCTCAGCCTGACAGGCTTTCCAGCTTCAATCTCTACACCAGCAATAATATGGGCAAATAACTTATCTACAAATCCTCTTTCTTGCTCACTTGTTCCACCAATAATTTGTTGTGAGGAAGTCTGTTTGGGTCTAGTCAAATCCCAAGATTGTAAATGATGCGCAACAAGATTCATTCTTATCGGCAATCTGTCAAATCGTTTTGAAACACCGAAACTCAAATCAATAGGTAAAGATTCTCTTTCTTGTCCTGGAATATATGATTTAAGTTCAGTCCCAATATTTCTCAATAAAATGCTTGCAACTAAATTTTTATCTGTATTATGGTAAGAAGCAGATAAATCCATCGCTAAACCAAAAGAGTGATATTGTTCTATCGATGAAAAAATCATTTTAATATTAGCTCCATAAGTAAAATTTTTCCATACTCTAGCAGCACCACCAGCTAAATAAAAATCACCAGCCCTAAAATCCCCTGTCGAATTTCCCGCAGGGTCTCTTCCATCAAATTTTCCGTAAGTCACATAAGATGCTGAAGAAGAAAATGTAGTCTTCAATTTATCAGAATGGTGTCCATAAGCAATTGTACCAAAATTAGTTCCTGCTAAATAAAATCCTGTATTGAAAGATATCTCTTTATGCACACTTTCTCCCAATAATGACGGATTGGCAATAGACAACGCAATATCTTCTTTAGGAGAAGCATAATATGCACCTCCCATTGCTGTAGCTTTGGCACTCACTGGCAAATCCAAAAAACTATATGTGCTTGTACCTCCTAATTGCGCTATCGCATATATAGGAGAAAACAAAATCAATAAAATAATTACTCTCTGATAATACATAAAAATTGTATTCCTGCTAAGCTATGATATTTCTATTTAAAAATTTGAATAATCTATTTATAAATCAATGTTAGTTAGTGGAATGAAAGACATTTTATTAGAAGAACTAAAAACATATACATAAACCTATTAGAATAAACATACCTAAAATTGGGTATAGAATTAAATTATCTTAATAATTTCTATTAATACCCTTACACCATATTAATAATGGTCAAAATAAAGTCAAAAACATTAAGCATATATTAATTATAGGTTTAAAAGTCAATTTCTTTAACAATAATGCTTTTTAAGTGTCTAGTATTTAGTAGATTTGCGCTAGTTTAGAATGAATATAAATTAAGAAAGAAATGAGTGACCAAAACCAAATTCTCGAGGATTTATCGACATCCGATTACAAATACGGTTTTGTAACCAATATTGAACAAGAATTTGCACCCAAAGGATTATCAGAAGACATTGTCAGGTTTATATCTACTAAGAAAGAAGAACCAGAATGGATGTTAGAATGGAGATTAAAAGCTTTCAGAGAATGGCAGAAAATGGAAGAACCTGAATGGGCAAATGTACACTTCCCAAAGATTGACTTTCAAGATATTATCTATTATGCAGCTCCAAAAGTAAAGAAAGAGTTGAATAGCTTAGATGAAGTTGACCCAGAACTTTTAAAGACATTTGAAAAATTGGGAATTTCATTAGAAGAGCAAAAGAGATTGAGTGGTGTTGCGATGGACATCGTAGTGGATAGTGTTTCAGTGAAAACAACATTTCAGAAAACGCTTAAAGAAAAAGGGATTATTTTCTGTTCTATGAGTGATGCTATCAAAAACCATCCTGATTTAGTCAAAAAATATATTGGTACAGTTGTTCCGATAAAAGACAATTTTTTTGCAGCATTGAATAGTGCCGTTTTCAGTGATGGTTCATTTTGTTATATCCCCAAAGGAATAAAATGCCCTATGGAGCTATCCACCTATTTCAGAATCAACGCTGCTGGTTCGGGACAATTTGAAAGAACATTACTAGTTGTTGACGAAGGCGGATATGCAAGTTATTTGGAAGGATGTACTGCTCCTCAAAGAGATGAAAATCAACTTCACGCTGCAGTTGTAGAATTGGTAGCAATGGATGATGCAGAAATCAAATATTCTACCGTTCAGAACTGGTATCCAGGTGATAAAGATGGTAAAGGAGGAGTCTATAACTTCGTTACAAAAAGAGGAATGTGCAAAGGGAAAAATTCTAAAATCAGTTGGACTCAAGTAGAGACAGGTTCGGCGATTACGTGGAAATATCCAAGTTGTATTTTAGCTGGAGATAATTCTATTGGAGAGTTTTATTCTGTAGCGGTCACCAATCATTTCCAGCAAGCAGATACAGGAACAAAAATGATTCATATCGGAAAGAATACTAAAAGTCGAATAGTATCTAAAGGTATCAGTATTGGTAAGAGTCAAAACACATATAGAGGTCTTGTAAAAGTGCATAAGAAAGCAGAAAATGCAAGAAATTTTTCACAATGTGACTCTTTATTAATGGGTAATCGCTGTGGTGCACATACTTTCCCCTATATAGAAGTTGACAACCGTTCTGCGAAAGTCGAACATGAAGCAACTACTTCAAAAATTAGTGAAGACATTTTGTTCTATTGTCAACAAAGAGGAATAGATAGCGAACAAGCAGTAGCAATGATTGTCAATGGATTCTGTAAAGAAGTTATGGACAATCTACCTATGGAATTTGCTGTTGAAGCTCGTAAATTATTAAATATTTCATTAGAAGGATCAGTAGGATAATCCTTAAAACAACTCAATATATCATGCTCAAAATAAATAATCTTAAAGCAGGAATTGCAGGTAAAGAAATCTTAAAAGGTTTAAATTTAGAAGTCAATGCTGGAGAAGTCCATGCTATCATGGGACCCAATGGAACGGGAAAGAGTACATTAGGTAATGTTTTATCAGGTAAAGATGGTTATGATGTAAGCGAAGGCTCAGCTCTATTAGAAGGTGTAGAACTATTGGAACTTTCGCCAGAGGAAAGAGCACAACTAGGTTTATTTTTAGCTTTTCAGTATCCTGTAGAAATTCCAGGAGTAAGTAATGCCAATTTCCTAAAAGCTTCTATTAATGAAATCAGAAAATCAAAAGGACAAAATCCTATTTCAGCTCCAGAGTTTTTAAAACTTTTGAGAGAGAAAATGGAATTAGTAGAAATGCAGAAAGATTTCATCAGCCGTTCTGTTAACGTAGGGTTTTCTGGTGGCGAAAAGAAAAGAAATGAGATTCTCCAAATGGCAATGCTCAATCCTAAATTGGCTATTCTTGATGAGACTGACTCAGGATTGGACATTGATGCACTTCGTATAGTTGCCAATGGTGTAAACAAATTGAGGACAAATGACAATGCATTTATTATCATCACTCACTATCAAAGGCTATTAGACTATATCGTTCCTGATTTTGTACAT
Source organism: Chitinophagales bacterium (assembly GCA_023957245.1). Taxonomy (GTDB): domain Bacteria; phylum Bacteroidota; class Bacteroidia; order Chitinophagales; family JADIYW01; genus JAMLHH01. The sequence goes on from JAMLHJ010000009.1 coordinate 5,652, forward strand.
GTGATGTATGATGGTCGTATCGTAAAATCTGGAGATAAATCTCTAGCACTAGAATTAGAGGAAAAAGGATATGATTGGATAAAGGAAGAAGTAGAAGCACTATAATTCAATTTGTCCACTATTGAACTTTAAAAAAATGACTACAATAATAGATACCTCAATATATAGCGAAGCATTTGATAATGTCTTAAATCAAAAAGCTCTTAGTGAAGGCATTTTGCAAAAAAAACAAAAAGCACTTCAACAATTTGAGCAATTGGGTATTCCTAACATGAAAAATGAAGAATGGAAGAATACTTATTTGGCTAAATATTTGAAAAAGGGATTTCAACCAGGACTGGTCAAAAAAGACTTATCCAAAACAGAAACAATAGCAGAAATATTACCTTCATTAACAGAGAATATCAATAGAATCGTAATTATAGACGGGCTTTTTTCTCAAGAACTTTCTCAGATTCATCCTTCCATTCAATACAATATATTTTCTACATCACATTGTTGGTCTGAAGATATTCAAAATGCAAATCAAATATTTTCTTCATTAACTGATGAAAAAAAACAATCTCTTACTTCTCTCAATACCGCATTGTCTCAAGATGGAGTATTTATTGAAGTGGTAGAAGGTGGTTCTGCTCATGTTGAACTTTTGATTGTTCAGACAGGTTCAGATATTATTTCAATGCCTAGAAATATTATCCAAGTAGGGAAAAATGCTTATCTCAACATTGCTGAACAGCATATTCTCATTGAAGGACATAGCATGACCAATATGGTTGCAGAAATTGTAATGGAAGAAAATGCAAAAATCGAATGGGTGAAAATCCAAGATGCAGGAGATCAATATCATCTAATAGATAGTAGTTATGTCAGCCAAAAGGAAAATAGCAGATATCATTGCACTACACTTTCATTGACAGGAGATTTATTGAGAAACCAACAGTACATACAAATTGCTGGTGAACAAGCTCATGCTGATTTGGGTGGAATTTATATTCTAGAAAACCAACAACAAGCTGATAATATTATTGTCATAGAACACCAAGTTCCTAATACCACTTCTAATCAACTTTACAAAGGAATATTAGATGGAAGTAGTACAGGAGTATTTAATGGCAAAATTATCGTTGTAGAAGATGCACAAAAAACGGATGCTTATCAATCTAATAAAAACATCTTATTATCAGACGATGCAGCAGTATTTACTAGACCTCAATTGGAAATATATGCTGATGATGTAAAATGTAGTCATGGTGCTACTTCGTCACAAATCGAAGATTACGAATCTTTCTATTTAAGAAGTAGAGGTATTGGGAAAGAATTATCCAAAGCATTGTTAATGTTTGCTTTTGTTGCTGATGTTGTTGAGGAAATAGAAAACACAACATTGAAAGAATGGGTAAAATCTCGTATTTCTACTAAACTAAAAATTGATTTATAAAATGGGAGCCATTACTACAGGATTGAATGTACAAGCCATTAGAGAAGATTTTCCTATTTTAAAAACACTTGTTCACAATAAACCTTTGGTATATTTTGACAATGCAGCATCTACGCAGAAACCTAAAATAGTTTTAGATACAGAATATCATTATTATTCCTCTCAATATGCAAATATTCACAGAGGCGTTCACTATTTAAGTCAAATAGGAACAGAACTTTACGAAAAAACTAGACATATCGTAAAAGATTTCATTGGGGCAAATTCTGAAAGAGAAATTATTTTTACCAAAGGAACTACCAATAGCATCAACTTATTGGCTTATTCATGGTCTTCAGCATTTTTAAAACCTGGTGATGAAATTCTGATTACAGGAATGGAACATCATTCCAATATTGTCCCATGGCAATTGGCCTGTCAAAGACATGGTGCAACATTAAAAGTTGTCCCTCTACAAGAAGATGGTTCTATCAATATTGATGAAGTCAAAAATATGATTTCAGAAAAGACTAGGTTGTTTTCTTTCACTTACGTTTCTAATGCACTTGGAACAATCAATCCAGTAAAGGAAATGACAGCTATTGCTCACCAAGCAGGAGCACATGTCTTAATTGATGCAGCACAAGCAATCCAACATATAGCAATCAATGTCCAAGAACTCAACTGTGATTTTTTAGCATTTTCTGGGCATAAGATTTATGGCCCTACAGGAACAGGAATTCTATATGGAAAAGAAGCTCTTCTTGATGCTATGCCACCATTTGAAGGTGGAGGAGATATGATAAAAGATGTCAAATTTGAACAAACATCTTTCAATGAGCTTCCATTCAAATTTGAGGCAGGAACACCTAATATTGCTGGAACAATTGCATTAGGAACAGCTATTGAATATGTTGAGAAAATCGGCTTAGATAATATTTTTGCTTACGAGGAAGAATTATTGAAATACGGAACTGAACAATTACAGCAAATAAATGGTTTGACTATCTATGGTAACTCCATTCATAAGTCTAGTGTACTCTCATTTTTACTTGACGGAGCGCATCCTTATGATGTTGGTGTTATTTTAGACCATTTAGGAATTGCAATTAGAACTGGTCACCATTGCACACAACCAATAATGGATTATTTTTGCATCCCAGGAACTTGTAGAGCATCAATAGCCTTCTATAATACAAAAGAAGAAATAGATTTATTAGTTACTGGAATTCAGAGAGCATCTAAAATGCTTTTATAAACGACAATATGAGTATCAACGAAATTCAGGATAGCATAATAGAAGACTTCTCAATGTATGAAGATTGGGCAGATAAGTACGAGTTCATTATTGAATTGGGGAAAGAGCTTCCTGCTATGAACGAGTTATATAAAATAGAAGAGAATCTCATCAAAGGTTGCCAATCTAGAGTCTGGTTGCATGCCCATGAAGAAGAAGGAGTTTTGAAATTTCAAGCAGATAGTGATGCAATTATCACCAAAGGAATTATTGGTCTATTAATCAAAGTATTTAGTGGACACACTGCTCAAGAAATTGCAAATACTGATATTTACTTTTTAAAAGAAATAGGTTTACAAGAACACCTCTCACCTACTAGAGCCAATGGATTGGTCTCTATGGTCAAACAAATCAAAAATTACGCCATCGCATTTAATTTAAAATCATAATTTTACACATTGAAAAATTTCATTGAAATACAAAATTCTGCTATCGAAGTTTTACAGGAAATATTTGACCCTGAAATTCCTGTCAATATCTATGATTTGGGATTGATTTATGAAGTCAATGTCAACCCTGACAATGATATTCATATCGTCATGACCTTAACATCTCCCAACTGCCCTGTTGCAGAAAGTCTCCCTGTAGAAGTTGAAGATAAACTAAAAGAGATTGAAGGTGTTAATGAAGTGAAAGTAGATTTAACTTTCGAACCAGTTTGGACAACGGAGCTGATGACAGAAGCAGCGAAGCTCGAACTTGGATTTTTATAACAATAATAATCATTAAATCAAAAAAACCTTATACCATGTATCCAGTACACCTAACAAGACCAATGGCTCAAGAGCTTGAGAATGAAGGATTCACGTCTTTGACAACTGCTGAAGAAGTTGCTAATATTCTAGACAAAAAAGAAGGGACTGTATTTGTAGTCATCAATTCAGTATGTGGATGTGCAGCTTCAAATGCAAGACCAGCAGCTATCGCCGCAACAAAAAATGAAAAACATCCAGACCATCTTATCACAGTATTTGCTGGAGTCGATAAAGAAGCTGTAGATAAAGTAAGAACTTATTTATTCCCATATCTACCATCATCACCATCAATGGCAGTCTTTAAAAATGGACAATTAGTTCAGATGTTGGAAAGAGCAGATATTGAAGGTAAACCAGCACAAATGGTTGCTAACAAACTAATAGTTGCATTTGAAGAATATTGTTAATCTATTTCAATACTAAAATAAAATAAGCTACTCAATTTGGGTAGCTTATTTTATTATACGGACTATTGATCAAATACTACAACTTACGATGTTTGGTATATTTAGGATCTAAAGAAAATTTATCTGGATAGCACGGCGTAATTTGGTCATAAAATTCCATCATAGTAGCCATATCCTTTTCTAAATCGGTAGGCCAAATCACTTTACCAACTCCTGCTTTTTTCTTTTTATAATCCAAATATCCCAGACAGATAGGCACTCCTGCTTGTTTGGCAGTGTACCAAAAACCAGTTTTCCATTGTTCGGTTCTTTTACGTGTACCTTCTGGAGTGACCATTACAGCAATGGAATCTCTATCTTTAAAAATATTTGCCATCGCATCCACCATACTCAACCTTTTCTCTCCTGGCACTTTAGGGCTTCTATCAATCGGGATTCCTCCCATAGGACCTATCAACAAATTGAATGGAAATCTAAACCATTCTTTCTTAATAGTAAATTTTAAAGGAATTTTCATCTCAGTAAATGCAGCTGAAGCAAATACAATATCCCAGTTACTCGTATGAGGAGAAGCAATCATCACACATTTCTGAGCTTCTGCAGGTACATTACTATCCATACTCCAACCTTTCAGTTTATAGAGTAAGAAAAATATAAATTTTAGAATCATATCTTTTTCTTCAAAGATAAATGAGAATTACTAATAAACAGATAGAATTAGTAGATATAAAAAATGGCATCTGTCAAAAAAAACAGACACCATAGTTCTTATCAGTAGATAATATTTTTACTTTTTGAAAAAGCCACCCAAATCACCTAAGTTTCCTAGCAGACCTTTAGCTGTCTGTTCTAGGTCTTGGATATTTAATTTAGAAAGCACTTTTTCAAAATTTATATTTCCATTTTCATCTGTCAATTCTGAAGAAATAGTTTTGAATAATTCCTTTACAGAAAAATCTTTTATTGCATTTGCAATTTCAGGGCTCAATCCTACTTTTTCTTGTAAACCTTTCACTAAATTTTCTTTTATCTTAACTACAGCTTCATTATCTTCCAATGAGCTGACATTTTGCAATGCCGATTGTAATATTTGAGGATTTTTCAATCCGCCATTAGAAAACAAATTTTGAATAGTTTCTTTAAAAACACCTAAAGTTTTCTCACTTTGATCATCTGTCAATCCAAATTTTTCTTTAACTTGCTGATTGACAGCATTTTCTATTTTACTAATAATTTCTTGTATCATCTTTAAAATTTAACTTTACACTTTTTTCTAATCAATAATATATTTGAGGTTACAATTTTCAAATTTAATTTAACACTTTCATATTTGAATGCATATTTTCAAATTATTTAACTACTTTTTCTTTTTTCCTCCCAATAAAACTTTCTTCATTAATGCTCCAGTAGTCACTCTAGCAATATCTCTGCCTAAAATTCTTTGCGTCATAAAAACTTGAATTTTATTTCCTAAACCAGGCACGACAAATGCTTCTTTGCCAATCTTATCTAGTGCCAATTTTACGACAGGTGCTGCCTTCATCACTATTGGGCTTCCTTTCATACCTTTTGTCATTTCCGATTCGGTCATCCCAGGACAAAGTGCAATAACATCTATATTTCTACCAGAAAACTCATAATTCATACTTTCTGCTAAAGATAAAATATAAGATTTTGTAGCACCATAATGTGAAAGATATGGTGTCGCTTGAAAAGCACTTGATGAAGCTGTAAAAATCAATCCACCTTTACCTCTTTCCAATAATTTTTTCACCATATTATAAGCAATAATAAATGGAGCTTCTACATTCAATCTCAACATCTGAATATTTCTATTCAAATCACCACGATAAAAATCTCCTTCACAATTGATTCCAGCATTATTTACAACTAGACCAATATCCAAATCTGCCGTTTGTTGCTCCAAAACGCTATAAAATCCTTCACTTGCCAAATCCAATTCAATTGTCCTTACTTCTACTTGATATTGATTCTTAATCTTTTCAGCCAACTGTTCTAATAATTGAATTCTTCTTGCTACAAGTACAACATTCAATCCCTTTTCAGCAATTTGAAGCGCATACTCTACGCCCAAGCCACTTGATGCACCAGTAATAAGTGCCCATGGACCATATTTTTCTTTAAAAGACATTTTACAGATTTTATGTTTAAAGATAAAAACTAACAATTGATTTTTAATGAATAAAGTAATAATTCAAGTAGTATTATATAAGAGAATAGAGATTTTAGTAAATTAGCCCAATGAATCTCACTCATCGTATCAAAAGCTATTGTGCATATCTATGGAATGCCAAAAGCAATCAGAGAATTCATTCCCCATTTGTATATCACTTATTGACAGATGTATTTTATTGCAATAAGAATACTTCTTCCTTTAACCTAATTGAACAAAGAAGAAGTGAATTGCTAAAAAACAACTCCTACATTCATGTAACAGATTTAGGTGCAGGAGCACAGAAATGGGGAACCACTCAGCGACAAGTCAGCACCATTGCTAAAAATAGTTTAAAAAGGAAAAAGTATGCTCAGCTCATTAACAAACTTGTCAATCATTTCCAACCTAAAACTTCTTTGGAATTTGGCACTTCACTTGGTATTACTACTTCTTATCTTGCTCAAGGATTTCCAGATGGAAGAGTCGTCACTATAGAAGGTTGCCCTAATATTGCAAAAATTGCTTCTGAGACTTTTGCTAACACACAAAGTAAAAATATCACACAATACACTGGAAATTTTGATGATGTTTTAGATAAAGTTTTTGAACAATTTCCTGTTTTTGATTTGATTTTTATAGATGGCAATCATGCATATTCACCTACAGTTGCCTATTTTGAAAAATGCTTAAATCATTGCAACAACAATTCTATATTTATTTTTGATGACATTCATTGGAGTCAAGACATGGAAAAAGCATGGAATGAAATAATCACACATCCTAAAGTGAGTATTAGTATAGATATTTATGAAATGGGTATTGTATTTATCCGTCAGGAAAATAAAGCTCCTGAACATTTTATCATTAAATACTAGTGAACGTCTTTGTAGAGATTTCTGAGTGCTTCTACTAAAACATCTACCTCAGATTCAGTATTATATTTAGAGAAAGAACATCTCAATGGAGTTCTATCTGTAGGTACATTCATAGCAGACATCACATGAGAACCCACACTTGCCCCACTGCTACACGCACTTCCTCCTGATACACATATTCCCTGCATATCCAACTGGAATAACAGCAAACTTCCCATAGGATGTGGAGGCAATGACAAGGAAACTACCCTATACAATGAAGTATCGTCTATGGCACCATTGAAACGAATATCAGGTATTGCTTTTTGAATTTCTTGTATTAGATATGCCTTCAAAAGTTTAATTTGAGCACGTTCTTCTTCAAGATGTTCATAAGATAATTCAGCGGCCTTAGCCATACCGATTATTCCTGCAACATTCTCTGTACCAGCTCTCCAGCCCCTTTCTTGACCTCCACCATGGATATGTGAGTTTATTTTAGACGACTTCTTCATATAGAAAAATCCGACTCCTTTGGGCCCATGAAATTTATGTGCTGCTGCTGATAAGAAATCTATTGGAATACTTTGAACATCTAAAGGATAATGAGCAAAAGTCTGAACCGTATCAGAATGAAACAATGCCTTATGTCTTTGACAAATCTGAGCTACTTTCTCAATATCTATCATTACACCTGTTTCATTATTGGCATGCATGATTGAAACTAAGGTTTTCTCCTCAGAATCAGCCAACACTTTGTCTAGCTCTTCAATATTTATTCGTCCCAAATTATCAACAGGAAGCACTGTCAATCTGATATCTCCACGTTGTTGCAAATATTCAACAGTATGTAATACACAATGATGTTCTACTGCCGAAATGACAATATGTCGAACTCCCAAATCTCTGACTGCACCTTTTAAAATCGTATTATTTGATTCTGTACCTCCAGATGTAAAAACGATATCACCTGGATGCGCATTGATGAGTTGAGCAATTTTCTTTCGTGCTTCTTCTATGGCAGATTTCACATCTCTACCAATACTATGTTGAGAAGATGGATTGCCATAAAATTCAGTAAAATAAGGCAGCATTGTCTGAAACACTTCTGCATCAATAGCAGTAGTAGCCGCATTATCAAGATAAATCCTCATTCTACTTTTATATATTAAGCCTCTTTTAAGATAGAAATAATATCTCCTTTAATCTTATTGGCAATATTATGAGCAGTAGCTTCTGTAGAGCTTTCTGCATAAATTCTAATAATCGGTTCGGTATTTGAACTTCTCAAATGTACCCAATAGTCTTCAAAAATAATCTTTAAACCGTCAATAGTATTTTGTTCATATTGAGCGTATCTATCACTGATTTTACTGATAATATGCCCAACGTTCATTCCCTCTTCTAGTTGAACTTTATTCTTAGAAATCACATAATGAGGAAACTGAGCACGCACACTAGAAACTGTTTTATCTGATTTTGCTATATATGTCAAAAACAATGCAATTCCCACTAAAGCATCTCTACCATAATGTAATTCAGGCAAAATCACACCACCATTGCCTTCACCGCCAATAACAGCATTTTTTTCTTTCATTAATGCCACAACATTCACCTCTCCCACTGCAGACGCAAAATACTGACAACCATGTGCTTCTGTTATATCTTTTAAAGCAACAGATGAAGATAAATTAGAAACAGTCGCTCCTTTATTTGTTTGCAAAACAAAATCTGCAACTGCTACTAATGAATATTCTTCTCCAAAGCAATTGCCTTTTTCATCAACAAAAGCAACTCTATCTACATCTGGATCTACTGCAATACCCAAATCACATTGATGCAACTTCACCTCTGAACACAATATTGATAAATGCTCTGGTAATGGTTCTGGGTTATGTGGAAACAAACCATTGGGTTCATTAAATAATTCTACAACATTCTCTACACCTAATGCCTTCAATAATAATGGTACAGCAATACCGCCTACCGAATTGACCGCATCGTAAGCTATTTTAAACTGCTTCTTTTTTATCGCTTCTAAATCGATATATGGCAATTCTAGAATTTTATCAATATGTCTTTGAATATAATCATCAACATAGGTTCTAACTCCTAAATTTTCAACATCTACGAAATCAAATTTTTTAGATTCAGCAATAGCTAGCATTTCTTCACCGAGTTCTTTAGAGATAAACTCTCCATCTGAATTCAATAATTTTAACGCATTCCATTGCTTAGGATTATGACTAGCTGTGATAATAATACCACCATCAGCTTGCTCTGAAGTAACTGCAATTTCAACAGTAGGTGTAGTAGAAAGTCCTAAGTCTATGACATCAATACCAATACTAAGTAGATTTCCTACAACAATACTGTGTACCATTTCTCCAGAAACTCTAGCATCACGACCTACAACAATCTTCTTCCCTCCTGCTCTTTTAATCATAGTTCCAAATCCTAAAGTGAAATTGGCTATATCTATTGGGGTCAAAGCATTACCCACGGTACCACCGATGATACCTCTTATTCCTGAGATTGACTTAATTAATGACAACTGAAACGTATTTAACTAAAAACGAGAATATAAATAATAAAAATTAAAAGATTAAGCTACTTTCAAAGCAGGAACATATTGCTTCACAAACATGTAAATTCCAAAGAAAGTCGTCACATAAAACAAATCTCCCATCAATGAATATTTTAAAAATGGAAGACCCATAAAATAACTATTCATTAATCCAGAAAAGGACATTTCATACATTCCTGTCGTAGCCCAAACTCCAAAATTAGTGATTAGAAAAAATAATAATGTTCCTACTAATGTTGAGCCATATACTCTCGAAGCAGAAATATTTCCATGGTTAATCCATCTACTTAAGAATATTATTAAAACAAAAGATAGATACACAAATAACATCGTGCTATGAAATCCCAAAAACATATCGCTTATCAATAATGCAGTAATTGGTAATATCAAAGCCCATTTTTTATCATTTACAAAAGCACCTGAGAACAATGCCAATGCTCCAATTGGAGTAAAATTCGGAACTAAACCAGAAGTCAGTACACGAATAATAATAGCTAAAAAGAAAATTGATAGAATTACCACCAATTGCTTATCTATTTTAAAACCTTTCATAGTCATTCAATTTATGATTAGAATGCAAATATACTGAATTTGCACTAAGACTAACAATGAAATTAATCATAATCTACCCACATTTTACGTTTAGCTAACTTTAAATCTTTCAGCATCTGGGATTTAACATTTAATTCTAAAGAAAAACTTCTTTGAAATCCAAGTGGCACCCAATTAAATGCTAATTGCCAGCAATGCAAATCTCGATAAACAGAAATATCTGTCCTCGAAATCTCCTTATTCGTAAAGTCAAAACCCGTATTTACACTTACCTTCCATTTAGGAGTCAAACTAAAATTGATACCAGCACTTAATGTCTGTGTAATGCTAGCAGTATCTTTCCCTCTCGAATAGAAGCGATTGATATTCAATGAATAATTATAATTTATTGAAATAGGGATATTAAAATCTACGTAAGCCAAAGGAGCACCGAAAACTTGATCTTGGATATAATAACCGTCGATATTCAATGTATCATCAGGCAAACCAATTCTAGGGTCAAATTCATCTCCATTAGTCGTGCGTCCATCTCTACTTTTAGACTGCCAAGAACCACTTAAATTCAAACTCATATTCCTTAATCTCAACCATTGACCACCATTGGTGATACCAAGTTTAGGCGTGCGTCTATTTCGTTCTTTATCATAAAGATAAGGGTCAAGAGTTCCACTAAGGTTTAAAGATAAATACTTTGAAATTCTATTATTGGCAGAAAATCGAATATCTGATAACTGAAACGAATCTGCAATAAAATTGTATGAGCCACCGAAGGTGAAATTTTCTAAAATAGGAATCTTTTTTTCGCCTGTAACTGTATCTTTCTTTGAACGAACTTTCATTTCCAGATTATTGTTCACATTAAAGCTTATTCCTCCCATCGCTCCTGTGGTTGGTGAGCCATATATTCCTTTTGAAAATTTATTATAATTTACAAAAGTGCCATCGGGATTTGTCTGAACTTTACCATAATACCCCCATCGTTCATGACCAAAGTCTGGTCTATAGTTGAAACTTATTTGAGGATTGACTACATGACGTATCGCTTTTATTTTTCCCTTTTTGAATTGAAGCATACCATACAATCTTGTAGAAAAATTGGCACTCAATCCAAAATCTCTCACCATCTTAAATCCTTTTTTCGTTACTTCTTCAACATAGAAAGTATCAACATCTTCGTGATAAATTCTTTCCTGATATTTGAAATACCATCTTTCTGTATAATCAAAATTTAAAGACAAATTCAGAAATTTTCCTAAAGAAAAACTTCCTGAACTGATAGGCAAACTATGCTTAATTCTATTGCGCATATTTTCCAAAGTTTCCTTTTTAAACAATAAAGAATCTTTAGTATTGATCTGGTTTTGCATATCCATATTGTATGAAAATCCAATATTCTCATACCATTTTTTACCTCCAGTCTGTACCTTACGTTGAAAAGGATTGACTCTTGAAACAGCAAAATTAAACTGAGGCAATTGAAAAGTAATATCTTTCGTCTGTGTATTTTGACTGTGATTGGCACTTACACTCAAACGCATAGGTTTATTTGTCCACCATTTTTGATAAGCAATAGATGAACGATAAGTATTGTTTAAAAATGTCTGGGCATCAGTAACATTAAACTGATGATAAGATCTTGTACCAGCATAAACACTAGCACTAAAATTACCATTATACAACTTTTTAGGATCTATTCTAAAACTAGAATTGACAAAAAACTCTTTGCTCGGCTTAGTAAAACTTGAAGAACGTCTTTCAGATTGTTGAAGGCTTGTAAAAGATAAATTAATATTTCCCGAATATTTATACCTTTTATTAAAATCCATATTATTAGTAATTCCCCAACTTCCTAATGAATAAATATCACCTGTCACAGTCATATTTACATTGTCATTAATCGCCCAATAATAACCCAGCCCTTTCAAAAAGAATCCCAGCTCTTGCGTTTCACCGTATTGAGGCATTAGCAAACCCGTATTTCTTTTTTTCAAAATAGGGAAAACACCAAAAGGCAAAAACAATGGAGTTCTAGTATCTTCAATAACCAGATTAGCTGGTTTACCAACTATGACCTTATCTTTGATGATTTTAGCTTTGCCAATTTCAATATAAAAATGAGGATGGTCATATTCACAAGAAGTATATTTTACACTATTTCCAAAAAACACATCTTCTGAAATATTTTTTATTTCTGAGGAGTGAAGATACCCATCGCTCTGCCTAGTAACAGCTCCAAGACTTTTCCCTTTCTTGGATTTAAAATTAAATCTGAGTTGATCTGCTTGAAAAATATTTTCTGCTTGAGAAAATTCTGGTTTAAAAAATTTATTACCTAGCGAATCTACAGCCCATTTAGATTCTACTTCTTGAATATCCCAATTGTAAGAAATTACTCCACCTTTAATCGTAATATCTTTATAGACGACAGAAGCATCGCCATACAAATACATAGTCTTTTGTGGAATATCATAAATAATAGAATCTTTAGCTTTATACTCAACAGGTGCATCCATCGAATCTTTGGCATATTTGAGCTGCGTAATGGGCATTACAACATCTCCCTCCTGCTTTTCTTCGATAGTTTCCGTGCTTTTATAATAATTATTAGAATCTATATTAGGAAATGAGGAGCTTTCGGCATTAAATTTGGAACGTTTGAAATTATCAGCAGGTATTTCAATAGTCGTCTGAGCATTCAGTGACCATTCTGAAATACTTGTTAATAAAAACAGGCAAAAAAAACTTGTTAGAATTTTCAAACAATATAACTTTTGTATTTTAGTTAATCAACCAAATTAAAGCCACTAAATTATGGTTAAAACCATAAAACTGAGAAAAAAATTAAGTTATCTGCTAACATTATGTTGGATTGCAGGTCTATTTTCAAATTTTAACATCTTACAAGCCCAAGATTACAAAGTAAACACTGTCGTTCTTGACGCTGGACATGGAGGTCAAGATGCAGGCGCAAAAGGTGCTGGAGGTTCTTTTGAGAAACTTGTCACCCTTCAAGTTGTACTTTTATTAGGTCAAAAAATAGAAAAAGCATTCCCAAATGTAAAAGTCATATACACTCGTAAAACAGATGTATTCATTCCTCTACATGAAAGAGCATCTATAGCCAATAGAAATCATGCAGACTTATTCATCAGCGTACATTGTAATTCAACAACCAACAGAACAGCTTTTGGAACGGAAACATTCGTATTGGGACAGCACAAGACAGATGACCAATTTGATGTTGCTAAAAGAGAAAACTCAGTAATTTCTTACGAAAAAGATGCTGACAATATTTATGAAGGCTTTGACCCAAATTTACCCGAATCTAGTATTTTAATGTCACTCAATCTCAATGCTTACTTAGAACAAAGCATGTTTTTTGCTGACAAAATTCAACATCAATATACCTACACTTTAAATAGGTCCAATAGAGGCGTTAAACAGGCAGGGTTTGTTGTATTATATCGCACAACTATGCCAAGTGTTTTGTCAGAAATCGGGTTCCTATCAAATCCTTCAGAGGAGAAATATTTAGTTTCTTCAAAAGGTCAAGATGAAATCGCTGAATCATTATTCCAAGCATTTAAAGAATACAAAAATTCTATGGAAAATGCAAAAGGAAGCTCTGTTACTCAAAACACAAATACTTCTACATCAACACCTAATGTTACAACATCTAAATCAGAACCTGAACAAGTACAAAATACTACTTCCAACACAAATACAGCAACAAATGACAACAAGTCTGTATCTTCCAACGGGATTGTTTATAAAGTACAGATAGCAGTAACCAGCCAATTGTTAAACATCAAACAATCACCATATAATGCTATAAAATCTTTAGGATTTGAAAAGCAAAACAATTTATATAAATACATAGCTGGAAATTTTGGAAATTTTGCAGATGCGAAAAAAGAAATGGACTATATAAGAGGACTAGGATTTAAAGATGCTTTTGTTGTAGTGTATAAACAAGGAGTAAGATTAAGTCCAAATGAAGCAAAACAATACTTACAATAAAAAGATTTTTCTATCTTTAAGCAGTCAAAAATTGATATCTTGAAAGTTCGTAATGAAGTTACAGTCGGAGCCCTTACGGTAATAGGGTTAGTATTAATGGTTTTAGGGTATAACTACCTACGAGGAAATGAAATTTTTACTAAAAACTATTATTATAAAATCAACTTTGCAAACACTACTGGATTATATCCGGCTAATTCAGTCGTCATTAATGGATTAGAAGTAGGACGTGTTAAAACTATAGAATTAGCCAATGATTTAAATCACCAAGTAATCGTAACTATTAGCTTACCCAAAGATTTAGTCATTCCAGAAGATAGTAAATTTGACATTGAAAGTTTAGATTTATTAGGTAAAAAAGCTATTTCTATTAAAAGAGGTAATAGTACTAATCTACTCAGCGAAGATAAAATCTATCAAGGAAATGCTCCTACAGATATATTCAAATCTATCACCGAACAACTAGACCCAATTGCTAAAAAAGCAGACAAACTAATGGGTTCTTTGGATACTATGATTAGTGACGTTCATATTGCAATAGGTAAAGGTGAAAACAGCGCATTGAAGAAAACAATGGAAAATGTCAGTGCTACTCTTGCACATTCCAATAAAGTTCTTGCTGATTTATCTTCTGTCTTTGAACAACAAAAAGGCAATATTGAAAACATCATCAAAAATGCTGATGGCGTAATGGCAAACACCAATGCACTCACTAAAAAAATTGCTGACAATAGTGAAAGCATTGATAATATCATCAAAAATTTTGAAACTGTTTCTGACAAAGTAGCAAAAGTTGATTTAGAAAATACTGTCAACTCTGTGAAGAAAACTTTGGAAGAAGTCAATGCATTATTAGCTTCTATCAATGAAGGTCAAGGCACGATAGGAAAAATTGTTAAAGATGAACATCTATACTCTTCTATTGACAGTACAATCAATTCTTTGAATTATCTTCTTCAAGATTTGAAAGCCAATCCAAAAAGATATGTTAGCTTCTCACTAATAGAAAGAAAAAATAAGGATTAAGCCAAAAAAATATAAATGCTATCAAAAAGAGTATTCCTTTTAAGCAATTTCTGATTGATATATTCAAATTATATCTAGGCTTTGTCTTTTTTACAACAAGCCTATATGCACAGACCAACATAGGAATACCTTTTGACCCATTAAAGCTCTTACCTAAAAACAAGACTTCAGATACTATTGTTTCTCAAAGGCAGATTGAAATTATACATTCTGATTACCTCGAACAAGAAACAGACACTATCTCTCAAATCATAAAAAGAAAACTAGAAGGCCATGTTCGATTGTTGCATGAAGGAGCTTTTATGAATTGTGACAGTGCAATTCTTTACCCTAATTCTAATTATTTGGAAGCGCAAGGAAAGGTCAAAATCACTAAAAAAGATAGCATTGAAATCCGTTCTGGATTATTAAAATACAATGGTGAAAACAAAATTGCAATTTTAGAACAAAATGTCGTACTTAAAGATAAGACCTCTACATTGAGTGCTCCTATGATGACCTATGAAGTAGATAATGACATAGGACATTTTTGGAATAATGGTCAACTTATTTCAGACTCAACTACTTTGACAAGTAATAATGGAACGTATCACCAACGAGAAGGATATACAGTTTTTAAAGACAATGTCATACTCAAAAGCCCTGATTACGTTATGTATGCGGACTCCATGAAATATGATAATACAACTAAAATCGCCTATTTTATATCTGAAACTACTATTATTTCTGACAAAGACACCATAATAACAAAAGATGGATATTTTGATTCCAAAAAAAACAAAGCATTCTTAAAAGGGCGACCTTTAATAAAGAATGGAGCTGAAAATACTTTGCAAGCAAATATTTTAGATTACGATAAAAACAAAGGAGAAGGACTGGCTCAAGGCAATGTCGTATCTAGAAATATCAAAGAAAAAGCTACACTACTGTCCCATCAAATCTATTATGTCGATAGTAATAAATACACATTAGCGACTCATGATCCACTTATGATTCATGAAGACGAAAAAGATACTTTATATCTAAGTGCTGATACTCTAATTAACTATACAATTAATAAAGGAGAATATCTTGAACAACAAAAATCAAAATCTTCTCAAATAGAAAGTGACACCATCTCACAGCTTCAAGATTCCACACTTACTAATGAAGAAAAAATAAAAAAAGTAGATCTCAAAAGTAAGAAGAAGCAAAAAGAGAATATTGCTGAACATGATACTCTTATTACTGTGAATATTTCTTCAGGAATAGATACAATATCCAATGATTCAACAATAAGTAATCAAGACAGTATAAAAATATTTTATGGCTACAAAAATGTAAAGTTTATTAGAAGTCAGCTTTCAGGAATATGTGATTCGATATATTTCAATAGCTTAGACTCCATCTTTAAACTCTACTACCATCCAATACTATGGGTTGACAGCGCACAACTCAAGTCAGATTCTATTTATATTTATATGAAAAATGGGAAGGCTGACAAAATAGAATTATTTGACAATGCAATAATTATTAAAGAAAGTGACCCAAGTGTTTATCATCAAATCGCTGGAAAAAAAATCACTGGTTGGCTTTTAGATAATAAAATACAACATGTCTTAGTAGATGGGAATGCCGAATGTATTTATTTCCTCAAAAATGATAGTAGTGAATACATTGGTGGCAATCTGGCAAAAGGAGCTTTTATCAATATCACATTTAATGATAAAAATGAAATTCAAAAGCTAAAAATCGAAGTCAATCCAGAAGCAACTTTTACACCTATACAACAGATTCAACTCAATTCCTATCAACTGAATAATTTTTCATGGAATTGGAATTACAAACCTAAAGACAAATGGGATGTCATCAGAGATACAGTCCAATATCAAAAATTTATTTTAGAACACCCTGCTCCTATTGACTCTACAGCTATTGATATTGATACTGCTACAAAATCATCACCAGAATTAAATCTGACACCCTCTATTCATTTAAAATCTACTCCCGAAGATTCTGAAAACTCACCTAATTCTCATACTGAACCAATTCAAAAGAAAGGCTTAAGAAGCAACAATAAAAGAACAATTCCTTTAGAAAAATAGCAATTCAACGATTATATACTCATATTTTATTTTTTAAAAGATAATGATTGTTTTTTCGATAATTTAGATACATTTGAATTATAGAAAAAACTATAACATGAAAAACACGCCAAACATTTTTTTATTTTCTTTCTTCACGTTATTATCAATTGGATGCAAAAAAGACGAGCAAAGTAAAAAAACTAGGGAAATAGAACCACCTGTAATCTCATACCCTTACGTTGATACATTAAATACAATTACATACAATGTAGCAGGATTACCAGAAGGACTTTCAAGTGGTGAACCTTTGAAAAATACAGAAGAAATTGGAAGAAGACTAAATGCATATAATTTGGTTGTTGTTCAAGAAGATTTCAACTACAATCATCTATTATACAAAACAGCAAAACATCCCAATAAAACACCTTGGATGGGACCTGTACCTATTGGTGATGGATTGAATTTATTGACAGAATATAAAATCTCAGGCTTAAAAAGGATAAAATGGAAAAGATGTAATGGTGCAGATTGTTTGACTCCAAAAGGATTTTTTTATTCTCAAGTTGAAATTGTTGATGGTGTAAAAATTGATGTTTATGATTTACATTCCAATGCAGGTTCAGACAAAAAGGACTATGAATCTAGAACGGCAAATATATTGCAGGTATTCGAATATATTCAAGAACATTCAGAAGGAAGACCTGTATTAGTTATGGGTGATTTTAACAGTAGATATACAAGAGCTGTTGACACATTAGAAGTTTTCCAAAAATTAAATCTTACTGATACATGGATAGAATTTGTTCGTAAGGGCGATTTTCCAATCAAAGGAGCAGAATCATTAATGGAATGTGACAATACATTATCTCCCAATTGTGAAACAGTAGATAGAATTTTTTACCGTTCCAATGAGCAAGTACAATTCAAACTAATTGGTTACAATAAAGCTCGCGATGAATTCCAAAGAGATGGAGCAGATTTATCTGACCATATTCCTGTTACTTCTCGTTTTGAAATAACTATTCTACATAAGTAATCAATATTGCATATAAAAAATGGCTGCCAAAAACTTGACAGCCATTTTTGTTTTATATCAAAAGATTTTAGTTTCCTAATTTTTTAATTTCATCAAACATATCTAATCTAGCATAGACTTCTTTCAAAGCCTTTTTAACGTTCTCATCTTTTGGTGCTAGTTCGTAGGCTTTAAGGAATAATGGAAGCGCTTTTTTCTCCAATAATTCTTCTCTTTGCGCTTTGAGTAAATCATATTTTTTCATATCATTTTCCTCATTCATCTTTTCTACAATAGCCATAGCTTTATTGAAGTACAAAATTGCTTTGTTGTAATATGCTTCATAATAATCAGGCTTGGTTTCAATAGCTTTATCATACATTTCAAAAGCACCTTGTTCATTACCTTTTTTATCATAGACATTGGCTAATGCTTGATATAAAGAAGGATTAGTACCATCCAATGCTATAGCTTGTTTTAATTTATCTTCCAGGACATCAATTTCTCCCTTCTCAAGATATAGGTTGATTTCTTTCAAAAGAATATCAATGCTATTAGGTAGCTTCTTTCTTGCTTCAGCAATCGTTTTCTCGTACTTAACTTTATCTCCTACTTGTTTGTATGAATCTATCAATACAGTATAAATCACATCTCTATTATCATTCAAAGACAATAACTTTTCTCCTGCTTTGATAGCATCATTGAAATGATGGGAGTTGAATGCTGATAGCAATACGACAAAATAAGATTGAGTATCAATAACTGTTTCTAACTGGTTGTCATACAAAAATTCACTTATCACTAATGTATTATTGAATTTGTTATAAGCATCTTCCCAGTTACTATTTGAAAAAGAAGCAATTCCTTCATTGTAAAAATGAGAACCTACAGACGACAAACCATCTTTAACATCTTTCTTTTTTTTAGGGTTTACCTCTACTTCAAAAGCTTTGAGATATGCATCTTTAGCAGTTGTCAATGCATTAGGTGTTGTATTATACAAATCTTTTTGAACATCTTTCAACTCATAAATAGTTTTATAAACATTACCTTTTACTATCCATGCTTTGGGATAGATAAGCATATCTGGGCTAGAAAAAGCTTCATCAATATTTTCTTTTGCCTTGATAATGTCTCCAGAAGTTAAGTTAAATTCAGCTGTATTTACTTTCCCCTTTTGTGCAAATGAAACAGAAACTGTCATTACTGTCATTGCACTTATCGTTAAAATTTTTCTAATCATATTTTTCAATTTGAATTATGGTTTTCAAAAACTATTCCAATTTAAGATTCAGTTGTAGAATTATCATTTTCAGCAGTTCCATTCTCTTCATTATCTGTATCTTCTTCGTCTTGTGTCCTTTCTACTTTAGAAACAGCTGCAATAATATCATCTTTTTTCAGATTAATAAGTTTCACACCTTGAGTATTTCTACCCATCACTCTCAACTCCAATAAGCTAATTCTAATAGTAACTCCAGAACGATTAATAATCATCAAGTCATCATCATCGGTTACAGATGAAATAGATATCAGCTTACCTGTTTTATCAGTTGTATTGAGTGTAATAACACCTTTACCTCCACGGTTTGTAATACGATATACAGGTTCACCAGTTTCTGGATCGTCTAAATAAGTACGTTTACCAAAGCCATTTTCAGAAACCACCATGATTTCAGGTCGATTCTCAGATGTTTTATCCACGACTACCATACCGATAACTTTATCATCATCTCCTCTCAAAGTGATTCCTTTCACTCCCATACCTGTACGGCCAATAGGTCTAGCATCTTCCTCATTAAATCTTACTGCATATCCATAAGAAGAACCTAAGATAATCTCACATTGACCATTAGTCAGTTCAGCTGCTAACAACTCATCACCTTCTCTCACGCTAATAGCATTAACACCATTGGCTCTAGGACGAGAATATTCTCTTACGGAAGTCTTCTTCACTGTACCTCCTGTCGTTACCATGACTACAAAATGAGTATCTAAGAATTCCTCATCTTTCAAATCTGTAATATTAATATACGCTTTGACTTTATCACCTTGTGGTAAGTTCAGCAAGTTTTGAATAGGTCTTCCTTTAGATGTTTTATTACCTTCAGGAATTTCATATACTTTCAACCAATAACATTTACCTTGCTCAGTAAATAGCAATAAATAATTATGAGTTGAAGCGATAAATAAATGTTCGATAAAGTCAGCATCACGAGTTTTCCCGCCAAAGGAGCCTTTACCACCTCGACCCTGAACTTTATACTCTTCTAAATTTGTACGTTTAATATAACCCAAATGAGATATTGTAACAACCACTTCTTCATTTGCAATTAAATCTTCCATAGACATATTATCACCAAATGGAATAATATCTGTTCTACGGTTATCTCCGTATTTACTTTTGACTTCCAAAGTTTCCTCTTTGATAATATCCATACGAAGTTCTTTATGAGCCAAAATTTCATTCAATCTTTCTATAGTTTCTTGAATCTCTTTATACTCATCTCTAATTTTATCTTGCTCAAGACCTGTCAGTCTTTGCAATCTCATATCTAAAATCGCTCTCGCTTGAATCTCAGATAGACCAAATCTTGTCATCAAGCCTTCTCTTGCAGCATCGCCATTAGGAGATTTTTTGATTAATTCGATGACTTCATCAATATTATCCAAAGCAATCAATAAACCTTCTAAAATATGAGCCCTCTTTTCTGCTTGAGCAAGTTCATATTTTGTCCTTCTGACGACTACTTCATGCCTAAATTCAACAAAGTGAAGAATCATATCTTTCAGATTCAACACCTCTGGTCTTCCATTGACTAGTGCAATATTGTTGATACCATAGGAAGTCTGAAGTTGAGTATATAGATACAAATTATTCAAAACAACATTAGGAATAGCATCTCTTTTTAAATCATAAACGATACGCATTCCTTCTCTATCAGACTCATCACGAATATCAGCAATACCTTCAATCTTTTTCTCATTAATCAAATCGGCTGTCTTGGCAATCAAATTGGCTTTATTGACTTGATAAGGAATTTCTGAAACAATAATTTGAGTACGACCGTGTTTATCTTCTTCGATAATAGCTTTTGCTCTTACTTTAACTTTTCCTCTTCCAGTTCTGAAACCTTCTTTCACACCATCCAATCCATAAATAGTTCCACCAGTAGGAAAATCAGGAGCTTGGACATAATGCATTAATTCATCAATAGTAATATCATTATTATCAATATAAGCAATAATACCATCACAAACTTCTGATAAATTATGAGGCATCATATTGGTAGCCATTCCCACTGCAATACCAGATGCTCCATTCACCAATAACTGAGGAATCTTTGAAGGTAATACTGTAGGTTCTTGAAGTGAATCATCAAAGTTGAGCTGAAAATCTACTGTCTCTTTATCCAAATCTCCGAGCATGTCTTCAGCAATCTTTCTCAATCGTGCTTCAGTATAACGCATTGCTGCAGGACTATCACCATCTACTGAACCAAAGTTACCTTGCCCATCCACAAGCATATAACGCAATGACCACTCTTGAGCCATACGCACCATTGTATCATATACTGAAGAGTCTCCATGTGGGTGATATTTACCTAAAACCTCACCAACAATACGAGCAGATTTCTTATATGGACGATTGGAATAAACACCCAAATCTTGCATACCATACAATACACGTCTATGCACAGGCTTCAACCCATCTCGCACATCAGGAAGTGCTCTTGATACAATTACAGACATAGAATAATCTATGTATGCAGTCTTCATTTCTTCTTCTATATTAATAGGAATTATCCGTGGGGTCAGACTTTCTTCTTCAGCCATATTTTACATATTTATCAACTTGTAAAAGTAAGAAATTTTCATAGCTTAAAGAAGTAAAGATTTCCACAATGTCTTTAGGATAGAGAATATTAGTATTTTTAACATGAGAATAACGATATCAAGCATTTATCTCCCAAAAATGCATTTAGCAAAGTGAATATTACTTAAAAAAACACACTTTCTCACATTGCCAATATTCTAAAGCTCATTCCTCTTTCTGATTCTATTGCATCAAAAGAAGTCATCTACTTTTGTAAAATAATTTCAAATTGCTCTTTAGTGACAGGCATAACAGATAATCGACTTTGCCTAAAAAGTAGCAATTCTCCCAAACCTTCCATCGAATTCATCTCATTTAAGGATAAAAATGTCAATTCTTTTACTGGAGCCACATCCACACATACCCATCTCCCACTTGAATCTGTAGGATCTGGATAGGCAGATTTTACAATTTGCGCTACACCAACTACACCTCTTTCCTTTCCGCTATGATAAATCAAACATAAATCTCCGACCTCCATTTCCATCATAAAATTTCTAGCTTGAAAATTTCTCACTCCGTCCCACATTTCAGAACGCCTTTTCATCAAATCTGAAAAAGAAAAAGTATCTGGCTCAGTTTTCAATAACCAATATTTCATAATAATACAATTTTAAGTAAAAAAATACTTATTATAACGATTTTAGCCCAAAACTAGCTACAAAGAAAAAAAAGTATGTTAAATTTTAAATTTTATAATAAATTAACCTAAAAAAAAATCATTTTGAATTATTTTGGTTGTTATTTTACAATATCAGTAATAAAACTTACTAAAATTTATTCTTTAACTTAAAAAAAATAGAATTATGACAAAAATTAGAGTTGCGATTATCGGATATGGCAATATCGGAAAATCTGTATTAGATGCTTTACAATCAGCAAGTGATTTTGAAGTAGCAGGAGTAGTAAGAAGATCTCCATCTACTGGAGAGCAACCTTTAGAATTATCACAATTAGAGGTTGTAGATGATATAACTAAATTAAAAAGTGTAGATGTTGCTATCATTTGTTCTCCAAGTCGAAAAGTATCAGAACAAGCTAAAAAAATCTTAGCATTAGGAATCAATACCATTGATAGCTTCGATATCCATACTGGAATCTGGGATTTGCGTCAAGAGTTGGATCCTATTGCAAAATCTCACCAAGCAGTATCTATTATTTCTGCAGGATGGGACCCAGGTAGCGATTCAGTTATCAGAGCTTTATTTCTTGCTATGGCTCCTAAAGGTATCACTTATACTAACTTTGGACCTGGAATGAGTATGGGACATACTGTTGCCGTAAAAGCAATTAAAGGCGTTAAAAAAGCACTTTCAATGACAATTCCAACAGGAACAAGCATCCATAGAAGAATGGTATATGTAGAGATTGAAGAAGGTCATGATTTCCAACAAATTTCAAAAGCTATTAAAGAGGATGAATACTTCTCACATGACGAAACACATGTAACATTGGTTCCAAGTGTTGATAATTTATTAGACAAAGGACATGGGGTTAATTTAGTACGCAAAGGTGTTTCAGGAAGTACTGACAACCAGCTTTTTGAATTTAATATGAAAATCAACAACCCATCATTAACTGGTCAAATATTAGTATCATGCGCCAGAGCTAGTAAACGTTTGACTCCAGGAGCATATACAATGATAGAGATTCCGTTGATAGATTTATTAGAAGGAAGCAGAGAAAGTCTTATCAAAAGTTTAGTGTAAGATTTTAATGAAGTAATTTAATAATGAAGCAATGAGTTCTTTAGTTATTAGTTAATGCATTGCCAATATTGAAAACAAAGGGGCAAATAATAATTTGCCCCAAATTATCATCTCAACATCAATATTTTAAAACAAAGATAGTTATCAATATCCCATTAATCCCTCACTATTCCTTCAACCCATACATCTTTTCCAGATTGAATTTTCACTATATAAAGACCTTTGGGCTGGCTAGAAATATCCAATTGCACTAGTTCTAAAGAAGGGACAATCTTTGAAAAGACACGTTGACCTGCAATAGAGTAAATTTCAACTATTCCATTTTGATATAAATCTGTACTCAATAAAAATTGCCCTGAAGTAGGATTGGGATATATTGAGAACTTTTGTTTATTTACATCATTTACCAATGTAGGGACACAATGATAGAAATATTTCGTTTCATCAAAATCTAACCATTCTTCAGACATTTCATCCCATGATTTGCTATACATTAGCATCAATTGTGAGCCATCGTAAGAATATTCAGTTAGAACTGTTGGTATCCAAGTATCTGATTCTTCTTCCCAAGTACCTGAATATAAAGAATTCAATACTTTACCATATTTATCGAAATACTCTTCCAACCTTTCCTGTTTAAACCATATTTCAGCGAAAACATCCCAATGGTGCAATTCTATAATAACATAGCTCACTTGAGTAGCAGTATCTAACCCATAAGACCAAACAAATCGGCTATCAGTAACCCATTTTGAAGAATCTTCATACCATCTACTAAATTCTTCTCTTTGCAACTTCTCATCATCATAGAAATAAGTCAATTTCTCATCATCATACCAATTGGAATCGCTATCTAGATATTGATAGACTCCACTTACAACTCTATCATCTTCATAATTATATAAATTTCTACGATAACTCTCCCAACCTTCATCTTCATAGCGTAGATAAAGCTCAGAGATTAACTTATCTCCATCATAAGTATAAATCAAATTCTGTGAAGGTAGCCAATCTCCCGTATCCCAATCCCAGCTCTGGTAGCTCTCTGCAACTTTTTTACCATTTTCATATTTGTAAAAATATGCATAACTGCCAACCCAAGCATTGTCCTCCCAATTATATACTTTTTCCTCAGTCAAATTGCCAGACAAATCATAAGTGTAATACGTCCTAGAAGTATCTTCTAAAGAGAGAAATATATAATCTGAACTATCTGCACGACATTCATCAACTATTGATTTATTCTGTTGATTTGATTTAAATTGCTTGAAACTATCAGTAGAAAAAAGTACTCTACTATTTTCTTTTCTCACTTGATGAAAATCTCTCTTTAAATTTTCTTGAGCCACTACATTTTTATTGCTAAAACATAATACAAGCATAATAAAAATGTCTATAAATATTCGTCTCATAATCATGTATTTATTATTATTTTCAAAGTAATCAAATATTTCCATATTAGCAAGTGGTAAGGATACAATATTACTTGTGTCAATATCAACATATAATTCATTTATGCTGTATATTATAACCATTAAGAAGTTATGGAAATTAAGATGCTTCGCAAGCTCTGCATGACTTTGTTCATCTTACACATTATTTCATTACTTCATTACACTTTGTGTGCTTTGCGAGCTTAGCGGTTAAATTGTATTTCTTAAAGCAAAATGTCCAAAAAAAAACAATATCATTCCTGCGAAAGCAGGAATCTCATGAAAGGTAAAATCAGGTTGGAGATTCCCATTTTCATGGGAATGACAAAATAAGGAGATAGGGCTTCGACAACCACCAGCTTTTACACATCTTCTTATCTCCTCATTACTTCATTGTTTCAATATTTTTTCTTCATACTTTTCTTTAGAAGAAAAAGTATGCAAAAGCACTTCGATAAACTCAGTGACCAGCACCGGATTTTTCGCTGACCCACTAAATACTTGAAAGCTAATTCTTCAAAACTCGACTTCGCCTCAAACAGTTGAAGAAATTACACTTTCTTCGTATAGTGAGTACCCAGCATCAAAATCTATGGTGCAGGACGCATCCGCAATGTGTAGTTCTGTCTATCACTCCGTGAACTTAGCGTAAAACTTAGCATACTTTGCGGTTGATTTTTCATTCTTTGCGGTTGGTTTCGAGAACCTCAACCACCAACTTTCCCCTCTCACCTCTCACTACATCTCCAAATGTTACTAAAAGTTTAAAAAAATAAACCCTCTTTAGCACAAAATATATTAGAATTGTTTAAGTTTACTTTTACCAAACGACCGTTTGTTAATTTAAAACTTAAAAAATATTTTTTAGTATGAATGAAGCTTATATTTTTGATGCCATTAGAACGCCGAGGGGTCGTGGCAAGAAAAATGGTTCACTGCACGAAGTAACTCCAATTAATTTAGTAGCTGGATTGCTTAAATCTTTACAAGAAAGAAACGGATTAAACACCAAAGAAGTTGAAGATGTCATTTTAGGATGCGTCACTCCTATTGGAGATCAAGGTGGCAATATTGCCAAAATCGCTGCTCTACATGCAGGCTGGGATGACTCTGTTTCGGGTTTTCAATTGAATAGGTTCTGCGCTTCTGGACTTGAAGCCATCAATTTAGCAGCCGCCAAGGTACGCTCGGGATGGAATGACCTTGTAGTTGCTGGAGGAGTTGAATCTATGTCAAGAATACCAATGGGTTCTGATGGTGGAGCGTGGTTTTTGGATCCTGCTGTAAGTTTCAATACACATTTTGTACCTCAAGGAGTGAGTGCTGACTTAATAGCGACACTTGAAGGTTTCAGTAGAGAAGATTTAGACAAATATGCATTGCGTTCACAAAAAAGAGCCGCAGCAGCAAAAGCCGCAGGGTATTTTAAAAACTCAGTGATTCCTGTTAGAGATGTAAATGGTTTAGTCATATTAGATGAAGATGAATTCAATAGACCTGACACTACACTAGAAGGATTAATGTCTTTATCTCCATCATTTGCAATGCCAGGAGAAATGGGATTTGATGCAGTAGCATTACAAAGATATCCTCAACTTTCTTCAATTAACCACGTACATCACCCTGGTAATTCATCAGGAATTGTAGATGGTTCTGCATTGGTATTGGTTGGGAGCAAAGAAAAAGGCGAATCAATTGGATTAAAACCAAGAGCTAGAATTGTAATGGCTGCTCATACATCTACAGAGCCTACTATCATGTTGACAGGACCTGGACCAGCTTCATTATTAGCATTGAAAAAAGCAGGGATGACTATTAATGATATAGATTTAGTAGAAATGAATGAAGCATTTGCGTCAGCTGTATTAAAACTACAAAAAGACATCAACTGTCCTGATGAGAAACTCAATGTCAATGGAGGAGCAATTGCCTTAGGTCATCCACTTGGTGCCACTGGAGCCATGATACTAGGTACAGCTTTAGACGAATTGGAAAGAACCGGAAAAGCCACAGCATTAATTACTTTATGTGTAGGTGGAGGTATGGGTGTCACCACTATTATTGAAAGAGTATAAACCGTATAATAAATTTTCAAATCAATATTCATGTTCAGATACGAAAAAGATCAAGATAATATCATCACCATCACAATGGACATGCAGAATCGTTCTGCGAATGTCATCAATGATGAGTTTGGTAAATTATTTCAAGAAGCATTGGAAAAAGTCACTCAAGATAAAGATGCTGTGGGTGTCATCATCACTTCAGCCAAATCTACTTTTCTTGCAGGAGCCGATTTAGAGAGTCTATATAAAAATAAAGATGCCCAGTCTATTTTTGACATGGCAGAAAATCTCAAAAAAGGATTCAGATTATTAGAAACTCAAGGCAAACCTGTTGTAGCTGCTATCAATGGCTCTGCATTGGGAGGTGGATATGAGCTTGCTTTATCTTGCCATAGAAGAATTGCACTCAACAATCCTAAAACAGTCATTGGTTTACCAGAGGTTACTCTAGGACTATTACCTGGAGGTGGTGGCACTGTGAGACTTCCAAGACTTATTGGACTTCAAAACTCTTTACCATTTCTAACAGAAGGGAAAAAACTTAAACCAGTACCCGCACAAAAAGCAGGTCTTGTGGATGACATTGCAGAATCGCAAGAAGAAATGATTGCTAAGGCTAAAGAATGGATAAAAGCCAATCCTAAATCTCAAAACCCATGGGATGTCAAAGGATTTAAAATACCTGGAGGCGACCCACGAAATCCAAAAATCGCATCTGTTATTCCTATTGTCCCTGCAATGACAAGAAAAAAGACTTTTGGTAATTATCCTGCACCAGAAGCGATTATTTCTTCAGTAGTGGAAGGTGCGGTAGTAGATTTTGATACAGCAAGTAGAATAGAATCAAGATATTTCACAAAATTAGCCACTGGGAAAGTAGCTAACAATATGTTGACCACTTTCTGGTTTCAGCTCAACAGTATCAACGCAGGAGCCAGTCGCCCCAAAAATATTCCTCCACAAACCACAAAAAAATTGGGAGTTATTGGAGCAGGAATGATGGGTAGTGGTATCGCTTATGTATCTGCAGCAGTGGGCATAGAAGTTATCTTAAAAGATGCTACTTTAGAAAAAGCAGAATTTGGCAAATCATACTCTGAAAAACTAGTCAATAAAGCAGTAGCTAAAGGCAAAATGACTAAAGAACAAGCTCAAGCTTTATTGGACAGAATTACACCTACCGCTGATGCGAAAGCAGTAGAAGGTGCGGACTTAATTATAGAAGCTGTTTTTGAAGATAGAAAAATCAAAGCTACAGTAACTCAAGAGTCTGAAGCCGTCATGGACTCAACAGGTGTTTATGCTTCAAATACTTCCACATTACCTATTACGGGATTGGCAACTGCTTCTGTCAGACCTGAAAAATTTATTGGCATTCACTTCTTCTCTCCTGTAGATAAAATGCCTCTTGTAGAAATTATTAAAGGCGAGAAAACAAGTGATGAAACTTTGGCTAAAGCATTTGATTATGTGAAACAAATCAAAAAAACACCAATTGTAGTCAATGATAGCAGAGGTTTTTATACATCAAGAGTATTTTCAACTTATGTACTAGAAGGTATCGCAATGCTGGGCGAAGGACAAAATGCACAATATATAGAACATACTGGATTACAAGCAGGTATGCCAGTAGGACCATTGGCATTGACAGATGAAGTCAGCCTTTCATTGATGGCACATATCAGAAAACAAACAGAAGAAGATTTAAAAGCAGAGGGCAAACCACTACCTACCCACCCGTCTTATCCTGTCAGTGAAAAATTATTGGAACTCAATCGCCCAGGAAAAGCAGCAGGTGCTGGGTTTTATGAATATCCAAAAGATGGTGGTAAAAAATACTTATGGCCTGAATTAAGTCATTTATTCCCAGAAAAAGCTCAATTGCCACAACAAGAAGTCATTGACAGATTACTATTTGTTCAAGCATTGGATACAGTAAGATGTTTGGAAGAAAATGTTGTTACTTCCGTTGCTGATGCCAATATCGGTTCAATATTTGGATGGGGCTTCTCTCCTTTCCTTGGTGGCACTCTTCAATTTATCAATTCTTATGGATTGAAAGAATTTATTCAAAGAGCCAATGAACTCCAAGCCAAATATGGTGACAGATTTGCCGTACCTCAATTATTGCAAGAGAAAGCAGCGAAAGGCGAAAAGTTTTAGTAAATCTATATTTCAATAATTCAAAAAAGCTCAGGATAATTTCTGGGCTTTTTTCGTTTTAATACTCTCCTATCAATAATACCAATATTAGACAAAAAATCTAAGCACTATCTCCAAACAGATCAACGAATAAACACCCGCCAATAAATCATCTAAGAGAATACCCAGACCTCCACCAAATCTCTGTAATTGATTAATTCCCAATGGTTTTAGAATATCAAAAAATCTAAAAAATATAAATCCAAGCAATAAAATCCAAATTGTATTAACGGAACTACCATGGTAGGCAATCCATAAAAAACTCAATCCTTGTCCAGCAAACTCATCTATCACCATTCGAGAAGGATCTTCTCCCCATGTCTTTTCACTGACATCTGCCACCCATAGATTGATAGCTATACATACTAACACAAACACACTCAATCCAATAAAAGCTTGAGACGAATTAAGGATAAAGTAAATAAATATTAACGAAGCCAAACTCCCCCAAGTACCAGGAGATTTAGGTAAAAATCCCGAACCTAAGCCTGCAGATAGCCAAAGCTTGAATGTTTTCATCTATTTCAAAAAAGAAAAAAGGCGACTATTCTTTATAGTATATTCTATACCACTATACACTGTAAAAATCACTACAAATATGGTCAAAGAATAAATCAACTCTTTATTACTTAAAATCTCTCTAGCCAAACTTCCAAGCCAACTTGGATACCCTTTGAATGCTCCTAAGAAAAGTACTAAATATAAAAACCCAAATTGTATAACTGTTTTCACTTTACCACTCATTCTAGTTACCATGGTAGTGTTTCTATATTTTGCCCAAAGTCTCAATAAAGTAATAAAAATATCTCTAAATAAAATTATCATTATTGCCCACCATGGAAATAATTCCTTATTGATTAAAGGCAATGAAATGAAAGCACTAAAAGTTAAAGCTTTATCAGCCAATGGATCTAAAAATTCTCCTAAAGCCGATTGGTAATTGTATTTCCTAGCAATATAGCCATCTAAAAAATCTGTAATTGTAGCTACCAAAAATATACTAAACCCAAAAACGATAAACGATACATCTTTATGCCAATAAAAATAAAGAAAAACTGGCACCAATAATATGCGTAGCATGCTCAGTATATTGGGAATATGTCTCATTAAAAAGTACTAATTTTTATATACTATATCAATTTGAAAGAACAAAATTATATTATTCCTTTCAGAAATTATCTCTTTGAATCGTATTCTAACTCAATTTAACTATTTTCAGTGATTGCCAATTTTGTCAAATATTTCTTTAGAATACCTCAAAAATACAAGGCTTAAACAAATAAAACATTCACTCCTACAGAAGAACTATTTTACTTTATCTTCCAACTTTTTTATTCTTTTATCTTGACTAAAAAGAAAAACAAAGACTCCTACAAGTATGATTAGAAGAATAGCATTTACAGCAATCAATTTATTGTTGCTCAAAAGTAAATTTACCACCTGATTATCATTTGCCATTGCCGGTGCTATGGAAAGCATAAATGCACAACTTAACAATATTATTCTTATCATTTTTAACATTTTTAATCTATATCATCAATCTTTCTTTTCACAAAATCCATTCTAATCAATTGTGAACTCAACCAAAACCCTAATCCTATCCAACCAAATACTGCTGGATAAAACACCAACCTTAGATGATTGTCCAAATCATAAGAATTAAACCCTGGATTGCCTCCATTGCCAGGATGCAAAGATGAAGTTGCCAATCTAGGAATAACATTGATGAGCACCATAAACATCACAAAAGCAAAAATGGAATATACCGCAGAAAATTTAGCCTTAGATTCAGGATCATTGAAAGAAGAACGCAATATAAA
Source organism: Chitinophagales bacterium (assembly GCA_023957245.1). Taxonomy (GTDB): domain Bacteria; phylum Bacteroidota; class Bacteroidia; order Chitinophagales; family JADIYW01; genus JAMLHH01. The sequence goes on from JAMLHJ010000009.1 coordinate 36,931, forward strand.
ATAAGCACTATACACCAATAAAGCAGCGGCGGCAGCATTCAATTTCACTTCTGCAAAAACCCACCAAGCTCCCCAAGTTACTTTAGCCCATACCATTCCTGTCAAAATACCAAGAGTACCCATGAAAAAACCAACTTTAGCGAAATTGGCGGCATATACATCATATTTAGGTTGGAAATTTGCCAAATAAACAAGGCTAAAAATCAAACTCAAGAGCATTAAAAACATCATGCTAAACCACATAGGTACATGGAAAAATAAATTTCTTATCGACTCTTCCAAAATAGGCAATTGAGGAATCTTAACCCAAAAACCATAAATGCAGGTGAACAACAACAATATAATTGTTGTCCATCTCCACCAATTCTGATATAATATCTTTTCAAACATAATTATTCATTCCAAAGGTAAGGAAATAAGATGAGCGATAATACAGTCGTTATCAAATCTAATACAATCACAGCTCCAATATTCACATCTGTATCGGTTGATAATACATCTACTTCTGCTATTCCTGTCAATCGAAGTATCAATAATAACAAAGGTAAAATAATTGGAAATCCCAATACCGATAACAATACAACGTTTCCAGTGCGTGATGTAATTGTTGAGAACAAAGTAAAAAGATTACTAAAACCTATTCCTCCCAAAAAAAGCGTTAAAAAAAACAAAGGCAAATTGTCTATTTCTACTCCGAAAAACAATAACATCTCCAAGAAAATAATGACTTCAAAAGCAAAAATCAAGATAGCATTATAAAGCAATTTTGACAATATCAATTCAATTGGACTTACTATTGTCCGTAGATAATAGTATTGTAAGCGAACTTCCTTATCAAATGTCTTTCCAATAATATTAGTAGCAGAAAACAATATAATGATCCAAAAAATTGCAGACCAAACTTGAAACTCAATTTGTCCTTGAAATGCATAATAAACTATAAACGAAGCTCCTATAACATAAATCAGCATACTCGCAAGAATCGCCTTATTCCTCAATTCAAGGACTGCCTCTTTACGAATTAGATGAATAATATTGTCTATACGCATAAAGATGCAAATCTACATGCTTTCAATTGTTCTACCAATTAATTTGATTACAGAAAGATTGTCATTAAGCAAATTTATCATTTTGGTATAATCACATCGGTATAATCACTATTATAAAATAAATTTTTAGCGAATATACATTAAAGATGAGAAACAGATAACTATGTGTTTCTCTTCATTGGTAAAATACTTGCCTGCTTTTTGAATGATCTTTTTGTCTATGTTTTACACTTTTTTTGTGTAAACCAATTTCAGGGCAGGACACTATCTATCACTTCGTGACCTTTGTTTAGAGACTTGGTGTGCTTTGTGGTTAAATTTTAGCATCCTCTGCGGTTGGTTTCGAGAGACTCAACCACCAACTCTTTCTTCTCACATTTCACCTCTCACCTCTCACTACATCTTCACATTCTCACATTTCTACACCTACACATTGCTTCATTGCGAAATGCTTTTATTTTTTCTTCCCTCTAGCTGGTTTCTTCTCAGGAGTTTCGTTGATAATCTTTAAGCAATCTTCTTCTGTCAAAGTTTTAGCATCTACACCTTTCGGTATTTTAAAATTATCTTTCCCCTTTTTGATATAAGGTCCAAATCTTCCATTCAACACTTCAATATCTCCAAACGATTGAATTAATTTATTAGCATCTGCTTCACGTTTTGCGATAATCAATTCAATAGCTGTAGCTTCATCTACAGAAAATGGAGTATGATTTTTCAGTGAAACAAACAATTTATCATGTTGAACATAAGGTCCAAATCTTCCAGTATTAGCTTTAATAGGTTTGCCTTCAAAAGCCCCCACAACTCTAGGTAATTTGAACAATTCCATAGCTTCTTCAAATGTGATATTATGGATACTTTGTCCTTCCAATAGGCTTGCAAATCTAGGCTTATCTTCATCTTCAGAAGAGCCTATTTGAATCATCGGCCCAAAACGACCAATTCTTGCGATAACTGGTTTACCTGAAGTTGGATCTGTTCCTAGATTACGTTCACCAGTAACTCTCTCCTTCTGAGCTGAAGATATTTCAACTTCTTTATGAAAAGGAGTATAAAATTCTTTCATCACCTTTACCCAATCTACTTTATTTTCAGCTATACGGTCAAAATCTTTTTCAATATCTGCTGTAAAATTATAGTCTAAAACTCTTCCAAAATGCTCAGTCAAATAATCATTTACCAACATTCCAATATCTGTTGGTACCATTTTGCCTTTGAGTGAGCCTGTAGTTTCTTGTACAGTTTGTCTGTTGATATTAGGATTATCCACTTTTAGACTTAAAGCAATCACATCTCTAGGTTGACCTTCTTTGGTTTCTTTTTTGACATATCCTCTTTGAGTGATAGTACTGATTGTCGGAGCATACGTAGAAGGACGACCAATACCAAGCTCTTCCAATCTTTTCACCAAACTCGCTTCTGTATATCTAGCAGGAGCTTGTGAGTATTTTTGTCGGGCTTCTATTTCTGTATAAGCTAAAGATTGATTGACTGATAGCGCAGGTAACATTCCTGCTACTTCTGCATCATCCTCATCATCTGTAGATTCTAAATATACTTTTAAAAACCCTGGAAATTTGACCACCTCTCCTTCTGCCCCAAATATTTCTTCTCTACCTGAAACATCAATCTTCACTATGGTTTTTTCCAATTGTGCTTTACTCATTTGCGAAGCTATAGTACGCTTCCAAATCAAATCATATAATCTTTGTTCATCACGAGTACCACCGACAGATTCTGCATCAAAATAAGTTGGTCTAATTGCTTCGTGAGCTTCTTGGGCTGAACTGTTTTTAGTTTGATACTGAGTGGGATGGCTATATTCTACTCCATAAGATTTTTTGATAAAATCAGCTGCAGCATGTCTAGCTTGTTCAGACAATGCTGTGCTATCAGTTCTCATATAAGTAATTTTCCCTGACTCATATAATTTCTGAGCAACAGACATTGTTTTGCTAACACTGAAACTCAATTTTCTACTCGCTTCTTGTTGCAAAGTAGAAGTAGTAAATGGAGCTGCAGGAGATTTTGTAACTCCTTTGACTTGAATATCACTTACTTTAAAAGCGGCTTGAACACATGCTTGAAGAAAACGATTAGCCTCTTCTTCTGTATTGAATCTCTTATTTAACTCTGCTTTAAAACTCTTTTTATCTACTTTAAATATCGCTACAACTCTATATGCAGAAACACTATTAAAATTTTGAATTTCTCTTTCTCTTTCAACCACCAATCTCACTGCCACAGATTGCACTCTTCCAGCAGATAAATTTCTATTAGAAAGCTTTTGCCATAGTATTGGAGACAATTCAAAACCAACGATTCTATCTAGTGCACGACGAGCTTGTTGAGCATTCACTAAATTTAAGTCTAATATTCTCGGATTGGCTACTGCTCTTTTTATTGCAGTATCTGTAATTTCATTAAACACGATTCGCTTAGTCGTCTGAGGGTCTAGTCCCAATTCTTCGCATAAATGCCAAGAAATAGCTTCTCCTTCACGATCCTCATCCGTTGCTAACCAGACTTCAGCTTTTTTTGATATTTTTTTCAGCTCACTTACAATAGCTTTCTTATCATCAGACACTTCATAACTGGGTGCAAAATCTCCTTCCAGATCAAGTCCAATTTTATTTTTTGGCAAATCTCTAATATGTCCATAACAGGACTTCACAACAAAATCTTCTCCTAAAATTTTCTCAATAGTTTTTGCCTTTGCAGGAGACTCAACTATCAGTAAATTACTCGCCATAAAAAATGTCTTTAAGTTACAAAGAAAAAAGATTTATGTAGGAATAAGAAACTTATTTTAAAATGATAACAATAATAAAGTCTATTGTGCTTATCAATTTAATATCCATTAGTCTCTCAATACTACAAAATCTATCCAATTAATCTTAGAAATTCTATTTTTCATCCATCTATAAAATTATAAATTCTATTCAATTTGGAAAGAATATCTAAAAATATTACTTATTAAAAAAGGCTGCCCAACAATGAACAGCCCTATATAAAATCTATAAAAAAATTATTTCACTACTTTCACTGTGAACTTCACATCTTCTATTGGACGGTCACCAGGAGCTGTTCTTACAGCTGCTATCTTATCAATCACATCCAAACCTTCGACCACCTCACCAAATACAGTATATTGCATATCTAGAAACGGTGTACCTCCTTGCTCAGCATACACTGCTGCTTGTTCAGGTGTATATTGAACACCAGTACGAGAAGATAAATATTGCAATTCTTGAGCACTGACTGGTTTGCCTTGAACTATATAGAACTGAGAACCAGAAGACGCTTTTTTAGGATTGGCTTGGTCTCCTAATCTTGCAGCAGACAAAGCACCTTTCTTGTGAATCAAATTGGTATTAAATTCTGCAGGAATTGTATATCCTGGACCACCAGAACCCAGACTTTGCCCTGGTTGTGCATTTCTTGAATTAGGATCTCCACCTTGAATCATAAATTGTTGGATAACTCTATGAAAAAGTAATCCATCAAAATATCCCTCATTGGCTAGTTTTAAAAAATTATCTCTGTGTTGTGGAGTTTCATCATACAATTTGATTTTCATATCTCCGTAAGACGTGCTAATAATTACCATACTTTCAGTTTTTTTCTCTTGTTGATTATTTTCTTTACCCTGCATTGAAAATGTGAGCAGTGCAAATATCCCAAATAAAATAGTCTTTTTCATCTTTTACATATTTTCAAAATATTCTATAATCATTACTTTCAACAACATATCTTGCATATTACCATCCAATCTAGGTGTACCAGCAATTTTTTCAAAATGAGGCCAACCATCTTCATCTTTGTGCTTCAATTCATAATAACCTGCTTGAGCCAATAAAGTACATACTCCAACATGCATCAATTCTTGCTTTTCTTCCTTAGTAAACTTAGAACGAAGCATCCCCAATTCTCTATGCCCTATCAAATAAGTAATCGTCTGTAAATCAGGAACTTTACCAAACCTTTGTTGCAATTGCAATTCTACCTTATTCCATTTTTCAGGATCCAAATGTATCTCTGTAACCATATCTTAATCCAAAATTTCAAATTTATCCTTATCTCTCCAAAATCCATACCGTTCACGGTGTTGAGAAATACTATCCTTAGATAAATTTACAATAAAAACGCCTTGTTTATCTCCAGCATTGAGTTGCTCTTCACCCCAATAATCATAAACAGCACTACCTCCGATATGTGTATTTTGATGCGCATCTAAGCCTACCCTATTGACTCCGACAACATAAGATTGATTTTCAATTGCCCTACATTTTAACAAATGATTCCAATGCGCCTGACGCTTCTCTGGCCAATTGGCTACATATATCATCACTTCTGCCATCTCAACATTCCTACTCCAAACTGGAAATCTTAAATCATAACATATCAATGGGAAAATTTTCCAGCCTTTATATTCTATAATTAGACGATTAGTTCCTTTTGTATAATATTTATCTTCATCTACCAATGAAAAAAGATGTCTTTTGTCATAAGTCAATATTTCACCATCTGGAAAAGCACAAATCAGGCGATTATAATATTTTCCACTTTCTTCAATAATCATAGAACCTATCATCAGACTGCCCAATCTACAAGCCAAATCGTGCATCCACATCACTTCCATACTATCCATCGTCACCGCCAATTCTTTAGAATTATTACTAAAACCTGTTGTGAACATTTCTGGCAGTACTATTATATCAGCATCAGCATCCCATAACATATCATCTAGTTGATTGAGATTAGCCTCCCTATCTTCCCAGACAATATCCATTTGCACCAATGCTATTTTCAAGTCTTTCATCTTCTTTTTTTTGGACACATCCCTGTTCTTCATTATGAGTAATACCTACTTTAATAGAACAGGGTCGGGCTATCCGCTCATATTCCTCCACTTCGTTACGGAAATCCGCTTCTATCCCTTGTGCAATGCTTACGCAAATAAAGATAGATTGCTACTAAAAACCAAAATACCTCTATTAATTTGTGCTAATTTTTAAAATCACCTACTTCAAATTGAAACATATCAGTACAATAAAAATTCATTTCTGATTCTTTTATCAACTTTTATACTCTCTTTCTTGTTAAATACTTAAATGAAGAAAAGTGGCTATGGAACTGATTATTGAATCTGTCAATCTTAAAGATTATTTACAAGAAGATTTACCTATTATTGAATGGAATACACCTGCAATTCAAAAAATAATTCAAGATATAGAAGACCATTGTGAAACACCTTTTGAAAAAGCAAAAATGGCTTTTGAATATGCCAGAGATCAAATCAGACATTCATTTGACACACAGTATCTAGATGTTTCTATTACAGCCGAACAAACCATTGAATCACATGAGGGAATCTGCTTCGCTAAAGCACATCTTCTTGCGACAATACTAAGAGGTATGGGCATCCCTGCAGGGTTTTGCTATCAAAGAGTATTGAGAAAAGGTACGCTAGAATCTGGATATGCACTACATGGACTCAATGCAATTTTCTTGGAAGAAATTGGTTGGTTTCGTGTTGACCCTAGAGGAAATAAGCCTGGAATCAATTCTCAATTTTCAGTGAAAGAAGAAATGCTTGCATATCCTATCCGAACAGAGTTGGGAGAGATAGATTATCCTAATGTTTTTGTACATCCATTAATAAGTGTTGTAGATGCTATGAAATCTTCAAAAAACACACAGGAATTATTTTTCAATAGACCACAGGAAATATAGATATACTCTAATTTCTTTTACTTTTTAGATAAAATTTGGGTAGAGAAAGATGATATCTAACAACAATTATTCTAATGAAAATAATAAGCAACATACTGAGAACTCTAGTCCAGAACAAATGAACACCCATAAAATCTAAAGCAAAATAAAAAACACCACCTGCAACACAAGCCATCACATATATTTCCTTATGAAAAATCAAAGGAACAGTATTGAGTAATACATCCCTTATCACTCCGCCAAAACAAGCTGTAATCGTTCCCAAAGCAATACAAATCTCTATACTCAAACCTCTATCTAAGCCCAATTCAATACCATAAGTAGTAAAAAGCCCTAAGCCTATAGCATCAAAAATAAATAAGATATAAGGGATTTTTTGCAACCATTTTCCACCCAACATCGATACTAATGCAGCAATAGAAATAACAATTATCGCAGTATCATTTTTCAGCCAAAGCACAGGAAAGTTTCCTATCAATATATCTCTCAATGTTCCACCCCCAATCGCAGTTACAAATGCCAATACAACAACGCCAACAGGGTCAAATCGCTTAGATATTCCTGCTAATGCACCAGAACAAGCGAATGCAAATGTCCCTAAGATATCCATAGAGAAGAGCAAATTATCATTAGCCCATTTTATAATTTCAATCATTAGTACAAAATATTAGGAGAATATGCGATTAAATATAGGGGAATATATTTGAATACCGATAAAATCAATTTCAATGAACATCCAATATATGCGAGATACTCAAAAGAAAAAATAAAAATCAATACTAATGTTCACAACATTTTTCAACGCAATTACTATCAGCATTGAAAGCTGGACTGATATATGGAATTCCTAGGTTCAATCCTCTAAGAATCAATAATACTGCCATTATGGCTATCCATATTGGAACTATTTTTTTAAAATATACTTTAACTGAAGCTTTCAACCATTTGCTAGAAATCATCAATAAAGACATCAAAGGCAAAGTTCCCAAGCCAAAGAAAAACATCAAAATAGAGCCGTTCAAAACATTTCCCATCGCAAAAGCAGAAGCCAATGCCATATATACCAAGCCACAAGGCAATAGTCCATTAATTAAACCAATCAATAAAAAAGTGGAATAAGATTTTTGTTTTCTCATTTGCTCACCTAGAAGAGTTGACACCTTAGCACCCCACTTTCCACTGCTCAACCAAGCAGGACGATATTGGTAAATCCATGCCAATACCAAAATCAGCACTCCTCCAAAAATGGATAAAAATTGCTGTAAGCCGAAAATCTGAAAACTACTACCAGCCCACCCTAGTACTGCACCCATTAACGCATAAGTCAATGCTCTTCCAAAATTATATAGAAAAATATTGCTGTATTTTTGAAAATTAGGCATCTGATGAACTGGGAGGCTTAAAGCAATAGGTCCACACATGCCTACACAATGAAGACTTCCCAATAGTCCAATACTTAATCCAGTAACAATAGGAAAAAAATCCATAGGCTAAAGATTATTCCACAAATAACTTTTCGTCACTATAATAAAATTGACTATCATTTGTCCATTGAGTACGTACTTTATAAACTCCTTTCGTTAATTGAGATTTAGGAATAAAATAAAATCCAGAATCATTAGGAGAAATCTGGAAAGAAATATCCAATTTCTGATTATCAGGTTTAAGGAATTTAATATCTGCATCTTGAATATGCAAATAAGTAGTAGCAGGTAATTTCACGATAATTACCGAATCATTTTGAGATAAAAGACTTTCACTTTGAACACTTTTTAAAGCATTTTGACCATCAATCAAACGCTGATAATCCTTTTCCAAAGTGTAATAATTTTCGTCAATCATTTCATTGCTTTGTTGCATAGAAAGATAAACCATAGAAAGCATACCTACCAAAAACAAAACAATAGTTATTAATATTTTATATCCCCAGTTCAATTTTGAATTATTTAAAAGGCCCTAAAAAATTAGCTTTTACAGTTTCGAGCAATTCTCCATCTTTATCATAAATACCAATTTTCAACTTAGAGTTTCTTCCGTGAAGTGTATTGCCTGGTCTATCAATAAAGAAAGTAATCTTATTCATTTGTTCTTTTTTCAAGACAATTCCATCGGCATGACCTATGATTCTTATATCACCTTTCACGTCTATAAGTTTAAATTCAATAGGAATTTCACGATTGGATTTATTGATAATTTTAGCATCAAAAAGGTTGCTGACAGTTCCATCTTCTGCTACCTGAAAAGTCTGCCCTTTTACTCTATTTATATAACAATCTAGATTACTTCTAGTAGCTACCAAAACGATTAAGAAAATCATCAATAGAGATAACAATACTGAGTAAGCTTTAACTTTAGTGGTTACTTTCGATTTTTGTCCTGATTGAATTTCATTTTCAGAAGCATAACGAATCAAACCTCTAGGTAAATCTATTTGATCCATCACATCATCACAAGCATCAATACAAGCAGTACAACCGACACATTCCATCTGTACACCATTACGGATATCTATACCTGTAGGACATACAACTACACATTTACGACAATCTATACAATCCCCTAAGTTTTCTGCTTCTTTATTTTTCAGCTTTCCTCTAGGTTCTCCTCTCACATAATCGTAAGATATTTGCATAGTATCTTTGTCATACATTACCCCTTGAAGACGACCGTAAGGACATATCGTTGTACATACTATATCTCTGACATAAGCAAAGACGATATAAAACATGGTAGTGAATACCAATAATCCTAAAAGTAAACCTATATGGTCAAAAATCGGTTCTCTGATTATTTTGAACAACTCATAAGAACCTATTATATAAGAAAGGAATGCATTAGCAATCAAGAAAGACACTCCAAAAAATAGGATTTGCTTAGCGCTCTTTTTAATAATTTTCTCTTTATTCCAAGGAGCGTTATTCAATTTGCGTTGTTGTGCTGGTGTTCCTTCAATCATCCATTCAATTTTCCTAAAGACAAACTCCATGAAAATCGTTTGAGGACATGCCCACCCACAAAATAACCTACCATAAACAACTGTAAACAATACGACCAATATAATACCAGTAATAAATGCTATGGCAAAAATAAAAAAGTCATTAGGCCAAAATATCTTACCAAAAATTGTAAAACGACCTTCTAATAAATTAAACTGTAGAAACTGATTGCCATTAATATGAATCAAAGGCATGATGAAAAATATAGCCAGATAAAAATAGGCAAGATAATTTCTGATTTTATAAAACCGACCCGATGGCTGCACTGCATAAACCCATCTGCGGCTACCATCTTCATCTACCGAACTTACTCTAGAACGGAAACTTTCAGCATCTTTCTGGCTACGAATATTCATCTTTTAAAACTTAAAAACCTTTAGTTGGCACAATGAACAAATAAAATCATTGACTATAAAATTCATCAGCCAACTAAAAGGCTATATAATATTAAATTAATTTGCTGCTACAGGCTCACCTTCTACGAAGATTTCACCTTCAGCAGCTTTAGCATTAGCAGGATTTGTTCCTTTTAATGAATGTATATATGAGGCAACTTGAGCAATCTGGTTAGGAGATAAATCATCTTTCCAAGGCACCATCCCTTTGTCAAGAACACCATATTTGATAGTAGAGAATACATCTTTAATGCTTCCACCATGCAACCAATATTCATCAGTCAAGTTAGGTCCGATAGTACCTCCACCATCATTTCTATGACAAGCCACACAGTTAGCATCAAATATTTTCTTACCGCTTTCAATACTTGCAGCATCAGTTAATAACTTCACTGAGTTCTCATCTATACTAGGTTGGGTTTTTAAATATTCAGCATGAGCAGCCTCAGCAGCAGCCATTTCAATATTATACTCTTCAATTTGCATAGGAGCAGATTTACTGACATGATACACCCACAAATAAATAAAAGCAATTACTATTGAACCGATAAATGCAATAGTAAACCATGGCGGTGTAGCATTGTCTAATTCTTTAATCCCATCATACTCATGCTCCATTACAATTTCACCTTCTTCTTCAATAGGTCTGAACTTATTCAATCTTTCCCATAAGCTACCAAAAGCATTTACAGGTTTACCACTTTCTAAAGAAGCATTTTTACCAAGTAATTGAATAGAATTATAGGCTAAAATAGCAATAGCTAGTAATTCAACTAAGATGATAGAAAACAACACCCAAGTAGTAGAATTAAACTGACTGAAAGCAGATGCTTGAGCAGATGAAGATGCTAGTAATACCACTAAAGCAATTACGCTTGTTACTTTCAGACCTTTGCCTAATTTTAATGCTACTTGTAAGAATAATACTCTAGCTAATGCAATTAAAGGAATGACTAAAAATATAGCAGTCAACAACAAAAGCATATCTGTATTGAAAGACAAGAATTCAGCTTCAGGAGTAGAACTTGCACTCTGAGCCATCAAGGAAGAATTGGACAGCAATACTGCCGACAAAACTCCCAATAATTTATATTTTAAACTTTGTTTCATTGGTAATAATTTATTTGTCATCTAATGGAAGTTTCTCAATATGTTCCAATTCTTTTGTACTCAATTTGAAAACCCATAAAGTCACTAATACGAAAAATACAACAAAGAGAACAAGTGATATAACGGGGTAAATTCCTACCCCGTCTATAGTCGTTAGATAATTTGAAAACTTCATATCCTTTATTTTTGAGCAGTTTCACCTTTAATATCCTTACCTACTCTCTGCAAATAAGCAATCAAAGCGATAATTTCTTTACTTGAGCTGATTTCGATATCCGCAGATTTTAAACTTCTCACGATTTTTTCAGCTTGTTTCTTCAAATCATCGTTAGCAATATCTTCATAATTATCTGGATAAGGCACTCCTAATTTACGCATTGCATGAATCTTAGAACGTGTAGTACTAATATTCAAATCATCTTCAAATAAGAATGGATATTTTGGCATGATAGATTTCTCAACTACATCAGCTGGATTCAACATGTGGAAGAAATGCCAGCTATCTGGATATTTTCCACCGATTCTAGCCAAGTCTGGTCCAGTACGTTTACTTCCCCATTGGTATGGATGGTCGTAAACAAATTCACCAGCTTTAGAATATTCACCATATCTCGCTACTTCATATCTGAATGGACGTATCTGCTGAGAGTGACAATTGTAACATCCTTCACGGATATAAATATCACGACCTTGCAACTCTAATGGCGTATAAGGTTTCACACTAGCAATAGTAGGAATATTAGATTTCACCAAATAAGTAGGAATAATCTCAATGATACCACCTATCGAAACTACTATCAAGCTCAATACTAACAATACGATAGATCTACGCTCAATAACACTGTGCCAAAATTCATTTTTAGGGGCAACATATACTTTAGGCAATGGAGCAGCTTCTGCATCTTCTGTTTCAACAAATTTACCTTGTTGAGTAGATTTGTATAAGTTGTAAATCATAACAAGTAAACCAGCTAAGAACAGACCGCCACCAATAGCTCTCAAAATATAGAATGGAACTACTGCGCTCATAATATCAATGAATTGGTATTCTAATTGTCCTTCTGGAGTAAATGATTTCATCATGAAATAAGATCTGAAAGCACCCATATACAAAGGAATAGCATAAACAACTATACCTAATGTTCCTAACCAGAAATGCGCATTTGCCAATTTATCTGAGTACAATTTAGAATTGTATAATCTCGGGATCAACCAGTACAACATACCGAATGTCATAAAGCCATTCCAGCCCAAAGCTCCAATATGTACGTGAGCTACAGTCCAATCTGAATAGTGTGAAATAGCATTGACATTTTTCAAAGACAACATTGGCCCTTCAAATGTACTCATACCATAACAAGTCACCCCTACAACGAAGAATTTCAAAATTGGATTTTCTCTTACTTTATCCCAAGCTCCACGAAGCGTAAACAATCCGTTCAACATACCTCCCCAGCTCGGCATCAATAACATCAATGAAAATACAGTACCAAGAGACTGTGCCCATTCAGGGATAGAAGTATAAAGTAAGTGGTGAGGACCAGCCCAAATATATAGGAATATCAATGACCAGAAGTGAACAATACTCAATCTATAAGAATAGATAGGACGCTCAGCAGCTTTAGGTAAGAAATAATACATCAGACCCAAATAAGGTGTCGTTAAGAAAAATGCAACCGCATTATGACCATACCACCATTGTACTAATGCATCTTGTACACCAGCATAAATAGGATAACTTTTGAATAGACCGAAAGGAATCACCAAAGAGTTCACAATATGCAACATTGCCACTGTCACCCAAGAGCCTATAAAGAACCATATTGCCACATAAAGATGACGTTCTCTACGAGTGAAAATAGTTCCAAACATATTAAGACCGAAGATGACCCATATCACTGTAATAGCAATATCTATAGGCCATTCCAACTCTGCATACTCTTTCGCTTGAGTGAAACCCATCATTAAGGTCACAGCTCCGGCAACAATAATCAATTGCCATCCCCAAAAGTGTATTTTTCCTAATAGTTCACTCCACATTGGCGTCTTCAACAACCTAGGGATTGAATAATAAACCGCAGTAAAAATACCGTTACCCACAAAGGCAAAGATGACTGCATTGGTGTGCACTGGTCTCAAACGACCAAATGCAGCATACGGAAATAAGTCGCTCAGGTTAAAGATAGGATTGGCTAACTGTATAGCCGCAATCAAACCTATCAACATCCCTACAACACCCCAAAAAATTGTCGCAAAAGCAAACAATCGGGGAATCCTGTTGTCATAAGTGAATTTTTCTAATTGCATAAAATAAATAATTGGTTGGTTTTAAATATTTGTTTTAGTATCTTCTTTAGATTTTGAATCGAATAACATTCTATGAGCTGGTGAAAAATCATCATCAAATTGTCCATCTTTTACACTCCACAAAAAGGCTATCAAGAAACCTCCTGCTATCATCACACTGATAATCAACATAATAATTATTGCACTCATACTTTTGATTTTATTTTAGTTAATCCTCTATATTTTGCCATCCACTCACTCATTCCATAAGTTATCAAAATGATACTGATGGAACTACTCGGCATCAAAATAGCTGCTATTAAAGGTGATAAAATCCCTTGAACAGCAAAATATAATCCTACAATATTGTATAATATTGAAACAAAAAAACTGACTCCTATAATCTTGCGACCATCTTTTGCAAATGCTAAAAACTTATCCAAATTGGCTATTCTTTGAGCATCGATAATACCATCAGAAGCAGGAGTAAATGTATTATCACTATCAGTAATTGCTATCCCTACATTGCTCTGACGTAAAGCTCCTGCATCGTTCAATCCATCTCCAATCATCATAACATTGGCAGAGGAATTATTTTGAAGGTGCTCGATATACTTCAATTTGTCATCTGGCTTTTGGTAAAACAAAAGATCATCTTTATCAAAATATTCTTTCAAGACTTGCCACTCTGCATCATTATCTCCTGAAATCACTGAAAGCTTAAACGTGTCTTTCATTTTTTGAATCAAATCAAAAATACCAAAACGGTAAACATTTGAAATATGGAAAATCCCTTTGATTTCACCATCAATACCTACTACAACTTTAGAACCTTTTATAGTATCATTCTTAAGACCTAAAAATTCGGGAGAACCTATTTTAAAATGATGCTCATCTACCCAAGCTTCTACACCTTTCCCTTCAATCAATTTAAAATCTGTCACTTCAAAATCAGGAGTACATTCCAAATATTCTAAAATAGCATCTGTCAATGGGTGAGAATATTGAGATAGAATAGCTGTAATCTTATTTTGTATTTCTTTGTTCAAAATTTGCCCCTCATACGTTACTTTACTTCTCCTTCTTTGAGTCAAAGTGCCCGTCTTATCAAATACAACATGAGAAATATTTGACATCTTCTCAATGATCTTTGGAGAACGCAGATAAAATTTATTCAAACTAAGAATTCTCAATATATTGCCATTGGTAAAATTGCTACTCAATAATAATGCACATGGACAAGCTACAATCAGAATTGTCGTCAACGCATTCCACATGAGCCTTGTCTCTCCATTCATATACCAATACGCACCAGCAAGTGCTCCAATAATAAATACGATGTAGGTAAAATATGTACTTATCGTATCAATTATAGTATTGTCATTTTCAGAAGCATCTACTTCTTTATTCCATAAGTTGGTGAGATAACTTTGAGAAACTTCTTTGACTACCAAAAGTTCAATCTTTCCTCCAGTCTGTTTTCCACCCGCATAAACAATCTCTCCTTTTGCAACAGATACCGGCACACTTTCACCACTTACAAAACTATAATCTATCATAGCTTCTCCTTTGGATAGCATACCATCAACAGGTATAATTTCTTGACTATGAATCTGTATTAAATCACCCTCTCTAATCTTATCTACTGTAGTAGGTGTTGAAGTACCATCTTTTAATACATTGACAGC
Source organism: Chitinophagales bacterium (assembly GCA_023957245.1). Taxonomy (GTDB): domain Bacteria; phylum Bacteroidota; class Bacteroidia; order Chitinophagales; family JADIYW01; genus JAMLHH01. Next base: position 52,194 of record JAMLHJ010000009.1, read on the forward strand.
AATAGGAAAAAAAGATTTAAAATCTCTATCAAATGAAACTGCTTGTTGTGTTCTATCTTGTAACCATCTTCCTATCAACATGAAAAATACAATACCAGACATACTATCCAAATACCCCTCACCTGTGCCACTCAATAATTCATAAAGACTACGACCAAAAGTAACTATCAATGCCAAAGCTATCGGCGCATCAATATTTAGAAACTTATGCTTCAACCCTTTCCATGCACTTACAAAAAATTCACTTGCACTATAAAAAAGAATAGGAATAGCCAAACTCACTTTAAGAATGTTAAAAACTAATGCAATTTCTGGCTCCAACTCCCCTGCTCCCAAAACATATTCTGGAACACTCAACATCATCACATTACTAAAACAAAAACCTGCAACTCCAATTTTATATAATCGTGTTCTATTGGGGCGCAATGTCTGCTTCCTATCTAAATCATCTAAGCTAATATGTGGTTCATAACCAATATCTGCAAGCGTTTCAACTACTTTTCTTAGGCTAGTAACATCTGGATGAAAGATGATAAAAACTTCCTTCTTATTAAAATTAACAGTAGAAGATATAATCCCTGAATTGAGCTTTTGAATATTTTCTAAAAGCCAAAGGCAACTGCTACAATGCATCTGAGGCAGATAGAAAGTCAAATGAACTTGATTGGTATCACTATATTTAATCAGTTTTTGTTGAACTTCAATCAAATCCAAAAATGCAAACTTGTCTTTACGATACTTCTTCTGTGTAATGCCTGGCTGAGCATTAATATCATAATACTCACACAAATCACTTTTATTCAATATAGAATAAACAGACTTACAACCATCGCAGCAAAAATTCTTATCATCAAATCGAATAGGGCGACCTGAGAAACCATCACCACAATGGTAACATTCTGTATCCAGATTTAAAATTTGCCCTTCTTTCATTACAAAAACGCTATAAAAATAAGATATAAACTTTGTTAAAATAAAGGTTCAAAGGTAGGGAGAACGCAAATCTCAAAAGGTGACTCAAATTACTCAATGTATTAAGCTATTATAAAACCATTTATTAAGCCTATTCAAATAGTGACTTAGGTCACATATACAAAATCAGACATTGCATATTCCTTTAGTTTTAACATGATTATAATTTTTAAAAAAAAATGACAATATCATTACAATATAACACATAATAAAAAAATCTACAAGCATAATCGCAAATAATACAATGAATTATTGAATTGTTAAATTTATTTGAAAGCAGAGAACTTCAGATTTTGCCATTAGATTTTAAAGATAGAATTAGAAAAAACAAAGCATAATGTGTGCATATTCGGTCGCTGAAAAATTAAAAAAATCTAAACCATTCGAAAACAGATTTTCTATTTAACCAATTTTTATTCTTACATTTATTGAGGCAGATGACCTTGATATCATGAAAAAAATCTCAACTTTCCTTGTATTTCTTCTATTATCCATCAGTATTATTTGGGGTGAAGAGAAAAAATTTACCATTCTTAATACGAGTGATGAACACTCTACTTTAAACCCTATCCCTCTTACAGATTATCTAAAAAGTGTCCCTAATCCTACATTAGGAGGATTTGCTAGATTGGCGACTAAAGTGCAACAAATCAGACAAGAAAAGGGTGACGAACCAGTGGTTTTGCTTTCATCTGGAGATATTATGGGAGGTTCTCCGTTTGCATGGTTGATTCTAGAAAAGAAATCTTTTGAGATAGAAATCATGCAAAAAATCGGCTATCAAGCTATGACAATAGGTAATCACGAATTTGATTATGGGCCAGATGGGTTATCCAATTATCTTTCAAGAGCTGGATATGAACATTCTCAACCTAATATGGATGTGATTATTTCCAACTTGAATATTCCTGATAGCTTACATCTGAAGAAAATAAAAATCCTTCCCTATAAAATATATTCGCTTTCCAACGGTGTGAAGTTAGGAGTATTTGGAATTCAGGGAGCATCTTCATTCAAATTGGCACCATCAGCAGGAGATGTTACAATTTTTGACCAATTTGAAGTAGGTAATCAAACTGTAGAAAAATTGCGCAAGGAAGGTGCAGATGTCATTGCAATGCTATCCCATTCTGGAATAGAAGAAGATAGAGAAATGGCAAAAAAAATAAAAGGAATAGATATTATTTTGGGTGGGCATGATCATATTCAGACACCAGAACCTATATACGTTAATAATACCATCATTGTTCATCCTAGTTATTATTTACAGTATGTAGGACAACTTAATCTTTCTTTTGACACTGAGTCTAAAAAAGTAAAACTTTTAAACAACGAGCTAGGAAAGGAATATTTACAGAAATTAGATGATAGCGTAAAAGAAGATTCTACTATTGCAGCTATTGTCCAAGAAGCAACAACAGAACTCAATCAATTTATCAACACCTATTCTGGAGGAAAATTGGGTGAGATTTCTGACAATATTATCACGTCTAAATTCAACGTAAAAAAAGATGCTGATTTTAAAGAAACCACCATAGGTAATTTCGTAACAGATGCCATGCGAATCATCGGTTCAAAAATCACAAAAGACAAGGTAGATATTGCCATTCAAGGTAATGGAGTTATCAGAGCAGACATCATCACAGGAACGTTGGACAGTACTAAAGAAAAATTTGCACTATATGATTTATTGACGACAGTAGGCTTGGGAAAAGGTCCCAATAATACTGCTGGTTATCCGATGGTATCATCTTATTTAACTGAAAATGAAATTTTTAATCTTTTGGAAGTAACTGCTATGCTCTCACAAGTATATGGAGATATGTTCTTCTTACAGTTCTCTGGATTAAAATATACTTATGATCCAGGCAAAGCAATGTGGATGAAAATTCCTTTTATCAACACTCCTATTCCTGCTAATAAAGCTGTAAAATCTGTTTTCTTATATACTGGTGATGGTGTTCAAGACAATTCAGACAATTACATAGAGTTACATCGCGGAGGAGATAGACTATTTCATGTCGTAACAGATTATTATGTAGCACAATTTTTACCAATGGTAGGAAAAGTTCTACCTAAATTGGAAATAAAATTCAAAGACAAAAACAAAAAAGTCATCACACTAGAGGAAAGTGTCGTCCATCAAGATAACGGAAGTGAATATAAGATATGGCAAGCGGTGGCTGAATATGCACAAGAGTTGAAGAATATGCCTGACACTTATGCTGCCACTCAAAATAGAATAGTAAAAGAAGAAGGGATTCCATACAAATTATGGTCTTATACATTAATTGCTCTCATCTTTGCAGGAATTGTCTTGCTCATCAGGAAATTAATCAAAAGGAAAAAAATGAAATAACTCACTTAATGTTATTGCATCAATGCTTTAATTCCATCAGGTAAAGAATCTTCTGATAGTTTCACTTCTTCCAATTGGATATTATTATTTAGAAGAGCTGAACCATGTGATATAATAGTATCATCTTCTGAATAATTTTTCTTAGAATGAGACATATTAATAGCAATATGCGCTGTCGTGATATCTATATCAGATACAACACGAACTTCAGAGTTTCTAGGAATTAAAAAATCATCTTTGATACTCAACTTAGCAATATATCCTCCTTCATCACCTTTATCAATCTCCAACACCTGACCTACGACCTTATCTTTATTATAAATCAATGAACCTACCTTCAGACCATTCAAGTCATTGAAACTCAAATAGATATTATAATAATTAAATTTTTCAAAATAGCTACAAGCACTCAATTGAATGAATAAAAATAACATTAAAAACCAGGCAAATACTTTAGTTCTTGTCATGAATTAATTCATTAAACGGTAAACCAATTCCAACATCAATTCTCTTTCATTCATATTTTTATTCCCAATCCCTTTTGAGCGACCATCATAATCTGCTAAAAGAGTAATGGCTTGTTCAGATTTTTGAGCAGAATAATATCTTGAGGCAGACTTAACACCTTTGACACGATAATATCCACCTAAAACTTTATTAAGATGAGTATCATTGCGCCTTTCATCGGGCGAAAGTTGGTAATACAGCCAAAGATTGGAAAAGAAAGAATACAATGTTCCTATTACTAAAGGGAGTGGACCAGATTTGGGGTTTTTAGAAAAATAATCTATAATCTGAACAGCTTTTGCAATATTAAAATCTTGGATAGCATTTGACAATTCAAATACATTATAATCCTTAGAAACTCCAATATATTTTTCAATAATATCCGCACTAATCTCTGTTCCTTGCGTAAGAACAAGACTTATTTTTTCCAATTCATTGATAATTCGCTGAAGATTATTGCCAATATTGTCAGAAATAATTGAAGCATTAGTATCGCTAATAGAAAGCCCCATACCCTCAATCTGTCTTTTCACCCAAGGCATCAATTCTTCCTCTTTGATTTTAACCGATTCAAAATAGGCACTATTTGCAATTATCTTTTTAGTAACATCCCATCTTTTATCTAAGGTTTTATGTTTAAACAATATCACTAATACAGTTGATGTTAATGGATTTTTAAGATAAGCTTCTAATATTTCCCATTGTTCTTTTCGGGCTATTGATTGTGCTTCTCTCAATATCACCAATCTTCTTTCTGAAAAAACAGGATATTGATTACAATTAGAAATCACCTCACGTAAATCACTGATATCTTTACCATATAAAATTGTCTGATTGAAATCTGCTTCTCCTGGTTGAAGTACAGTAGATAAAATCATTTTTTCAATTTCATCAATAAAAAAAGACTCTTCACCAGCTAAAAAATATACTGGCGAAAATTTTCCTCCTTTAATATCATTGACAATTTGCTGAAAGCTCAAAACCATACCTAACCTTCAAAATTGATTGAAAATAAAAACATTCTTGTCCTCAAGCCACCGATAACATTAGAAAAACTCAAATTAGGATCTGCAACATGAACATTGATTAGCCCATTAGAAACTTTAAATTCTGGTGCCAAAATAAACAAAGGAAAATGAATTTCAAAGCCCACTCCATAATCTACCGACCAATCATGTCGTGACAATTTCACTAAGTCTTCTGCCCTTCGAGCCTTGGAATTAGATGCCATATCATAGCCATATTTCATTCCTGCAAAAGCATAAACTTTAAAATCTCTTATCGGGTCTGACTTAAATTTTATCTGCATTGGAGCTTCTACAATAATAGATTCTAGCTTCTTTTCTGCATTGTTGCCCAATCCTTCTCGAATATCATATACCAGATATTTTTCTGCAAATGCGACTCCTGGAATAACACGGAATTCAAAGTTTTTGGATAGATGAATACTTCCTAAAATACTCAGATTAAACCCTGGACCTGCCTTCGAATTGACACCCAAAATACTATCATTATAAGTAAAATTATCATTGTGCCTGATTTTAAAATCTGACACATTAAAACCGACATGAATACCAAAATGGAAAAATCGCTTTTTAAATTTTGCATCATTAATAGCCACCCTATCCTGAGCTTGAGCTATTATCGGCAATAGAAAAACAAAGAATAAAATTATTTTATTGCTTCGTAAATAGTGCTGATTCCAAATGTGAGTGATGTGCATCTTACTGACTTAAATCCTGTCTCTTTTAATTTATTTGCAAATACGCTTCCATCAGGGAAAGCTCTGACTGACTCTGGGAGATATGTATAAGCTCTCGAATCTTTAGATATTAATTTCCCTATAAATGGTAAAACCTTAGTAAAATAGAAAAAATATATCTGTTTGAAAAACCAATTTGATGGTTTGGAAAACTCTAAAACCACTAATGGTGCATCTGGCTTCAAAACCCTATACATCTCAGAAAGTCCTTTGTCCAAATTTTGATAATTTCTCACTCCAAAAGCAACGGTAATAGCATCAAAAGTATTGTCTTCAAAATGAATATTTTCAGAATCGCCATATTCCAATTGAATGACATTATCAACTTTCAGGTCTTTAATTTTCTGTTTCCCCTTTTCGAGCATACCTTCAGAAATATCAATACCAGTAATCTTCTGAGCTTTGGTTTTCAATAAAGCAATTGCCAAATCACCTGTTCCAGTAGCTACGTCAAGAATAGATTTAGGATGAAATCTATTGACAATTTTCACCACTTTTCTTCTCCACAACTTATCTATTCCCATAGACAAGAAATGGTTTAGAAAATCATAATTTCCAGCAATATTGTTAAACATTGTGGCGACTTCCTTTTTTTTCTCATTCTGTTCACCTCCATATGGAGTAACAGCTTTTGTATTTGACATTCAAAATTAATTTGGTTCTGCAAAATTACAAGATTGAAGCATTAAGAGTGTACCTTTGTATAAAGATTAATCGTGAATCCAGTAAAAGATGCTCAATTTGTAGGTAGTTTTTCAAAAACAGAAGGTTGTCCAGACGTTGATATACCCGAATATGCATTTATCGGCAGATCAAATGTAGGGAAATCTTCTCTCGTCAATCTGATAACAGGAAGAACAGGATTAGCTAAAGTATCGGGAACTCCTGGGAAAACTCAGTTACTCAATTTCTTCAAAATCAATCATTCATGGCATCTTGTCGATTTACCTGGATATGGATATGCTAGAGTTTCCAAAACGACAAGAGCAGAATTTGGAAAATTAATCAGACATTATCTAAAAAATAGAAAGCAGCTAACCAATCTATTTGTTCTGCTTGATGGAAGTATAGGACCTCAAAAAATCGATATGGAATTCCTTCAATGGCTTGGGCAAGAAGGCATACCTTTTTCTATCATTTACACCAAAACAGATAAAGAAAATCAGAATGTTATATCAAAAAACATTCAAACCATTAAAAAGAGAATCCTGCAAGATTGGGAAGCAATGCCACTACAGTTTGCTACTTCATCAACAAAAGGAAGAGGTCGTGAAGAAATACTTGATTATATCGAACAAATCAACCGTCAGCTCTCAGAAGAGGAATAATATATTTTCAATATTCTGTAATATTTTATACATTTTAGCATGTAAATTGCATCTTGTTTTTAAACACTATAATTATGAAAAACAAACACCTAGTAATCGGAATATTTACATTGCTGACAGTAGCAGTAGGAACTTACATTCTTGGCAATGCATATAAATACAAATTCAAGTCTAGCCAGACAATTACCGTAACAGGAAATGCTAAAATTGATTTTGAATCAGATATTGTCAAATGGAACGCCACCTTTTCAAAAGTGAATTTTGACTTAAAAACAGCATCAGAACAACTGAAAAAAGATAAAGAAATCATCAATAATTATCTAATCTCTAAAGGTATTAGCGAAAAAGAAATAAGATTTGGTGCTGTAGATATTTATAAAGATTACCAAAACATTTATGATGAAAACACTGGAAGAAACTATTCCAAATTCACAGGATATAATCTTTCTCAAAATGTGAGCATAGCATCTAATCAATTGAATAAAGTAGATAATATCTCAAGAGAAATCTCTGATTTGATATCTCAAGGCGTCGAACTAAGTTCACAACCTGCCAACTATTATTTTTCCAAATTGGAAGATTTGAAATTAAAATTAATTTCAAGTGCTGCTGAAAATGCTAGAATACGCGCTGAGAATATTGCTCAACAAGCCAATTCAAAATTAGGAGAGCTAGTAAAAGCTGACTTAGGAGTTTTTCAAATCACTGGACAAAATGATGATGAAGACTACTCGTATGGAGGTGTATTCAATACTACATCAAGAAGTAAAACAGCCAATGTCACTGTGAAGATGAATTTTAGAAGCAACTAAATTTGTTAGCTATTAAATTTGTTCTTGAAATCTTTTTCTAAATTCAATAGGATTATTAATATTTGGAAAAGTTTCTCTAGAACCACCCGTGCCGATGATACTAATAGAACCATAGCCTAATATTCTACCTAAAACACTTTGATCGACATTGACACTCTCTATTTTTGAGAGGTTCATTTCAAAAGTATTTCGACTTATCAAACCTGTCTTGATAACAATACGTCTATTGGTAATCACAAACTCATCTGTATATCTTTTCAATATCGGAGCAATAAACAAGGTCAGAATCGCTTTGAGATTGAAAAAAATAATCCAATGATAAGTAGTTTCAAATTCTACTCTTTCATCTCTTAATAAATTATTATCGACATAATGCCCCATCTTAAAAATCTTTTATTGTTTCTCTAAAATAGTATTTTTTTGAATAATATCATTAGTGTCTTTATACTTAGATGAGTGAAATTGAGTGGACTCAATCACAGCATCAATACTTTTTTCATCAATAATAATATCCATGACCACCATTTTTCCTTTATAAATTTTCACCTTCGCAAAAACTATGTTCCCTTTATCCTGCCAGCTATTCACTGCCTTTTCAATATCTTCTACTTTATTCTCATTGACAAAATATCCAGAACGAGGAATTATAAAATCCTCACCCATGTGTTCTAATAAAATATAATCATCTCGACCTATTGGAGGAATACTATCCAAATAATCAAGTTTAAGATTTTGATTTTCTTCTTGAATAAAAGTTGCATATACTTTTGTATTATAATTACTTAATGTTTTATCCTTAATCCAAAATAAATAGTCAAAATTCAAGTCCAAATATTTCCCCTTCATATAATGATTAGGATCTATCGGTCGAATTTTCAAATAGAAAGTTGCTCCATTTTTCACAATTTGTTCCTTATTCCATATCATCAATAATGGCACGCTCAATTGAGCTACCACCATCACAATTATCGCTAATATCCAACTACGCTTCATGTGACTTTTTTCTTTTAAGGATATAAAGATTGAGAGCTAAAAAGCAGACTCCAGTCAAAATAAAAACAAAGCCTCGCAAGAAAAAACTTTGTCCAGTATCCAAAAATCTATAAAAAATAATAACACTAATCATCAACAATCCCATATTGGTTACAAATAAACTGTTATTATTAACTCCTTGATAAATAATAAATAATACGACAACAATCACATAGATATTCATCAATAAATAACCTATTCCAGTAAAATAATTTAATAGAAACAATGGTAGAAATGCAATAAATAAATAATTATAAAACTGAAGTAAATAAGCTCCTGACTTTTGTTTCAATAAGAAAATTGACGACAATAAAGTAATAATGATTGCCATAAAAAATGCTCTATTATTTAGAGTTTCAAAAAAACTGGCATCCTTCTGATAGATAAAATCATTCAACACTAAAATCAACATCACCAAATTCATTCCCAATAATCCTATCCATCTCAAAGGAAACGTAATTTTTAGGTGATTTTCTATAAGCACATTATTAGATAAAATAAAGAACAACTGAAACAACATAAAATAGGAAAGAGATATAAAATACTCAGCATCCCCATCAGCATTAAATTTTATCAATGCCAACAACAAAGAAATGATAAACAAATAAATCACTCCTCTATTAAATAGTTTACCTGCATTAGCCTTACAATCTTGCCAATAATACCAAAGAATACTCCCAAATATTGGCCAAAACAAAAAAGAAGGATAAATAACATCATCATTTCTTGAAGAGGCAAACAAGAAAACTATTGACAATATTAATGTAGCAATCATTGCCATTTGGGATTTCAACAAAAATACTATCGGCAAAACAAGCATCGTCCAAGTGAAATAAAATTGATTTTCATCTCCCAAAACATTATAAATCTGTCCTATCAAACCTATACATGCTCCGATTGCTATTATGAGAAAAGCTATTGCAGCTTCTCTCCATACTGTATTTTTTACAAATCCATAAATAGATAAAACCTGACCTAATATGACAATACTAAAAGCGATAAATGTCTGCAACCACCGAGGCATATTGTCCCAATTGTGCGCAACTAGCAGTATCACACCCAAACCAATCAACACTGCCCCTATTATGCTGAATAGTATAAATGCGATATTGGGGTTTGCCTTACTTTTAGATTTATAATACGCTCGAATATCATTTCCAACTTCAGCTGAAATAACACCCTTTTCTTGCAGTATATTTAAATCTTTTTCGATACTCATCTATGATTCAATTCTGATTTCGTATTTACCATACACTTTAAAAGTAGCGACATAGCCACCCTCCACCTTATTTAAAAGTATCATTTCAAAATTTGAACCGCCAATAACAGGTTTTCCTATCCAATCTGGAATCCATACTTCTGTTTCTCCCTCTGTTTCAGCTTCAGCAGTCAATTGAAAACGACCAGTATTGGTATCACTTGAAAATTTGGCTTGCTTTCCGTGAATAGCTATTGGTCTAGTTCTAGATAAGACTTTCAGAAAAATATCATTTCTTACTCCAGTATATTGCCCTAATGCATTCAACTCCATCAGATGTAAAGATTTGTCTTCATAATTTCCATTCCATTCTACTCCGTGAGGATCGCCAGGAGCTTGTGCCCACTGCCAATAGGTACTACCCATCAAATATTTATCTTCTTGCTGAGCAAATCTTTTTACTTTCTCTACTGCTACTGACGGTTCGCTATAAACTCCCCATTCGCCAATAAAACAAGGAGTCTGATAAGAATCTGCCAATCCTTTGTACAAAGAAAAACCTTGTTCTATTGTCAAAATATTAGAAATGACTTCAAAATAATTATGAGGTGCAAAAACAATATTTTTATCATAAGTAAAATTAGCTCCAGAGACTGACGGAATTTCTTGACCATTAAAAGTTACTGCAGGTTCAAAAAAGACCATTTTAATTTTGAGTCCAGAGTTTAATTCTGTTTGTCGAATTTGAGTAATCAATTTAGAATAAAAATTACTCAATTTTTGATGTTGATCATCTAAGTTTTTATATCCCAAACTCGGTTCATTTATCAAGTCATAAGCAATCAGATTTTCATGTTCGCCCAGCTCTTTGATTAAAAATATCCATGCAGTTATCAATGCATCCTGAATACCATCTTTATTGTCCCAAAGATTTTGCCACGCATGAAAAACTGCAGGTGTAGATTCTCTTGTTCCTGTCTGGCTACATACAGACGCACCATCAGTAAGACATGCCCATTGAGGTGCACCATCCCAACCTTTTTGAGGATATGGACAATTATCGTCCGCTGTACTGAAAATAAATCTAGAATAAGCATCTTGGTGTAAATCCAAAATAACATCTATACCATATTTCTCAGCATCTCTAATTGTTTGCGATATTTTCTGGATATAATCTTGATTATACTTTCCCCTTTCTGGCTCCAATTGACTCCAATTGAATAACAAACGAATACAATTAAACCCATAACTAGACATTATCTTGAATTGCTCAATGTCATGTTGAGCAGTTGCTGGTGCATTTACATTGCCTTGCCAATAATCTCCCAATACATTATAATTGGCTCCTCTAAGTATAATTCGCCTCCCTTGATGATCAAAAATACCAGGTTGAAATCCTCTTTTAGAATAATATTTTCCCACTTGATATTCAATTTGAGGGGAAGAAGATTTCTCCTTTTTACAAGAATTTACAAAAACAAACAAGCTTATTAACAATATGCTAGCAAAAATTCTATTCATAGACTATTATTTATTTAATACATAAAGATAAACTTTATAAATTTTAGTAATTGTCAAAAAACAAATCTTCTCTCTTTGATTATATTGATTTAATGTTAAATTTGGGTATAGTCTAAATTAACTAAAATGAAAAAAGCAATACTCTTTTTATTCGTTCTAAGCATATCTTTAAATGCATTTGCCCAAATCACAATAGTCGGTAAAGTAACAGATAATTCCAAAGAGCCTTTAATTGGCGCCAATGTTTTATTTAAAGAAACAGGGCAAGGAACTATCACAGATTACGAAGGGAATTTTTCATTAGTCATCAATAAAAAACCTCCTTTTCAACTCAATATCTCCTATTTAGGCTATCAAACTAAAGATATTAATATCAATGCATCTATCAACAATCTAACTATTGTGCTTGATGAAGAAAGTTCTATACTGAATGAAGTCGTGGTATCGGCTTCGAGAGTAGAAGAAAAGATACTTGAATCGCCTGTTACAATAGAAAAATTGGACTTACAAACTATCAAAACATCTGCATCTCCAGACTTCTTTGAACAGATGACTAAGCTCAAAGGAGTTACCACTGCTGCAGGTTCTATGACTTTCAATGCCATTAATACTAGAGGTTTTGGAGGTGTTACTAATAATAGATTTGTTCAGTTGGTAGATGGTATAGACAATTCTGCCCCATTATTGAATTTTCCTTTAGGCAATTTGATAGGTCTTGGTGAAACAGATATAAAAAATATAGAATTAGTGCCTGGAGCAGCATCAGCATTATATGGACCTAATGCTTTCAATGGAATCATGATAATGAATAGCAAAAGCCCTTTTGACTATGAAGGATTGACTGTTTCTGCTAAAGTTGGATTTTCTTCTTCAAGTCAAGAACGCACAAGTGGTAATAGTGGCAAAGCACATCCTTTATATGGTGCAGATATCAGATATGCTAAAACTTTTGGCAAGTTTGGTTTTAAAGTAACAGGTAGCTATTTTGGTGCAACAGATTGGTTGGCAAATGATTATAAAACAGATTTAGTCACCAGACAAACCTATAACAAAGACACTTATGTTGATCCAGTAACAGGAGAAAAAGTATTTGGAGACAGACCTTTTGATTTCAATGGTACAAATACTTATGGAGATGAAGGTGTTTTGGCAAATGTGCCATTGGGAGAATTACCCGTATTGGATCCTGCGACAGCACAGTTATTTACAGATATGATATCTTCTGATGAATCCTTCCAAATGCTGTTTACTAGTCAGGAAGAAGCCAAAAAATTTATTACTAAAAACTTTGAATATTTACCGACTATCGGAATAAGAAGGACAGGGTTGACAGAAGAAGAATTATTAAATAGCAGAAAAGCTTCTAGTATAAAAGGTGGAGCATCATTACACTACAAACCTTTAGATGATATTGAATTGAGTTATGCTTTCAGAATGGGTTCTGGCAACTCAGTTTATCAAGGTTCTGAAAGATTTGTCCTCAAAAATTTCTATGCATTTTCTAATAAAATAGAAGCTATAGGAAAAAATTTCATGGTCAGATCCTATATGACTCAGACCAATGCAGGTGATTCATATAATTTGACAGCATTAGGAAGTTATGCATTAGAATTGATGTCTGGGACTGAAGATCAGTGGGCTTCAACTTATCTTGGAAATTTTGTCGCAACTCTAATGACCGAATCTAGATTGACTGGAGTGCGTATAGATAGAATGAATAGCCGACCTAATCTCATTCGTACAGCTTTTGAAGAAGCAAGACTAGCAGCAGATGCGACTATGCCTGCGAGAGGCACACAAGCATTTCAAGATGCTATTGAAACCATCAGAGGTACTTACTTCCAGCATGCTGACCCTAGTAAGGGAATTTTAGGTGGAGCTTCATTTAAAGACAATTCTAGACTTTTCCATACTGAGGGTACTTATGATTTTTCATCTTTGCTAAAAGATAAAATCAGCATACTTGTCGGAGCCAATCACAGAATGTATAGTCTATTTACTGACGGTACTGTATTCAATGAAGACCCAGATGGAACAGGAGTCAATTCAAGAATTAAGATTAATGAATTTGGAACATTTGTTCAAGCAACAAAAAAATTATTTCAAGATAGATGGCGACTATCTGCATCCATCAGATATGACAAAAATGAAAATTTCAAAGGAGTTCTTTCTCCAAGAGTTGCTTCTGTAGTGAGCTTAGGTAAAAATCGCCAACACAATATCCGTTCCTCATTTCAAACAGGTTTTAGGAACCCAGATACACAAGCACAGTATATTTATTTCCCTTCATCAAATATAGAGATAGGAGGCACAAAGAAAAATGCAGAACGCTATGGTCTTCACGAGGGAGGTGCATATTCTAGAGAGTCATTCAATAATTTCAAAGCAAGTTTTTTAAGTGGAAATCCTGATTACAGTCTTTTAGAAGAAGATTATATGGAATATATCAAACCAGAGAAATTGACTAACGTAGAAATAGGCTATAAAACAGTGATTAAAAATCTTTATATAGACTGGAATGCTTATTTCAACTGGTATAGAGATTTTATCTCACATGATTATGTTGTTGGGAAAAAAGGAACTAGCCAAAAAGGTGTTCACATCAATGGTTATGAAGATTTTATTAACTCAGGTGGACAGAAAGAGCCTTCTGTATTTTATGCATATACTAATATGAAAGAAAAAGTAAAATCTTGGGGTACAGCAATTGGTTTAAATTACAAGGCCAAAAAAGGATTCAATATCAGAGGTAACTATAATTACATGGATTACAAAGCTGATAAAAGTCGTGAAAGAGATGGAGTGGATTTCAACTCACCTAATCACATGTTTAACATCGGTGTAGGAAATGAAAACATCAGCAATTCAAATATTGGCTTTGATGTCAGTTACAGATGGCAAAGTGATATGCAGTGGTTTGCAAGCTTTGGAAATGGACTGGTTGAAGCATTTGGAACTTTGGATGCAGCTCTTTCCTATCAATTGAAAAAATATAATACAGTATTCAAAATAGGAGGAACCAACCTTATCGGGTCTGATTATCGTTCTATTATTGGAGGGCCATATATAGGCAAAACTTTCTTTGCAGGTATCACTTATGACGGCAGTATTTTAGGTGGTAGCAAAAAGAAATAATCTTTTATTTGACCACCTTAGGCATATTAAACTAACACCCATCAACTGTATCTCAGATGGGTGTTAAATTTATAACAACAAAATAGGATTAAAAAAATCGTCCAATCAAGACACTCACATCGTCTGAAAAATCCCTATTACCCTTATAATCAATCAAATGAGCATACAAATGCTTCACTAAATCATCGCTACTTTGATGAATATTAGCTTCTAAAAAATGAGCTAATCTTTCTTCTCCATACATTTCAGAAGAATTATTCTCTAATTCTGTCAAGCCATCAGTATAGCAAAAGACTGTAGCATTAGGTTTAAGTTTAATCTTCTGCGTGTGAACAATTGGGATATGTTCTAGGATACCCAACAATGCACAACCTTTATCCAAGCGAATAAATTCACCATTATTGTATAAAAATGGAGGATTATGACCTGCATTCAGATAGGTTAATTCATGTGTTAAAAGATTATACTTGGCAATGAATAAAGTAATAAATTTTTCACCATTTGTAATATTGAGAATTTTCTCATTGAGTCTATCCACCAAGGCTCTTCCATTGTCCAATTCTATAGGTGGACTAGCATTCAAATAGGCTTGAAGATTGGCCATTACCAAAGCAGCGGATACTCCTTTGCCAGATATATCACCTAAACAAAATATAAATTCATCTTTATTAATATTAATGACATCATAATAATCACCTCCAATATTTCTATGTGGCAAATATAATCCAGCAAATTCATAAAGATGATTTTTAGGCAGTTTCTTAGGTATTAACATCCCTTGAATCTTAGATGCTAATTCCAATTCCTTCTTCATTTCATTATCTTCCAACTCCTTTTCTAACAATCGCTTATTTTCAATTGCCATCACTATGATATTTGTTATTACCTGTGCATACTGAATCAAATAATCTTCATTACCTGTTTCATTATTTTTGAGTTGACCTATTAATGCTACTGAAACTGCTACATCATCAAGATATACAGGTAAAACATATTGATATCCACCAATTTTAATTATATCACCATCATCTATCTTTGAATTATACTTATATTTTAATGCGACTGGCAAATCAATTTTAATTTCTGGACTCAACTCCTTTTGCATGCTAGAAGCAATGCTCCACCCATCTTGATAATGATATAAAACAAAATCATCAATACCTAGAAACGATGTCAAACAGATTTTATAATAATCGTACAGTTTCGTTACTTCTATGCCAGTATTAATAGCATTAGTGATCTCATAGATACTAGCCATGTGTTTATGCTTGGAAAACAATCTTGCTTCCAAATCATCCAATCTATCTTGTATATTGACAACATCAATAGGCATACAACTCCGAGTAATATCTTGTTAAGATAAAAAAATATATTGACTAATAAGAGAAGGATTCAAAAACCCATCAAAAATACCATTCTTTAGTTAGTCATACCATTATTAATAGCGAACAATATCATCTCAGAAGAAGAGTTCAGGTTGAGTTTCTTCATGATATTTTTCTTATGAGTATATACAGTATGAAGGCTCAAGAAAAGTTGAGAAGCAATATCTTTGGCTGAAAGACCTTTTGCTGTCAATTGAATAATCTCTACCTCTCTCAAAGAAAGTGGGAAAGGCCTACAATCAACATCATTGCCATGAGACATTTTTTTATGAATAATTATATCAATAATTCTATGACAAATAAATTTCTCAGATTTTGAAGTTGCCATCAACGCATTAAAAATCTCATCATAGCCACATTCTTTTGTAAGAAAACTAACAGCTCCATAATTCAATGCCTGAAACACTTGGTCACTATCCGAATTAGAAGAAATAATTAAAATATTGATATTAGGAGATACTTCTTTTAAAAATTTCAAATCTTGAATACTAAAAGAGCCTTCTTGACCATAGTCTATTGTAACTACATCTGGAATCTCATATTTAACTGCATTTTGTAATTCTTCGGAATTAGAACATTCACCAATGCATTCAAATCCATCCAATTTATTAATAACACTATTAATGCCTGCACGAATAAGAAATTGTGCATCAGCAATCATCACTTTAATCTTGTTACTCATTAGAATGAAACTAAATTAAGTGTTTTGAATGAAATAAATAAATTTAGTACAACTACAAGGACAAAATTCATAATAATTTGATATTAGAGGATGGGGTTTCATCTTACTCTTCTCCATGGTTTCAGAAGGTGGTTGCTGAGTCTTGTCGAAGCACTCAACCACCAGCGTTTTCACTTCTTCACATTTCCAAACCTTCACATTGTTTCATTATCAAACTATTACACAAAGGACGCTAAGTTTTACGCAAAGTTCACGGAGCTCAATGAGGTAATGTGTAAATAGACACTACCCTACACTCTCTTCTACTTCCTCATTCGCTTTGACTTCGTCTTTCTCTACTTTCAAATTATCAATAATAAACAATTGCCTTTCCATAGAATTGGCGCCCATATAATAAGCGAGCATTTCTTCTATCTTAGATTCCTTCTTCATCACCACAGGGTCTAATTGAATATTCTCACCAATAAATTTACCAAACTCACTTGGAGAAATCTCACCCAATCCCTTAAATCGAGTAATCTCTGGTTTGCCTTTTAATTTGTTGATTGCAGCCAGTTTCTCCTCTTCAGAATAGCAATAAATTGTTTCTTGTTTGTTCCTCACTCTAAAAAGTGGTGTTTCCAAGATATACAAATGTCCTTTCTTCACCACATCTGGAAAAAATTGCAAGAAAAATGTCAATAATAATAATCTGATATGCATACCATCCACATCAGCATCTGTTGCTATGACAATACGATTATAACGCAGATTGTCAATATCTTCTTCGATATTCAGCGCATGCTGCAATAAATTGAACTCTTCATTCTGATAAACAATCTTTTTTGTCAAACCATAACTATTGAGTGGTTTTCCTTTAAGGCTAAAAACAGCTTGGGTTTCTACATCTCTTGCTTTAGTGATTGAACCACTTGCTGAATCTCCCTCTGTAATGAACAAAGTAGTTTCAAGATGTCTAGGATGTTTTTCATCATTATAATTCACTCGACAATCTCTCAGTTTTTTGTTATGAAGATTGGCTGCTTTTGCTCTTTCACTAGCTATCTTACGCACACCAGCCATATCCTTGCGTTCACGTTCAGATTGTTGAATTCTTTTCAACAAAGCCTCTGCGACATTAGGGTTTTTATGAAGATATGGGTCTAATTTTTCTTTAATAAAATCATTGACAAAAGATTTTAAAGACTCACCATCTGGAGACATATTTGTAGAACCCAATTTGGTTTTGGTCTGTGATTCAAAAACAGGTTCTTGTACTCGGATAGCAATTGCCGCAATAATAGATTGACGGATATCTGTCGTATCAAAATTCTTCTTATAAAATTCTCTAATAGTTTTGACTATCGCTTCTCTAAATGCTGCAAGATGTGTCCCTCCTTGAATAGTATATTGACCATTGACAAATGAATAGTAATCCTCACCATATTGATTGCCATGCGTCAAAGCTATTTCTATATCTTCACCTTTCAGATGAATAATAGGATACTTCAATTGTCCTTCATCGGTCTTATCATCCAATAAGTCCAATAATCCATTTTTTGAAACAAAACGTTTTCCGTTATAATTGATGGTCAATCCCGAATTGAGATATGCATAATATTTGATTTGTTCTTGAATATACTCCTGCACATAAGTATAATTCTTAAAAATTGTTTTATCTGGGACAAATGAAATCATCGTTCCATTTTTCTCATCTGTCACTTCCAAAGGGCAATCTTCAATTAATTCTCCACTTTGAAATATAGCCTTTTTCTTCTGACCATCTCTGATAGAAGTAACAGTAAAAGTAGTAGATAGTGCATTCACAGCTTTTGTACCTACACCATTCAGACCTACAGATTTCTGGAATGCTTTGGAGTCATATTTACCTCCAGTATTGATTTTTGATACACAATCAATCACCTTACCCAGAGGAATACCTCGACCATAATCTCGGACATTGACTTTCCCATCTTTCACTTCTACATCAATCTGCTTACCATAACCCATCATGTGCTCATCAATAGAGTTATCTACCACCTCTTTCAACAAGACATAAATTCCATCATCGGGAGAAGAACCATCTCCTAACTTACCAATATACATACCTGGACGAATACGGATATGTTCCTTCCAATCTAATGTCCGTATATTATCTTCTTCGTAAATCGCTTCTGCCATAACAAAATAAATCCCTTAAATTTACGAATGTATTTGCTGATTCAAGCAGACATTTTTCCACAATAATGGAATAACACTTAAATCAATGATATAGTAATCAAATATTTTTCATTCAATGAGAAGAAAATTCACTTACTCATCAGAATTCACTTATCTTAAATCAAATTTTATTACAGCATGAATATCCCTAACATACAGGGCAATCTATTATACGAATTATACCTATTTGCCACAAATCCAATTGCTTTTCTAAATAGTCAATTTGAGAAAAATGGAGATCTATTTCAAGCTGATATTCCACTGAAAAGGATAATTTGCACTCGTGACCCTCAATGGCTAGAACATATTTTTGTCAAAAACCAAAAAGATTTTACCAAAGATTTCACCATGAGGCATATAGAATTTATTCTAGGCAAAGGATTGCTCACAAATACGGGTGATGAATGGCTCAAACAAAGAAAGTTGATTCAAACAGCTTTTTATAAGGGAAGGTTGGAAAGCCTTACTGAAATCATGGAAAATATTATTGACCAACAAATTGAGAAAATTCAGAAAATCAATAAAGGTGAAAAGATTTTTATAGACAAAGAAATGTTGGAAATGACTGCCACTGTTGCTCTTGAAACAATTTTTGGAGAAAAAATGAGCCCAGAACTATTAGAAGTTCAGGAGAAAATGGCAGAGCTACAAAAATATGTAGTCAAACAAATTAAATTTCCTCTCTATTTTACTATCGCTCAATTGACTGGCGAACACAAAAAAGCACAAGAAAAACTGCAACAAATCAATCATTCTTTATCTAAAATCATCACCAAAAGGCAACTCCATCCTGACAATCAATCTTTCAACTTAGTATCTCTATTAATTCAGGCAAAAGATGCAGATACAGGGGAAATGATGAGTCATACAAAGTTGATTGACGAACTCAAAACTTTTTATTTTGCTGGACATGAAACAACCGCTTTTGGGTTAAGTTGGGCAATGTACGAACTATCTCAACATCCAGAAATTGTTCAAAAAATAAAAGACGAAGCAGCTTCAGTAATTATCAATGGCAAAATTGGTGTCGAAGGATTAAAAAAACTAACATATACTTCTGCTGTTGTTCATGAAGCACTTAGATTACATTCTCCTGCCTATCTCATTTCAAGAGAAAGTATTAATAACACTGAAATACAAGGTGTAAAAATCAATAAAGGCGATACTATTGCCGTTTCTTTATTACATTTGCACCGACATCCAGATTTATGGAAAAATCCTTTGCAGTTTCAACCAGAAAGATTCTTAAACACTGATAATCAAGCTTTACAGTATTGGCATCCATTTGGAATTGGACCTAGAATATGTATTGGTAAACACTTTGCATTGATGGAAATGACATTAGCAATTGCAAAAATCATCTCTAACATTGACTTCCAACTTTACCCACATCAAAAAATAGAACCAGAAGCCCTCATCGTTTTAAAACCTAAGAATGGAATCATTTTGGTCAAAAAATAGCACATGTCAGATTTTAAACACAAAATTGTGATAGACACTTTCATCTTTTACTCAGTAAAAAAAGGAAATGCACTATATTTGAATACAAATTAAAAAAAGGCACAATAAAAAAACATTTGCCAACTTATATAAGGAAATGAAAAAAATAGGATATCAGATATTAGCCATTATAGCCATCACCATTGTATTGATTATTTCACTCAATACATTTATGAAATTTATCACCAATCATGACCAAAAACTCCCTTTACCAAATGTAATTGGACTTAATCTGGAAGATGCTATTCAATTGCTAGAAAAAAATAAAATGGGATATATTTTGGTAGATTCATTATTTGACCCTAATCTAAAACCTCATGAAATCATTGACCAAAGTCCTAAAAAAGGTTCTTTTGTCAAACAAAATAGAAAAGTATATCTCACTATCAATTCTATGCAGCCACCTATAATCCAACTTCCCAATCTAGTTGATATGTCCAAAAGACAAGCTCAACTTACATTAGAAAGTTTGGGGCTGAAAATGGGTAGAGAAATATATCAGCCTGATATCGCCAAAGATGCAGTTTTATCTGTAAGAGTAAATGGAAAGACAGCAACAGAAAATATGTCTATCCCCAAAGGTACAGCAGTTGATTTAATACTTGGAGATGGATTGGGCACTATGGCCACCGAAATCCCTGACTTAATAGGTCTTACGGTCATGGAAGCAATGGCTGTACTTGATGCCGTACAATTAACTGTTGGTCAAATCAATGCACAAGAAGGTGTAACTGACCAAATGAGTGCTTATGTATATTTCCAACAACCAGAATATGGAAGTTCTGTAACAGTATCTCCTGGCGACCCAGTCAACCTATTTGTTACCAATTCTATCCCTAAAAACATTATTAAGTAATGAGAAAATATTGGATTTTAATACTTGTTTTGACCTTCAACTTGTTGAATTCACAAGCACAGGAAAAATTGACTTCACTATCAAGTAATCCATTATTATTCTCAAATTTTTCTGTTCAAAAAAAATCGAGCATAGACAATCTGACTTTACCTTTTGCTGATGATTTTTATCAAAATGGATATTATCCTAATGTTTCAAAATGGATAGACAGCAAAGTATTTATCAATAACACCTACCCTATCCTTCCTCCTACAATCGGCGTAGCTACTTTTGATGGACTCAATGCCCAAGGATTGCCTTATAGTGATTTCAATAATGACTGGGGACTAGCTGATGAACTTACTAGTCAACCTATCAACATATCTGGCTTGAACGAGACAGATAATGTATATCTCAGTTTTTATTGGCAAGCTGGAGGGCGAGGAGAAATACCCGAAAAAGGAAGAGATTATTTGAATGTAGAGTTTTTAGATAAAAATTCAAATTGGGTAACAGTGATGAAAATCAACCCAACAGATAGCGTAACAGATTTCAAACAAGAATTCATCAAAATATCTAACAATTACTTTCACAATGCTTTCCAGTTGAGATTTTCAGCTTATGGCAATTTAGCAGGAAATACAGACCATTGGCATATTGACTATGTATTATTAGATAGAAATAGAAATCCTCAATTTGAATCTTCTGTAGCTGACGTAGCCTATATTGGAGGTAATGGCAGTTATTTTAAGTCATATTACCAGTTGCCATTTAAGCATTTCAGCAATGATTTATTAAAAGACACATTGAAAATTGCCATCAAAAATAATTTCCAAAACACAATAGATATAGTAGATAATTATACTGTCACTCTTTTGAATAATGGACAAGTATTAAGAGCTTATAATGGCCCTTCTATTGATATTGAAAGCAAAAAGATAAAAGAATATCAATATCCTGGTTTAGATTTAAGCACATTAGAACCGACAAGTGACACTACAGAAATTGAAGTAAAATATTTCTTCCAAAGTTCTGCTGAAAACAATAGCCCTGAATTTGTCAGAGCCAATAATCAAGTCATTGATAAGATAATATTTGGAAATACATTTGCTTATGATGATGGCTCAGCAGAAAGAGCCTATCGACTTGAAAATTATGACTTTGGTAAAATCGCAGTTAAATATCACGCAAATGTCCCTGACACTTTAAGAGCGATACGCATACATTTTCCGCATTTTCCCAACTATACTTCTTCTTCAGCATCGCCATTTTTTAATATAGCTATATACAAATCTTTAGATACCATACAGGGCGAAAATGACCAAGTATTATACAAAGAATTATTGGTCAGCAAGGAAGATTTCCATATTCCACAAGACGAAATAATGAATGGATTTTCATATTACACATTCAAACCAGAACTTAATGATGGAAAAGATTTTTTGGTAGTTGATGGTGATTTTTACATTGCTATTGAACATGAGAAATTCAATGATGTGGATTTAGGTTTTGACATGAACCAAAATAACTCCAGTAATATGTGGTACAATGCAGGTTATGGTTGGTATCGCAGTCAATACCCTGGCTCAATCATGATGAATGCTATAATGGGCAAACCATTAAGTGGAAAATTCACTTCTCTTTTTCAACATCAAACAATATCGCCTCAGATACTCATCTATCCCAATCCTACAAAAGAAATGATTATAATCCAAGGTGATATATCTACTACATTCAACTATTCCATTTTTAATATTGCAGGTATTCATTGCCAATCTGGTCAATCATTTTCAAACTCAGCTATTAACGTGGCAGATTTAAAAAGTGGGATGTATATCCTTCAAATTCAAGAAGCAGGAGTGAAAAATCGAATATCACAAGCAAAATTTATAAAAGAATAGATGACTCCAGAACATCTTATTTTCTTTGATGGTGTCTGCAATTTTTGCAACAGTTCAGTATTGTGGATTATCAAAAGAGATAGGAAGAAAATATTTTATTTTGCTAGTTTACAATCAAAATATGCCCAAGAAATATTGAGTCAATTTAAAGTCAATACCCAAGAAATCGATTCAATTATTTATATCAAAAGAAATAAAGTATTTATCAAATCTACAGCTGCATTAGAAATTGCCAAAGATTTAAAAAATAGCTGGTCTTGCCTTTATATTTTGAAGATTATCCCTCAATTTTTGCGTGACATGGTTTATGATCTATTTGCTAAGCAGAGGTATCGCCTATTTGGTAAAAAATCTGAATGTATGATTCCAGATCCAGAGTTAAAAGAGAGATTTTTATCTTAATTTATTATAACAAAAGGAATTTATTTAAGAATAAAGATTCCTTTGTTGCAACTTACTTATCTTTGTGCCCTTATGAAATACCTGATTGTCGGACTCGGTAATATTGGAAAAGAGTATGAAGATACTCGACATAATATTGGATTTAATATTTTGATTCAATGGGCTAAAGAAGCAGGCTTTTTATTTGAAATCAAAAGATATGCAGCTGTTGCTCATGTTTCATTCAAAGGACGACAATTATATTTTATCATGCCTACTACATACATGAATTTGAGTGGTAGAGCAGTTAAATATTGGATGAATGAATTAAATATTCCAATAGAAAATATTATAGTTCTCGTGGATGATTTAGCATTAGATTTTGGCACATTGAGATTGAGAGGAAAAGGAAGTGATGCAGGACACAATGGATTGAAAAATATTGATGCAGAATTGCAATCCAACCAATATGCAAGATTAAGGTTCGGAATAGGAAGAGATTTTGCAAAGGGAAGGCAAGTAGATTTTGTTTTAGGGAAATGGCCAAAAATTCAAATGGAGCAATTGCCTGAACGCATCAGTACTGCAATAGAAATATGCCAATCTTTCTGTACTGCAGGATTAGCAAATACCATGTCAAACTACAATAATAAATAATCGATGAAAATAATTTGTGTAGGTAGAAATTATGTTGAACACGCTAAAGAACTTCAGAACGAAATTCCAACAGAACCTGTTATTTTCATGAAAGCACCTACTACCCTATTAAAATCTGAAGAAGCACTATATTACCCAGAATTCACCAAAGATTTACATTACGAAGGAGAGTTAGTTGTAAAAATTGCTAAAAATGGGAAAAAGATTCAGGAAAAATTTGCACATAAATATTATTCCGAATTGAGTCTTGGTTTTGACTTCACAGCAAGAGATTTACAAAATCAATTGAAGAGCAAAGGACTTCCTTGGGAATTGTCTAAATCATTTGATGGAGCAGCTTCAGTCGGCACATTTTTACCAAAAGAAAATATAATTGATGAGAACGGTCATTATAATTTCAAAATTTACAAAAATAATACACAAGTACAAGAAGGAAATACCGCAATGATGTTGTTTTCCATTGACAAAATCATTAGCTTCATATCCCAATTTATTACCCTTCAACAAGGAGATTTAATTTATACAGGAACACCTGCAGGAGTTGGAGCTTTAAAGGTGGGAGATGAATTAATTGGGAAAATAAATGAGCAAATTGTTATAAAAACAGTTATTAAATAAAACACAATTTTTAAACTATTCAGTCAATAAAAAATGTCATATTACTTTACATCAGAATCTGTTTCAGAAGGACATCCAGATAAAGTTGCAGACCAAATTTCAGATTCAATTCTTGATGCTATGTTAGCTCAAGACCCCAATTCTAGAGTAGCTTGCGAAACGTTAGTTACTACTGGACTTGTTACACTAGCAGGTGAAATCACTACCAATGCTTATGTTGATGTTCAAGATATCACTAGAAAAGCAATCCAAAACATAGGATACACTAAAGATGAATATATGTTTTCATCTAACTCTTGTGCAATTATTTCAGCATTACATAGTCAATCTCCAGATATTGCTCAAGGCGTAAATGAAGGAGATAATAAAGAGCAAGGTGCTGGCGACCAAGGTATGATGTTCGGTTATGCTACTAATGAATCTGACAATTTCATGCCATTAACATTGGAAATCTCCCACTTATTGGTAGAAGAATTGGCAAGAATCAGAAAAGAGGGTAAGGTGATGAAATATCTTCGTCCCGATGCCAAATCTCAAGTCACTATTGAATATGATGAAAAACATCGTCCTATAAAGATTGATACTATTGTTGTATCTACCCAACATGATGATTATATTCAACCATCTCAAGGTCGCTGCAAAGCTGAAGTAGAGTCAAAAATGCAAGAAGATATAAAGAACGATATCTTAAAATATCTGATTCCTGCCGTCAAAAAAAGACTTCCAAAGAGAATTCATAAGCTTTTCAATGAAGGAATAAAATACTATATCAACCCAACTGGTGTATTTATCATTGGAGGTCCTCACGGAGACTCTGGACTTACTGGAAGAAAAATCATAGTGGACACTTATGGAGGAAGAGGAGCACACGGTGGAGGAGCATTTTCTGGGAAAGACCCTAGTAAGGTAGATAGATCTGCTGCTTATGCTGCTAGACACTTAGCCAAAAATCTTGTTGCAGCAGGTATTGCAGAACAGGCTTTGGTTCAATTATCTTATGCTATTGGTATTGCAGAGCCTATCTCTATCAATGTCAATACATTCAGAACAGCCAAAATCAAAAAAACGGATGGACAAATTTCTGATAAGATTATAGAAATCTTTAAAGATGATTTTAAACCTAAATCTATCATCGAAAGATTGAAATTAAAAAATCCTATCTATACCGAAACTGCTGCTTATGGACACATGGGTCGTCAACCTTACGAGAAAGAAGTTGATGTAGCTTATGTGACTATTGAGGAAAAAGAAGGTCATAAAATCGAAACAAGAAACTATCAAAAAAAGAAAGTTGAATTTTTCACTTGGGAGAAATTAGACTATGTAGATAAGATTAAAAAAGCATTTGATATTGCTTAAAACATAATCGTTTACAACAATTCACTATAAAATGAGCTTTTCAACTGAGAAGCTCTTTTTATTTTTCATCAAATATATAGTGGAAGCTTGCAACCTAATTCAACCAATATCGTCACCCGAACTCAATCCAAGGTCTATATCTTAGATTCTGAAACAAGTTCAGAATAACAGTTTGTGATACAAATTAATAAGGGCGAATTACAATTCGCCCTTAAAATCTAAATAAATTATTTAACTACTTCTTCCTCATAAAGATATTGATAGGAACACCTGTAAAGTCAAAATGCTCTCTTAGACGGTTTTCCAAATAACTTTTATATGCCTGCTTAACATAATCAGGATGATTACAGAAGAATGCAAAAGATGGTACTTTAGTAGGTAACTGTGTAACAAATTTAATTCTGATATACTCTCCTCTATATGTTGGTGGTGGATATTTTTCAATCTCTTCCAACATTACTTCATTTAATTTAGAAGTAGAGATTTTGCGTTGTGTATTATCATAAACTTTCAAGATTTCATCTATTGCTTTATGTATTCTTTGTTTTTCAACAGCAGAAATAAATATGATAGGAACATCTCTGAAAGGAGCAATTTTCTCACGAATAGCTTTTTCATATTGTTTCATGGTATTAGTGTCCTTTTCTACTATATCCCATTTATTTACCAATATTACAACACCCTTTTTCTTCAATTGAATCTGTCTAAAAATTGACATATCCTGAGCTTCAATACCTAAAGTTCCGTCAATAACTAATAGACATACATCTGCTTCATCAATTGCCTTTATCGCACGAATAACAGAATAAAACTCTAAATTCTCATTGACTTTATTTTTCTTTCGAATACCAGCAGTATCTATCAACAAAAATTCTTTCCCATATAGATTATAATAAGTATGGATAGAATCTCTAGTAGTCCCAGCAATATCTGTTACAATATTTCTATGCTGTCCTGTCAATGTATTCAGCAAAGTAGATTTACCAACATTCGGCTGACCGACAATTGCAATTTTAGGTAAATCTGCATTTTTATCTTCAAACTCCGCTTCTTCCTCACTGATACATACAGTAATTTCATCCATCAATTCGCCAGTACCCCCACCACTTATTGAAGAAATAAAAGTTACATTTTCAAAACCAAGCCCATAAAACTCCTGACCTTGATACAACCTTTGTGAATTATCTACTTTATTGACTGCTAACAAGATAGGCTTTTTTGACCTTCTCAATTCTTTAGCCATTGCATCATCCAAATCAGTAATACCAGTAGTCACATCTACAACAAAAACCACTAGTGACGCTTCATTCAATGCCAATCTTACTTGCTCTCTTATTTCAGACTCAAAAATATCAGCTGTATTGGGAACAAATCCTCCTGTATCAACAACGTTAAACACCTTGCCATTCCATTCAGAAATACCATATTGTCTATCACGAGTCACTCCACTAACATCATCAGTAATCGCTTTCCTATACCCTACCATTCGATTAAAAAGCGTTGATTTACCGACGTTTGGCCTTCCTACTATTGCTACTGTAAAACTCATAAATTATAAAAAGTAAAATGCAAAGATAAGTCTATAATTATTCTTTATAGCCAAAATTTCTTAAACTTCTATCATTATTTCTCCAATTAGGCATCACTTTGACATAAGTTTCAAGAAAAATTTTCTTTTGAAAGAACTCTTCCATATCCTTACGAGCTTCTGTTCCTACTTTTTTAATCATAATTCCGCCCTTTCCGATAATAATTGGTTTTTGTGATTCTCTCTCTACATAAATCACTGCTGCAATCCTGATAATATCTTCTTCCTCTTTAAAACTTTCTACAGCAACCTCACAAGAATAGGGTATTTCCTTAGTATAGTTCTGTAAAATTTTTTCACGAATAATCTCAGTTACAAAGAAACGTTCTGGTTTATCTGTGAATTGGTCTTTATCAAAATATGGTTCGCCTTCAGGCAATCTCGCCCTCATCCAATCAAAAGCCATATTGACATTTGCCTTTTCTAATGCCGAAATAGGTAAAATACTTGCATGAGGAAAATCTTGTGCATACAACTCCACCCATTCATCTAAAACGGTTGGTTCAATCGTATCTATCTTATTAATTATCAACAAAACAGGGATATTCATCTTTTTTATCAACTGATACTCAGCAGGTTGACCTTCAATTTTATCACCTGCTTCAATCATATAGACAAAAGCATCTGCATCTTCCAATGATGTTTTCACAAAATCCATCATAGACTCTTGCATCTTATAGGCAGGTTTTTCTATAATTCCTGGAAGATCTGAAATCACCATTTGAAAATCCTCACCATTCAATATCCCAAAGATTCGATGCCTAGTTGTTTGCGCTTTGGAGGTAATAATAGACAACTTCTCGCCTATTAAAGCGTTCATCAAAGTAGATTTTCCGACATTAGGTTTGCCTAGAATATTTATAAATCCAGAAAAATGTTTCATAATTATTGCAAATATACTTGTTTATTTAAAAAACATGCTTACCTTTGCACTACCAAATCGCGGGATGGAGCAGTTGGTAGCTCGTCGGGCTCATAACCCGAAGGTCATAGGTTCGAGTCCTGTTCCCGCTACAAAGAAAAAAGCCCTGAATTATCGGGGCTTTTTTAATTTCAATTCAATCCTCTTAAATAAATTTCATTAAGAATCAATTTGACGTATTAACTGGTTTGAATCATAGTTATTTATTTTTTCAAAATTTATGGTAGCTACAATAGCTGTAATCATTCTCGCTTTTCACAAAGAAAAGAAGATAGTAGAACAGGATAAGTAAGTATTGATAAAATTTGAATAACAAAATTGATTGCTTATGTCAGTTCCAGTAAAATTTTTCACTGACGAAGAAGGAAAAGAAATGGTTCTAGCTGAATCAATCAAAAAAGGTATAAAATCTCCTAAAGTAAGCCGAGAATCGGTCGTGAAATCTTTGGGTAGATGAAAACCGAATTCCGAAAATCCTTTATCAAGGACATCAAGAAAATTAAAGGTGTCAATCTAAAAACACAATAGCAGACTGCATCACAAATTTAGAAGACGCTAAGGACATCACAAAAATCAAAAATCTCAAAAAACTATCTGGATACACTATTTATTACCGGATTAGAATAGGTAGCTATAGAATAGGTTTGGCAATAATAGATGACATTGTGTATTTCATTACTGTAGGTAGCCGGGGAGATCTCCTGTTCCCCTAGTAATAAATTGTTAATTTATACAACTATTTGGTAATCATCATTTTAAGAGTGTTAGCTGATGCTGGTCTGCTATCAAAAGACAATGTGGCTCAATTACAACAGAAAGGGTATGAATACATATTAGGTGCTAAAATCAAAACAGAATCAGTACAGATAAAAGAAAAAATTTTCCAGTTAGACTTAAAAAATGGAACAACTACTGTGATAGATAAAGATGAGCACACACGACTAATTATCAGCTATTCAGATGCAAGAGCACGCAAAGATGCATACAATAGACTACGTGGAATAGAAAAACTCAATAAACAAATCCAATCTGGAAAACTATCCAAAACACAGATAAATAACAGAGGCAATAATAAGTTTTTAGAGATGGAAGGTAGCATTCATATCCAGCTCAATCAGGATAAAATAGAAGCAGATGAAAATAAAAGGATACCTAACCAATACAAGTCTTAGCAACGACGAGGTATTGGATAAAAACAAGCATAAATGGCGTATTGAGAAAGCCTTTAGAGTGCAAAAACAGACTTGAAAATACGTCCAATATAGCATCGCTTACAAAGAAGAATAGAAGCTCACATCTGCATTTCGTTTATTGCTTACAAAGTGTACAAAGAGTAGGAACACAAGTTATAAGAAAAACAATCAAGTCTAAGTCCCGAAAATGTAATAGACATAGCCAAAACTATATTTACCATCAAGATTGTCCATCCAATCTCGAAAGATGTGTACTTCAAAACGCTTATTATTACTGAGGAACAGCGACTATTAGCAAATATGTTCGGATTCTAGACTTGGGTGTCCCAGTGAGGAAAATAAAAAAAAGGGCAGTCATAAAAGACCACCCTTTAATCAATAATACTTGATAAAAATTATTGTTTCACAAACTTAGCATCAAAGCTTTCTAGAGTTGCTTTATTGACAATAGATATCATATAAGCACCTTGAGCATATTTCTGTGCATCTATCACAAAAGTATTTTTGCCTTTTACTAATGGTTTAATTTCTGAATGCATCACCTGACCAAGTGTGTTCACAATTTTTACTTCAAAGTCTGAATCCTGAACAACAGCCATTTCTACAGTTGTCAAACCATCTGTAGGGTTTGGATAGACAGATAAAATTGCAGTATGATTATCATTCGAAACTTTATCATCCAACTCGATGTCAATAATATTGCTGTATTCAAATTTACCATCAAAATCTACAATTTTAAGTCTGTAGTAATTATGACCTTGAACAGGTTCTTGATCTACAAACATATAATTATTAACTTGGTTGGAATTACCATTTGCAGCTACAATACCTATTGCACCAAATGATTTAGCATCAACTGATTTTTCTACAATAAAATGTTCAGTATTTTTCTCTGAAGCTGTCATCCAGTTTAAGATATTTTCCTTCTCGTTATTATATCCTGTAAGAGATATTAACTCAACAGGTAATACTGGAGGCTCTAATGGTGATTTGAAAATATAAATCTGACCACTACTTCCATCATTATCATCATCTTGACCTAAAATCTGTACAACATAAGTTTTACATTCGTCCAATTTATAAGTCTGAGAGAAAGTCATAGAAGGACTACATCCTATACAAGTACCAAACGGCACACAGTTGATAAGTGTTCCATCTGAAACACCATCACAAGGTGTTACATCTTCATAAATCGCCAATGCAGTATTGGAACCGACATTATTCACGCTAAATACAATACTTAAAGTATCTGGGTGTCCATCTGCAGTAGCACCGCACTCTGTATTGAATGTAAAATAGTTAGCAGAAGTAGCACCACCTGGAAGACAATTACCATAGATACCTCCACTGTTATTCAAAGGAGAATTGTCTTCATCTAGATTCCAGCATTGAGGAACATCATATTCCAAAGTAGGTACCGAAGAACAAGCTATTTTAGGTTCACAATGAGTAGAAATACACAAACCATAAGTAGGTCTAGATGGGTTAGGTGCATTATCATTAAACACTTGCAAGTAGATAGTTTCACCAGGAGAAGCTGCGATATCAAATTCTATATCTTTACCTAGTCCACCATAATCACAACCCAAGAATTGTAATTGACCAGTACAAGGATTGCCTCTATATGCACCTATTACTTGTTTGGAGTTATTTACTCCTCCAGCACCAAATTCATCATCTCCTTGTATTTTCACACCACCTTCTGCATCTGAAGGTACTGTAAACTTGTACCAGTAATCACTACAATTGGTAATACTACCACAACTCAAACCTACAGAAGAACGATTAGCACAATCTATACGTGGAGTTGAAGATGAAGAAATAAAGTTATTTGTATAATTCATAGAACCATCAGAACAAGGAGCATCCACCACATAAGCAGATAAGTCATAAGCTCCTGGAAGATTGCAAGGTTCATCATTTGGTACTGCACTACATACAACAGGAATTGTTTGATATTGGTTAAGTACTTTGACTGTATAGTTACCTCTATCATCCAATGCATCTTGCCCATCTATCTTAAACACATAGGTACGACCAGGAATCAAACATTCGTTTTCATAATCCAAATCTCTCGTTAAAACATTAGCACTCTTCTCTCCTATTTTGCTCAACAGTGACCAATTAGGAACACCACCCGTACAAATTGAAGTAACACCAGCAGGTAGCTCGTACAAGTTCATATTCATATCAATAGGATCTGAAGCTAAACTACGACCTTCTATTTTCACATATCCTTCAGCAGGGGCAACAAATCTATACCACATCGTTTCATCATAAGGTTTGATTCCACTATTGAAAGGATGTTGAGGACTTGGAGAAATATCTGGCTCACCATCTTGTGTACCTGCACAGATATTATTATCTGAATAAGATGTACCAATAGTTAATAATTGAGGAGTACAAACATTATCATTATTACCTACCACAGCAGGCGTATGTGTCACGCTGACATTAAAGTTTGTTCCTACTTCACCAAATACACCAACATCTTCACCTTGAACTTGAATATAATAATAAGTATTAGGTCTAAGTCTGAAACACTCTAAAGAGATATCAGCATTACCGTTGACAACATTAGCTATTCCAGAATTGGTTCTTTCTGTCAAACTACTCCACACTGGCACACCACCACTACAGATAGGAGATCCAGTCGCTTCATATAATACAGCAGATGCGCTGATTCTATCACTATATGGACTTTGATTGGCAATAGAGATATTCCATTCTCCTATTTGAGCAGGAGTTCTAAATCTATACCACAATGTTTTATCATAACCAACAGAATTGATATTATAGTAGTCTCCATTTACATTCGGCTCACCAATTTCTTGAGTAGCACAAATATTATTTTGAGCAGGAGCAGTTTGAGTAGTATTATTGATTGTACCTAAATCTAATGCACTACATATCATATCATGATTTGGAATCGAAGCATCTACATGTTTCACCACCAAATTAAATGGTCCTACATCATCACCTGGTCCATCATCTCCATCTACTTGAAGATAGTACCACACATTATTATCCAAACAACTGAACTCTGCAGTATTCAATCCAAGCGATGTACTCATTTGAGTAAGATTACTCCAGTTAGGGTCAGTACAGTCAAAAGTGCCTATCGGAGAACGATATAAAATATAGTTATGAGAATTATTGACTGTTATTTCATACTGACCTTCCCAAGCTGGTCTAAATTTGAACCACACTGTTTCATCATAAGCATTGATGGTTACATCATCACCAGAGCCACTCATATTGCCAGAAGTATTAGGCTCTCCCATTTCTTCCCATGAGCAATAATTTGTACGAGGCAAGGTTACCGTTCCATTTTGAATAAGTGATGGAGTTATATTTTCTGCTTGACAAATCAAATCACTTGTAGGCGTATTACCCGCAATAGCACCATCTCCATTATCTGCAACAGTAAGGATAAAATGTCCTTGATCTGATCGAGTAGGAACTAAATCATTTCCATCAATCTGGATAAAATATCTAGTATTTGGTAATAAACAAGTATAGTTTTTATTGGTAGTTGTACCTGTAATCGCAGAGGATTCTAAGCCTTCTTGAATCAGTTGAGGCGAAGGAGCTTCAGTGATACGGTAGGTTGGATTAGAGCCATTATTATAAAAAATAGCAAAATTAGGAGTAAAGCTTTCTGCAAATGCAGGATCATCAGCAACTTTAACATTTATCACACCTGGCTTAGCTGGCGTAATAAATGAGTACCATACTGTTTCATCTTCCAACTCATTTCTATGGTCAGTTGTATTAGAGCCATTATAAGCGGCATCGATTCGAGGTTCGTTATCTTCACCAGTCGCACATAAGTTATGACCATTGACTACAATTGTTTCACCTGGAGTCAATGCAGTAGGTTTAATTTCAATTGCATTAGCTAGCTTGTCATTTGCTGGACGAGGGCTACCACTACCATTATCTTTCACTTCAAGATTATAAGTAAAATTATCTGAGAACAACCAACCAGGAGGTGTTATTCCCCAAAGTGCCATATCATAGCCATCTACTTGAACAAAATAAGTCCAATTGGCAGATGGACAATCTAAAGTGACTGTTGGTTTAATCTTAGTAAATCCACCCAATGGTGTCCATGTACCCATATCTGAAGCCACATTAATCAGTCCACCAAAACCACTAATACAAGGATTGTAATTTGCAGAAGTTCCTTTATAGACAGTAATACTTGGTAGCGACACAGCTCCTGCAGATAATAATGCTTCTATAGATACTTTAATTTCACCAGGATTACTAGGAGTTACAAATCTATACCACATCGTTTCATCAAATTCTGGTTCACTCTGAACTGCACTTTGCGAAGTCTCTGGTTCACCTAATTCTTGCGAAGCACAGAAGTTATTATGATTATTTCTTACTAATGTCCCACCTGAACTCAATAGACCCAAATTACCTGGGGCAGTTCCAACAGGACTAGCCATTGAACCACATATATCATCATTTTCATTGGCCATGATGGAAGTATTATCCATCTGTAATTTGACATCAAAAGTACCCATTGTTGCACCAAATCCTGGACAAACTGTAGAGCCTACTACTCTCAAGAAATAAGTAGTATTGGGACTAGGACAATCAATTTCTATCGTCTCACTTCTAGGAGATAAAACAATTGGTTGACCTTTACCAACTTTCAATAGATTATTGAATTGAGTATTTGTATTCGCTTGTGTATTACATGTCGCAGTAGTGAAAGTGCCATTGTATTCAAATAAATCAATATCCAAATCCATACATACCCCACTCGGATTATTGACTGTAATTGTAAATTTACCTGGAGCCAATACTCCTAAGTTAGCACCTGTATTGAATCTATACCATACACTTCTTATCTGATCATCAAATAAACTAAAATTCCATCCTGAGCTACCTGGTTCATTAATCTCTTCAGTAGAACATCTGTTATTATCCTGAGTTACTGTTTTAGTTCCTCCCGGATTGAGCTGTCCTAAGTTAATAGCATCACATAAGTCGTCATGCGCAGAGTGTCCACCTACAGGAGGCGTATGTGACAAATCAGATCTCGGATCTCCAGCTAAATGAGTAATCTTAATACTAAACTCACCTGTAGCACAAAGAGAAGCTGGGATACAAGCCACAGGATTATTTGAGCCATCCACTTGTAAATAATAATATCTTCCTGGAATCAAACATTCTATTTCTACTTTTTCGTCATGCAAAGAGGTAATAATTGCAGGATCATAATCTTCATCTACTTTAAAACCAGATGCAGCCAAATTACAATCTTCACCAGGGAAGTCAAACAATGCTAAACCTAAATCAATTTTATCATTACCTGAATTGATAGCCTCAATTTCCACTTTTCCAGAAGACGGTGCTCTGAACTTAAACCATAATGTTTTTTTGGCAGTAAGATTAATCAAGTTAGGAGTTAAAGAATTTCTAATTTTTTCAGCCACCTTACCCGAGCCTTCAATATTAGGTTCGATAGTAGCACATTCATTATTAAATAACCCAGTCGCTCTAATACCATTAACTGGCAATGTATTGACATTCATGATCTCATAAGCATCACACACATTGTCATTGAGACTAGCAGCCACCGTTGCATAATCTTGAATAGAAATTTTAAAGTCTCCAACTACATCTTTAATAGTAGAACCGAGGCCTACTCCAGCACCAATACCTAAATCAGGGTCATTTTCACCATCTACCATGATATAGTAAGTCCTACCAGGTTCTAAACATTTCGCCACCAAATATTCTTCATAACCGAAAGTAGTAAAACTGACAAAATCATCATTATTTGTAGAGTTCATTTCTACTAGCATACCATCATAAGAAGACGCTACTTGTGATAATGTACTTTTATCCAAACAGTTGCCCATAGTGAACACTGCCAATTGAAGATTGAGTCTTTCGTGATAATCTTTATCAGATACAGATAGCAATCCACTTGGACTATTAGGATTGGCTTTGTCTCTTCTGTTTAGCTGAGGAATATTTTCAGCTCTAATCTTTACTTTACCAGAAGCTGGTGCAACAAATTTATACCATACAGTAGCATCTGTAGAGAACCAACCAGAAGGCAATGGATCATTGATACCTGTAGCACAAAGATTACTACCATTGCGCCAATTTAATGAATTATAATCCACTCCAGCACCTTGAATAGGAAGTGGTTTTGCATAACAAGGTTCATCATTACCAAAAGCAGTTCCATTCTGTACATCTGCCCAACTATTGGATGCCATATCATACAATCCAGCATCTTTTACTTGCATAGAGAAATATCCCATCGTACAATCTCCTCCATTGAGGAAATCGCACATAAAATAATCCTCACCATCCACTTGGATATAGTACATCTTACCTGGGTTAAGACAAGTGGCAATCAAGCTATTACCTTCTAAAACGATATTAGCTTTAGTATCTAAAATGTCATAATAAGTAACACTTACATCCCCTGCATCTGTATAATCTTCTATTCCATGATTTCTAGAGATTAATGGTGACCATAAATATCTAGGATCAGAACAATTAGGATTTTGATTGGCTTGACCGAGTACTGGATCCCATACTGCTATATCTAAATTGATTTGTTTGTCAGCAGCAGGAACTCCACTTGGAGCAGATTGAGCTGTTATCAATACAGAACCAGAAGGAGGAGCAATAAATGTAAACCATACATCTCTATCAAGTACTTGACTAGGGTCTGCCAAAAATCCTTTGGTAGGCGTAGCACAGAAGTTGTCAAATGTTTTATTTCCACCTGGATCAGAATCTACTGTGCCACCGACAGGAACAGTACCTAAGAAGATAGCACCACAAGGGTCATCATTGACAGGAATATTTCTTGTTGTAGGTGCAGTTTTTATAGTAGGCTCATAAATCCCTTCAAAACATGGAGAAGCAGGAGCATCCAAAATCTGAACATAATAAGTTGTGTTAGGTTCAGGACATCTCAATCTAAACTTTCCTGGAATAGATGATGCTTGATCCACCAAAGGAACCTCCCATGCCAAGTCATATTCTGATTGTATTTGGAAAGAAGGATAAACGCAAGTATCTATTTTTGATTTATAAATATTGACTTTTGAATTAAATAATAATCCAGCACAAACTGTACCCCTTATACCTCTTGAACTAGTATAATCATCTTGCTCCCATTCTATCCATTCAGCAGGATTGGCATCCGTAGTAAATTGATACCACACCGATGAAGTGTGATTACCACTTGAGCTTGGCCCTCCAGGTGTAACATTATCTGGCTCACCTGGATCAGCAGAAGCACATTTATTGGTATGAGGCAAACCAAAGAACGGAACACCAGTCAAAGGAGCATTAGCCACTGTTGTTGTCTTATTCAATCCACTCACAACAGATGTGGCAATAGTAGTAGCATCACAAACCAAGTTGCCTGGTCGGAAAGCAGATTTTTTTACACGGATATTAAAATCCACATATTCACCGACTCCTATAGGATCTACTTGAATATAATAGTCCGTATTAGGAGTCAAACAGACATCTTTAATTTGTCCATTGTTATTAATAATATCTCCAGCATCACCATCTATATAAGTAAGATTACTATAATCGGAGGAATTGTCACCACAAGCTCTCGGAGCAGTAGAAGTAGATTTATACAAATATACATCTGGAAAAGTAGTCGGAACTCCTAGAGCTGAAGGTGAAGATGAAAGACGCTCAGCAATGATATCATAAACATGCATCAATGTATTATCTGAATAATCAGCAGGAGGAGTAGTGAACTTATACCATACTGTAGCATTTATACTGCTAGTGAAATCTGTATTATCAGGCTCACCACCTGAAGTTGTTGCACAACGAGTAGTCTGATTGTTTAATAGTAAATCAGTATTATTTGAACTATTTAAAGTTCCCATAAAACCATCAGTTCCAATAGTACTAGAACTTGCAGGAAGACAAATATAATCTGGGCCTTGCTTTAAGTCTGGACCACCTTTAAGTCTGATATCAAAACTTCCATCATCACAAATTGATCCTGCTCCAGTATAAATCTGAACATAATACCAAGAATTGGGATCCAAACAAGATACTTTAAAAGAACCTTGAGTTGGGTCAATACCTAATAACAATTCATCATCTGATACAGCAGTCAAACCAGCAATACCTGTACAAGCACCTGCAATAGCTCTATTGCTTTTATACACTCTCACTCTAGGGAAGAAAGTACCATTGGCAAGACCAAACCAGAAGTTACAATTTCCTCTAGTATTAGTTAATGAATTATTATAAGATGCATCAATGATAGCTTCAATAGGAGGATTAGCATCTGTTTTAAAACTATACCATATTGTTCTATCAGAAGAATTGGCACCACCTAAGGCGGCTTCTCCTACTTGAGTAGAAGCACATTGATTATTTCCTGTAACTTGTGGGTCTGTCACATTTGGGTTGACAATTTGGTCAGCACCTCCAATGTTAATTGCATTACAGATATCATCATTAGACGGTCTAGTCAAAGCCCCAGTGAGATTATCCATGCGAATTCTTACATTAAACTCTTGTTCTTCACAAAGTGCTGGGAATGAATTTCTTGCTTGAATTTGAATATAATAATAAGTGTCAGGTGTAGGACATTCAATTTTCATGTCGCTATCATCACCAAAAGTAGTTGTACCTACCTTTGTAACTAAACTATCTTTAGAACATATACTAGGGTCACTTGTAGCCATAGAATAAATATCTACTTTAGCACCTGACAAAGCTGAACCTCCACCCTTTGAAGTACAAAATTCTCTGACACCTGATGCATCTATATAAAGATTATCTCCAACATTGGCTCCAGTTTTCACTTTAAACCAAATTGTTCTATCACTTGAACCAGAGTTTGGTTCACCTGCATCTCTACCAGCACAGAAATTATAAAAGTTACCAGCATTGACCCATGCTTGATTTACAGAAACAGCACCACCAGGCATCATATACGACAAATCATAAGCATTACAGATTTTATCGTAAGCAGGGTAATCGCCAAATTTCAACTGAAATTGAAAACAACCTTCATCACCACCATTCAAATCTAAAGCACAATTATCATCAGAATATCCTGCCTGAACATAATATTCACTTCCATATTGTAAACAAACATTATTGAACCATTCGTCAGAATTGGCAGATGAACAAGTATAATCACCTTGCACTCTATTCAAATTAGTAGGAAATGTACAAGCCACAGCACCATTAGCTTTGTATAACTGAACATTCACGTTATCAGAACCACATCCATTTTCTTTAATATATACCTTCAATGGTAAAGATGTTTCTCCAACTGGAGCAGCTGGAGTAGTAAACTTATACCAAAGAGTATTCTTCATACCATTATATATTGGTTCACTTCCCTGCGTTGAAGCACATCTATTGTCATAATTCACAGTGGCAGTACCAGAGCCAGGACCTTTAATACCTAAACTTTGGGCATTACAAACAACGTCATTAGAGTTATCAACGGTAAAAGAACCACTTACCTCCCACCTATAAGTCATTGTAAAATTCTTCCCACTTTGACAACCTGAGCCACCAGAAGTAGCTGTCCTTGTGATGTTAGATCCAGTACCATTAACAGTAGGCAAAGTTTCTGTCCATGAATTATCTACGTTATCTCCATCACAGATAGGAACTGAACAACTAGTAGCTCCATCATTCTCACAACCTCTCAGCCTTGTCCCTATTGAAGTAGGCACATCAGAAGCACAAACATACGATTTGTCAAAAATCACAACATCAACAGAACTTGTACAACCATTACACGTAGTTTCGTATGTGTGACAATCGCCGTCACCATACATTCTCCACAAAGGGTCAGAATCGCCTAATGGCCAAACATCACAATCACCAATATTAGTGGATACAGAGACTACTCTTAAAATATAGCGTCTATCTGCATGAGCTTCACTTAAAATAAAGAAGACAAGAAAAGCGGTTAATATTTTGTATAAAGTATTCATACTTTTTATATTCTATTTTAGATAATCTTAAAATTACTTTGGCAGTATTTTAAGGTTTCGAATTGTCTATTTGCTGACTAAATACCTCTTTACTTATTGTAGTCAAATTAATTCCTGAATTTAATGCAGCTTTAACTAGTCTATTAATATCAAAGCTCTTTTGAGTGAGGATAGCTATTTTATCTTGATTAGGTTGTAGTTTAAGCACTAAAGGATCTTGATATAACTGTATAATCATCCTATCAAAAGCTTCTCCATTATCAGCATATACAGTAAAATAATGTACAGCATTAGCTTGTTCTTCTTCAGAAGAAATCAACTGTATAAATTTCTTCCAATAATTCTCAGTTTTAAACACTGAAAGTTCTTCATCTGTCAATGGTTCGGAACGAAATGCAACAACATCATCCGAACTTTGCGCAAAAACATGAATACTACTAATGAAAAAAAGCAATAAAAAAGTGTATAAAAATTTCATTTCTCTAATTTTAATTTATTTAAAAATTGATAACTTATCTAATCAAAACACATGTAAAACCTGACAAAAACCTTACAAAATAACCTTAAGCAACAAAAAATACAATCTAATTTAGCATAAGTTTAAGACAAATTTAATAATCAAAAAACGATTTCACCATATAATTAATAAATCTACAACATATAGAGTTAGCTATAAATTATGTTATTAGATAATAAGTTAACAAATACTAATACTTTAGACATGCTTAATCAAAATACCAATTTATTTTTTTTGACAAAAATCAATCAAATTTATACAGTAATGAAATTAAAAATTATACACTAAAAGGAAATAGAAGAATTGGATATTGATATCTTTATTTATATCTTGATTTAACGTTGTCAATAAGAAATTTTGCTTATCAATATTCCATATATCCGTGCAAATCACTGGTGGTCATACAAGACAACACCTATTCTCGGGTTTATCTATTTATATTGTAGTTATTTCAATATGCTACCTACACAATTAGTAGCAGTTATTTTTTTCTTTATTGTTTCTTATATAGGCTTTGCTGGTACAGGTTATGCCATCAATGATATTTACGATATAGAAATAGATAGAAAAGCAGGAAAAAGAAATCCATTTGAAGGCAAAAGTAAATTCTTTAAATTCAAGCTGTTATTTTTTCTATCCTTATTAGCATGGGCACCATGGATCTATCTCAGAATGCCTTGGTATATCATTATTTGCTTTATTAGCTTACTCCTATTATTACTGACTTATTCGCATCCTAGTACAAGATTTAAAGAACATCCATTTTGTGGACCTATATGGGATGCGATGTATGGTCATGTGCTTCCAGTGCTCATCACTTGTTTTACTTTTCAGCAATATGTTGTCAAAGTCCCTTATAATGAATGGTCATTTTATTTGAGTTTGATAATTTGGCAGTTTTTTAAAGGGATAAGAAATATACTTAACCATCAATTGGATGATTACGACAATGACATTTGTTCAGATACTCAAACACTAGTAACAATACATGGTAGGACTGCCATACACCACAGAATAATGGTATATATTCTGCCTTTAGAAATAGGTTCTCTTATTGTGTTTTTAATGACGATAAGCTCTCAGTTTAAAAGTATATGGGCTTTTATTATCTTGTTTTTATTGGTATATAGATTTGGTCACGGCTTATTTAAAAGTAAAAAATGGGATAAAGAAAATCATCAAAAGAATAGTTATCTCTATTTTCTCAATGATTTTTATGAGTTGTATCTTCCATATTATTTCCTTTTAGCATTTTGTTTTAGACAATCAGAATACATTCTTTTTTTGGTCGTCCATATCCTTTTATTTCCCACATTTCTT
The DNA here is from genome assembly GCA_023957245.1 of Chitinophagales bacterium. GTDB lineage: Bacteria > Bacteroidota > Bacteroidia > Chitinophagales > JADIYW01 > JAMLHH01. The sequence goes on from JAMLHJ010000009.1 coordinate 93,866, forward strand.
CCAAAAATTTGGATGGAATTTTCTTTAGCAATAGTGGAGTTTAAAAACCATGTAAAAGATAATATTTTTGTATTGCTACATAGAATTTTTAAAAAGGATTAAATTTTCTCTAAAAGTGTTTCATAATAGATTAAAAATATAGGCCCAGTGCCGTCATATAATCCTTTTTGACTTTGATGAATAGTTATGCCATTTTCTGCTACAAATTGAGTACCTATCTCAGTATAATAAGGTATTTGTAATGGACGACACATCTTAATTCTGAAACCAGCTTGAAGTGCGGCTTCTTTCACTACAGAAATATTTTCAATATGGAGAAAAAAATCTCTATTGACATTTTGGACAGCGATATCCACTTCTTTTCTCATCTTTTTATCATCTACCTCGTTGTAATACAAGTCTTTAATATAAACCTTAGCTCCAAGTTTTAATACTTTATAACAATTTTCAAACACCTTTGGGATATCTATAGAATGTGTAAGAGCTTCCAAAAAATAGATTAAATCAATTGATTCGGCTAGATAATAGTTATCCAAATGATGAAAATCTCCCTGTCTTACGTCAACTTTCCCTTTAAGAGGGGCCGCTTCTTGGATATTTTTTTGAGCTATTTGAGATTGGTACTCTGAAATTGTGATTGCTTGAATATTTACATTCATTTTTTTAGCAAAATAAATAGCTGGACCACAGACACCACAGCCAGCATCAATCACATTTTGCCCATCTTTCATCTCAGATCCAGCGATAATATAGTCAAACAAAGTAGGTAAATCTACCGTCCTAAAAGATTGAAATGTATCGCCAAAAACTTTCATATACCTATCAGTCCACTCATCATAATACGACTGTACTTTCTGGGGAGTCAATTCTTCCTTAGGTTTTCTTTTGAATAGATTTTTAAAGAAATTCATTACAATTCAATTTTTCAGTTTTAATTAACGCAAAAAAATCAACAAACATTCCAATCTGCGAACAATCTTAATGGATTGGGATAAAATTGCAAAAAAGGCATATTACTTTCGTCATAATTCAAATCCAAGTGATAACAGCTTTGAAAGAATTTAGAAATTGATTTTCTTTCTTTAATTACAGCTAGAGATACAGAATAGCTATCAGGTTTAATACTTTGAATGGGGATATGCATTTGAAAAGAGATTTTTTTATCTGTAGACAAAAAACTCAATTTATTCATATTATGTATAGAAGTCAAACTAAATCTACTGTGAATAGATTTCGCTCCTTCAAAAATCAACCCCACATCTATCAAATTATAGTTTTCAATATTGTTGAGTTCTATATTTACTTGCAATATATCATTATCTATACGGTGAAAAATCTTCTTTAATTCCACTTGTTCATCTTGCTCAAATCTTGGAAACAAGTCTGTAAATGTTTTTTGTTCAACAATACCACCATTTTCTATAGCAATAATCCTACTACATATTGCAATCAATAGTTCAATATCATGGCTCACTATCAAAATAGTTAATCCCTCTTGTTTCTTTTTTCTGAGAACATCTAGACATTTTTTCATAAAATACTGATCTCCTACTGCTAGCACTTCATCCAATAAAAGAATATCACATTTCAAATGGATAATAACACTAAAAGCCAATCGCAAATACATCCCATTGGAGTAGGTTTTTACAGGTTGGTCAATAAATTTACCTATTTCGCTAAAATCAACTATGGTATCAAAAGAAGATTCAATTTCGGCCTTAGTAAAACCTAAGATTTGTCCATGAAGATACACATTTTCTCTACCTGTCAATTCTGGATGAAAACCCGCACCAATATCAAGAATAGAGGCAACTTTCCCTTTAATAAAGATATCTCCGTCAGAAGGCTTGGTGACTCCTGAAAGAATTTTGAGCAATGTACTTTTTCCACATCCATTGGGCCCTACAATACCCACTATTTCACCTGATTGAACCTCCAGATTGATATGCTTCAAAACCTCTAAGTTAATGTTTTCGCTATCATCAATTGGAGTACGCAAAACATAAGTCTTGGAAAGATTCTTTATTTCTATCACAGTGGTATCTATCATAAAAAATCAATATATTTTGTTTCATTTTTGGTAAAAATCCATAATCCACTGAAAAAAAATGGCACAATCACTAATATGGAATAAATATAGTTCCAATCAAAAATATAATTAGCAAATAGACAAGCACGCCAAGCATCTAGTAAACCTGCAATAGGATTGAAATATAGCAGAGTCTTTAAAAAATCAGGATAGGTTTCTATGGGAATAAAAACTGGTGTAAACCAAATCAAAATATTAATAGCATAAGGTAATGCTTGAAGAATATCTCTATTTTTAAATGAAAAAGCTCCTATCCAAATACTCACTGCAATCGAAAATAACAATAAAAAAAATACGATAACAGGAATTAATAATATCTTCAAAGAAATCTCCTCTCTATAAAGTAATATCAATAAGCACAACAAAACAAAACTGGCTAATATCTCCATTGTGACTACAATTGATTTAGAAATAGGAATAATCAATCGGGGAAAATATATTTTCCTGATAATAGAGGACGATTCACTCAATCCACTCAATCCTTGGCTCATGGAGTTGGAAAATAAATTCCAAACTATCAACCCACTTAAAACATACAAAGGATAATTTACTTGAGAAGAATCTATTTTAAATAGATATTGAAAGAAGAAAACGTATAATGAAGCATGTATAATCGGGTGAAATACAAACCATAATGAACGTAATCTTGTTTGAGAATATTTGACTTTAACATCTCTCGTCACAAATACTCTCACCATTGATTTAAACTCCCACACTCTTCTCAAGTATTGTAGAATAGTATCTTGTTTGGCACTGATGTGTTTGGTAATCATTTGTAAAATAAAACTGTAGTCAATATAGTGAATTATGGGTTATGAATTATGAGTTATGAGTTGTCAAATTAAAAATTTAAAAGTTCGAGGTACGAAGTACGAATAAAAAAAGCAGGTGGTTGTCGAAGCCCTATCTTCCATTTTTGTCATTCCCATGAAAATGGGAATCTCCAACCTAATTTTACCTTTCATGAGATTCCTGCTTTCGCAGGAATGACATTGCTCTTTTTGGACATTTTGCTCTAAATACAACAAGAAATTCAAAATACAATTAACCGCAAAGGACGCTAAGTTTCATGCTAAGTCCACTGAGCATATTTTTAAAATGGATTACCACGTCGTCGTTCCTCCTCCTCGCAATGACGGAATTTAGTACGTCACTGCGAGGCACGAAGCAGTCCAGATTAATTAAGTAATGTGGAGATGTGAAATGTAAAAATCCAACAAAAAAAGGAGCTAAAGAGCTCCTTAAAAAATAATATAAATCTATATACTAGTGTTTTGAGTCTAATTCTCTATCTCTCAATAGAAAAATTCCCAAAATCAATGTAATAAAAGCAACAAAAAATGGATAAAATACTCCAGCCTGAGCCATTGACTCCAAGCCTTTTGAGCTATTATAATCTAAATAAGCTGAGCTATTCCAATATAAGAATGTATTCACTGTAATTACGCCTAAGCTCAAAATTGTAATTGCTACACCAAAAACACGTGTCATCATGTCAAATCAAATTTTGTCCAAAAATAAAGTTTTTATTCAATAAGAAAAAAATAAAAATGAAAAATTTATCTACATCTACTCAAACTTCACACTTATCCTACTATTTCAATTGTACTAGTGCCAGAATTCATTCTCTTCACTTGAATTTGAACAGGTATGCGCTCTGTCATTTCTTGCACATGCGATATAACACCGACTCTTCTACCTTGTTGGTATAAATTTTCCAAAGCATCCATAGCAATGCCTAAAGTTTTGGCATCTAATGATCCAAAACCTTCATCAATGAATAAAGATTCTACTCTTATCTGCTGAGAAGATAATGAAGCCAATCCAAGAGCCAATGCCAATGAAACCAAAAAGGATTCCCCTCCCGACAAAGAAAAGATACTTCTAATTTCTTCTCCCATATCCAAATCTTTGACTTGCAATGCTAGACTATCTTCAATACGTTCCAATAAATATCTAGGCGTTAAGGTCCTTAAATGAATATTGGAATATTGTATCAAAATATCTAATGTATATTCCTGAGCAATTTGTTTAAATTTCTTACCATCAGAAGAACCAATTATTTCATTCAACCTAGCCCATTGTTCTGTTATTAATCGTTGCTGGTCAATCTGAATCAAAATATCTTTTTTATCTTCCTTAGCTTTCTTATCAGCATTCAATTGGTATTCTAATTGAGCTATCTCCTGACCGAGAACTTTCAACTTTCCTTCATTCACTTCTATTTGCTTGGAAACTTCATCTTCAGGCACACTCCAATCGTTAGACAATTCAAAATCCTTCCAGTTTTTCGTTGCTACTTCCAATACTTTAGAAGATGATATCTGTTTCTCCTTAAGATGTTGAAAATATAGAGTTTCTCCTTCCCACCATTCTTCCGTATAGTTCAATGTCTGAATTAAGTTTTCAATAGTGTAAGAAATATTTTTTTGGGACAACCAAAGCTCTATAGCCTTTTCTTTTTCGTTTATAGCCAATTGATTCGTTGCAAATTCCTTGCTCAATAATTTTTGTGATGAAGTCAATCCACTCATTTCACTATTGGAATGATTTAACTTTTCGTTGCTTTCATTCAGTGTTTTTTGAGCATTATCCAACCTTCCTTTCAATTCCTTTTCAACAGTATTAGTATCATTCCCATTCAGCAACAAACCTCTCTCCTTCTTGATATTTTCAAATTCATCCAAAAACTTTTTAAAATTTTCATTGATGGTAATAATTTGTTTTTCCTTTTCACTATTACCCTTTTCATATACTGCACATTCAATTTCCAATGATTGAATATGAGTATCCATCTCTTTCTCAGCAGATTTTTTTTCTTGCCATTGAATACTAAATTGAATGACTTTCTCTTTAAAATCATTAGGTTGGCTACTCCAACTTTGCCACCAATTTTCTTGTAAAAAATAGAAATTAAGATAGGACTGTATATCAGTCAAATGTTTATTATGCTCCTGAATATCTTTCAGATGGGATATCCTTTTAGTATCATCTTCTTTTAACTGTACTTTGATATTATTGAGTTGCTGCTCGACTTTTTGAATATTTTCTTTTATTTCATTCAGTTGATTTAATGTATCATCTTTCTGCTTTGATAGATTTCGGTGCTTCAAAATTTCTTCATCTAATATTTTAATATCACCATTCAATGAACTGAGTTGAGCCAACCAAAATGAAGTAATAGCTTCTTCATCTAATTGAGACAATTGGTCTTTATAAATTGAGCTGAATATTGATTTTTTGTTTGCGTCAGCAATAGCTTCCTTTTGTTCAATTATTTGTTGTCTATCCTGATTTGCCTTCAAATTACTTTCAATAATGGTACTCCATCGTTCCAATTGCAATTTACCAGTTTGAATCTCATTCTTTAATCTTTTAAAATCTGCAATCAAAGTATTTAATACTAAATTATTTTCATGTTTAGTGCCAGAATAAGGATGATCTTCACTTCCACAAACAGGGCAAGGTTGCTTATCTACCAGTTGTGCTCTCAAATTTTCTACACTTTCAGAAGATTCGATTTTCATCCGCTCTATCACTTTTTCTGTCGCATTTAGATTTTCTTCTTGTCCTAAAATAAGGATTGACAGCTCTTGGCTTTTTGTAGAAAAATCGAGATTCTCATTTTCAGCACGAACAGATTGAGATAATAAATCATCGATTTCTTTTTTCAAATCAATGTATTTCTTCCAATTTTCATTCAATTGATTGACTACTTCTCTTTGAATATTAAGTTCTCCAATTTTACTGAGAGAAGCATCAATTGAATTTTTCTTCAATTCATCTTCAAAAAATATTTTTTGCTTTTCAATAATATTTTTTTGCTCATCTAAATTTTCTTTGCTTTTCAAAAAATCAGCAATTACAGATTGATGTTCAAGAATACTTTTGCTCAATTTTTCTTCAGATTGAATTAACTCATTCAGTTCATCTTTATAGCGATGTGCATCTAGCAGTTTAGATTTTATTGCTTCAATATTCAGAGCAATCTGTTCTCTAGACTTATTGGATTCAAACCATTTTTGAATAATTGAATAATCTTCCTTTGACTTTTGAAGTAATTCTTTTACACTATTTTCTTCAATCTTATCTTTTTTAAAGTTTTCTTCCAGTAACTGAATATTTTCATGCAACTTCTTATATTCTTTATATTTAGAGACAATCAGCGTATCCATTTCTTTTGCTTTTTCAATGTTAGGCTGTTCATTGTCCAAAATGTTTTTGGCTTGAAGGAGTGCATTTTTTGCTGATTCTACATGATGTTCATTGACTTCAAGAACTCCTTTCAAATCTTCTATCTGCTGTTTAATTATTTCAATATTTTCTAGGTTTTGCTTTTGCTTATTCAGCAAACCAATATATTCATTGGCTCGAACTTTAACCCCTTGAAGTAGATTCAATTCCTCATAAATATCTCCTCTTTCTTTCGATAAAAGAATTTCATTTTGAACAGTATCAAAATCTACTTTGGCATTGTTCAACTTTTCTTTTAAACTATTCAATTGCTGATAGGCTGCTCGCTTATCAATAATCCCTTTCTGATTGATTGTTAATTGATTGTATTCCGAATTCAAATTTTGAATATCCGATTGAATGAACTCAATCTTTTCCTCTGTCAACAATTGAATTAGGTCACCTTGCAATTGTAGTTCTTTGAGAATGGTATTATGTTTTGAATAATTATTGAAAACCTGAATAGATATTTTAGAATAAATCTCTGTTCCAGTTAATTTTTCTAACAAAGCAGCTTTTTGTTCTTTTTCGGCTTTCAAAAATGCTGTAAATTCACCTTGAGCTAATAAAACAGACCTAGTAAATTGTTCAAAATTCAGCCCTATCAACCTTGAAATATGTTCTAAAGTTTTTTGCTTTCCGTCACTGAGGTTGATATTTGTTTCGAGATCAAACAATTGAATAGTATCAGATTGAAGTTTGCCAGTACTACTATTTCTAGCTCTATAAACGCGCCAATTTGTTCGATATCTTCTATTGTCCACTCCTACAAACTCAACCTCTGCGTATCCTTCAGCTGCTCCATCTCTCAGAATAGACCTGACATCAGAAAGTGACAAATCAGATCCATCCACATCTTTCAACTTAGTTCCTATTTCTTTAGCCTGATTATATCTTGGGGTTTTGGCATATAAAGCCAGACACAAAGCATCTAAAATCGTGCTTTTACCAGCTCCTGTCGGTCCAGTAATAGCAAAAACTCCTGCGCTTTGGAGTGGTTCTTTTCCAAAATCTATCTCATGAAATCCTTCTAAAGAAGCAAGATTATATATCCGTATTACTAAAATCTTCATACTTAATCTATATTTTGAGCTTCTTCATAGGCTTGGACAAATAAATCATTCAATTCTTTGGACGGAGCAGTATTAAATTTTCTCACAAAGATTCTTTCAAAAACATCATTGGGATTCAGCTGCTCTAGCTCTTTCAATTCTTCAAATATTAGTTCATTATTGTTATCACTATTTGACTTAGTAATACTAATCTTGGCTAATTTGACATGCTTGCCTTTCAATACATTTTCTATGCTGAATCGCAGTGTTGGTTCTGGTTGTGTCAAAAGCACTTTCACTTCCAAATAAGGTGCAGCAGTGTCTGGTCGAGTATCTTCCAATTGAGATAATCTATTCAATACTTCATCCAATGGGATAGGCTTTTGTGGAACTTGAATCATCATAGTATGTATCGGAACAAACACATCTTCAATATTTTGAACTTTTCTACCATTTAGCTCGAAAGTAAGCACTCTATGTCGGTAATTTATCTCCGAAAAAGACATTGGTATTGGACTACCTGAGTACCTAATATGCTCCTTCCCTCCTATTCTCTGCGATTTATGTATATGACCTAATGCTACATATTGGACATCTGGATGAAATGAAGAAGTTTTAATATTTTCAGCACCGCCCATAATTTGTCTTTCAACATTATTTTCATCTTCTCCTACTTCTGCATTCAAAGCATGGAGATGTCCCATTGCTACTACTGGAATATTTGTATCCAAATAGTCTAAATAATATTGATATGCAGACAAATACATTTTCTCAACTCCTTCACTATAAGAAATAGAAACTCCATCATTATTAAGGAAATCACCCATTCTCAAAAATGGAATTGCTAGGCAATACGCTTTCAGTTGATTGTTTTCATCTTTAATAGGAACCCAAAACTGCTCTAGTGGAATTTCACCATTTTCATCTCTACTGACAACTCCAATTATCCGTATTCTATTCTCATCTAGTAAAGGTTGAGGAGATTCCAATCGGATAGCTGAATCATGATTTCCTGCTATCACAATTATCTGCAATTGTCTTCTTAATTCACAAGCATCACTCAAAAATTGATACCAAGCTCTTACACTTCTAATATTGGGATGGGCATGATCAAAGACATCACCGCTAATCAATAAGACATCTATTTCATGTTGAACAATTATTTGTTTCAACCAATTTAGAAAAACATCATGCTCTTCAAATCTTTCGTAATTCTGAAACATTTGCCCTAAGTGCCAATCAGCAGTGTGAAGAAATTTTAGCATAAAAAATCCAATTTTAAAAAATGAATATCTATTACCACATTTGCATGCAGTAAATCTCTATCAATTCAAAGAAAGAAGATAAAAGACCTCTTCAATTATCTCTCCAAATGTATATAACCATTCTGCTGGATAAGAGATTGGTCATGTGCACTCAATCCTTCTAAGATATAGAAGTAAACTCCTTCAGGCACATCTTTGTCCTTATAAGTTCCTCTCCAATCTTCTGAAGAACTTTCTGATTCAAATACAATATCTCCCCAACGATTGATAATTTTAATACGATATTCAGATAAACATTCAGTTCCTTTCAATTTCCATTTATCATGCTGACCATCACCATTGGGTGTAAAATAATTGGCACCAGATATTTGACATGCATTAACACTAACGGCAATACTCACTTTTTGAGAACAACCATTGATTCCACTACCCGTAACTGTATATATAGTACTGACTGTCGGCCTCACCACAATTGAAGGACTTGTCTCTCCAGTACTCCATGCATAAGTATATGCTCCACTAGCAAATAATGTCACAGCACTTCCAGGGTTGACAGTCGTATCTGCACTATAGGTCATCTCCATAGCAGGCAATACTAATATCGTATCTACTACCAAACTATCACATCCTTGACTACTAGTAAATTGCTGAACAAAGATTGTATCCTTTGTTATTGGGACATTGAGATATTCGGAACCATAACAAATTTCTAAATAGCGTTCTGTAATCTTCTGACTGACCGCTTTAAGCTGCAAATGAACAATACTATCACAACCGTAATAAGATTTTAAATTCAGATGCAATAATGTATCTCTTTCTATTAATACATTATAAACTGTACTACCAATACATGCATTTTGCTGCACATTCAAATTATATTTTGGATAAAACTTCAATCTATATTCAATCGTACTATCACAACCATATTGATTGGAAAATTTGGTAACAAATATTGTATCTCTAGAATAATTTACATTGCCAACTTTTATAGTTTTACCTTCACAACTATTCAATTCTTTTACTTCATAACTACTTTCAATTAAGCTGACATTCAGTGTCACGATACTATCACAAGCATAGATGCTTTGATATTTATTAGTAAACTGACCACCAGATTTTATGATTTTATTGCCAAAAATGATACTATCTCCTTGACATAAATTTCTATCAAATGAGTGTTGAAAAACTGGGCGTATAGTTACTTTGGTTGTCACCACGCTATCACAACCTCCAGAGCTGACTAATGTATCTATATAAGTACCAGTTGTTTTATACACATTGCCACCAATAACTATACTATCACCTTGACATACATTGACTGATTGGCTAAAGGTAATAACATCTTGAACCATCAATCTCAACTTTATTATACTGTCACATCCAAAAACCGAGTGGAGCGTATCCGTATAAAGACCTTGTTGACTATATGTATTCGAACCGATAGTGATACTCTGACCGGTACAGATTGTTCTTGTAATTTGTTCAGAAGTAGGGTTTTGAATAGTCAAATGAGTAGTGATGATACTATCGCACAAACTAACATTCAACAAGGTATCGTAATAGGTTCCAGTAACTGAATATAAATGTGTTCCTACTTGATACTTTTGACCTTTACACAATGTCGGACGCAGCGTAGTATAAGATTTTAATGCTACTTTCAAATTCAGATTCACAATACTATCACAACCATTTTGAGCTTTGAGTATAACTGTATAAATTCCTGCCGAAGTATAAACAGAATCTCCCACTGCAAAAGATTTTCCCTCACATATAGTTGCATTTACAGATTGAGTAATTTTATTTAATACCGTCAAATTCAATTTAACAATACTATCACAACCAAGAGTACTTTTCAATGTATCAATATAGTTCCCTGACACTGAATACGAATGAGTACCAACCATATAAGATTGCCCATTACAAATCGTGGCAGCAATCTCTTTCTGAGTAGGTGCAAAAAATGTAATTATCAAGGTTACAATACTATCACAACCTATTTGACTGACAAGCGTATCTTTATACACACCATTCTGTTGTATATCATTACCATTCCAATGATACACATCGCCTTGACAGAGATTGATTCTCTTAGTGACGTTATAAGCATTTGTTACTGTCAGATGAGTAGTTACAATACTATCACAATTGGATTGAGAACGGAGTGTATCAATATATGTTCCACTTACTGAATAAAAATTATTCCCAACCTGGAAAGAAGAACCTGCACAAATAATTGGGTCTAATATTGTTCTTTCTCGTGGCAATACTGTCAAATTGGTGATTACTATACTATCACAACCTTTAGACGAAATCAAAGAATCTGTATAATTGCCCGTAACTGTATAGGTATGTGTACCCACTTTGACCTTTTCACCTTCACAGATAATAGGATTCAATCGAGTAGTAACGGGATTAATCACTTTTAAATTCAGAGTGACTATGCTATCACAACCTAATGTATTCTCATAAGTATGTGAATATACTCCAGATGTTGTGTAAGTCTGACCTGCAAAAACATAAGATTGACCTTTACAGATAGACTTATAAATACTGAGAGTGTCTAATTTTAACACATTCAATTGTAAATGAATAATACTATCACAACCATTACTAGTGGCTACCAAAGTATCAGAATACGACCCAGTTGAAGTATAAGTATGATTGCCAACAGTATATGAATTGCCATGACATACAGTTACATTGATATTTCGTTCTTGAGAATTGATAACAGATAATTTTAATACCAATATACTATCACAGCCCAAATGTGAATTCAAGGTATCACGATATGTACCTGCTTGTGTGTATAAATTTCCATTCCATGAATAAGATTTCCCTTTACAAATAGAAGCGACAGTTTCATTAATTACAGGCTGAATAACAGTCAATTGCGTATAAACAATACTATCACAACCTAAGTTGTTTTTCAAAGTATCCACATAATTTCCCGAAACCGTATAGGTGTGATTACCGACTTTAATTGATTCCCCTTTACATATTACAGGGCTCTTACTTGATGAAAGTTGAGGAAGTACTGTTAGTTGTAGATATACCAAACTATCACAATCATTTAATGTACTCAGATGCAGTTCATAAAGTCCACTTTCATTAAAAGTATCACCTCCAGCATGATAAGATTCCCCATAACATATAGTAACAGCTTTCTGTATAAGATAGGAAGGGTTGACAGTCAGATTCAATGCAACAATACTATCATATCCAGCAGTATTGACTAAGGTATCCATATAAACACCAGTTGCGACTAATTCCTTTTCATTAAAATTATATTTTTCACCTTGGCAGATAGTAGCATCTAATTGTGTAAAAGATTCCTCTGCTCCCAAAAGTGAAGTGCAAAATAACATAGCACATACCATTACAATCATAGAGTACAGCTTGGAATATTGAGTATTGAACATATCTATTGTAAATGCTTAAACGCATAAAATTACAAAACATCTGAACTCTAAGAATAATATTGAGAGATATTTACTCAATATCTTTCAAAGATATTCTTGATACACTACAATCTCAACCATTGAGGGAAGTGAAAACGTGTAAGATTGTCATTGACAAGCTCAATCAAATCTTTAGATATCTGCGTGGATTTTAAGAAGAAATACAAAGCTATTGAGCCTATAATCCCTTTTAAAATAATAGAAAAAATAGGATGAAAAATTTCTGGAATGAAAAATAAGCATACACCTAAAAAGATATAAAACAGAATGACTTTCAGAATATTCCTATCATAAACGATATGATTGAAAAGCCTTTTAAAAACTAAGAACTTTATTATTACAATCGTTATCGAACATATCAAAGTAGCAAGTGCAGCACCTGGCAAACCATATTTGGGGATAAGAAAATAATTTAAACTAACAGCTAAAACCATCAATATGACTATAAAAACCAAATTGACTATATAAAAACGTGATGCTAAAATAATCTCATCATTGCTTCCTGCCAGCATTTCTATCAATTTGGACAAACCAAGAAATAATACTACAGCAGTACCACCAATATATAAGTGACCATTGGGAATAACAGCATATATGGAATGGATATTGCTTGCTAAAATCACAAAAATAAACCCACTGATTATCATCAAGTTGAGAATAGTTTTATAATGAATCTGAAACACTTTATCCATTTCATGATTTTTCATAAATGACCTGATGATAGGTGCCGATGAAGACAAGATAACCCTTTTGGGGATTTCAATAATCGTAGCCATAAACAACGCAATCGTATATACTCCTACCCCTTTCAATCCATCCATAGAACCCAACATAATCATATCTATGCGTATAGCTATCACTGATGCCAAACCAGAAAGGATGGTCAATGCACCAAACTTTGAAATGTTTTTTTTCTGTTGAAGACTAAAAATTGGCCATCTAAATTTGAAATCAAATAAATGATTCCATCTTAGATACACCAAAATCAAAAAGCCTATTATTGCATATATAGTATAATACAAATAGACATAAAAATTAAAAGAAAACAAATGCATAGCATAAGCTCCTAACAAAACAAATACTCCAACCCTTATCAGTACTTCTTTGAAGAAAACCGTCACATGATATTTGCCATGAATGATTGCAAAATATTCTATTAAAGTAGCCCAGCTAAATAAAACTGACACAACGTAAATCCACCAATAATAAGGCAAAATGAGTGGAGAATTTTCTTGATAATAATGAACAAAAACGGGTTTAAACAATGCAAATAGCAGTAAAAAAAGCATTGCACCAACAAGAGCTAGAATGAATGAAAAATTAAAAATCTCTTGTTTATCTTTAACATGAGTGAAATATCTATTCATAATATGCAATGCACTCAAATCTAATACTGGATATACTAGCGTTATCACAGAAAAAATGAGATTAATCAACCCTATTTGCTCTGGCAATAAAATATAGGGCATTATGATCATGACATTCAAAAATCCTAGTAATATCCCAAAATAATTGGCGACCAAGCCCAGACTGCTTTGCTTTACTATAGAACTCATTAAATGTAAATATAAGAGAATATTACGCTATCTGGCTATTCTGTCTTTCCAACTTTTTCACTTGAAGATAGAATCTCGTATTCATCAAGACAGAAGAAACAGTCAATCCTAATACCAATCCTATCCAGATGCCAAATGCTTCCATCTTATGCTGAACACCTAAATAGTACCCCAAAGGCAAGCCAATCACCCAATAAGCAATAGAAACACTAATTGTTGGAACTTTTACATCTTTTATTCCACGAAGCAATCCCACACCAATCGCTTGTGTTGAGTCTGAAATCTGAAATATAGCTGCAAAAAGCAATAACTGACCAGCAAGAACGACAACTTCAATATCTTGGTTGAAAATATAAGGCAACTGCTTATGAAATACGACAAAAAACAATGCAAAGGTCATCCCTAATGCCGCACCTAATATGAGCGTACTGAAACCTATCTCTTTCATCTTTTTTATATTCCCACGACCATAAGCATTGCTCACTCTGATAGAACCAGCAGTAGATAGTCCGAAAATAATCATAAATGTGAACGAAGCCATACTCAAAGCTATCTGGTGAGCGGCTTGCTGTGTAGCACCAAACCAACCTATAATAATGCCCGAAACAGAAAATGCTCCTACTTCCATCCCATATTGCATCGCACTAGGTATTCCAAGATGAAGTATCTGCCGAAATGTATCTTTTTTGAGTTTCCACATTTCTTTTCTAATAGCAACATACTGCTGAAATCTATGATATTTTAATATCACCATCACCATTGCTATTGCCATCAATACACGAGTAATCAAAGTCGCTAACCCCGCACCTTCTAGTTCCATTCTAGGAAAACCCCAATGCCCAAAAATCATTATCCAATTGAGAAACACATTCACTGGTAATGATAAGAGAGATAAAAACATAGCAATTTTAGTCATTTCCAATGCATCACAAAATTGTTTCATTGACAAGAAAAATACCATAGGAATCAACGACCATCCCATCACTCTTAAATATGGAATTGCCAACTCTACAACATCTTTGTCTTGACCTAAATGGTACATAATATCTTTAGAGAAATAAATCCCTATTGCAATACAAACTGCTATTATTGTACATAATATGACTCCATTATAAAGCGTATGGCTCACTTGGCGAACATTACCCTGACCATTAGCTATTGCAATCAAAGGAGAAAGAGCCATCGTCAAACCTATCGTTGCTATCATAGGAATACCAATTACATTATTGACTAAAGCCGAAGCCGCAAGTAGCTTATAATCAATATATCCTACCATTGCAGCATCTATTAGACCCAAAGCCATTTGAGTGATATTTCCTAAAATAATGGGCAAAGCTATTTTTAATGTATTTTTTAGCTCAATCTTCATGGTGCAAAAGTAAAATGCTTTTTGATTTATTAAATAAACGAATCAATATAAGCCTGTTATAAAATCGCTATTCTACAATTTATTGCCTATACGATAAACAAATAATATTTATTATGTACCTAGTGGGTATTTCAGAAACAAGCCTAATTCAGAACTTTATGTTTTATGCAAACAAAAAGTTGTTTTTAAAAACTTAGGTAATTCTTTCAATAAAAAATAAAATAGATTGCTTTGTAAAACAAATACACTCAAACATAAAAAATAAGTCATTAATATAAATTATAAATTTATGCTTGAGTGTTGCTAGTTAAACTCAATGAAACAATTGTGCCTATCGTTGAACAACAAAGTGCTTTTGAATTACCATATCATAATCTTTAAACTTTAATGTAATTAAATATGTACCTACAGGCAAATCGTTAATAGAAAATGAAGCACTCTTAGAACTATTGCTTAAAGACCTTTTAACGAGCTTACCCAAAGCATCAAAAATCAGTATATCAAATACACCATGACTCTTACTTAATTTAATTTTTAAAATTTCAGAAGCTGGATTAGGATATAATTTAAGGTCAATTTTTTCATTACAATTTTCATCTTCTAAGTAAATAACCTTTGACAATTCTGATTGTCCATCATAGTCTTGCTGAAATAGCTGGTAGTACACTCCATCAGAATAAATCTCATCATCAATAAAAGAATAAGAATGTGGAAGAGATGAAGTACCATTCCCATTGACTTTCCCTACCGTCTGCCAATTCACTCCATTTTCACTTTTTCTAATTTCAAAAAAATCATTATTTAATTCAGAAGCTGTCTCCCAAGTCAGAAGAGATGTACAATTTATAATTTTCCCAGAAAAAGACACTAATTCTACTGGAAGTGCGTTATCAGTTACAATGATATAGTCTTTGGGTTGACTAGCAAAATGAGCATTATCAACTATGGAATATCTAAATCCTATATTTCTTAATTCACCATCATCCATAGCATTTCCTGCACCATCCATGGCATAAATTACAAGTTTGTCAGGTTGATAATTTTTGATTGTATCCATAGGATTAATCATCACCACTCTCTTCTCTCCACCAAAATCATAAAACAATTTAGTTGTTGGAAATAATTCATCTATAACGAAAGTACGATTGGTGTTGCAAGACTGCAGGTCAGGGCAATCTTCGGCATCAGACCCAGTGAGACTTCCTTTGTGAATATAACCTCCATCTAGATTTTCATCAGCTGTAGATATAGTATAGAAATCCACAATGTCACCATTTATCAATTCAGAATAAGGCACAAAGCCTACTGGAGGAATAATGCTAAAAACAGAAGCTGGGACATTAAAAAATTTAGCATCTGCAACTGGTGGTCGTTGAATACCAAAATCTACATTATTATAATCTGAATCACCCAATGGGATAGAAATATTTATCACACCATCAATTAAAGTATCCCCTTCACCAGTATAAGCCCAACCTGATATTGGACTACCATCAGGAATAATAAGACTAATCTTATAATTGTTACCTGATTCAGCTTCAAACTCATAAGTACCATCCTCTGTCACATCCACTTCTGCATAAGCAGTATCTCCTTCTAATCTAAGTCTGGGTTTTGTTGAGAGACTAGATAATATCCCTACTCCAGGTTCTACACTTTCTTGGACACCATTTCCATTTGCATCATTAAATACAATACCAGTAATGCGAATAGGACATTTAGATTGATTGACATGTACTTCAACTGGCCTACTATAATTGTTTAATTCAGTATCAAAAAACCTTGCTACATAGACTCCTGGTCCAACACTTGTAATTTGAGAGGGAGACAAAAGCACATCATTGTTAAACCATCTTAACTCAAATTCTGGCACAATTTTAACAACAGCATCATTTAAGTCAACAGTCAATTCTCCACAAGGAATATCCAAATCTCGCACTTTAGGAACTTCAAACAATTTAAGTCGAGAATTTACGCAATGTGCTGCATCATTCACATTTGTAGGTTGGGAATTTGAAAGAAACTCTCTTTCTCCAGTTAATCTGTCAAACTTGTAAAATCCACCAGTATTTGAGAAGCCATAAATATCTCCACCTGCTCCCACCATCGCTCCAAAATCAGTCGGAAATAATTTTGCTCCAATAAACCCACCATTTCCGTCTTTATCAAACCAATACATTTTTCCTATATTAGCTGAATTTGGAGTAGCAATCACAACACCATAAAATTTTTGATCTGTAACGCTATAAGCATAGTCTGGAATATGGACTTGATTAGGGATGGTAATTGTAGTGGCAGACATCGTTTCCAAATCTATCTTATATACTAGATTGTTCACATTCTCCTCTTTTACAAAGTAAATTCCATCATCAGTTATTTCTCCTGCATTATACATCTTAGCAGGAGGCAAACCAGTCACGGGGTCAAGAACTTGAATTAATCCATCTCTCGAAATTTTTATTACTCTGGATGGAGGATCTCGTCTCATTGCATATAGATAATTATCCTTAGGATTATATGCAAGTCCATTATAACGTATTCCTAAACCATTGCCTTCAGCATAATATCCTAGCTTCACAAAATCCAAATTTGACAAATCACTCACATCTACATTATAAAGATTTGTATTTTCTAATTGTGATAAATACATGTTTTCATCACAAACAAATGTATTGGGCTGGATACCAAAATCAGCATTATTATGGTCAGTAGAGCCTCCCAACTGAAGAGAATTGATATAAATAATTCCAATTTGATTAGTACCTGACGCTCTTTGAGTGATCAACCATCCTGATTCTGGTACTAGAAAGCCTGGGTTCGTTAGCACTAAACGAAATAAGTTACCAGACACCACGTCAAACTCAAAAGTTCCATCTGAAGCAACTTCCAACTCATCAATCAAATTAAAGTTATTATCTTGCAATTGCACCATAGGCTTTGTTAATGGGCCAGGTAACACTCCCATGCCCACATCAACACCATCCTTGATTTGGTTTCCATCAATATCATGAAAAACAGTTCCTCTTATTTTTACTGGGCATTTGCTATAATGAACTCCAATAAGATATCTAATAAATTCTTGTTGTTTTTCGATATCGTATAATACTGCATGATAATAAGGCTTTTCATAACCCAATCCACCAGCTGGTCCTGCATTAGCAACCTCAGAAGGCGTCATCTGTATTAGGTCGTTGGATAATGGATCATTACTTTGATACCAATATATTTCCATCCAAGATGGCAATGGAATCTGTGTAGCTTCATACTCGTCTTGTAAATTAACTGTTTCATCTCCACACTTAATAAAAAATAATGGAAATATTTCTGCTGGAAGATAACCCAAAGGATAATCAGTTGATATTTTATAAGTTACAGTCGAACTTTTAAATCCTCCACTATTAGTTAAAGAATATGTGAATCCAAATTCATTCCACTCTTTATTTTCTTCATCAACAATACTCTTTTCTGTATATACTACCAATTTGTCAGAATTGAAATTTGAGATAATATCTCCTGGAATCAGCACACGAACCCCAGTGCCTCCACCAAAATCATAATACAATCTCGTCTTTGAGAATATAGATTCTATAGTAAACATTTTACCTATATTACAAGAACTCGACATAGGGCAGTCGAAAACATCTGAACCCGAAAGACTACCATCTCCATTAAAAGCAGAATTAGCTGTTGAGATTGAATAAGGGAAAGCAGGATCAGCAGGAAATCCAATTGGAGTGCTAGTACTCATAGCATTGGCATGAATTAAAAAAGACTTAGCATCTGCTTTTGGTCTTTGGCTGATACCAAAATTGACATTCTGATAGTCTAAATTTCCAGCAGGAAGGCTTATGTTTAATATACCATCAGGATTACCGTCTCCTTCGCTCATATAATTCCATCCTGATGCAATAGTACCATCTGGACGTATAAGTTTGATAATATAATCAGAATCTGATAAAGCACTAAATCCAAAAGTCCCATCTGAATTTACTTCAACAGTACTTAATTCTTGTCCCAAAGAAGTTTCGAGACGTACTTGAGGTTTTATATTTGTACCTATTAGAAGTCCTATACCTGAATCAGAACCATCTTGCACACTGTTTCTATTAATATCATTATAAACTATTCCAGAGATCTGAACTAGACAAGCAGAATTACTAACAGTTACTTGAACAGAATCACTGTAAGAAATCAATTCTGTATCAAATAATCTTACCTGGTAAACCCCTGCCTCTGCAAAAGCTATTTCATTGGCATTCATCAACACTCCATTCTTATACCATCTTAACTGTTCCCATGTTTGAAGATTTCTTCCTATGTAGGCATCAGTTAAATCTACTTTTAGATTAGTGCAATCAGTAAGCAAATTTTGCACATCAGGCTTTTCAAAGACATCAATACGAGAAGTCACACAATGTGCAGCATCGTTTCTCACCGATGATGGAGTGCTTGCAACAAACACCCTCTCACCTGTAGAAAGATTAAATTTATAGAATCCTCCTGCATTTGTGATTCCATATATCTCACCAGCAGCACCTATCATAGCAAAATTATTGGGCGTATGACTCTGACCTAGAAATCCACCCTGACCATTTTCATCAAACCAAAAAACTTTCCCAACATTACTTGGAGCTGGAGCTTGATAAACTACTCCATAAAATCTATTATCAGTTGTATTATATGCAAAATCTGGAATATGAACAGAAAAGGGGAGGGTGATAGTAGTTGCAGTCAAAGTTTCCAAATCAATCTTATAAACCTTATTACCTACAACATTTTCTTTTATATAGTAATACCCATTGACGTCTATCTCACCTCCATTAAAGGTTACATTATTGGGAAGTCCAGATATAGGCCCTAAAAGTTGATATGAACCATCACTTTTAATTTGCACTACTCGACTAGCTCCCACAGGAACTGTTCTCATAGCATATAAATAATTATCTTTAGGGTTATATGCCAAACCATTGTAATCAATTGGAAAGTTAAACATTTCTCCATAAACCAAATTTGTCCGATTGTCTGTTTGAACAACATATAATCGAGAGTCTTGTGAAAGATACATCATTTTATCACAAGAAAAAGTGTCCTGCGCTTGCGAATAAAGAGAAAATAATAAAAAGATTACCGTAAAGATTTTATTCATGGTTAAATATATTTTAATTACTTTAAAACTGAACCAAAATAGGGAAAAATGACCTTTGTTCAATTTGAAAGCGCAAATATGCAATCTTTATTTATATTAACAAGTTTAATATAAAGTTAAAAAATCACAATAATTATAAATACCAAATAATAGTGAGGTTAAAATAATTATATTTATCATTTACTTTTTTAAAAATATATTTGAAATTAAGCGAATTTCGTCGATAATCTCAATTAAATTATTTGGACTTAATTGTTGTAAATCAATAACTTAATTGGACTTTACAATAGTGAGTACAACTACACTTTGAGTAGCTTCAGTCACTTTAAATCTATCATCAATCCTATGAGGAAGCACCCAAAGTACTCGTTCTTTACTCAATAAAATAGGTGTACGTTCTCTTTCAGCTAGAGGAATCTGTTCGTCTTTAAAGAATTTGGACAATTTCTTTTTTCCAGCTTTTTCAGGATTTTGCTTTTTGCCCATACCAAAAGGATAGAAATAATCTCCCATTTCTGCAAATCGCATTTGTACAGGAAATGATATTTTATCAGCATCCAAATATGCATACTTACTAGATTTATGCATATTCAATTTTTCAATAGGACAAAGTCGAACATCTATTTTATATTCATTAAAAAGGATTTGTTTAGGCCATTTATCAATGGTCAAAATAGAAGTCAATTCAGTATTTAAGGGAAGAATATAAAGCGATTTTTTATCCAATATAACCCGATATTGAGAAGATAAAAATGTCTGTCCAGAAGCGTTTTCCTTTTTCAATCCTTTAATCGTACTCAACATTTCTTTCACTTGCTCTTTACCAAATGCAAAAGGCGACAATAATTCATAGAATAGAGTATCACAAGAAGGATGATTGAGTAAATAAGTGAAAAATATTTGATAGCCTTCTTTCCATGGTTTCATGACTTTTTTGCGAACTCGCTGAACATATTCTTCAAACATATACTCAGCTTCTCTCATCCGCTGCCCAAAATCAGTAAATTCCTGAAGATAATTGGGATTCATCTGAGCTATCAAAGGTGTCAATTCATGACGTATCAAATTCCTTTTATAATGAGTAGTAGCATTTGAACTATCTTCACGGAAACCAATATTATTCTCTGTAACATATTGATTGATTTGCTCTCTGGAAACAGTCAATAATGGTCTGACAATTTTATCATTTTTATCCAACATCCCTTTCAAACCATGAATTCCTGTTCCTTTTATCAATTGCAATAAAATCGTTTCATATTGGTCATCTTGATGGTGGGCAACTGCAATTAAATGCAAGCCATTTTCTAAACGTATTTTTTCCAGCCATTCATAACGCAATGTTCTGGCAGCCATCTGAGTAGAAACACCTTCTTTCTTAGCCAACTCCTTAGTTTCAAATCGAACAACATGAAAAGGAATCTTATTGTGCTTACAATATTCTTCTACAAATATTTGATCTCCATCCGACTCCTCTCCTCTCAATTGAAAATTGCAATGAGCCACTTCCATGTGATTAAATTCCAACTTATGTAGCGCATACAATAAAGCCATTGAGTCTCTTCCTCCACTACAAGCAATAAGTA
Organism: Chitinophagales bacterium; assembly: GCA_023957245.1. Taxonomy (GTDB): domain Bacteria; phylum Bacteroidota; class Bacteroidia; order Chitinophagales; family JADIYW01; genus JAMLHH01. Next base: position 115,617 of record JAMLHJ010000009.1, read on the forward strand.
TTGGAGTGGATTTTGAGAGCCATTTGAACGATTTGATGGCAGATTCAGGATTTGTATGCATTAAATTATGTTTATCAATAGATTTAATATTGTTTAATTATCCATTTCCAATTGAAGATTTAAGAAAGCATTTTTCAATTCACTCAAGGCATGGAGCTCACTATTTTTTTTCGCCACATCAATTCCCATTTCATAAATTTCCAATGCTTTTTTCTCCTGATTGTCATATTCTAAAAGCTTACCCAAGTGATAATACACTCCAACATAATTTGGATTTATATCAATAATCTGAAAATAATATTGAAGTGCATCATGAATTTCACCGACTTTTTCCAGCTCTTTAGCGAGGGCAAAGATAGTAAATACATCATCTTTCCTTTCTTGAAGAAGAACTTTTAGCTTTTCTAACTTGTTAAACATTATAATAAATTCTTAAAATTGTATATTTTCGCAAAGTTTAAATAAAATTCATTCAAAAATATGAAATTCTTAGTATGCATTAGTTTAGTGCCGGATACAACTACAAAGATTTCTTTTGTAGATAACGACACTAAATTCAACAACGATAAGGTTCAGTGGATTCTGAATCCTTACGATGAGTGGTACGCTTTAGTGCGTGCATTGGAGTTAAAAGAAGCTAATGGAGGCACAGTTACTGTTGTCAATGTTGGACCAGCTGCTAACGACCAAGTCATTCGTAAAGCATTGGCTATTGGTGCTGATGATGCTATCCGTATTGATGGTTCTGATGACTTAGATTCTTATGGTATCGCTGCGAATATCGCTGCTGTAGCTAAAGAAGGTGCTTATGATTTAGTTTTATTAGGTAAAGAAACTATCAGCTATAACGGTTCTAACATCGGTGGTATGGTTGCTGAAATCTTAGGACAACCTTTCATTTCTTACGCAACTAGCTTAGACTTAAACGGTAATACTGCAAAAATCTCTCGTGAGATTGAAGGTGGTAAAGAAATCGTAGAAGCGAATGCTCCATTTGTATTAAGTGCTGCAAAAGGTATGGCTGAACAAAGAATCCCTAACATGAAAGGTATCATGCAAGCCAAAACTAAACCTTTGAAAGTAGTTCCTGCTACTGCAACACCTACATTGACTTCAACTGTGAAATATGAATTGCCTCCTGCAAAAGCAGCTGTTAAATTGATATCTCCAGACAATGTAGAAGAACTTGTAACATTATTACATAACGAAGCTAAAGTGATATAATCTCATGTCAGTATTATTTTTAATAGACGTTGTAAAAGGTCAGGTAAAAAAAGATGGTTTGGAAGCTGCTTCTTATGCTGCTGCTATTGCCAATCAATTGGGAACTGAAGCTGTAGGTTTGGCTTTAGGTACTATCAATGATAGCCAACTTGCTGAATTAGGTGAGTATGGTGCTAAAAAAGTATTACATGTTGCTGACGCTGCATTAGATAATTTCGACTCTGGAGTTTATACTTCTGTAGTTGCAGAAGTTGCTAAATCTGCTGGAGCATCTGTAATTGTAATTTCTCAAAACTCTACAGGTAAAGCTGTTGCTCCAAGATTGTCAGCAAGATTACAAGCTGGTTTGGTATCAGGTGCTGTTGCATTGCCAGATACTTCAAATGGTTTTGTAGTGAAGAAAACTGCTTTCTCAGGAAAAGCATTTGCTTATGTAAAAGTTGAAACTGATGTTAAAATTGTTGGTTTAGTACCTAATGCATTTGGTGTTGTAAAAACTGGTGGTTCTGCATCTGTTGAAGCTGCATCTGCAAACATTCCTTCTTCTGGAGTAAAAGTACTAGAAGTGAGCCGTGCAGTTGGAGATACTCTTCCATTGCCAGAAGCTGAATTAGTAGTTTCTGCTGGTCGTGGTATGAAAGGTCCTGAGAACTGGGGTATTATCGAAGATTTAGCTAAATCTTTAGGTGCTACTACTGCTTGTTCTCGTCCAGTAGCCGATATCGGTTGGAGACCTCATCACGAGCACGTAGGACAGACTGGTGTTGCTATCCGTCCAAACTTATATATTGCTATTGGTATCTCTGGTGCTATTCAGCACTTAGCAGGTGTCAATCAATCTAAAGTAATTGTTGTTATCAACAAAGACCCAGAAGCACCATTCTTCAAAGCAGCTGATTATGGTATTATAGGAGATGCTTTTGAAGTAGTTCCTAAATTGACAGAAGCTATCAAAAAATTCAAAGCAGCTCAATAATCACCGAGTTTCTTTTATAAAAAAAAGCCCTTGAGATAATCGAGGGCTTTTTTATTGTTATATATTATCCAAAAACACTTTTATATCCTTATACAAATCCATACCATTGGGAGCGATAAGAGGAATATTGGCAAACGCATGAATCAAGTCTTCATAATTGACATAGGTAGTCGGTACGCCAGCCTGAATAAGATGATCTGCATAATCCTTACCTTCGTCTCTTAATGGATCTAAACCTGCTGTAGCTACAAAAGTAGGAGCCAAATCTGAAAAATCAGTATGATGAAGCGGCGCTGCCAAAGGATTTAATCTATCTTCAACACGAGGTACATAAGTCTTTTGCAACCATAATATATTTGCTTTAGTCAACATATAGCCTTCTTTCAGCTCTTCCATAGATTTTGAATTGACTCGCCCATCTACCCATGGATATATCAACACTTGACCTGCCAACTTTACCTTACTATGATGTTTAAAATGATGCGCAGCACAAGCAGAAAGCGTCCCGCCTGCACTATCACCTGCTACAATGATTTTTTGGGCATTAATCTTTAATTCATCAGCATGCTCATAAATATATTCTATCACTTTGAAAGCATCTTCTTGCGCTGATGGAAAAGTGTGTTCAGGTGCTAAACGATAATCAACAGAAATAACAGTGCATTGATTCATTTTACTCAACCTACGAGTTACATAATCATGAGAATCAATATTATAAAAACAAAAACCTCCACCATGAAAATAGACGATTACCCTTTGGCTGGGCAAATCACTGTTGCGATAAATCCGCACAGGAATCCCCAAAAACTGTTTATCCTCAATAGAAAAAACATCTTCCTTTCTATCAAATAATACTTGACCTAAACGGCTGACTTGAATATTCTTTGCTCTTTCATCATTTATTTTTGAAATATTGACCTCACCCACCGGCTTCAAATATTTCATTATCCATAGCAAAGATTTTAATTTCCAATCCATAACAATATTTTAATCCTAAATATAATAAATATAGCTCATAGGGCATCCTAAGTTCATTTTTAAAAAAATATATTATAAGAACAAATTAAAACAAGTAATTTCTGCCCTTGCTCCTATTCTTATTGGGAAAATACTTGTTCCCACTCCTTTTGATACATACAGTTGACTATCAGGAAAATCATACCAACCTCTAATAAATCCTCCACAAGCTCCTGGCAAGTGAGGCATAAAACCCAAAATATTTATCTGACCTCCATGGGTATGACCAGACAAAATAAGATTTACTGGAATTGAAGTATTTTCTCGATGAGCTATAAAAGGTGCATATCCTGGACAATGACTCAATACAATATGATAGTCACTTTCTCGATAAGTTTCCAATGCTAAATTAATATCAGGATGGCCATCCAAAAAATCATCGACACCTGTAATAGATATTTTTTTTGACCCAATTTCCAATTGAGTACTTTCATTATTCAATAACAGACAATTGTGCTTTTTATAAATGGTATTTAATTTTTGAAAATCTACTTGACCAAAAATCTCCCAATTTCCATTAACTGCTATTTTGGGAATATGGTGTTCTATTAAAGATAAAAACTGATCCAACAAAGGCAATTGACTGGGATTTTCTAACATATCGCCTGTCAATAAAAGCAAGTCTGGAGAAGCACTATTGATTTTTTCAGCTACCTTGAAGACTGGATAGTTTATTGACTTTAAGTGCATATCAGTCACTTGAAAAATCTTTATTTCTGAATTGCATTTGTTTTTATCCTTGCCAATATCAAAGCTATTCGTTTCAACAAAATATCTTTCAAAAAACAAAACATACAAAAGAATAAGCCCAAAGATGACAACGCCTAAAATTATCAGCATAAGAATAAAAATATCAAATTTTCTTTTCAATAAAAAAACTTGAACCTCAAATGGTGAATATTAAAGTCTGTAAAAAATTAAAATCAAGTAAAAACTATACGAAAACGCATAAATTTTGATATGTTTATATCCATAAAGTCCCATTCGCTTGTATCAAGAAATTGTAACACAATTAGACCAATTTATTAGAAAATATTATCTCAGCAAGGTAATAAAAGGGATATTATTGTTTACTGCAAGTATTATTAGCATATACATTTTGTTTAGCATAGGTGAATTTGCGTTCTATTTCCCTACATGGATGAGATGGATACTTCTTTTAGGTTTTTCAGTGACAAGTATTTTTGCACTTATCTCTTGGATAGGTATTCCTATCGCTCAATACTTCAAACTTGGGAAAACATTATCCTATCAACAAGCTGCAGAGATTATTGGAAAATATTTCCCTGAAATCGATGATAAACTGCTCAATATTCTTCAACTCAATTCCCAACAAGCTACCACGGGAAGCCAAGAATTATTGCAAGCAAGTATTCAGCAAAAAATTCAACAGATTCATTATCTCCCATTTTCAAATGCCGTTGATTTAAAAGACAATAAAAAGTTTTTCAGATATACTTTACCTCCACTAATTGCTCTATTGGCTATCCTTTTGATTGCTCCCAATATCCTCAAAGAGAGTAATGCTAGATTAATTCAACCATCAAAAACCTTTGAAAAACCTGCTCCTTTTGAATATTTTATTGAAGAAAATTTTTTAAAAGTCAATCAATTTGAAGATGCTGAAATCATTATAAAAGTAAAAGGTAAAATATTGCCCGAAAAAATCGAATGGGTTCAAAATGGGCAGACATTTCATCTTCTAAAAAAAGACGCTAATACATTTACCTACAAAGTACAAAATGTAGAACAGAATACTGATTTTAAATTATTAGCAAATGGATTTCTCTCTAAAACATACACTATTCAGGTCGTTAAAAGACCAGTAGTAGCCACTATGAATATCCAATTGACCTATCCTTCTTACACTAAAAGAAAAAATGAAAGTATCAAAAATACTGGTGATTTGGTTGTTCCAATTGGCACTAAAATCAATTGGAATTTAAGCACTACAAATACTAATCAATTGGCAATCCAATTTTTAGATGAAGAAAAACAATTTTTAAAATCGCAAGATGGGAAAAATTATACCTTTCAAAAGACTGCTTTAAAAGATTTTAGTTATAAAATATACGCTTACAATAATGACAAACCCAAAGGTGATTCCGTTTTATACAATATCTCTATCATCGAAGACCAATTTCCAGCTATTCAGGTTCAACAAGTAAATGATAGTACACAAAAAGATATTTTATTTTTCTTGGGAAATGCATCAGATGATTATGGCATATCGAAAGTATCTTTTCACTTAAATATTAAAAACGACAAAGGTCAAATCAGAAAAAATATCACTTCCAATATCGCTATTAAAACATCTGATTTAGTAGATTTTACACATTATATTCAGCTGAATAGCCTTAAATTACAAGCAGGTGAAATGATAGAATATTACTTTATCACTTGGGATAATGACGCTATCAATGGGAATAAATCAACAAAATCTCCAACATATACTTACTCTACACCTAGTATTCCTGAATTAAAAGATCAAGAAAATGCCAATAATGAGAATATTAAATCTTCTCTACAATCTTCTACAAAAGAAATTCAAAAGCTTTCAAAAGAATTACAATCATTAAAAGAAAACATTCTCACCAAAAAGAGTCTTAATTGGGAAGATAAAAAGGAAATCAACAACTTACTAGATAAACACGAACAAATCAAGAGAGACATTCAAGATATCCAAGAGAAATTTAAAGAAAATATCAAAAATCAAGATTTATTCAAAGAAGTCGATCCTGAAATTATGAAAAAACAAGAATTGATTCAGCAAATGATGGAGGATTTACTGAGTCAAGAAATGAAAGATTTAATCAAAGAAATTGAAGACCTTTTAGAGAAATTTCAGAAAGAAAATGCATTTAATAAATTGGAAAATGTACAAATGAACAATGAAAAGCTCAATAAAGAACTAGACAAAATGCTAGAGCTTTTCAAAAAACTTGAATTGGAACAAAAAGCTACTGACCTAGCTCAACAACTAGAAAATCTCTCCGAAAAGCAAAAAGATGCTCAACAAAAACCTGATGCTGACAAACAAAATCAACTCAATCAAGAATTTCAAGAAATTAAAAAAGATTTTGAACAACTACAACAACTCAACCAGCAACAAGACAATCATTTAAACCTTGATTCTCCTTCTAAAGAAAAAGAAGAAATCGAGGAAAACATGAACAAAGCCAAAGAAAATCTCGAAAAAAATCAAAATCAACCTGCAAAAAGCCAGCAGCAAAAAGCGAGTGATGGCATGAAACAAATGGCAGAAAACATCAGAAGCCAAATGAGTCAAATGCAAATGCAACAACAAGCTGAAGATATTAATACCATTAGACGAATATTGAGTAATCTGATTAAATTTTCAAAAAATCAAGAAGACCTCATGCAGAGAGTCAAAAAGTCTTCTGAATATGATACAAAATACTCCAGACTCATACAAGAACAGCAGCGACTAAAAGAAGAATCTGTTATCATCGAAGATAGTTTGACTGCTTTAGGGAAAAGAGTTTTTCAGTTACAAAATTTTATCACAGATGAATTATATCAACTCAAAAGAGAATTGAAAAAATCTACCGATTTACTGGATAAAAAACAGAAAGGCCCAGCTACGGCTGCTCAACAATTTTCTATGACCCACGCCAACAATCTGGCATTAATGCTGAGTGAAGTAATGAATCAGATGCAGCAACAGATGAATAAAATGAGCGGTAGCGGTTCATGCAAAAATCCTGGTGGCAATCAACCCAAAATGCCTGGAGCTGGTGAGATGCAGAAGTTGCAAGAGCAAATGGGACAAGACCTCAAAAAAATGAGCCAGCAACTAAAAGAAGGTCAATCAGGTTCAAAAATCAATAAAGAACTAGCTGAAATGGCACAACGTCAAGCAGCAATCCGTGAGGCACTCAGTCAAATGAAAGAAGGGATGTCACAACAACAAAAAAAGGAAGGAAATATTGATAAACTACTTGAAGATTTAGAAAAAAATGAAGCCGATATCGTCAATAAACGTATCAATCAAGAAACTTTATTAAGGCAGAAAAATATTGAAACTAGAATGTTGGAAATGGAGAAATCTATGAGAGAACAAGATGAGAAAGAAGACCGTTCATCACAATCTGCTCAAGATTTTCCAGCTACTACTCCACCCCAACTTGAAGAATTTTTGAAAAAAAGAAAAAGTAATTTAAATTTATCTGATAATTTACCTCCTGAATTGAAACTATTTTATAAAAGACTCGTAGATAGATACAATGCAAATCAGTGATTTATTGACAATTTCTACTCCAAGTTTATTTTTTTAGCTAATGAATGATAAGATACAAATACCTTCATCACTTGAAAGTATATATATAATTGAAAATCACATTTGCCAGATGCAAGATAAATTCAATTTAGACGATTGTATTTATGGCAATATACATTTGGCTGTCGTTGAAGCTGTTACAAATGCCATCATCCATGGCAATCACATGGATATCAACAAAAATGTTATTTTAAAAAGTGAGGTAAATAGTTCTTCAATTACTTTCATTGTAAAAGACCAAGGTTCAGGTTTTGATGAAACAAGTATCCCAGATCCTACCTTGCCAGAAAATAAAGAAAAGCTCAATGGTCGAGGTGTATTTCTCATTAAAAAGTTGGCTGATAAGGTTTCTTTCAATGAAAATGGTACTGAACTTCAAATGATTTTTCATCTTTCTTAGATTTTCTATTAGCCTACTCTCCTTTTATGCCTATCCAATTTCATTATGCCGATGTTCCAAAATTCAATTGGAAAATCAATCCTTTAAAACAATGGTTAAAGTCTATCGCTCTTGAAGAAGGTTTCAAGATTGAAGACCTCAGTTATATTTTTTGTTCAGACGAATATTTATTAAATATCAATATTGAATATCTTCAACATAACACCTATACTGACATCATCACTTTTGATTTATCTACTTCACCTCAAAGCCCAGAGATAGAAGCTGAAATCTATATCAGCATTGATAGAGTAAAGGAGAATGCTCAAACTTTACATCAATCTTTTGAAAGTGAAATTTCTAGAGTATTGGCACACGGGATACTCCATTTGTGTGGTTACAAAGACAAGACTGATGAAGAAGAAATTTTAATGAGGTCAAAAGAAGATTTTTATATCAAAACATCTCCGCTTGTATAGTAAAATGAGAAAGGAAAACGCTGGTGGTTGAGGTTTTCGAAATCAACCGCAAAGAACGCTAAGTCATTCCACAAAGTTTCACAAAGAAGCACTGAGTTTCACAAAGAATTTGCTTTGAGTCTTTTGTGCCTTCTTAGTGTCTTTTGTGTAATAATTTCAACCGCAAAGGAAGCTAAAATTTAACCACAAAGTTTCACAAAGAAGCACTGAAATGTTACCTTAAATTTAATAATCCATTTGAATCAATAATTTTCACCAGATTGTAATTTTTTAAGCTTTCTATTCAAATCAACCTTTTTATTAAATTGTTTACATCTTGCTATTTCAGATTTCAATTTTTCTATTTCTTTCAAAATAGCATCACTGTTTTTTTGTTTTTCTACTAATTCACTTATCGATTTTGAATTTGTATCAACAGATTTTAATTGTTCACAAAAGTTCTTGAAAATCCAATCCAAATTATTTTTTAGCTCGATTTGATAGACATTTTCTTCAATGGATTTCCAGTTAGAAGTAAATGTATAATCTATCACTGCAATATCTTCGTTTTGTGGATGTAGATGCTTAACAGAAGTTGAAATATAAAATTCATCTTCAAACTCAATCCAAAATATGATATGATAAGGTATGGCTTTTTCTATAATCGAGAGTAAATCTTTAATTATTGTTTTTTCTTTCAATTCAATTTTAAAAATTTGAATTTCAGAAACATCAACACCAGTAAGATTAACCGTATCAAAAGCTATTTTATTAGTCCAAATAATACGCTGAATTTTATCGGAAAGTGACTTCCTTTGCTTCGTATTGGTATAACTGTCAAAAGCATTTTTGGGTACTACTTTCTGAACGATAGTCGATTTTGGAAGTTTAAAAGTCATTCTATTTTACAATTAAAAATGAAATTAATTTAAAATCTTCCATACCCTTAAAATTATCCTTCCCGGAAATGGTGCCACCAGATTTAAACAAACTCAACACCTCTTTTTCTTCTTCAACCTTTAAGACAGAGCCTATTGATTTCCTCAACAATTCAGAATATTGTTTCATTTGATGATAATCATCTGTCTCCATCTCCACTTGTTTACAAAGATGAGTGATGGGTTCAGTTTTTCCTTTGGCAAGAGCACGCATGGCATCTAAGATCTTTTTCGATTCCACATGTCTTTGTATCAAGTCGCCATTTTCAGCCATGTACACCAAATAATACGGGTGCAGACGGTTGAGTTTATTGATATTGACTTCAGGATTTATGTTTTTCAAAACATAAATAACGCCGGATTTCAGCGTTCCTGTAGCTGCCACCACCGCATGCAAACCTTCGGGAATAGCTTTTAGTTCGCCATAGGTTTTAAAGAAATTGGACAAGTCTATACGAAAATCATTCAGACCTAAATCGGTAATATCAATTCCTTCTCGTAAATCTTCTAAATCAGTTACATCCTCTTGTAATTTCTGTAACTGAAGCTTTCTGTATTCTAAGTCCTTTTGATTTTCATCAATGATATTTCCACCACCTGTGGAAGTCATTACTGTGATTTTCATTCTGTCTTCTACCCTTTGCTTTAGGTTGATGTAGCTGTCTAGGGTCATGTCTGGCCAGAAATTGACCAAGGTAATGGTATCATTCTTAGAGCCAATCCTATCGATACGCCCAAAGCGCTGAATAATGCGTACCGGATTCCAATGGATATCGTAATTGATGAGGAAATCGCAATCTTGCAGGTTTTGCCCTTCAGAAATACAGTCGGTGGCTATGAGGATGTCTATTTCTTCATTCAAATTTGGAAATAACAAGTCCTTAGATTTTGAATTAGGCGAAAAGCAAGTCAGCAGAGTATTGAGATCTGAAGGAATATATTTGGTGGTACTTATTCTTCTGGAACCTGTAATCAATGTGGAATTTAACTGACTGCTTTCCTTGAAATGTGCACCGATGTTTTGATACAGATATTCGGCTGTATCTGCAAAGGCAGTAAAGATGATGATTTTTTTATTCTCCGCATTAAAAGGATTTTTGATTTTCTCTTGCATGGTGGAGAGTAAAGTCTGGAGCTTAAAATCTTTGTCTGGAGTGATAGCTTGTACCTGAAGAAGCAAAGCGGTAAACACTTCCAGGTCATTTTCCAAATCTTCTCGCCAACGTGTTTTATCCAAATCGTTCAAATGAACTTTTACTTTTCTACCAATAGTATTTTCAGATTCGCCCCAATTGGCTTCCCAATCAAAATCCTCATTATCTTCTGCTACCATTTGAATGCCTGCCCATTGCTCGTCGGTTTCTTTACCTAAAAAAGCAATGGTATTTTCAATCTGACCTTTGATTCCGGATAAAGTAATTCTGAATGAATCTATAGAACTTTCCAATCTTTTTAAGAAATTAATCCGCATCAGAATTTTCAAGTTGCCCTCTCTGTCCAATTGTGTTAGGCGACCCGTATTTACTTTTTTGTCGTACAAGTCGGCATATTTTTGCACCTTACTGGGTAATAGATAATTCAAAGGCGTATAAACTGAAAGGTTCATCAACTCTAATTGATGGGCGATATCGGTATAGGTAAGCGAATGATCTTGGGTCAAGGCACATTGCAAGGAAACCGGCTTGTTTCTATCCGGGAATTTACCAATGTCGGAAGTATCGTAATAGGAAGTGATGTGTTTCCTTGAACGGGCAATGGTCAATGAATCTAAAATTTCGAAGAAATCAAAATCCAGCATATCCAAGAGTTTTTCGGTGGTTCTATCTTTTAATTCCATTTTGCTCCAGGCATTAAAAGCCGACTGAGCTCTTTTAAAAATAGAATCTATGCCAAATTTGGTTTCTAATTTCTCATCAATATTTTCAGCATCACCTTCATAAGCCAGTGCCAATTGGCTTTATAAATCGTTGAAGCGATTGTTGACCGGTGTTGCCGAAAGCATCAAAACTTTTGTTTCAATGCCCTCTTGCATCACTTTTCTCAATAATGCCTGATAGCGGTTTTCTTTGTCGGAATAGGTCAGTCCGGCATTTCTGAAATTGTGCGATTCGTCTATCACCACTAAACCGTAATTGCCCCAGTTGACATTTGCGAGGTTTCTGCCGTTGCTCATGCCCGTTTCTCTCGATAAATCGGTATGAAAAAGTACATCGTAATTGAAACGGTCTTTTGCCAAAATGTTGTTTTTGTCGTTGTGGCGATAGGTATTCCAGTTATCCTCCAACTTTTTCGGACAAAGCACCAATACATCTTTATTACGCATTTCGTAATATTTGATAATGCCCAAAGCAGAAAAGGTTTTGCCCAAGCCTACACTATCAGCTAAAATGCAACCTTTGTATTTTTCTAATTTGTTGATGGCGCCCACCACAGCATCTTTCTGAAAGTTAAATAACTTATTCCATACGACAGTATCTTTAAAACCCACGCGGTCATCGGGCAGGTTATCCAAGTTTAAATCGTCCAGAAATTCGTTAAAAATATTGTACAGGGTGATGAAATATATAAACTCAGGACTGTTTTCCTGAAAGGCTTTTTCAAAATATTCTTGTACTTTTTGGCTTACATCTTCCAAGTATTCTTCATTGTCCCAAATTTGATTGAAATAATCTAAATAGGCTTTGCTGTTGGGATAGTCTGCTTGCTGAATTAAGGTAGGGAAACCTTTTTTGGGTACCAAACCTAAATCGGCTTGAGTAAAACCGTTGACGGGAGTCCAAGCTGTAGCATTTTCGGGACTGTTTTCAGCATAAATCATGGAATTGAGCGGCAAATCCAGATTTTTATTGGATTTGAATTGGGCTTTTGCCTGTACCCATTTACTGCATTCTTTGGCAATGGCTCTTTGGGTGAGTTGATTGCGCAGTCGCAATTCAAACTCGCCACCGCACAAATCGGCTTCTTTGAATAAATGTGGAATGAAAAACTTGGGTACTTCCCGTTTAAAATTTTCTTGCAAAAAAGTAGGCGAAGTAAAAATGAAACGCAACTCCTCTATACCTTCCAATTCTTTTCGCAAAGCCTCAAAGGCATAAATAGAAAAAGAAGCAGTCGCCATGGCGATTTTGCTGTTTTTTCTGATGCCAGTTTTTAATTCGTCAGCTAAACGGGTGTTGATATTGTCGATTAGTTTCATAGCTCTTCTTCTGTATTTATCCAATCAAAAAGATATTCGTCTTTGTATTCTATCTTAAATTTTTCCAAAAACTCTATATATTCTTGTTTAAATGTTTTGGTTGTATGATGTTGTTTTTGATTTTCGATATAAGCTATTACATTATCCAATGCTGATTGGCTATATGAAAATGCTCCGTAACCTTCTTGCCAATTAAATTTATATTTTATGAAGCCTTTGTCTTTAATAAATTCGTTAGACGATTTTTTTATCTCTCTTACCAAATCAGAAAGACAACAAGTAGGCTTCATTCCTATCAGAATATGAATATGATCGGGCATGCCATTTATAGCTAGTAGTTTCTGACCTTTATTACGAATAATACCGGTAATGTATTTATACAGTTCTTCTTCCCAAGATGTATGGATAAGTGATTCGCGCCCTTTTACGGCAAAAACGATTTGAATATAAATTTGTGAAAAGGTTCCGGACATATTTTTTGAT